>CAYOSP010000061.1:0-1529 GCA_964406675.1 uncultured Eubacteriales bacterium | reverse complement strand
GGTCGAGACGGGCGGTCCGACCACAGAAGTCGATGACCGTGCACGCGTCGAGGACGATGTCCTCCTCATGACACAATCGGGACCTCGTCCGGCTCGTCGGGGGACAGGATGTCGTCGAGATCGTCGACATCCATGCCGAACAGGGAAGCCAACTTCGACTCAGAGATCCGTCCGCCCTCGTATGCCTGGAGTGCCGCCGCCCGATACGCTCGCGGCAGCCCGCCCGCCTCATCCCCATCACCCGGTCCACTGCGGAAGAATGGACCTGAGGGATCCGAAGGGTCGTAGCCGAGGACACGGGCGAGTCTCACCGGCCGCTCGTCGAGAAGGTCGTCGCGCTCACGCGCGGTCAACAGCCGGAGGTTGTGGAGCCGATACACCGCGGCTTCGAAGCTGACCCCATAGACGTGGCAGTACTCGATCACCCGCCGCGCGTCTATCCCCGCACCCGACGCCACCCCCGCGGCGAAGAATCGCTCGGTGGGGTCGGAGGGCATGAGGAAGGCCGCCGCGAAGGCATCCGCGTAGACCTCGTGCGGGGACTTCTCGCGCGTGCACACGACGAGCCCACGGTCGTGATGCTCCAACGCGTGACAGTACTCGTGGGCCAGCGTGAAGCGCTGCCTGCCGACGGTGTGCGCCGTGTTCACCATGATCCAGTCGTCGTCGCCGATGACGGCGAAACAGCCCGAGAGCGACCCTCCGTCGACGCGGGTCCCGTACACGAGCAGGCCTTCGCGTTCGAGCAGGTCGCGCAATCCGAGGATGGGCTCATCACCTATCCCCAGAGCGCCCCGCTGTTCCGCCGCGCGTGTCGTCGCGCGTATCACGAGTGTCCTGCTCACTCTCCCGCCACCCGCTTCAGCCGGGCGTACTCGCGGGCCAAGCCCTCGAGACGAGCGAGCGCGAGACGGTCCGCCTCGTTCACCTCCTCAGCGGCACGAGGCAGTGCCACCTCGACCTCCACCGTGTCCTGCCCGCCACTCAACGCCGACATGACGTCGCCCACCCCCACTCCATAGAACGAAGCGAGCGTCACCGTCTCGTCGAACGTCACCCTGCGCTTGCCGGACTCGATCTCCGCGATCGTCGCGTGGCGCTCGGTTCCCAGAGCCCTGGCCGCGCTGAGCAGGGATATGCCGTGGCGCTCGCGCAACTCCTTCAAGACACGTCCAAGATCGACGTTTCCGCTCTCCACCGGGACGCCTCCCTCGCATGTACGATAATCGTACATCCTCAGCATAGCAGTCCCTCCTCCGCGTACGATCCGAAGCGCGCGAGCGCTTCCGCCGATCCCGCCGTTCACCACATGGGAACACGCTACGGGCACCCTCGAAGCCAGGTCTTACCGATCTCGAAACGGAAGCCGGGCTCGCGGTATCGAGGTGGGAGCGGAGCGGCTGAAGGTCACGTAGCGGGCGGCTCCCCCCGTACGGCCTCCGCGAGTGCGCGGCCGCAGGCTTCGGCCTCGGCAAGCGCGTCGGGACGGTCGCGGACGGCGCCGGCCTCGAACACGCCGAGCACCGCGA
>CAYOSP010000060.1:0-1543 GCA_964406675.1 uncultured Eubacteriales bacterium | reverse complement strand
TCGAGGCCGCACGCGGCCTCGGATACAGGTTAAGCGCAAAGACGTTGGGCACAACTGCTGTGCACTGTTGTGGGGAGGCAGTCATGAGCCAGCCATGGGTCGATGGCCCGGCTGAGATTCTAGCTCACGGTCTTGAGCATCTGGAGCGTGACGGAGATGTGGACCGTCGGCTTGCGATGATCAGCATCGACAACGCCGTTGAGTTGATGCTGAAGACGTATCTCAACCAACCACGCAGAGCTCACGGCGGACCGGGCCTCAGCCTCAAGCAGCGGCGTGAGATCGGCGATGGCTTCTTCGATCAGCTCGAGGCACTCGAACAGCACGCTCCCGAACGTCTTGAAGGAATCGACTTGGCATCGCTTGAGTACTTCCACGGCTTGCGAAACCAACTGTATCACCAGGGCAACGGTCTCACGGTGGAACGTGCCAAGGTCCAGGTCTACGGCGAACTCGCACGTCTGCTGTTCACGAACCTCTTTGAACAAGAGCCGTCCTTGCCGTCCACTTCCCGATCCGGTGCCGGCCTGGTATGGGAGCTTTTGACCGCCTGGGCAGAACTCTACGAGACGGTCGTCAAGAGAATCGGACCCCAGTTCCGTTCACGCAGCAATATCTGGTGGGCGCTCGAAGAGGATCTCCCGCCCAATCTTGCGCAGGAGATGCAGCGCTTGCGGAGCCTTAGGAACGCGGTGGGGCACGGCGATGCGGCCGCCGTCGAATCCTTGTCACAGGAAGACGTTGCTGCTGTCTTGTCCCTGAAGCGCGAGCTGGAGAAGCGTTTCGAGTTGGGCTAGTGGGGTTCGCGTGCGTCTAACCCGCGCTTCCACACTGACAAGATGAGGCGTGCGAGCTACGCTCGACAAGGCGAGGCGTATCGGCCTCATCTTGCAGGTGAAGCGCAAACACGTTCGACGCACAGAAGGGAAGGGTTGCCGCCACGTTGAGTACCGGCGAACGACAACTTCCGGACGACCCGCTCGCTTTCATCCGCGAGTGTGTGGGCGGCGGCCGTGTCCTGTGGACGTACCATGTCAACATGCGGCTCGTAAGCAGGTCCGTCTCCCGTCAGACCATCGTGGGCTCGTCGGGGACCTTCGAGATCATCGAATCGTACCCGGAGGATAAGTACCTCCCGAGCTACCTGGTTCTCGCCCGGCCGGCTGGTGATGCGGTCCACGTCTTGTTTGCGACCGACATCGCGGGAGACAATGTCAGAGTCGTCACCGCTTATCGTCCGAGCGAGGACGAGTGGCTGGACGACCTCAAGACTAGGAGAGTGTCACGATGAAGTGCGGAGTCTGCGGAGCCGATCTCAAGCCGGTCACTACCGACCTGCCGTTCAAGACGTCGGACCACACGATCGTCATCCTGAAAGACGTCCCCGTCCTCCAGTGCGGGAACTGCGGCGAGTACCTGCTCGAGGACTCCGTCATGCGCCGGGTCGACGAGATCCTGGCCACCGTCGCGGGAGAGGCGGAACTCGAGGTCATCCGGTACGCGGCCTGACTGGTCGCCATACCTTAAGAGGGGTGTCGCTCGG
>CAYOSP010000059.1:0-1862 GCA_964406675.1 uncultured Eubacteriales bacterium | reverse complement strand
TGCGTATTCCGCTTCAAGTCGATCGCCCATTCCGCTTGAAGCCGATCACTGATTCCGTTTCAAGTCGATCACCTGTTCCAGAGCAAGCCGATCGCTGATTCCACGACAAGCCGATCACTTTCAGCTCGGCGAGCGGAATCGGCAAGAGGTGTGAAGCGACGCATGGACCGTCCACCGCGACACTTGACTCGTTGACTCGAATGACGAGGAGGAGTGCCGGGTGGCCTACAGGAGAATGTCCATGCGAAAGACCAAAGACATCCTGCGTCTCAAGCACGAGGCGGGGTTGTCGCACCGGGTGATCGCCCGTGCC
Source organism: uncultured Eubacteriales bacterium (assembly GCA_964406675.1). Lineage (GTDB taxonomy): Bacteria > Actinomycetota > Coriobacteriia > Anaerosomatales > JAUVQN01 > CAYOSP01. The sequence continues at coordinate 1,549 of CAYOSP010000059.1, read as the reverse complement.
CTGGGCGTCGCCGCCTCGACCGTCTCGGACGTCTCGGGCCGGCTGCGGATGGCGGGGCTCACATGGGAGGAGGCCCTAGAGCTTCCCGACGCCGAACTGGAGTGCCGGCTGTATCGCGACCGCGCACGAGGCGAGACGGACCCACGCGAACCCGACTGGGCCCACGTCCGATCGGAACTCTCCCGCAAGCACGTGACGCTGCAGCTGCTGTGGACCGAGTACCGGGCGCAGGTGCCGGACGGCTGGGGATACAGCTGGTTCTGCGAGCGCTTCCGGGCCTGGGAGAAGAAGATCGACGTGGTCATGCGCCAGCAGCACGCCTACGGCGAGAAGCTGTTCGTGGACTGGGCGGGCGACACCGTCCCCGTGCTCGACGCCGCGAGCGGGCGAGTCTCAGACGCCCATCTGTTCGTGGCCGTGTTCGGTGCGAGCAACTACACGTACGCCGAGGCCTCGCTCGAGCAGGACACGACCGCCTTCCTCGCCGCTCACTGCCGTGCTCTCGCCCACTTCGGCGGCGTTCCCGAGCTCCTCGTGTGCGACAACCTGAAGACCGGGGTCAGAAGAGCGGACCGCTACGAGCCGGTGCTGCACGCACCGTACGCCGAGCTCGCCGCCCACTACGGCTGCGCGGTGCTGCCCGCGCGACCGAGGAAGCCGCGGGACAAGGCCAAGGTGGAGAACGGCGTGCTCGTCACGTACCGAGAGATCCTCGCCCCGCTGCGCGACCGCACCTTCTTCTCGCTCGCCGAGCTCAACGAAGCGATCGCCTCGCTCCTGGAGCGCCTCAACGCGCGGCCCTTCACGTCGCTTCCCGGCTCGAGGAAGCGCGTCTTCGACGAGTACGAGGCGCCCGCGTTGCGCCCGCTGCCGAAGGAGCCCTACCTGTACCGGACACGCAAGACGGCCCGTGTCCGCATCGACTACCACGTCGAGCTCGACGGGCACTTCTACTCGGTGCCCTACCATCTCGCCCGCGAGGAGGTGGAGGTCGTCTTCGACGAGGGATGCGTCGAGATCCTGCACAAAGGGGAGCGCGCAGCACTCCACCCACGTTCGATGAAGGCGGGCGGGTCGAGCACGGCCGAAGAGCACATGCCCGCCAAGCACCGCGAATATGCGGCCTGGACGCCGGCGCGGATCGCCTCGCGAGCGGCGCGGATAGGCCCGAAGACCGCGTCTTTGGCCGAGGCGATCATGGCCTCGCGTCCGCATCCCGAACTCGGGTACCGCAGCTGCCTCGGGATCGTGCGGCTGGCCGACGCGTACGGCGAGGAGCGGGTGGAGCACGCGGCGGGCCGGGCCCTGTCGGCCGGCGCCCGCTCCTACCGATCCGTCAGATCGATCCTCGAATCCGGGCTGGACTCCGTCCCGCTCACCCCCGCGCCCGCTCCCCCCGGACCGCCGCATGACAACGTGCGCGGTCCCGACTACTACGCCTGAGAGAGAGGAAGACCCATGAACACGACACGCACCATCGAACGCCTCTACGACCTGCGCCTGGGAGCGATGGCGGAGGCGTTCTCCGAAGAGCTCGCCAGGACGGGCG
>CAYOSP010000058.1:0-2314 GCA_964406675.1 uncultured Eubacteriales bacterium | reverse complement strand
TTCGGATGTGAACGTGGAACATCATAGCGCCGAGTCGACGGGATGGCGAATCATCAGCTACCGCGCCACTATCCGCCCCACCGCGTTCGCCACGCTGTCCTGCACTGCGCCGGTGCGATCGCCGAAGATCCACACCCCCTCCACGGTGGACTGATGGGACCGGATGGCGTCGGCGATGGTCGGAGGAAGGCTGTCCGGGCGTACCAGCATGCCGACTTGCCCGGTCTGGCCGAGCGCGGCGCCGCCGGCCAGACCGTCCGGGAATAGGGCTCCGGTGGCCAGCCCGGGGTGCTGCCAGCCCGCCCACCCGCGGTCGGTCGCGTACTCGGCGAGCATCGAGGAAGTCACGTAGCGATCCGAGCCGTTCGCCGGACGGATCACGCGCCCTGAGACGACACTCGAGACGTCGGCGGCCACGGAGCCGCTCACCGCGCCCGTCCCTCCGATCACGATGGCGTCTTCCGCGTCGATGTGCTCGAGCGCGGCGTGTGTGTGGTCTGTGACGGCGTCGGAGCGCACCAGGAGTACCGGCATCTCTTGGCCGGCGGCATAGGCGGCGGCGGAGAGCGCGTCCGCGAACTCGTCGCCGCGGGTGACGAACACCTCGGAAGTATCGGCGCCGAGCTCGTGCAGGTGCTGGGCGACGAGTCGGGCGGTCTCGTAGCGATCCCCGCCCCCGATGCGATCGACGTCGAACTCCGCGCGAAGCTGGGTCTCGATCGCCTCCGGAACGGCCCCCGGGCCTCCCACGATGACCACCTTGCTCGCTCCGAGACGTTCGATCTCGCTGATCACGCCGTACGGCAGCGTGAGATCCGTCAGCAGGATCGGTGCGTCGTAGTGGCCCGCCAGACCGGAGGCCGCGAGCGCATCGGGGTACATCCGTCCGGTGGTGAGCAGCACGGTGTCGGCCGAGGAGAACGCCGCCTGCGAGATCTCGATGGCGGTGTCGTAGCGGGTCTTGCCCCCGAGGAAGGTGATGTTGCCGCGGTCCACCTCTCGGAAGCCCCACGTCTGCCCTGTATCCGATGTACTGACGAAGTACTCGGGCATCTCCTCACCGGTGTACGACCTGCCGTGACGAGCGAGAGCGTAGAGTGTAGATGCCGACGGACGAGCGACGCCCTCGATGGAGTGTGTCGCAGTGAGTGGTCCCTCCGGGTCGCGGCTTTCCCACGAGCTACCACCGTCATCGGTGATCACAACGGGGCCTCCGGCGATGCCCCGGTGAACGTCGAGCATCTCGATGCGGCGGGTCCGCAGATCGTACCGATAGTTCTCACGCTGGACGGTCCAGGTGGCTCCGCCGTCGGCCGTGTGCACGGTCCCGAAGTACTGCCCACACAACCACGCGGAATCGCTGTCGATCGCGGCGATGTCATCGATGCGTGAGAAGTACCGCTGATCGGCCGGAAGCTCGGAGCCGTCCGCGACCTCTTGCCAGGTGGCGCCGCCGTCCATGCTTCGGAAGACATGCAGGGGTTCCGCGGCGTCCTCACCGCCCTCCCCGTACGCGACCCAGACGTTGGAGGCGTCGGAGCACGCGAGCGCGGTGTACGTGTCCCTCAGTCCGATGCTGGGGGTGAGCGGATTCTGGCGGCCCCAGGTCAGTCCACCGTCGGAGGTATGCCAGACGACGGCCGCATCGTCGTCCACGCCGATGAGCCAGCCGTTGGAGCGGTCGGCGAAGGCGACGCGGGTGAACGACTCTTCTGCGACGTTGCGGACGACTTCCCAGTGGATGCCGCCATCGACCGTCCTGAGGATGACACCAGGGGCCTCGCCTGCGATCCAGCCGTTCAGCCGGTCGACGAAGACCACGTCCCTCAGGTCGGCCGACGTCGAGGCGTACTGTCGGAACCAGGTCTGACCGCCGTCGCATGTCGCTGAGATGAAGCCACCCTGACCCACGATCCAGCCGTGTTGGGTGTCTGGGAAGCTCATGGCGCGGACGCCGATGTGAGGTACGGCACTGGCGGTGACGGATGCCGAGTCCGCCGACCCTGCTACCGCCGCGACCGACCCCGCTACCGTGAGTGCTAGTGCGATGAAAGCAGACAGCAGTCGTCGGTGCATCATCACTACCCCCGTGGGTCCGACACAAGCCTGCACATCCATCGTAGCAGTGTCGCTACGAGGACCCGATCACACCAAGAGTCGGATCAGTCCGGCCCCGCACCGTTCTGTCTCAAGCGCGCGACCTCCGGAGGCTCCAACTCACGCACCTCGCCCTCGCCCAGCCCGCCCAGCTCGATCGACCCCACCCGCACGCGATGCAGCGCGACCACCGGATGCCCGACCGACTCGAGCATGC
>CAYOSP010000057.1:0-2442 GCA_964406675.1 uncultured Eubacteriales bacterium | reverse complement strand
CGGCCTCGGGCGGCACGGCGTCGGCGGCCTCGGGCGGGGCGCCGGAGTCGCCGGCACACCCGACGAGGACGAGCGCGGCGAGCACGAGCAGCGCGGCGGCGACCGCCACCTTGGCCGCCGCCGCGATCCGCCCGGGATCCCCGTCCGCCATCTCGCGGTCCTCCCGCTCTCCGCTACCGGAGTATGGCCGCCAGCTCGTTCGCGACCGCTTCGGACACCGCGCCGGGCCCTCCCAGGAGGTAGACGTCGAGGATCGATCCGCGTCGTGCTTCGAGCACGTCGGCGGTCTGCGACGGGAGCGAAGCCGTGCGCGTGAGCAGCATGACCGAACCCTTCTTCGCCGGCAGCGGACCCCCGGACAGCGCGTCGGGGAAGTCCTCGCCCGTGGCGATCGCGAGCCAGTCCCACGCGAGTCCCGCCTCGTCGACCCCGAAGGTCGCGATCGCGGCTGCCGTGCCGTAGCGATCGGCGCCCCACAGGCGGTCCACCGCCGCCGACCCGAACGCGTCGACGAGCGCCCCGTACTGCGCGGAGTCTACGACGCCCTCGCCGCCGAGCACGTACACCGTGTCCACCTCGTCGTCCTGCATGGTCGCGACCGGCGCGTTCCCGTCGGGCCGCGCGAGGTACGTCGGCCAGCCCTTCGCCGCAGCGAGCGGCCCCGCGGAGAGCGCATCAGGGAAGTCCCCGCCGGTCGCGAGGAAGGCCGTGCCGTCGTACCCCGCCCCCAGCACGTCCAGCGTCTCCTGGGCCACACGCTCAGCCGTCTCATAGCGGTCGACACCGCCCAGCCGCGTGACATCGAGGTCCATCTCGCCGAGCTCCGCGGCGACCGCCTCAGACACCGCCCCGGGGCCGCCGAGTATGTAGGCGTCCGTGGCCTCGAGCCGATCGATCTCGGCCGACACGGCCGGCGGTACGACTTCCGTGTCCACGAGCAGTATCGGCGCGTCGAGCGTCCCCGCGAGAGACGCGCCGACGAGCGCGTCCGGCCAGTTGCGACCCGTCGCGACGATGACGGCTTCCGCGCCGGCCGGGTACCCCTCCCGGCTCGCTTCGACCGCGGTGTGGTACCTATCGGGTCCTTCGACGCGGTAGAAGCGGGTCGTCTCCTCGACCACGATCGGCATCTCGATGATGTCGACGTTGGCCAAGCCGACGGCGTACTCGCCGGACGCATCGTTCTTGCCGCTGCGCCACATCTTCAGAAGCGCCGCGTCGCCATGATCCGAGAAGCGATCCGGATCGTAGATGGCGCTCATGGCGTAGTTGCGATCCTCGTTCCAGGATTGCGGTTCACCGAGCCCGCCGAACGTGCCGTAGCCACCGAGCGACTGGATCGGCAGGTTCGGCGAGTCCTTCGTCCACGTGAGCCCGTCGGTGGAGGTGGCGTGGCCGATGCCCATGTTGCCGCCACTACCGTGCTCGTTGCCGTCGTACTTGCCGGCGCCGCCGAACCACATGTGCCACTCGGAGTCGGAGACCTTCACGACCGACGCCCGCGAGTGCGTCGTCTCGTCCCACTCGCCGGGATCGCCGTGCTCGATGGCGCGGCTGTCCACCGTCCAGGTGGTGCCGTCGGAACTGGTGCACGTGTGCAGCTCGCCGTTGTTGTCGGCCCATCCGACGTACGAGCCGTCTTCACAGACGACTTCCAGGTCGTAGACCGGCGCGGCGGGGAAGTCCGGGAAGCGCTCGCTCGGGAGCACCTCGCGCGGATAGTCCTCATGCCAGGTCTCGCCGTCGTCCGAGTAGGCGAAGTAGATGTCGCCCGGAGGGCCCCACGCCCACATCTTGAAGTAGGGGGTCACCGTGTACGTCTCGGGGAAGTCGGACTGGATCGGATCGCCTGCGGAGTCGCCGAACGCGGAGGGGTCGTAGCACACCTGAGGATGGCGCAGCCCGGTGATCACCGGCGTGTAGTCGGAGATCCTCCACGCCTCGCCGTCCTCGGAATACGCGAGCCAGACGTCACCACCGGAGTCGTAGTACATGCGGTACGGGCGGTCGTCACCGTGACCGTCGAATCCGCTGTCGCTGTACAGGACGTCCGGGTAGTACGCGGGGGTCGCCGACGGGTCCAGGACCGGGTTCCACTCGAAGTCCTCCCAATCGACCGTCAGCGCGCCCGCCGCGGCAGCGAGCAGGAGCGTGCACACGCACATCGCGACCAGGACCGACATCGATAGGCGTACGGACCGACGCATGGCTATCCCCCCATTCGCGACCCGCCGTCGGCGGGCCGGCGACCCGGCAAGCGACCGGGCTCCCGATGCATGTCGGCCCCATGATAACGGACTGCAGTGCTACCATCGGCCTCTCGCCCCGAGACCGGCTCGCGCCGAAGGAGGATGGGATCGTGTCGCGCACCACACGCTCCATGCTCGTCGGCGCGAGAGACGTCTCGCCGATCATACTCGGCATCATCCCGTTCGGCCTGGT
>CAYOSP010000056.1:0-2485 GCA_964406675.1 uncultured Eubacteriales bacterium | reverse complement strand
AGCTGCTGCGCTTCACGAAGAAGTCGGCCATCGAGGCGAGCAGGTCGCGCGGCTTGGAGGGCTCGAGCGAGCGCTCCAGGTCCTCCTTCGCCTCCAGGATGAGGCGCTCCGCGTACTCGGAGGCGTAGTCGATCGAGCCGGCCTCGCGCATGATGCCGACCGCCTCCTCGAGCACGTCCTCGTCATCCGTGTGCGTCCCGAGGATCTCCAGCAGGCGCTCGGCGTTCTCGCTCGTGCGCAGCGCGTGGATCGCCACGAGCGTGCGCTTGCCCTCGGTGAGATCGCTGCGGAAGTCCTTGCGGGTCGACTCCTTCGTCCCGACGAGGTTGAGCAGGTCGTCCTGGATCTGGAACGCGAGCCCGGCGGCCATGCCGAACCGTCGCAGCGACTCGACCTGCTCCTCGGTCCCGCCCCCCACGATCGCACCGACCGCGAGCGGCACGGCTCCCGAGTAGAAGGCCGTCTTGTGCCGCGCCATCGTGAGGTAGTCGTCCACGGTCAGGTCGAAGCGGTCGTCGCGCGCCCAGCCGATGTCGAGCGCCTGCCCCTCGATGGTGCGCTGCGTCATCGCCACGAGCTCGGCGAGCACGCGCAGCTTCACGTCGTCCGCGAGTCGCTCGTCGTCGACGACGGTCCCGCAGACGAGCGAGAGCGCGAGGTCGCCCGCATTGATCGCGAGCCCGACCCCCTCGCGCACGTGCAGGCACGGCTCGTCGCGTCGGGTGAGGCTCTGGTCCTCGATGTCGTCGTGCACGAGCGCGGCGGTGTGGAAGTGCTCGATGGCGGCGGCCGAGGTCTTGGCGAGCTCGGGGTCTCCTCCCACCGCCTCGCAGGCGAGCGTGCAGATGAGCGGCCGGTGCCGCTTGCCGCCGTTCGCCGTGAACGACGCGAGCGGTGCGTACAGGTACGCGCCCATGTCCGGATGCTTGCCGTCCTCGAAGAACGTAGCGAGGTAGCGGTCGAATCGCTTGTGCTCGGCTCTCAGATAGCGCTCGAATCCGGTCATGCTCTCCCCTGGGCGGCGTCGGCACGTGGTCATCTTATGTGCCGCCCACGCGAGCGGCAAGGAAGCGCGAGGCCGTCGCCTCTACGTTCGCGCCCGGTACACGCCTTCCTCGTCGAAAGCGGTCCGATAGGCGAGCATGACCGCGCCGATGGTGCCGAGGCCCGTCGCGGCGGCGATCATGAGCATCACCACGATCTGGTAGCCGGTCGCCTGCACCGGATCGACCCCGGCGAGCACCTGGCCGGTCATCATGCCGGGGATGAAGACGAGCCCGGCGGCCGCCATCGAGTTGATGATCGGGATCATCCCGGCCTTGACCGACGACCGGACCGACGCCTGCGCCGACTCCCACGGGCCGGCGCCGAGCGCGGTGAGCATGAGGACCTCGTCGCGTCGCGCCTCGAGGTCCGCGAAGACGCGCTCCAGCGCGAGCGCGATGCCGTTCATCGAGTTCCCGATGACCATCCCGGCGATGGGGAGCACGTAGCGCGGCTCGTACCACGGCTCGACCCCGACGATCGCGCCCGTGACGATGAACGTGATCACCACCCCGACCACGGTCATGGTGAGGGCGGTGCTGCCCAGGATGCGCAGCCGGCTCGGCGCCCCCTTCGCGCGGCTCACGATCACCTGCGCGGCGGTGAGGATCATGACGAAGAGCAGGCCGACGACGATGAGCGGCTCGTCGACCGTGAACACCCACTTGAGCACGAGACCGAGCAGCCCGAGCTGCAGATACGTGCGGACGGTGGCGACGGTGAGGTCCTTGACGAGCCCGAGCCGCAGCGCGACCGACACGCCGCCCGCGACGAGCACGAAGCCGGACGCGAGGACGACGTCGAGCCAGCCGACCGCTATCACGCCGGTCTCAGGCACGCCCGCCGACCTCCAGCGATCCCGCGCGCAGGACGAGTCGCCTGTCGGGCTCGTGGCCGGCCGGCCGGTGGCGGACCTGCAGCACGCCCGCCCCGTCGCCTGCCGCCTCGCGCACCAGATGCCCGATGAGGCGGGCGCTCTCCTCGTCGAGGTTGGCGTCCGGCTCGTCGAGGAGCAGGTAGCCGGGCCTCGTGAGGATGGTGCGGAGCAGCGCCACGCGAGCCGCCTGCCCCACGGAGAGCCGCCTCGCGTCGCGGTCCGGGGCGACGCCGCCGAGCCCCGCGTCCTCGAGTGCCGCTTCGAGTTCGCGCTCCGTCGGAGGCGTCTCGCCGTCGGCTTGCTTGAGGGTGTAGGGCAGCAGCAGGTTGTCCCTCACGCTGCCGGTGATGATGGACGCGCGCTGCTGGACGAGGGCTGCCCGGCGACGCCACTCGCGAGGCGGCACGTCGGCGGCGCTGCGGCCGTCCATCCGGAGTTCGCCCGCCTCGATCGGCAGCAGGCGCGCGAGCGCGAGCAGGAGCGTCGACTTCCCCGCGCCCGACGGTCCGGTCATGTCCACCACCTCGCCCGGGGCGAGCGAGAGGTCGACGCCCTCGAGCACGG
>CAYOSP010000055.1:0-2585 GCA_964406675.1 uncultured Eubacteriales bacterium | reverse complement strand
TCGCCGCCCCCTGCGTTCGAGCTCAAGCCGCATCCGGTGGAGGACCTCGCGCCGGTGACGCGCACGCTCGCCAAGGGGCTCGTGCGGGTGAGCATCTCGGGGCGCCGGGGCGAGGTATCGATCGAGACCTCGGGCGGGGTCGGCAGGCCGGGCCGCCGGCCGCTCTTCGGCAAGAAGGCGCTCGACGAGCACGGCATGTGCGCGATCGGGGTCGCGGTCAGGCCGGTGTATCGCGACGAGGAGGGCAACGTCTACCCGCTGCTGCTGCGCAAGCTCAAGCGGCGGATGGGGCGCGCGCTGGAGCGCACCGTCTACCAGTTCGCGCTCTCGAACACCGACCTCGATCCGAGCCACTACTACGCGCTGGGCCGCCGGGCCATGGTGAAGGGCGTGTGGCAGGCCGACGATCGGCTCGCGGCGATCGACGGCTCCTTCGACCTGCTGCTGCTCGCCACGCCGGTGAACGGCGAGCAGGTCTGGGAGGGGTTCGCCGAATCCGGCTTCCGCGAGCTCCCGCGCCTGCGCTACCGCCCGCTGCCCTTCGATCCGCGCGACATGAAGCGAGAGCTGTGGCGCGTGGACGTCGACCGGCTCGAGGACCCCACGCTCATCCGCATGTTCCACGACAAGCAGCGCGAGCTCGACCATCGCCTCACCATGCTCGCCGACATCGGCACGTCCGACTTCCTCTACGGGAGCCTGCAGGTGCACGGGCCGGTGGAACGGGGACTGCTCGAGCACGCCCGCATGCTGCTCGGAGAGGTCGAGCCGGAGGGCCCGGGCGGCGGGCGGAAGCTCGGCGCGAAGGCGCTCGCCACGCTCGCCCGCGAGGAGATCGACCGCTACCGCGAGCAGGACGAGAGCTTCCAGGCCGAGGTCGAGATACACGACGACCTCTACTCGGGTCTGCTCGTCTCGCGCAGGGCGCTGCTGATCGGCGATCACGTGAAGGTGCACCGCGCGCGGGCGCGGGCGCTCGTGCATCACGAGGTCGGCGTGCACCTGGTCACGTACAACAACGGCGCGGTCCAGCCGTTCCACATGCTCGCGACCGGCCTGCCCGGCTACGAGGCGCTGCAGGAGGGGCTCGCCGTGTTCGCGGAGTACCTCGCGGGCGGCCTGTATCCGTCGCGGCTGCGGGTGCTCGCGGCGAGGGTGGTCGCGGCGGCGAGCGTGGCCTCGGGGGCGTCGTTCGCCGAGACGTGGGCCGAGCTGCGCGACGGGTACGGGTTCGGCATGCACGGCGCGTTCACCGTCGCCCTGCGCGCGCACCGGGCGGGCGGCATGACGAAGGACGCCATGTACCTGCGAGGACTCGTGAACCTGCTCGCGTATCTGGGCGAGGGCGGCGACTATGAGAACCTGCTGTTGGGAAAGTATGCGACGAGTCACGTGCCCATGGTGATGGAACTGCTGCAGCGAGGCGTGCTGGAGCCGGCGCGCTTCACGCCCACCGTACTGCGCGCTCCCGGCGCGCGGATGAGGATGGACCGTGCCCGCGGCGGTCTGGCGCCCTACGACCTGTTGGAGGCAAGCGGATGAGGATCGGCATCATGGTGAACGACGTCGCCACGGAGAAGTCGGCGTATACCACCATACGTCTCGCCATGACCGCGACCAACCGCGGGCACGAGGTGTGGTTCATCGGCCTGGGCGACTTCGCCTACGACGCCGACGAGCTGGTCCGGGCGCGCGCGACCGCCGCCCCTCAGCGAAAATTCAAGGCGACGAATGCGTACCTGTCGGCGCTGCAGGGCCCCAGGGCGCTACACTCGCGCATCACCGTCGACGACCTCGACGTGCTCCTGCTCCGCAGCGATCCGGCCGAGGAGTCGCGCAAGCGGCCGTGGGCGCAGACGGCCGGCATCGACTTCGGGCGGATCGCGATGCGCCACGGCGTGGTCGTGCTCAACGACCCGAACGGCCTGTCCAAGGCGCTCAACAAGATGTACTTCCAGACGTTCCCGAGCGAGGTCCGGCCCGCGACGATCATCACGCGCGACAACACCGAGATCCGCGAGTTCGTCGAGGAACAGGGGGGCTGGGCGGTCATCAAGCCGGTGCAGGGCTCCGGCGGCCAGGGCGTGTTCCTCGTGAAGCCCGAGAGCAGGTCGAACCTGAACCAGATGGTCGACGCGCTCACCCGTGACGGCTACGTGATCGCGCAGGAGTATCTGCCGAAGGCGGCCGAGGGCGACACGCGGCTGTTCATGATGAACGGCGCCCCGCTCAAGCGGAAAGGGCACTACGCGGCGTTCCGTCGCGTGCGCAAAGGCGACGACCTGCGCAGCAACATCTCGGCGGGCGGCGAGATCCAGCGCGCGGAGATCGACGACACCGCGCTGCGGGTGGCCGAGATCGTGCGGCCCAAGCTGGTGGCCGACGGCATGTTCCTGGTGGGCCTCGACGTGGTGGGCGACAAGCTCATGGAGGTCAACGTGTTCAGTCCGGGCGGCCTGGGCAGCTCGCAGAAGTTCGAGCGCGTGAACTTCGCGCACACGGTCATCGATTCGCTCGAGACGAAGGTGCGCTACATGGAGGACTACCAGCGCCGGTTCAGCAACATCCAGCTGAACACGCTGTAG
>CAYOSP010000054.1:0-2700 GCA_964406675.1 uncultured Eubacteriales bacterium | reverse complement strand
CCATCGGCCGGTACCAGCCCCGCGACTCGATGACGAACGAGTCCGCGGTCGAGAGCGGCGCCGCAACGGGTGCAGTACCAGCCGGATACGGATCAGGCCCCTTCGCCGTCCGTCGGCAACCTCAGCGTGAAGGTCGAGCCGACCCCCGTCTCGCTCTCCACCGTGATGTCGCCGCCGAGCATCTGCGCGTACTCCTTCGAGATGGCGAGACCCAGACCGGTGCCCTCGGGCTTGGCTTCCGGACCCGTCTGCTCTATCTGCACGAACGCGTCGAAGACCTCGTCGACGACGTCTTCCGGGATACCCGGCCCGGTGTCCTCCACCACGAACTCGAACGAGTCGTCGGAGGTCCTCCCGAACCGGATCCCCACCCGACCCTCGTCCGTGAACTTCACCGCGTTGCCGGCGAGGTTGAGCAGGATCTGCTTGAGCTTGCCGGGGTCCGACGTGATCGGACTCGTCCGCTCCGGGCGCGTCACGTCGAGCTCGAGCTCTTTCTCGGCCGCGAGCGGGGAGAGCGTCCCGACCACGTCGTCCACGACCTCGACGGGATCGAAGCGCTCGAGGTCGACGCCGACCACTCCCGCCTCGATCTTCGAGAGGTCGAGCACGTCGTTGATGAGGGCGAGCAGGTGCCTGCCGCTCTGGCGGATCATCTCGACCTGGCCTTGCTGCTCCTCGGTGAGCTCGCCCGCCATGCCCTGCGCCAGGATGCCCGAGAAGCCGATGATGGAATTCAGCGGCGTACGCAGCTCGTGGCTCACGCTCGCCAGGAACGCGCTCTTGGCCCGGTCGGCTTCCGCGAGCGCGGCGTTCGCCTCGGCCAGCTCGCGCGTCCGCTCCTCGACGAGCTCCTCGAGGTGTCCTCTATATCGTTCCAACTCGCGCTCCGCGGCCTTGCGCTCCGACACGTCGCGCACGAACACGAGCGCGCCGTCTCGCCCCTCGTAGACGATCGGCATCCCGCTCGTCTCGATGGCCACCTCCTCGCCGTCCGCGCGCACGAACACGCTCTCCTTGACCGCCTGCGGGGCCTTGTCCTCGTTGAGCGCCCGCATCCTCTGCATGGCGAGCAGGCGGTGCGCCGGGTGGACGTACGCGAGCACGTCCTCGCCGACGAGCTCGTCGGGGGACTCGACCCCGAGCAGCCGGCACGTGGCCCGGTTGACGTACGCGAACCGCCCGTCGACCTGGACGAAGATGGCGTCCGGCGCTCCCTCCACGAGGGAGCGGAACCGGGCCGCGCTCCTCGCGAGCGCCTTCTTCGCCGCGCGCTCCTCGGTCTGGTCGCGGAAGACGAGCACGACACCGCTCACGGCGCCCGTCTCGTCGTGGATGGGCGCCGCGCTGTCGGCGATGGGCCGCTCGGTACCGTCCCGCGAGAGCAGGAGCGTGTGGTTCGCGAGTCCCACCACCACCTCGTCGCGCAGCACGACGTCCACGGGGCTCTCCACGATCTCCCCGGTATCCTCGTTCGAGATCCTGAACACCTCGCCCAGGGACATGCCCACGGCCTCGGCGAGCGACCATCCGGTGAGTTCCTCGGCCACCGGGTTCATGAACTCGATCCGACACCCCGCGCCGCACGAGATCACCGCGTCGCCGATGCTGCGCATGGTGGTCACGAGACGCTCCTGCGCGCGCCGCTCGGCCCGCTCGAGCGCGAGGGCGGATCCGTACTCGGCCGCCCACATCCGGCGCTGCGCGAACGCCGCGATCGCGATCACCGAGGCGACGAGCGCGAGCACCAGCCCGACGATCAGTCGCGTGCGTGCCTCGAGATCGGCGAACGCCTCGGACGTGTCCACCTCCGCGATCATGTACCAAGGGGAATCGGGGATCGGAGCGAGGTACGAGAGCACGGGCCTGCCCCGGTAGTCGAAACCCTCCACGAGCCCCTCTTCGCCGAGGACGGCCATGACGCCGGTGACGTCGGTCAGTTCGATCGGGACGGTGAGCGTCAGCGGCGGATCGTCCATGTGGCGCAGCGGCGTGAGGTAGCGGACCTCGTCGCCGTCCCGCCTCACCAGGAGCGTCTCGGCGGTCTCGCTCGGAGTGGGCCACGACCCGACGAGCGGGAAGAGGAAGTCCTCGGCGTGCGCGCGCAGCACGATGGCCGCCACCGGTTCCTCCTGCCGCTCGCTGTCCCGGAATATCGGCGCGATGACGTCGAGATACACGCAGGTATCGGTCGCCTGATCGGACCGCCGACGCACGTCGACGACGACGGTCTCCCCCTCGTCGAAGACCGTCGCGAGCCCCTCGAGCGTGACCGGGTCCAGAGGCGCCGCGTCGTCGTCTCCAGCCGCCCGGACCAGTACGCGACCCTCCTCGTCGACCAGCATGACGTCGCGGTACCGGTCGCCGAAACGCAGCGACACGAGCAGGCGGCGGAGGCTCTCGACGTGTTCGGGTTCGGGATCCTCCAGTACACGGTTGACGAAGAGGCCGATGCTCGGCGCGGAACTCATGCGGTGGCCGTCCAGACTACGGTCGGCGCGCCACGTCGCGATCTCGTCGGCCTTGAGGTGGGCGATCGTCGCGATCTCCTCCTCCGCGGCACGACGCAGATCGCGCTTCTGATCGCGGTAGTAGAGCGCGCCGCCGACGAGCACCACGAGCAGCGCCCCGACGGTGAGGAGGACGAGCAGTCCCGGCACGCGGCGCGCTTCCTGAGGACCTTCTCCGCCCGGTCCGCTC
>CAYOSP010000053.1:0-2715 GCA_964406675.1 uncultured Eubacteriales bacterium | reverse complement strand
TATGCGGACCGCAGCGAGGGGTCTCGTTCATACCGGCACGCCATGGACGCCCTGGGTGTGCTCGGCGAACTGGGCCGCGGAGCGGACGGTCACACCTCGCCGGCGTTCGTCGAGGCGCTCGTCCTGGGCGCCGGCGCGCAGAGACGGGCCGGGGACCAGAGCGCCGCGTGCTCCATGTATGCGGATGCGCTGCGGCTCGGGCGAACAGCCGCGGTGCCGGCGGCTATCACCATCCGGGCGCTCGTCGGGTCCGCCGAGGCGCTGAGGGAGCTGGGCGAGACGTCCGCCTCGCTCGACGCACTCAAGCAGGCCTACGGTCTGAGCGTCGCTCATCCCGAGGCGCTGGGACCCAAGGCCCGCCTCCGACTCGAGCTGCGTGTCCTCATGGCGTGCGCACGGTCCGGCGATTTCGGGTGGATGCTCACACACGGAAAGGAGATCTTCGACCGCCACGGCCGGCGCGCGAGGATCGACGACTCCGGCTGGTACGACACGCATCGCGTCGTCGTCGCGATCGGCGGAACGCGCGATGAGCGGGCCGAGGATGCCCTGCTGCGCCGGCTGGAGCGCCTCACGCATCTCTACGAGGTCGTGGATGCCGAGCCGCTGTGCCGGATCTCCTTCGGCGAGCACGCAGAGGATCGCGACGGCGACTCTGTCGGTGAGACGGAGCATGCGGGGCATCGTGACGACCGGGCATCGGCGGAGGCGGGCGACCACTTCGGACAGGGTCAGCTTCGCTTGGTCTTCGATGCCCTGGATCGACTCGAGCAGTACCGTTCGTGGGCACGCGCGGTCGATCACCGCACCATCGGAGCAGCCGACGTCATACGACTCGAAGAGATGTTCGACCTGGCTCGCCGACAGCTTTCGGCGGGTGAGCTGCACACGTGGAGCCTCTACGCTTCGGAGCCGTTCCACTGGGTTGGAGAGTGGACGACCGTCATCCGCATGGCCGAGAGTGTCGTGGCGGTCGCCGCAGAACGGATCGATGAAGAACCAGGCACCTGGGTTTCCGCGATGAGCAGCTACTCGCATGTCCTGTGCTGGTGCGGCTTGTCCGTCAAGGGTGTCGCGGTCGCTCGCGCCGTCGTGGACCGGTGGCGGGCTGAGCCGGAGGACGAGTGGGGACATCGCCTCTCGTATGCGCTGCGCGATCTGGGCCACACGCTCCAACATGCTGGGCTACATACTGAGGCGATCGACGTCTACCGGGAGCACGAGGAACTCGAAAGGACCACATCGTCCTCCTCGCCTTGGCGCGCCGATCTGCCGGTCGGTCGGGCGTATCTTCAGATCGGCCGTCCCGACCTCGCCGAACGTAGGCTGCGCGGCGGGCTCGATCGACGGCTACGGAATGATCGTGAAGACGATCCGATGGTCGACACGTATCGGATCGAACTCGCGCGAGCCCTCCATCGCCAGGGCGAGTACGAGGCGGCCGCGACGGCGTTCGACGCAGTCCGCCCTCGCAGGACCCCGCTCGTCCCCCCGGGCGACGTTGGGCACGCGTACTCCATCTGGTTTGACGAGCTGGAACGTGCTACGACCGCCGTCGAGCTCGGTCGGTACGACGTGGCCGAGGAAGCGATGACGCGGCTCTTAGATGACGCGGGGCGGATGTTCCGGGCCGATTCGACATGGGTCGCGCCGGTGCACACCGAGTACGCTGCGCTTCTCCTCAGGCTCGGTCGAGCGGATGAGGCATTCGAGCACGCGCGGCTGGGATTCCGGATCGAGCGGCGCGGACGCCTTGGCCCGCACAAGAGGATGTTCCGCGCTCGGGGAGTCCTGCGCGAGGTCGCCGCGGTCCGGGGCGGCAGGCGCCCGGTGTCTTGGCGGGCGGACGCTACGAGGCGCATATCTGAAGCCGACCCGTGCGCCGAAGAGGCAGCGGCGGCCGCAAGAGAGAAGCACGCGAGCGCCAAGCGCCGGGTCTCGCAAGCCTACAGGCTACTTGGGGCCCTCGATCCTACTGGGGGCGTGAACAGCGCACTGGGCGGTGTGTGCCTTCTGGGAGCCGAGCAACACGCTGAGGCCGGCGAATGGTCGGACGTCCACCGCTATGCCGTGAGAGGCATGACGGCCTACTCAGACTTGCCTACCGCTGAGTCCGCTCGGAGTTACCTCGAATGTCTGCGATTTGCTGCCAGGGCGCTCGTTGAGCTACAGGAGCCTGATGCGGCCGAGCGTCTCTTCCATGAAGCCGCTCGCCTATTCGACGAAGCGGGCGTCATGAGTC
Organism: uncultured Eubacteriales bacterium; assembly: GCA_964406675.1. Lineage (GTDB taxonomy): Bacteria > Actinomycetota > Coriobacteriia > Anaerosomatales > JAUVQN01 > CAYOSP01. Next base: position 473 of record CAYOSP010000053.1, on the reverse strand, counting down.
TGTGCGAGGTGGATGCCATCTCGAGAGTCGATACGCTTCATGCACTGGCTGAGGCCTCGAGAGCTGCCGGCCATCTCGAGCAGGCGCTGCGCTCCATGAAGGCTGCTCACGAGCTTCGTATGTGTTATCACTCGGATCTCAGCGAGAAAGCACACCTGCGGCTGGACGAGACCCTGCTCACCCTCTACGCGGAATGTGACGACCTTCCCGGTCTCGAAGAGGCTGGTTTCGAGAGCCTGGGTCGCATGGCTGCGCGGGTCATGCAGGGGCACTGCGAGGTGTTCCGAAGTCTGCAGTTCACTTCGGGGTTGATCGATGAGCTCAGCGAACACAGACTGACTGAGCGCCTGACCAACTGGCTCGAGGATCTATGCGCACGTTACGACGAGGCAGTCGACGCGGGCCGCCTGACGCCGCTTTCGTAGCGAGTTCTGTCACGTGTCGGGGCACTCGACGTACAAGAGCTCGTGGAT
>CAYOSP010000052.1:0-2735 GCA_964406675.1 uncultured Eubacteriales bacterium | reverse complement strand
AACTGGTCACTTCTCGCCGGTTGAAAACTGACCACCTCGCTCATCCATCGGATGTGCGCTCCACCTCCTCCCGCTTGCCCTTGAGTCGATAGCTCTCGCCTTGCAGCGTGACGATCTCGGCGTGGTGGACGAGCCGGTCGACGAGTGCCGAGACAGCGACCGGGTCCCCGAAGATCTCGGTCCAGGCGGAGAACGTCTTGTTCGAACTCACGATCATCGAGCTGCGTTCGTAGCGGGAGCTCACGAGCGAGAAGAACAGCGAGGCGGCCTCGGGATCGAAGGGGATGTAGCCGACCTCGTCGACGATGAGCAGCGGGATGCGGGCCAGACGCGCGAGCTCCTCGGTGAGGCGTCCCGCGCGCTTGGCCTCGGCCAGGCGCGTCACCCACTCGGTAGCCGAGGCGAACGCCACCCGGTATCCCTTGCGGGCCGCAGCGACCCCGAGCGCGATGGACAGGTGCGTCTTGCCCGTCCCGGGGGGACCTAAGAAGATCACGTTCTTGCGCTCGACGAGGAAGTCGAGCTGCGCGAGATGGGAGAGCACCTCGCGCCTCACCGAGCGCTGGAAGCCGAAGTCGAAGTCGTCCAGCGTCTTGACCTGCGGGAAGCGCGCGGCCTTGATGCGGTTCTCCCCTCCGTGCTGGACCCGGGCGCACACCTCGGCGTCGAGGACCGCGGCGAGGTAGCGCTCGTGTTCCCAGCCCTCCTCGCGCGCCCGCTCGGCCAGCGGCGTCGCCGCCTCGGTGATCCGCGGGGCGCGCAGCGCCCGGGCCAGGAAGGCGATCTCGGATGCGGTGGTGCTCATGAGGGGTGCACCCGGCACAGCGCGTCGTAGGCGGAGAGGTCGGGCGCGGGCAGGGGCACGTCGCCGGCGATGAGGGCGGCCCGGGCCGCCCTGGCGCGTTCGAGCTCCTCGTCGTGACCGGGGGCGACCACCACGTCGGCGGGGATGAAGCTGCGCGCATGGCGGGCGATCTCGGTCCCCTCGCAGGTGAGCACGACCTCACAGGGCGAGAGGGAGACCGTGACGCTGCGGCGGGCGAAGGCCGGCGGTACCGAGTAGTCCCGGCCGTCCACCCGCACGAAGCAGTCGCGGCTGACCTTCGGGAAGAGCTTCGCGTCCGTGTCCGGCCACACCTCGGGCAGCGCCGCGAGTGCGGCGAGCTCGGTTTGGTGCGCGACCCGGGGCGTGGTGCCCACGCGCCGGTGCACACGCTGCCAGGCCACCGTCTGCGCCCACGCGTCGTGCTGGGCCTGCAGGTCGGCGAGGTCCTCGAATGAGCGAAGCGGCAGGAAGGAGGTCTCGAGGTAGCCGTTCGCGCGTTCGACCACGCCCTTGCTCGTCGGCTTTCGCGGCGGCAGGACGATCGGGTGGATCGCGAGGTGCCCGAGCAGCGCCGCGACGGGCTCGTGCAGGCGCTTCGTGCCCGGGCGCACGATGCTCGAGTCGCGGTCCACGACGAGCTTGCGGGGCAGCCCGCCCAGGCGCTGGAGCACCCCGGGCAGCGCCGCCGCCGCGTCGGCCGCGGTCTTGGCGTGCGTGAAGACCACCGCGTGCGCGGCGCTGTAGGGCAGGACGCCGTGGAGCCCGAAGGCGGCCTGCGTGTGCCCCTTGCCCACACCGACCGGGTAGCGCGAGGGCACGTCCCACCAGTCGAGCTGACAGATCCGCCCCGGGGTGTAGGTGGTGCGCTGGTAGAGGGGAGGCGGCGGGGCGTACTCGGGCCGGATGCGCACGAGGAGCTCTTTGAGGATCGTGATGCCGCCGGCATAGCCCTCCTCGCGCAGACGCTCCCGGATCACCGTGGCCGGGACGGTCTCGTCCTCTGAGAGCATCTCGCGGATAAAGGGCTTGAACGGATCGAGCTTGGAGGAGCGACGGGGACGCTCGTAGCGGGGCGACTCGTCGAGTTCGAGCAGCCTCCTCACGGTCGTGCGGCTCATACAAAGACGCTCGGCGATGTGCTTCTTCGAACGGCCCTCGCGATGGAGGCGCCGGACCTCTGCCCAGTCATACACGGTGTACACAGCCTTCCTCCTCAGTCGTAGGGATCCTGCGACCGAGGGTGACTCGGATACCGGTCACGCGCTAGGAGGTGACCAGTTTTCGAGCGGCGTATCGTGTACAGTTTCTAACCGGCGTTGACACTCTGAACCGAGCGATGCATCCGATGCAACCGATGGATGACGCCCGCAGCCGTTCTGCCACCGTCCTCCCGATGGCGTCGCATGTAAGAGGCCGTCAGCATAGCCCGCTATCCCCGCCCATCATGACGAACGGACGTTCGAATGCTTCTGTCGCCATTCGGCAACCAGGGGCTGGCAGTCGTCACGGGTGGACGCGCGTTCATCAGGAAGCCGCCTCGGTGGACCCGAACGGGTGTACGGTGGGTCTACGCCCCGAGGGAGGCTCCGCCATGATCCCAGAGCACGAGAAGTGGGAATTCATCGCATTCCACTACCAGCACGAATACGAACGTCGCGTGCGTGAGGAATCGCGGGAGTCCGCGTACGAGGTCGAGGTCGCCATCATCCTGCTCGCGTTCGAGACCCTCGGAAAGTGGGCCGAACGGATCGCGCGGGCGCTAAGGATTTCCGATGACGAGTGGTGGTCGGACACGCAGTTCCTCGGCTGGGTGATCCTCGATCAGAACAGCGTGATGTTCGATCTCACGGTCGACGTTTCGGACCGCGATCATATCGGCTTGCGCTGGTCTGTCGGATCGGCGTTCGAC
>CAYOSP010000051.1:0-3092 GCA_964406675.1 uncultured Eubacteriales bacterium | reverse complement strand
CTCCTACGATCGTGCATAGCATTCCTCCGGTGTCCGGTAGCCGAGGCGCTTCCTCGACCGTGAGTTGAGCCGGTCTGCGATGGCGTCGCAGTCGGCCTGGGTGACGTGCGCCATGCTCGTCCGCTTCGGCAGGTACTGACGGATGAGCCCGTTCGTGTTCTCGCTGGTGCCGCGCTCCCAGGAGTGATACGGGGTCGCGAAGTAGAACTCCATGCCGCAGGCCGCCTCGATCAGGCCGTAGCTGTGGAACTCGCTGCCGTTGTCCGCGATGACGGTCTCGGCGCGTCCGCCGTGTCGGGAGAAGAGTTCGATCGAGCGCGCGGTCGTCTCGGCCGCCGTGTGCCGGGCGAGCTTGCCGATCATGAGGTAGCCCGTCGTCCGCTCCACGGTGGTCACCACCGTGTGCCGTGCCTGATCGTCGCTTTTCATGGTGTCGATCTCCCAGTGCCCGATCGCTTCGCGCTCCTCGACCTCGGCCGGCCGCTCGGATATGTGGCGTTTACCTGCGAGCCTGCCTCGCCGGTCGTGACCGTGATGGCGTTTTCTCTTCTTCAGTGCTTGGCGCAGATGGCGCCATGACTCCCCGCCGCTTCGCTTGTCGGCCCAGATGTGCAGATAGATGGTCTCGTCGTAGCTGATTGAGAGCAGTCCAGGCAGCTTCAGCCACCCGGACACCTGCTCCGGGCTCCAGTCGAGCGAGATCAAGCGCTCCACCAACGCCCAGTCCTCGGCGCCGAACCGGGAGTTGCGCCTCGAGCGCGACCGTCGAGCCCGGCTCTGCTGCTCGGCCTTGAAGGGGGTGTAGCGGCCCTGGCTGGAGAGGTTGCGCCGGATCTCCCGGGAGATCGTCGACGGCGCGCGCTGCAGCTGAGCCGCGATCCCCCTCAGCGACACTCCTTGCTTGCGCAACGCTTGGATGGCGTATCCTTCTCCTGAGGTGATCTGGCGATACTCCATGTGCGGTTCCCTTGTTCTTGGTCGAGGAGAGGAACCTGGAATATCCCAGGTCGTCTCACCCACGAGCACGAGGGGTGTTGCACTTGGTATCTGAATCCGCCCAGACGCTCTCGCGCCTCAACCGCATCCATCCCGACAAGGCCGAGACCGTGGTGCTCGACTTCGTCAACGAGGCCGAGGCGATCGCTGAGTCCTTCCAGCCCTACTTCGAGAACACGATGCTCTCGGAGGGCACCGATCCCAACCTGCTCTACGACCTCGAGACCCGTCTCAAGGAGTACGGCATCGTCGCCGACGACGAGGTCGAGGCGTTCGCCGAGGCCTTCTACTCCGAGGCGGGCCAGGACCGCCTCTACGCGCTGCTCAATCCCGCGAAAGCCCGCTGGGAGGACCTCGACGAGCACGAGCGCAAGGAGTCGCGCAAGGCGCTCTCCGAGTACGTGAAGACCTACGCGTTCCTCTCGCAGCTACTCACCTTCACCGACACCGACCTCGAGAAGCTGTTCGTGTTCGCGAAGTACCTGCGCCGCTACCTGCCGACCGATCCCGACGTGCTGCCGCTCGACATCCAGGAGAAGGTCGACCTCGAGTCCTACCGCGTCTCCGAGTCCTTCCGTGGTGACATCGAGCTCGAACGCGGCAACGGAGAGGTCGATCCGCAGAGCAAGCCGGGACCCGGCCGGCCGAAAGAGGAGGAGCAGGAGCCCCTGTCGGCCATCATCACGGAACTCAACGAGCGCTTCGGCGCCGAGCTCACCGAGGAGGACAAGGTCACGATCGCGCACCTCGAGGAGCTGCTCGCCTCGGACGAGACGCTGAAGGCGAGCGCACGCATCAATCCGCCGGACAAGGCCAAGACGGCGTTCGACAACGTGTTCAAGGAGCGCCTGCAAGGCATCGTGGAGACCAACTTCGGCCTCTACCGGCGCGTCACCGACGACCGCGCCTTCGCCGACGTGCTGATCGGCTGGCTGTACGACCGGTCCCGGGAGGACTTGGGGGGATAGACCCGCGATACGGCCTCTTCGCGTCGACATCTCCACCGAGTCGCACCGTATAACGGCTCCCAGGGGGAACGAGGATGTCCGACCAGGTCGATAGCGAAGCCGTCGAGCGCGATCGCCGAAAGCACTGGGACCGTACCAAGACGCCGCAGGTCAAGTGCGCTGCAGCCGATTGCAGTACACACCGGTAGAAGACACTTCCAGGCCTGGGGGACAAGGGGTCGTCGGAGGCGTGCGATATGGTGTTGCGCAGGCTGCAGAGGTGGGGTTAGGCAAAGCCGGAGGTTGCGATTGTCCAGTATCGCGTACATGTACTTCGACGAGGCCGGCAACTTCGACTTCTCGCCCAGCGGCTCGAAGTTCTTCGTCATGACCTGCGTGGTCACCCGCCGACCATTCGCACCGCATGCGGATCTCCTGGACATCAAGTACGACTGTCTCGAGAACGGCCTTGACCTCGATCGCTTCCACGCAACCGTCGACAAGCAGGCCGTGCGTGACCGAGTGTTCGAGGCTATCACGGCGCATCTAGACGATTTCCAGACCTACTCAGTCGTGATTCGAAAGAACCGAGCGAACCCGAGCATACGAGACGAGCGTCGGTTCTATCCGCTTGTCTTCGACTGGCTGACCAAGTATGCATGCCCGCGCTCACTGAAGGGCATCGACCACATCGTGGCGGTCACCGACAGAATCCCTGTCGCTCGAAAGCAGGGTGAAGTGAAGCAGGCGCTGAAGAGCGCGCTCAAGAATCACCTTGGCGATCGGAGCTACTCGCTCTTCCACCACGAATCACGCGGTGACCTCAACCTGCAGATAGCTGACTACATCTGCTGGGCGATACAGCGCAAGTGGGAGAGAAACGACGAGAGATCGTACATCCTGATCGACAGGTCGATCGTCGGAGAAGGCGATCTCTTCGCGAATGGGCACGAGGAGTACTACGAGTACCCGGAAAGCTGACCACCCCAGCTATCCCTTTCGGGAAGAGCCCCCTGGGCTCTTTCGCTGGGGTGGAACGTTTACATGTCTATGTTACCCGCTGGCGCTGACACGTCAATGAGTCCACCTCGGCTGAGCGTGTAAGGATTCGGGGGGTCCACTCTCAGTTCTGCAGGGGATCGAACATCG
>CAYOSP010000050.1:0-3642 GCA_964406675.1 uncultured Eubacteriales bacterium | reverse complement strand
CGAGCCCACGGCGCGCCACGAGGCGTGAGGTCGCGTAGCGGTCCGCGCCGCCGAGCCGCTCGGGTGAGGGCAGCTCGGCGAGGACGGTGTCGGGCACCACGCCTTCGCCGCCCACGACAAGCGTGTGCTCCGTGTCCCACTCCTCGAGCGTCTCACGAGAGGCGGCGTGCAGCGCGCCATCGTCGGCGAGCACGATCGGGCACCCGAGCACCGCCGCGAGCGGCCCGGCCGACGCCGCGTCGGGCCACGCCCCGCCGGCGACCACCAGCGCGCGCGACGAGGAGGCGCCCTCGATCCGCATGCGATCGGCGATCGCCTCGGCGGTCTCGAACCGGGTCGGACCGCCGAGGCGGAAGACCTCGCCCACACCGAGCCCCTCGAGCGCTTCCACCACCGACGCCGACACGGCCCCCGGACCGCCGAGCACGAAGACGCGCTCGGGCGCGAGGCGACGGACTTCGGCGGCCACGTCCGCGCCGAGCCCGTCGCCGGAGACGAGCAGGAGCGGGCCGCCCACGAGATGCGCGAGCGGTCCTCCCGTGAGCGCGTCCGGGAACGCGTCGCCGGTGGCGATCACCACGGCGTCCGCGCCCGATGGGTGGAGTCGCTTGGAGACGGCGAGCGCGGTCTGGACGCGAGTGGGTCCGGCGAGGCGTTCGATCGTCGGCGCGGCGAGGGCGTCCGCCGGGAGCGCGACCGCGAGCGCGAGAACCACCGCGAGCGCGATCGGCACGAGCGGAGCGAGCAGGCGCGGCGTGCCCGCGCACGCGTGCGGACCGCCCACGCGTCTGCGCGTCACTCGTCCGTGGTCGCCGTCCATGGTCTCAGCATACCCCCGGCGAGCCGCTCGACCGTGGGCGCGGCGGATGCGCACACCGGGAGCGCGAGCCGCGCGCCTCGCTCGTGGTGGAACGGTAGAACGCCGGCTCACAGGTGCCGGCGACGGGGTTCCATCCGGGCACGCGTGCCATGTACTCACGGTACGGCGCGCCGAACACAGGAAGGGGGACGACCCACGGCGGGCCGTCCCCCTTCGAACCGCTCCGGCCGGTCGAGGACCGAACCTCACGGATCCCTCTCACATGCCGGCAGCCGATTCGGCCGCGGTCTTCACGGCATCGGACACGGCGCCCGTGCCGCCGAAGAAGTGCACCGTATCGATCACGTCGGCGTACATCATGAGCTTGGACTTAGCGGGTGCTGACAGCGCCGTACTCGGCGTGAGCAGCATCACCGAACCGTTGCGTCCGAGCACCACTCCGCCGGAGAGCGCATCAGGGAACGCTCCTCCGGTCGCGAGACCCACACCGTCCCAGCGCAGCCCATTCTCGAAGCCGTGCTGCGCGACCATGGCCGACGTAGCATACCGGTCGGCCCCGGCCATCCTCACGACGTTGGAGTTCCCGAACTCGAACCGGAGGTCGTCCTCGACCCACTCCGGAAGAGCGCCGGTACCGCCCAGGATCACGGCGGCCTCCACGCCGAATGGAGTGGCGACCTCACCGTCCATCGGGTTCACCATCACGATCGGCCAGCCCAAACCCGCAGCGAGCGGCGAAGCGCCCACGGCATCGGGGTAGTCCATGCCGGTCGCTACGAGGCAGGTGCCGTCGAAGCTCGTCCCGAGCAGATCGATCGTCTCGAGTGCCACGTTCGTCGACGTCTCGTAGCGGTCAGCGCCACCGAGACGCCACACGTCACCGGAAAGCATACTCTCCAGCTCTGCCATGACAGCGGCCGACACCGCTCCGGTGCCGCCGATCACGTAGGCGTCCTCAGCCCCGAGGCGCTCGATCTCGGTCTCGACGACCGCGGGGAGCGCAGCGGAGGGCGTCAGGAGGATCGGGCCGTCCACCGCACCGGCGAGTGCCGAAGCGCTGAGGGCGTCGGGCCAGTCCTCACCCGTCGCCACGACGACCGTGTCCGCGCCGTCCGGGAACCCTGCCTTCGAGAGCGCGATGGCTGTCTCGTAGCGGGTCGCGCCGGAGAGCCGCACGGAGCCGTCCGTCAGCGGCAACCGGAGTTGCGTGACGAAGACGTCCTTCCGGCCGTTGCTGTCGTCCGCGGTGATGTTCTCGTCGTAGGAATCGAATCCGAGCCACATCCCGTCACCGCTGAGAGCGAAGTTCTGCGTGTCGTCGTCGATCCGCGTGGAGAACCGGGTCACGTCGTAGCGCGTATACACGCCGGTGGTCCTGTCGTACACGTAGATGTCCTGGTGCTCGTCATGGTCCGTCTCGGACAGCTGGACCCCGGAGAAGAAGGCCACCAAGCGACCATCGGCGCTGACCGACGGATCGCGAGAGCCACGATCCCAGTCCACGGCGAACGGCATATGGCGACTGATCAGCTCGGTCTTGCCGGTGGCCATGTCGTAGCCGTAGACGTCCTTGGTGTCGCCGTTCTTGTCATCCGTCGAGAGCGTCGCACGCCCGTAGAAGACCACGTAACTGCCGTCGCCACTGATCTTCGGCTGATAGGCGTCGTCGTCCGGATCGACCTCGCCGTCCTGGTCGACGCTGAGCAGGTGGAGGTCGCCGGTCTGCAGGTCCTTCATGTAGATGTCCGACTCATCGTTGTCGTCGGCGTCGTCGTAGTCGTTATCGGACTCGAAGACCACGTAGCGACCGTCACCGGAGATGTCACAATACTCGCTGTCGTCGTACCAGAAGTCGCCGTCAGAGTCCGTGCTCGCGCACGTGGTATCACCAGACACCATGTCGTAGACGTATATGTCCCAGTCGCTGTTGTCGTCACTCGGATCGATGTCGCGCTGGGTCTGGTAGGCGATGTAGCGCCCATCAGCCGACATGGCCGGATTCCTGCAGCCCTTCTGGTAGCCGTTGTCGTCCCCTGACACGAGGGTCGTGGTCTCGGACTCGAGGTCGCGGACGAAGATGTCCCTGCCTCCGTTGCCGACACTGTGGTCGACCGGCACGAGGTTGTCGGCGTTGGAGGCGAAGGCCACGTAGCGGCCGTCGGCGGACATCGTCGGACCGCCGACCCAGTCGTTGGAGACCGCGTCGTCGTTACCGAGTGACTCGTCATCCCCGACGCTGGCCAGCGTCAGGTCGCCGGTCACCATGTCCCTTACGTAGACGTCGACGTAGCCGTTCGTGTCCGAGGCGATGAGCGCCTTGCCCGTAGCGAAAGCGACATAGCGACCGTCATGGCTGAGTTCCGGTCCCTTCGCGCCGCGATCGTCCTCGGTCACGCCCGCGGCCGGGGCGCTCACCCTCGTGGTCGTGAGGACCTCGGTCCACAGGCCCGCGGCCTGCAGCGGCGTCATCGCCACGACGAGGCCGCAGACGAGCACGGCCGACAGCATCAACCTCCCCCACCGCTTCGACCCACGGGTAGTCTCGCGTATAGCCATGGGGATCACCCCTCCTTGGTCCGCATGGCTGAACAGCGCCTTCCCCGAGCGCGACTCAGCCATGCATGCCGGTGCATGTAATTGGATTAGACCCCTTCCGGGTCATGTTCAAACCTTCGATGCTCACCGGCGATCACTCTCCCCTTCAGCGCGGACACGAGTTCCTCCACCGCCGCTCGTCGACGCCCATCGCGCGGGCTCGACGTGCTGCTCGAGGGGTTCGCTCCCGACCCTCACCACTCGTGACACGAACCGCATCCCGGGTA
>CAYOSP010000049.1:0-3772 GCA_964406675.1 uncultured Eubacteriales bacterium | reverse complement strand
GTCGAGGAGATGGAGGTCGCGAACAACCCGGAGGACGAGGCGGCGGGGACGCGGCCGGTGCCCTTCTCCCGCGAGCTGTGGATCGAGCGCGCCGACTTCATGGAGGATCCGCCGAGGAGGTTCTTCCGGCTCGCGCCGGGACGCGAGGTGCGGCTGCGCTCCGCGTACTTCATCACCTGCGAGGAGGTCGTCAAGGACGCGGACGGCGAGGTCGTCGAACTGAGGTGCACGTACGACCCCGAGACGCGCGGCGGCAGCGCGCCGGACGGGCGCAAGGTGAAGGGGACGCTGCACTGGCTCTCGGCGGCGCACGCGCTGCCGGCCGAGGTGCGCGAGTACGACCACCTGTTCAGCGAGCCGTATCCGGGTGGCGAGGGACGCGAGCTCTTCGACGATCTGAACCCGGAGTCCGAGGCCGTGCGGCGCGGGTGGGTCGAGGCCTCGTGCGCCGAGCTCCCGGTGGGGCGGACGGTGCAGTTCGAACGGCTCGGGTACTTCTGCGTGGATCCGGACTCGGAGGCGGACGCGCTCGTGTTCGATCGCACGCTCGCGCTCAGGGACACCTGGGCGAAGCTCAAGGCGAAGGGCACGCAGGGGTAGCCGGACACGCGAGCAGCGTGGAAGCAGCGAGGAGTCCCGATGAGCGAGCGATTCTGTGCAGCGGTGAACTGCATGGACGGGCGCGTGCAGGCACCCGTGGCCGACTATCTCCGCGATCGCCTGGGCGTGGACCACGTCGACACCGTCACCGAGGCGGGGCCGGTGCGCGCGCTCGCCGGCGAAGAGCGGCCCGCCGTGCGGGACTCGATCCTGGATCGACTGCGTATCTCGATCGCCGCGCACGGCACGCGGGCGGTCGCGATCGCCGCGCACGAGGACTGCGCCGGCAACCCGGTGCCGGACGAGGAACAGCGGAGCCAACTGCGCGAGGCGGCGAGGCGGCTCGCCGGTCTGCTGCCCGAGACCGACGTGGTCGCGCTCTGGGTCGAGCTCGACGGGACCGTCGAGGAGATGGACCTGTAGGCGTCAGCGGCGGAGACCCCGGGAGGCATCATGCCGAAGCGGAAGCGCGTCTGGAGTGCCCTACTCGCCGTCGTGCTGGGACTGGCGGTGGTCGGTGCGGCCTACACGGCGGTGTCGCGCTACCTCGCGAGCCGTCCTTCGCTCGACTACGCAGTGGCCGAGCCCGCCGTCGACCCGCCGGTCGCCTACCCGGAGGTCCGGTTCGCGGTCATCGCGGATCCTCACTACTACGACACCTCGCTCGGGACGACCGGCGCCGCCTACGAGGAGGTGCTCGGCTCGGACCGCAAGCTGTTCGCGCAGACCTCGGAGCTGCTCGAGCTCGCCGTCGACGACATCCTCGTCTCCGACGTGGACTTCGTGCTCGTCCCGGGCGATCTCACGAAGGACGGCGAGGTCGTGAATCATGAGGGCGTCTCCGAGGCGCTCGGCAGGCTGACCGACGCGGGCGTACGGGTCTACGTCGTGCCGGGCAACCATGACGCGGACGACCCCGAGGCGTTCGCGTTCGACGGTGACGAGAGGATCCCGGTGCCGGCGGTAACACAGGACGAGTTCGCCGAGGTCTATCGCGACTTCGGATACGGCGACGCCGTCCATCACGACGATGATTCCCTCAGTTACGTCGCCGAGCCGGTCGAGGGCCTGTGGCTGCTCGCGCTCGATTCGACGAGGTCCGAGGAGAACGAGCCGGGCGGTCACCCGATCACCGGCGGCGCCCTCACCCAGGCGCAGGTCGACTGGATCGAGGAGGTCCTGGGGGACGCGCAGGCCCGGGGCAAGACCGTGGTCTGCATGATGCACCACGGCGTCGTCGAGCACTGGGACGGACAGGCGAAGCTGCATCCCGAGTATCTGGTGGAGGATCATCCGTTCGTCGGCGAGCTGCTCGCGTCGTACGGCGTGCGGCTCGTCTTCACCGGCCACTACCACGCGCAGGACGTCGCCCGGGCGGACTACGGCGAAGCGGGCTTCCTCTACGACGTGGAGACCGGCTCGCTCGCGACCGCCCCGTGTCCCGTGCGCTACTGCGAGCTGGGCGACGACCGGCTCGACGTCACCTCGGCCACCTTCGTGGACGAGCTGCGGCCCGGCACGGACTTCGGTTCCGAGGCGCGCGACTTCGTCCGGGCCACCATCGAGGCGGAGGCCTTCGACGTCGCGCGCGGGTACCGTGTCTCCGAAGAGGACTCCGAGTACATCGCCGAGCACGTCGGCGCCGCGTTCGTCGCCCATTACGACGGCGATGAGGATCCCGCCCGCAAGCCCGCCGTCGACGCCGGCGAGTTGAGCCTCTGGAGCAGGTTCATCTGGTCGCAGCAGAGTTACGTCGTGGACGGGCTGTGGGTGGACGTCGAGCCGGCCGACAACGAGGTCGTGCTGGAGCTGGTAGAGTAGCGCGGCCGGCCCGGTAGGGTCCGCTGAGGAGAGGGGAAGCCATGGGACCGTTCGGAACGCTCCGCCGAACCACGATCGCGCTCGCGCTCATCGCATCCATCGCCGCCGTGCTCGCCCTGGGCGGTTGCTCGTCGGCTCCCCCCGACGAAGCGACCGACGCGAACGGATCGACGAAGGATACGGGATCCGCGAAGCCCGTCTTCGAGACGGCCGAGGAGGCCGTCCGCGGCTTCTACGACTCCGCGACCAAGCACGGCTTCGCGACGTTCGAGAGCGGCACCCAGTCCGAAGAGGTGGAGTTCTGGTTCGACGAGGACGGCCGGTACCGGATGACCTGGTACTACCCGGAGGAGCAAGCCGAGGAGATCGAGAAGTACGGCCCGGTGCGCATCCACATGATCAGCCCCGACGGCACCGCGGTCTACTACTGCCGCCCGGAGACCGAGGCGTGCGAGCTCGCCTACACGACCGCCGAGAAGCAGCAGTGGACGTTCAACGGCCCTCCGGACTGGACGCCCGAAGCCGGTGTCGAGGAGAAGGAGTACACGGTGTTCACGTACCAGCCCGAGAAGCTGTGGGACATCGAGGGCGCCACCCAGCAGTTCTACCTGTACGACATGGAGGTCTACGCGAAGGACGCGCAGATCGAGCGCATCGCGATGCGGACCGCGAGCAGTCTCGTCCCGGTCGAGGAGCTCACCGAGAGCGAGTTCACCATCGGGGAGTTCGAACTCGACGCCGAGCTGCCGCCGGACGTCTTCGAGCTTCCCTACGACACGGTGACGACGGAGTAGGCTCCCGCGTGCCCGCTCGGGTGTGGGCACGGATGAGTACGGGTATCTCCTCCGCATAGCGGCGCGGTCGTCGCGTGTACGCTCATGCGTGCGCGAGGGTCGGAAGGAAAGGACCTGCGACGAGCGGGGTGGGCTCGCACGCGCGCGCGGAATGGGGGTTCGATCCGTGATGAGACGTGTCGGGATCGGTCTGTTGGTGGCGGCTCTTCTGGTAGCGGTTCCCTTGGGGGCTCTCGCCGCCTTCCCGGACTACGACTTCGTGGACACCTGGGTGGACTCGGGCACGGACCCGGGTCAGGTACAGCAGCCCGTGGGCATCTTCGAACACGTGAACGGCGAGGTGTACGTCGCGGATAGTATGAACGATCGCATCCAGGTGTTCGACCTCGACGGCATGTCCCTGCGGACGTTCGGGAGCGCCGGGTCCGGCGTCCAGCAGCTCGACCGCCCCGAAGGTCTTTGCGTGACCGAGGCGGACGAGGTGTTCGTGTGTGACTACGACAACGACCGCATCAGCGTGTGGGACACGCAGGGCAACCATCTGATGAACTTCGGCG
>CAYOSP010000048.1:0-4026 GCA_964406675.1 uncultured Eubacteriales bacterium | reverse complement strand
ACCCGAAGGTCACAGGTTCGAATCCTGTCCCCGCTACCAAGCATTCACGCAGGCCGGGTGGCGATCGCCTCCCGGCCTCGCTGCTCCCTGAGTGCTCGATCTGCCGTCGGGACTTCGCACACCACTTCCTGGGACGCTAACCTTGCCGGGACGTGACCGCACCCGGCTTGTCTGCCTTCACGTGATCCATCTTCGCCCGATGTTGTACAGGCTCAGCGCGAACAGCACCGCGCAGAAGGCGATCAGCAGGCCGAAGTCCAGCGAGAGCGGCAGGTGTGGTGAGCGGCCGCCTATCGAGCCGTGTAGGACGTCCGCGCCGTAGGTCAGCGGCAGGGCGTAGCTCAGCGGCCGGAGCCAGACGGGCAACTGCTCGATGGGGAGGAACAACCCGCACAGGAACAGCATCGGGAAGCGGAAGAAGTTCGAGAACGTCTGAGCCTCGAAGACCTCGCTGACGGACACCGCGATCAGCAGCCCCAGGAACGTCGAGCTTATCGCGATGAGCACGATGGCGGGCACGAGTGTCAGCCAGTCCACGCCGGATAGATCCGTGAGGAACGCGGCCATGATGACGGGTACGAATGCGTTCGCGATGCCGAACAGGATCGCGCCGCCGGTCTTGGCCGCCATCAGCAGTCCCAACGGGATCGGAGCGAGCAGCAGTCGTTCGAACGACCGCCCCTTCTTCTCGAACGTCACCGTGACCGACAGCAGGCTCGTCGTCCCGAACAGCACCGACACCGCGATCACGCCGGGCAGCAACGCCGACACGCTCTCGATCCCCGCACCGGAACGGATGAAGAACATGCCCGCCCAGGCGAGGGGGAAGATCAGACCCCAGCTGATGTTCGGCGGCTTGAGGTAGTACGCGCGGAAGTCCTTGACCAGGATGTTCCAGAACGCGATCCACGCCTTCATGCGCCGCCTCCCCTCGTGGGCCGCTCTTTCTCCTGCTGCATCGCGCCCGCTTCGATCCCGGTGATCTCGACGAACACGTCCTCCAGCGACGGCTGGATCTTGCGGGCCTCCGAGACCTCCACGCCTCGGTCCTCGAGCAGCCTCACCAGCGGTCCCACGCGGATCGGCTCGGGCGATCCCACATCGAATCGGCCGTCGCCGGCTGGTCGACAGCGCAGGGTCGGCCACTCCGACGCTATCGCCCGACAGGATCCCGCGGTTCCACCGGAGACGGCGAACCGCACCACATGGCGACCGTCGGTCCGACGCATGAGTCGTTCGACGGTGTCGGTGCGGACGATCCGGCCCTCGACGATGAACGCGATCCGATCGCACAGACGCTCGGCTTCCTCGATGTAGTGCGTGGTCAGGAAGATCGTCGTCCCGAGTGCGTTGAGGTCTGCGATGAGTCGGCGGATGTGCCGGGCGCTGGCCACGTCGATGCCGGTGGTCGGCTCGTCCATGAACAGGATGGCGGGCGAGTGGATGATACCCGCGGCGATCGTGAGCTTGCGCTTCATGCCCTTCGAGTAGCCGCCGAACTTGCGGTCCGCGGCCTGCGCCAGACCGAAGCGGTCCAGCAACTCCCCGGCGCGACCCTCACGGTCGCGTCTGCCCATCCCATAGAGAGAGCCGCAGAAGCTCAGATTGTCGAAGCCCGTCAGCTCGGGGTAGAGGTTGCTCTCGTCGGGCACCACACCCATCAGGTGCTGGGCGGCCTTGGGGTCCTTCGAGCAGTCGATCCCGGCGATGCGGATCGTGCCGGCATCCGGCCGGGTGAGGCCGATGAGCATGTTGATCGTGGTGCTCTTACCGGCGCCGTTCGGGCCGAGGAAACCGAACGACTCCCCTTCACGTACGTCGAAGTCGATGCCCGCGACCGCCTGCACGTCATCGAATCGCTTGACGAGCCCGCGTACCTCGATGGCCGTTCTCACGCTGTCGGAATCCACTGACGCCTCGGTTGTGTCCAGGAAGTCCCGTAAGCAACCCTCCGGGGCGAGCGTATCAGAGTGCGGCTCCTACGCGCCGCCGCCTCGTTCGCGCTCCAGGTACGTGGCCATCCGTCGCAGCATCTCGCTGACCTCGGCGGGGTCGAACTCCGTGGGGTCGTAGTCGGCCCCGCACCAGTCGCGCAACTCGTCGTGCTCCGGGTGCGACGTGTCGGCCATGGCCTCCACGAATTCGGCGAACCCACCGGGACCTCCGCAGTCCTCGGGCACGGGCGCGCGACGTCCCGCGACGCAGCGGGGGTAGGTCGTGCCGGGCTCGGCGGGGCCGACGCCCTCGAGGGCCACGGTGTGCGTCCATCCGTCGCCGAAGTCGTAGCGGTAGATGAAGCGGTCGACGCCCACCTCCGCGAGGTCGCCGAGGACGATGCGTTCCTCGGGCATGGTCGTGTCCTGCTCGGGGAACCAGTCGGTGTCGGGCACCCCGTAGAGGCGGCCCTCGACGTCGAACTCGTGCAGGTGGCAGTCGAGCCATCCCATCGCCGCGTTCAGCGTGCGGTGCAGCATGCCGAGGTCGTAGGAGGCCGGGACCTCGAGGCGCCGCCAGACCGGCGGTTCGGTGCCTCGCAGCGTGATCTTGAGGGTGACCACGTCGTCGGCGTGACGGCGCCGTGCCTCCCGGAGCGCTTCCTCCCCCTCGTGCGTCAGGGGCTGCGTCCCCGGGTGCTCGTCGGCGGGCTCGTACTCGCCCTCCGCCACGGCGAGCGCGAACGCGGTGGCCGTACGGGCCGCGGCGTGCGAGACGACGCCGATGTCGAGGGTCCACGTGGCGAAGACGAGGATGAGGTCGGCCGCCTGCTCTCGCCCGCCCGGGGCGACGACGGGCGATGCGTCGAGCGCCTCGACGAACTCCGGTGCGACGTCGAGCAGGTCCGTCGGGGTGAGCTCGATCGTCGGCTCGTCCGTCCCCCCGGATGCGGATCCGGCGGCGAACGCCTCCTCGAGCTGCGTGCGCACGGCTATCCGGATCCACTGAGAGAAGAGCACCAGGTAGGTCTCCATCGTGGCGAAGTCGGTGAGGTATCCTTGCTCGCTCAGCACGCGGGTGAAGCCACGGATCAGGTCCGCCCCCACTACGAGGTCTTCTCGGCGTGACTCGGGGGTCGCGGCGGACAGGTCCGTCGTGATGAGTCGGTCGAACCGGGGGGTGACCCGCCACCGGGCGAGCCGGTACCACGGACGATCGCTCGCGGGTTCGCGCTCCATGAGCCCGAACTCGACGAACGGCCGGAACACGCGCGCTTCGAAGGCGTGCGCGAGCTGGTCGGGCCATCCGATGCGAGCGCTCGACTCGGCCCACAGGTCCGGGTCGTGCGGGAGGATCTCGGCGAGTCGTTGGGCGGGCGTCCAGTCGCGTGCCTCGCGGCCGAGCAGCCAGAGGGTGAGGGGGATGTGATCCTGCATCGCCGGGTCGCCGGGCATGCCGTCGATCAAGGCCATGTTCGTCTTGCCGAACCAGCCCACGAACAGCGTGCGGTACAGCTCCCCGATCCGTGTCGGGTCCAGGAGGGCCTCGCCTCGCTTGGTGAGCATGAACTCGCCGCGGTACTTGCGCAGCAGGCCCGACCGCTGCAGCACGACCCGCAGGCGGAACAGCCGGGACAGTTCGTGCTCGTCGACGTGGCTGCGCGAGCTCAGGTAGTCCTCCAAGAGCCCGTCCGACCAGTCCAGTTCGCGGAACATGCGCGTCGAGAAGCGCCTCGAGAGGTTGCCGAGCGTCTTCGTCGCCGGGACCGCCTCCTCCTCGCGCACGGCTTCGAGGAAGCGGCGCGCGTTGTGGAGCACGGGCACGTCCGCGAGGTCGTCGCCGGAGAGGTCGTCCGCCGGCCTGACGGGGCAGTCCGGATCGACGATGTCGGCGTACAGGAGGATCCGGGCCTGCGTGGACATGGGGTCTCGGTCGTCTTCGCGGCCGTGGTCGTCGGTCTCGTGATCGCTCGGCGTACCCATGGCGGACCTCCTCGAACGCGTGCCTTCCGGCACCGTGCCGTGCAGGTCCTAGGATACCCGGGATGCGGTTCGTGTCACGAGTGGTGAGGGTCGGGAGCGAACCCCTCGA
>CAYOSP010000047.1:0-4402 GCA_964406675.1 uncultured Eubacteriales bacterium | reverse complement strand
GTCCCGCCTCAGAGCGACGCCGGGTCGAAGTCGTCGGCGAACGGGTCGACGAAGGTGACACCGCCCAGGGCGGTCCCCGCCGCGAAGTCTTCCGAGACGACCACCGGCACCCCGTCGAGTGCCGCCGCCGCCCAGATCTGCGCGTCGAAGTACTCGAGCCCCCAGAGGTCGCGGGCGCGGAGCGCCGCGATCACGGTATCCGCGGTCACGTCCAGCACGCGGCAGGAATCGGCGAGGTCCCGGACGGCCTCCTCCGCGATCGCCGGAGGCATCGCGAGCTCGTGCGGATGCGTCACCACGCTCGCGAGCTCCGAGAGCACCTGGGTCGAGAGGCGCATCCGCTCGACTCCGAGGTGGGCGATCACCTCCACGGCCCGAGCGTGTCTGGACGCGTCACCGGAGTCCAACGAGTACACGAGCACGTTGGTGTCAACGAACACCCCGGTCACGATACAGGTCCTCTCGTGTCCACGCGCGCCTGCCGTCCTCGTCGGTGAGCCCCAGATCCCGCGCGTTCTCGAACATGTGCATGAGGCGGCGCCAAGCCGCCTGACGCTCGTCCTCAGCGGCGACCCGGTCGGCGAACCCGTCTATGGCCCGGCGGATGAGCTCGGACTGGGACAGGTCGAGCTCTCGTGACAGGCGCTCGAGCGTCCGCTCTCGCTCTTGGTCGATGACGATCTGCTTTCTCACCATGCGAGACATGGTCGCACCCCGGCCTTTCCCGGATCGAACGCGACTCTTGCCGCCCGCGCCTCAAGGGTGTGTACATATTGTGTATAACACGACGAGGCAAGGTGTACGACGGTCGGCGCAGGCGTATCGCTCATCTTGCGCGGGTTTTGCCGTCCGTGGATCCCGCATAGATGGCCCTTGTCAGGGTGGAGCGCGGTGCGTAATATAGGCAACGCTTATGCGAGGTATGCGATTCATGTAATGATGCGTCCGGTATCCGGTACCCGGCATCGATGCGGCGCCCGACATCCGACGATCGGCGTCTGTGGGAGGACACATGGGAGCGCGACGAGGAGCACGACGAGGAGCACGACGAGCGATCGGCCCTTCGGCATGGATCCTGGGAGCTACGGGCCTGGTCATCGGTGTGGTGGCCTCATGGCTGGTGGTCATGGGGAATCCCGGGAACTACGGCCTGTGCGTCGCGTGCATGACCCGCGACACCATGAGTGTCTTGGGCGGCGAGACGTTCGGGATGGCGAACTTCGCCTACATCCGTCCGGAGATCTGGGGGCTCGCGCTCGGCGCGGCGGTGACCGCGTTCGCGACCAAGGAATTCCGCCCTCGCGGAGGATCGGCGTGGAGCATTCGCTTCGTACTCGGCGCGATCTTCATGGTCTCGGCGCTCATCTTCCTGGGCTGCACCGTGCGTGCGTGGCTGCGACTCGGTGCGGGCGATCTCAACGCGCTCGTGGGTGTCGGCGGTCTCGTGGTGGGCATCCTGGTCGGCGTGTTCTTCCTGCGACGGGGCTTCGATCTCGGGCGAGCGGCACCTCTCGAGGGATCGAGGAGGTCGCTCGGGTGGACGATGCCCCTGGTCGCGGTGGTGCTACTCGGACTGACCGTCGCCATGAGCTATGGCGTCGACGTGCCGGGGCTCACCTGGGTGGAGGCGGGCGCCGAGGGTCTCCCGGGAGGCACGCGCGCTCCGCTGCTCATATCGCTGGGCGCGGGATTGGCCATGGGCCTCGTGGCGCAGCGCAGCCGCTTCTGCACCATCGGCGGCATCCGTGACGTCGCGCTGGTGAAGCGCTACGACCTGCTATTCGGCGTGGGCGGACTGCTCGTCGGGGTGCTCGCGGCGAGCGCGCTGTTCGGCACCTTCCATCTCGGCTTCGAGGGCCAGCCGGCCGCGCACACCATGCACGCGGCGAACTTCGTGTCGCTCGCGATCGCCGGACTCGCGGCCGTGCTCGCGGGCGGCTGTCCGCTTCGCCAGATGGTGATGGCCTCCGAAGGCGATGCCGACGCATCCGGATTCATCGCGGGGATGGGCGTCGGGGCGCTCGCGGCGCACTTCCTGGGTATCGCGGCCACCGGGGCGGGCGTCACGGGGACGGCCTGGATCGCGATGGCGGTGATGGGCGTGGCGGTGCTCGGCATCGCCGTGTGGGGCACCGGCATGGTGGGCGCGACGAGCCCGGCCGCATCGAAGGCGTGAGGACGCGAGAGAGGAGCGGACGATGAGAGAGGTCGACGCGCGCGGGCTGTCCTGCCCGCTGCCGGTGATGCGCACGGAATCAGCGATCGTGGACGAGGAGTCCGAGATCAGGGTGCTCGTGGACTCGGGGACCGCGCGACACAACGTGAGCGACCAGCTCCGGGACGCGGGGTACGAGGTCGCGGTGGACGAAGCATCCGACATGTGGGCGATCACGGCGAAGCGGTCCTAGCGGATGACGCGCCTCGGGACGCTCATCGGACGGCTCCTCTCCCGGCTCCCGCTCCGCGAGCGCGGGGAGGCGGGTCGTGCGTCCGGACGGCCGGACGGAGCCCTCGGTGACGTAGAGGACGAGGATCCGGGGCTGTTCCTGTTCGACGGCGTGCCGGACGCGATCGCCGCGGAGAAGACGCTCGTCGCCGAGGGCTACCGCGTGAAGCTCGTGGCGCCTCCCCACCACCTGCGCGCCGGCTGCGACCTCGCGGTGGCGCTCCCCAGGGTGGAGCACGTCGGCGCGAGGCGGGTGCTCGACCGCGAGCGGATCCACACGACGGGCTGGGTGGACGACGCCGAAGGCGGCTGCAGCGTGACGGACGTGGTGACCGCCGAGGACTTCGGGGACTGGATCATGGTGCGCGCCGGCAACATGAAGATCACCGTGGACAAGCGGTCACGCCGGATCGTGAACACCTCCGGGGGCGGGTGCCCGGACATCCCGTACCTGAACCTCGAGCTGGTGGGGCTCTCGCTCGACGAGGCGCCGCGCCCCCGCGACGTCGGCCACACGCTGTGCGGGCTCATGCTCGACCGCGCGTTCCTCGAGATCGGCGAGCGCGTGCCCGCTCGGTCCCTCGTCTCGACGGGAGCGGAAGAGGGAGCGAGGGCCTCGTGAGCGGCCTGTTGGTGATCGGCACCGTGCCCTCGGACCCGGGTCGCGTGATCGAGGGTCGCGTGCACGTGCGCGGTTCGACTCTCACGGTGGGCGACACGGAGCTTGCCGGCTGTCAGGGCACCGCCGCGCTGCTGCTCGCGGCGAGCGCGGTCACTGAGCGCACCGAGGCGGAGCCTCCATACGCTGTGCTCGGAGGGGACGTCGGTCGCGGCGAGGGCACCCGGGCCGCGTATGCCGCGCTGCCCTCGGCCGTCGCTCGGGTGGAGCCCTCCGTGATCGCGTTCCATTACCTGCAGCCCACGATGGCGTTCATGCGTCGGGCACTCGACGAGCTGGTCGCGATGGGGATCCTGGCCGACGGGAACGGCGACGGCAGCCGCGACGGCGACCGCGGCGGGAACGGCGACCGGATCCGCCTGGTCGCCGACGCCGGCGGCATGTACGCGGCGCGGGCCGCCGGGGTGGGGAGCCGTTTCGAGCTCATGACGCCCGACGTCGGCGAGGTGGGGTTCCTCGCGGACGCGTCCGTGTCGCACCCGGCTTACGTGAGCCGCTACCTGTTCGGCGTCGAGGGCTTCGACCCGGTCGCCCTGGCTCGCGCCGCGCAGGAGGAGCTCGCCGCTCGCGTGCTGCTCGTGAAGGGGCGCGTCGATCACGTCGTCGAGGAGGGTGAGGTCCGCGCCAGGGTATCCGAGCCGCTCGTGCCCGAGCTCGAGGCCATCGGCGGCACGGGCGATACGGTGACGGGTCTTGCCGCCGCGCTCATGGCGTGCGGTCGGGACACGGTGGAGGCCGCGCACCAGGCCGCCCGCGCGAACCGGATCGCCGGGGCGCTCCTCGGTGCGAGGCCCGATCACGGCCCGGCCGACCTCGCCCGTCGCTTCCCGGAGGCGCTGGACGAGACGGGCGCGTAGCCCGTGGTGCTAGACTCGGGCCGGGAGGATGAGAGTATGCCGCCGGAACCGCGACTCGGGGAACCTCGACCCGGCCGCCGGGTCTACATCGATACGCTGCGACGCATGGGTCCCGAGAAGCGTCTCGAGAAGGCCTTCGAACTCTCCGAGATGACCCACGAAGCCCTGCGGGTAGGCCTGCGGCAGCGTCATCCCCACGCCTCCCCCGACGAGATCGAGAGGCTGTTCCGAGAGAGACTGGATCGATGTCGCAGTCGGACCTCCTAGTCGCGGCCGTACGAGCTCTGGATTCAGCGGGCATCCTCCCAGCCCTTCCTGCTAGAATGTGGCTCGCTTCGTGGGATCCACGCACCCGGGTCCCATTCGGATGAAGGGGCGATTAACTCAGCGGGAGAGTGCCTCCCTTACAAGGAGGAAGTC
>CAYOSP010000046.1:0-4420 GCA_964406675.1 uncultured Eubacteriales bacterium | reverse complement strand
AAGCAAGTCGGAGATCCTAACCTTCCGACTGGACCAAAGAACGGGGTCACCCCATGTGTCTTCGTCACACTGGATCTGCAGGGAGTGATACGTCTTGCGGGCTGTCATGCGCAACGGCCGGTCGTTGGTCACCAGCACCACGGGCGTACCTGCTGGCGTGTTGCGTAGCCGGCGGATGATGGCTGCATCGGCTCCGGTATCCAGACCGTTCGACTGAGTCTTTTCATTGTGGGCGAAGTGGACGTCTACCGTGCCGTGACGGACGTGCGTCGAGCGGTGCGGCGTGTCGTAGTAGATATGAACGACAGCACCTGTCTCCGAAGCGAGTACTTCTGCCAGGAGCTCCAGCTGTGCTCTGCGTCGCTTGAAGGACCCGTAGTAATCGGCGGTCCAGATGAGGTTGCAGCCGTCGATCAGAATGACCGGCTGAGGCGGCGCATCCGTGTAGGGGTCGGACCGGAGCGCCCTGCCAGCCTCTCGGCTGGTGGGTTTCTCCGGCCCGCCCTCCGAACCGGACGTGCGACTTCCACCGCATCCGGCTCTCCACGTGTCATGCCAGTGCTTGCAGTCCTGTCGCCGTCGCCCACGGGTTCGGGATGCGCGTGCCGCGGAAGCGATACCGCATGATCGCGACCTCCGCTGGCCGGAACAGCGTGATCCCGCCGTCTCTGATCTCCCACCCAGGGAGGAAGCGACGGACGAGGGTGTGCATGTTCAGCCCAGGGTGTCTCTTGCGCAGCCAGCCGACGATGCGCCAGAAGGCGAAGTGGCCGACGTAGTCGAACGTGCGCGCGGATACGCCGTGGCGGAAGTAGGTGCACCATCCCCTAAGTACCGGGTTGAGCTTGTGCAGCAGGTCTGCGAGCGTTCGATGCCGTGCTCGGCGGGTGAGCGTTCGCACCTTGTCGACGATGGAGGCGAGCGCCTTCTTCGACGGGTAGGTGTAGACTGCCTTCTTGCCGGTTCGGCTCCTCCACGCTTTGCGCTGGATGCGCCAGCCCAGAAAATCGAACCCCTCGTCTATGTGACAGACCCTCGTCTTGCTCTCGGACAGGCGCAGGCCCATCGGGGAGAGCACCGAGCCGACCTCGTCCCAAAGCGCTTCGGCATCGGAGCGCTGACCGGCGATCATGACGACAAAATCGTCCGCGTAGCGGACGAGTCTCATCACGGCGCCGCCTCGGCGACGATGCTTCACGCGCGTCCACACCGGGCCGAGCGCTTCCCACTTGGCGGCGAAGTGCTCGTCGAGGACGGACAGGGCGACGTTGGCGAGCAGCGGCGAGAGGATACCGCCTTGGGGCGTGCCGGTGATCGTTTCGCGGCTGACACCGTCCTCACTGAGGATTCCGGCCCGCAGAAACGCCTTCACGAGACGCAAGACGCGTTTGTCTCCGATACGACGGCGCACACGCTGCATGAGAGCCGTGTGGTCGATCTCATCGAAGCACGCCGTGATGTCGCCCTCGAACACCCACTCGTAGTTGCGGGTCGGTGAAGCGAGGAAGTGGATCTCGGCGATTGCGTCCTGCGCTCGTCTTCTCGGACGGAAGCCGTAGGAGCACGGCTTGAAGTCCGCCTCGAAGATCGGCTCGAGCACCAGCTTGAGCGAGGCTTGCACGATCCGGTCGGCGGTCGTCGGTATCCCGAGGCGGCGGACCTTGCCGCCCGCCTTGGGGATCGCCTTCTCCCGCACGCGCTCGGGGCGGAACCGGCCGGTCTTGAGGTCCTCCCTCACGTGGCCGAGCAGTTCCGCGGCAGGGGTGGTGATGGAACGCGGTGCTCTCCCATCAACACCGGCTGTCCGTGCACCCTTATTGCCCCGCACCCGCTTCCACGCAACGGCGAGGAAGGCGGGGTCACACACGAGGTTGAACAGGTCATCGAAGCGACGGCCGGGATCGGACGCCGCCCACTGGTGCAGCTTCGTTTGCATCGCGAGTACCCGTGCCTCAGCCAGGTGCGACTCCGGCCACGGCGCGCCGATATTCACCGGCGACCTCCTCGCTCAGCGCTGATGCTGCGGACACGCTGGACCCCTTCGCCATGTGACCGGCTTTCCCGGCCCCGGACTACTACGGGTCCTCCGCCCCACCCGGGCGGCGTCGGCAGGCGACGCGCCTTCCCGCCAGCCAGCGTAGCGCTGTCTGGTGAGGGGACCGCCGGGGTGGTTCCCACGTTCACTCTCGAACCGTTTGACGGGGTCGGTGCCCAGCTATGCCCCTGCAGCATCGCCACGGCTACGCCGCAGGCCTTCACCGTGGCCTCCCGGTCGGCGACATCGACCGGCCGAGGAGTTCCCCGCACGACTGCATGCGGGTGCGCGCTGCTACCCAGCCCTGATCCGCCAGGTTGGAGCTGGTGGCTCGCTTGAGGGGCGTTCGGCCGCTGGTTCCTCACGTACACCTTTCCGTCTCGCTTGCCGAGCCCGGGACGTCTGGCAGTGCCGTCCCGTCTCGTCGTTGTCAGGGCTGCTTACCGCCATCGCCCTCGTCCCAGGGTCTTAGGCTGCCCTCAGCTTCTTCCGGCTCGCTGCGACGAGCCGGAGGCGGTGTCCTTTCACCACCGCACGGTTCAAGAGCGCCTCGTGGCGCTCGATGTCTGCACGCCGGGTTCGATCGATGTCAGAGCGAGTTGTAGAAGCAGCAGCTGTACCCATGATGACCTCCGAGGAATAGAAGAACCGCCCGCGTTGGCGGACGGCTGTGGGTGAACGGCGTATGCAAAGGGCTGTGGGGAAGTCAGACCTGACCTACAACGACATGGGAATCACCTCCAGCGGAGTGCGGACAGGAAGAAGCGGAATGCAAAGAGCCCCACCTCAGGACACACAGATAGTGTGCATAGGTAGGGCCAGCGGTGCTTATTCCATTGATATTCGACTAACTCTCAGTATACCCAGACGCCACGTGAACTACAACGGTGGTGTTCAGTCACAAAGGTGCTGACGAACTGAAGTGGCGGCGAGCTCGAACGCCGAGCATATGCGAGGCGGCTTCCTTCGACCGTGACTCGAAAACGGGGTTTGGGACCCGAGAAGTGGGTGTCACGTCGAAGGAGGTATAGGGTGTCTGAACAGGAGTTTTGTGAAGTATGTGCCCCCTACCCTACCCCTCGCCTTGAGTGGTCCTTGCTTGATGCATCGAAGCAGGACGAGCCTACAGGAAGTGGAGAGGTGCGTTGGCCGGTAGAACCGTCGGACCTTCAGTCTGCTGGATGCGCTTGCTAGCCAGTGCCCGCCGTGCGATCGAGCAAGTCTGTCCGCTCGACCATGTCATGCAACTGAGCTGCGACCCCCGCAAAGGCTTCGTACTCGACTATCAGGAAACGCGATGGCACATGACGAGCGAAGTGTTTGACCAAGCCCGGTGCGTCGCCCTTCTGACGGGCGGCAAGCGCGGCGTTCATCCGGTCGAACTCCTCATTATCTATTTGCTGGTCAAAGACGGCCACAGTGTAGTCGTACTGCATCTCGTCGGGACACTGCTCTACAACTAGGGCGCGGCAGCTGTCACAGACATCAGCAATCTCGGAGGCTGCGCGCACATCCTCTACCCCCGTATCGGGGCGCATCCGCCAGAGAGCGGCAGTAGTCACGACGACGGGCACTAGTAGGAAGACTGGGCTGATTGACCCAAGCGAATGCCCGGCTTGATGACTCAGGGCGTCAACGACCTTGGACGCGACCGCATAGCGCAGCTGCTGAAGTGCTTGTTCGATGCTCTTTGGATTTGCATCCTTATCGAGAATCTCCACGCCCTTGCCGCAAAGCGAGAAGGGTGAAAGTACAGCGTGGAGACTCTTCGCGGACACGCTTCCAACATCCGAACACTGATCGACCGAGATGATCGTCGGGTCGTCGTGACGGGATTCAAGTGGGACGAACACCCAATTCGTCCCATTGTGCCGGTACTTGCATTCGACGAGCATCTCGAGCCAGACGTCATCTCGAGCGTTGATATGAGTGGAAGCAACGTCGACGGAGAAGATCTTGTCCGATCCGTCTTCCGACGTACGACGGTACTTGTACTCGGCCGAGGTCCAGCTGGAGATTCCCTCAAGCAGCCGACCGACCGAATACTCCAGCGGCATGCCAGACGACAGCAGCAGGTCTTTCCAGCTTCTGGCCACAGTGCTCCCCTCTGGCTAGTCACGATGAGATGGCCGGTCCGATCCGGTGTATACGTGGATCATCCGCGGGAATCGGCCCGCGGCGCCGACAAACGGAGGGACCGACCATGTACGAGCATACTCACATCGGGCTCGACGTGCACAAAGACTCGATCGCGGTAGCGGTGCTGCGACCAGGCACCACCAAATATCAGCGGGTTTGCGCTTCGACGCCACGGCGCACGAGTCCAGGTACCGAGCGACACCCCTCTTAAGGTATGGCGACCAGTCAGGCCGCGTACCGGATGAC
>CAYOSP010000045.1:0-4865 GCA_964406675.1 uncultured Eubacteriales bacterium | reverse complement strand
TGCCCGCTCGAGCTGGCTTTGGCAACGGGACGCATCTGTGTACCGCTAACGTGTTTTGCATGAGCGGCGGCCTATGCCTCGCTGGTTGATACTACCTTTCGCCGTCCGCTCGATGCCATTGTTGGACCGCGGTCGGGTCGCTCATCCATCTCAGACGGTGATTACGATCTTGCCTTCAGCGTGCCCCTCCCCGAAGTGAGTAATCGCCTCGCGAGCCCGGCTCAGAGGGTATGTCCTCCCAACAACCGGAGTGAGCTTCCCGGACTCCATGAGCTCTCTCAGAACCAGAAGATCACTCTGATTGGGGTGTTCCGAGCACACGCGAATCCGCTGCGGCACGAACATCGAGAGCAGGGGCGCCTTGACGAGGAGGACGCCGGTGCTCGCAAACCAGCGTTTGTAGAACTGACCGCCGTTGGGCACTAGCGTTCCCTTGCGGTCAAGCGCTCGCAAGAGGTTTGACAACGAGTGCTGCAAGACGTTGTCAAGCACAAGGTCATAACGCTTCTCACCCTGGGTGAAGTCTTCTTGCGTGTAGTCGATGACGTGGTCGGCGCCGATGGATCGGACAAGAGCCTGCTTCGATGTGCCACATACTCCAGTCACTTCCGCGCCGAACGACTTGGCGATCTGGACCGCGAACGTGCCGACGCCTCCTCCGGCTCCGACGATCAGCACCTTCTGCCCTGGCTGGATGCCACCTGTGTCCCGTAGAGCCTGGAGCGCGGTGAGACCGGACATCGGAACGCCGGCAGCCTGCTCGAAGGTGATGCTCGCCGGTTTGGTCACGAGGTGCTCCTCCGGGGCAACTGCGTACTCGGCGAACGTGCCGACGCCACGGCCGAAGACCTCATCACCGACCCGGAGACCTTTCACGTTCTTGCCAACCACATCGACGATTCCAGCCATGTCCGAGCCGCGAACGCCGAGCTTCGGTTTGCGTACCCCAAAGGCCAGGCGGACGATGTATGGCACGCCATGTACGCCTGCCCAGTCGGGAGGGTTCACCGCGGCCGCGCGCACACGCACAAGCACCTCGTCGTCCCTGACCACCGGCTTG
Organism: uncultured Eubacteriales bacterium; assembly: GCA_964406675.1. Taxonomy (GTDB): domain Bacteria; phylum Actinomycetota; class Coriobacteriia; order Anaerosomatales; family JAUVQN01; genus CAYOSP01. The sequence continues at coordinate 3,805 of CAYOSP010000045.1, read as the reverse complement.
TCGATGTCCTTCAAGTCCATGACATCTGGAGAGCCGTACTCGCTCTGAACAACCGCCTTCAAGGTGCCCCTCCGATGCGTACTCTGTCGTGTCGGTCCAAGTGCTTGCGCTTCACCAGCGGCGCGGCCCTTGGCGCCGCTGCAAGCTCAAGCATACCGCTGAGCGGGCCGCGACGTCTGTGTGGAAACGCTTGTTAGGCCGGACCCGAGCGCAGCTCGTCTGAGCCGATGAGCTCGCTTCCGCTCCTGACCGTGAGGATCTGGACGGTGTCGCCCACGTCATAGAAGACGCGGTACGACTCGAAGACGAGCTCCCGCGCATCGTCTGCGTCCACGTCACGGGCCGGCTTGCCGCTCAAGGGGAACTCCGCAAGCTGCGTGTCGACGTGGGCGAACAACCGCTCGACCCAGTCTCGCGCGCCGGCCGGGCTGTCCTTCGCGATGTAGGTGGCGATCTCGACCACACGGTCGATCGCGCGCGGCGACCAGTCGACCCTCATCCTTGGGCAAGCCTGTCGAGGACCTGCGCCTTGGCCTTCTCATGTGCCACACCCTCGCCAGCGGCAAGCTGGGCGCGCGCGGCGGCGATGTCGTCGATCGTCTCGAGTCGCTCGCGCATCGCCGAATACTCAGCGATGTCGACGACGACCACCGCGCCACGGCCGTGCTGGGTGAGCACGAGCGGACGCTTGGTATCGTTCACCCGCTTGACGAACGAGGCGATCTCAGCGCGGAACTCGGATAGGGGCCGGATGTCCTCATCGACCTTGAGTGGGCGCATAACGCTACTCCTTGTACGCTAGGATGTACAACTTGCAGTATACCCTCCCACGGGCTGTGACAAGACCGAAGGGTCTCGGCCTAACCGTGGTTGCGCATCAGCTGCGAGGCGCGACGCCTCGCCTACTCTCCAGCCTACCTTTCGAGCGCCGAGTCTGCTGGATGTGCGTGTTGGGTGCTGACGCTATCCTGCGGCGCGCGCGGGCACCTCACGGTCCAGTCGCTCACCGAGTTCATCGGACGCGACGTCCAGGTCGTAGTCCGACTGCAACCCGAGCCAGAACTGCGGACTGGTGTCGAAGTAGCGCGCAAGGCGAAGCGCCGTCTCCGCCGTGACGCGCCGCTTGCCGAGCACGATCTCGTTGACGCGCCGTGGCGAGACGCTGATGTCGCGGGCCAGCTGATTCTGGCTGAGCCCGAGCGGGTCCAAGAACTCCTCCAGTAGCACCTCACCAGGGTGTACCGGTGCGAGCTTCTCCGTGGTCACGATCGGCCTCCTCTCAGTGGTAGTCGACGATCTCGACGTCCCATGCGTCCCCTTCCTTCCAGGCGAAGCAGACGCGCCACTGGTCGTTGATGCGGATACTGTGTTGTCCCCGCCGTGTGCCCGAGAGCTTCTCGAGCCGATTCGCCAGCGGGCTTCTCAGGTCGTTGAGCCCGTGCGCATTGTTGAGCATGCGCAGCTTGCGGAGCGCGGCCGACTGGATGTCGCCGGGAAGCTTGCGCGAGAACTCACGGCGGAAGACCTTGGCCACCTCGTCGGATGCGAACGACTTGATCATGTGGTCATGCTATGACGCATAACGTCATACGTCAAGCGTCATGCACCCAACGTGTTTGCGTTTGACCTGCAAGACGAGGCCGAATGGCCTCGTCTTGTCGAGCGTAGCTCGCACGCCTCATCTTGTCATGGTGGAAGCGCTTGTTAGGCCGTTGCCCCGCTCCGTCCCAAAGCGAAGCCGATCAGGCAGCCAGCGGCCAGCGGGACCGCGCCGAACAGAAGCGGTCCCCACACATTGGGCAGCCCCAGACCACCTAGCAGGCTTCCGACCAACGCGATTGGAGAGGCGACGAGATATCCCCACCCAACACGACGCTTCTGCCTAGGTGAAGAGGCGCGTGCGAGCAAAAGAGCAGCGACGAGACCAGCCGCGAATCCCATCGGAGCGAATACAAGACTCTCAACAGGACCTCCTGGAGGGAAGCGGTCGAATCGGAGCCAGAACACGGCCAGTTGCACGACCGGCCAGCCGACGGTCGAGCCGACGATTACGGCTGCGCTAGTCACGAGCCCCCCGTGTGTGTCCAATCGGCCTAACGTGTTTGCGCTTCAGCTGAAGCGCGCCCCCTCGCGCTTCTTGCCCGAGTCTACCTGACTCGGGCGCGCTTTCTGCTGGAAGCGCAGGTTAGGCCCTCCGGTGGTGGACCGCCGCATCGCCCAGCGTGGCTACCGCCGATCAATCAAACAGGTGAGCTACTCGAGTTCTCTGAGTTCGGCGGGTACTGGTTCAGCTCCCGCTGCAATAGACGCCACCGTCGTGGGCGCAGCATCCAGGATACTGACAGCTGCCTGACCGAGGCCGATGCCATCGAGGGACGGCTTGTCCAGGACGACGTCGCCGACTCGCAGCTCCCAACCGGACATTCTCGCGCCATCGATCTGCTCCGGGGTGTCGGAATGGTTCCAGGTGAAGATCCGCCTTCTGCCCGTTCCATCGGTGGCAGGACGAGTAATCGTCAGATGGAGAAGCCTCTCGTCGGGGTAGGTCTCTGACATCACGCCCAGGACTCGGAACTGGTCGGTATCTAGCGAGGAGGGGGTCTCGACTAATCGAATCGCCCAGGACGGACCCCCAGGATCCCCCGAGTACTCCAGCTGGCGAAACTCTCCTAGAGCTTCTCCGAAGATGCCCTCAACCTCGGCCTCCTGACTGCCGCCTGGAACCGCGTCACTGGGGGCCTCCTGGATGTCGTCACCAGGAGTCTCCGATGGGTTCTGTGACGCCTCAGAAGTGCAGCCGACAGTCCCGAGGCCAACAACCAGTGCTACCCCGAGGGCGATCAGCGGAAAGGCTCGCATTTGTGGACGGCCTATTCGGCGAGAAGGATGATGTCTCCCGTGCGAGCGTCGACAACTCCGATGCAGCTCGCTCCCAAGGTCTCATCCCCGGTCTGAAGTTCAACCAGATACGTCAGTTGCGGAGTGGCTTCGCCTGGTGCGCGCCAGATGCGGAGGGTCGCCGATTGCCTAGAGCGAACCGGCATGATCGCTGCCTCCGCAACTGTCTGGATGGCGTCACCCTCGGACAGTGCTGGATGGGTTTCTGAAACGGTTACATCGCCATCATGAACCACGACGGATGCGACACTACCGGTGGTCGGGTTCATTAGAAGCTCGAGTCGGTTGGACGTGGGAATACCGGCGAAGTACTCCGTGAACGTGACATGAGCTTCATGAGCTGCGCCGACTTCGACAACCTTCGACTCGGCATTGAAACCGTGCCACCGGGGCATGTTGGAACGAACATATTCCCGTGCCAGTCCAAGCAACTCCTGCTCACTGAGCAGAGGCGCATCGGTGGGCAGGTACATGTCTCGCAGTACCTCATCATCGATGTAGCTGACAACCTGACCGTCTGATGTGTCCACCAGGAACTGATTCCCCGTCGAGCTCTCAACGTACTCGCGAATGCGTGCCGCAGGAGTGCCCGAGAACGCGTCCTCGTCTTCAATCCGACGCAGCTCGCCAACATTGCCACCAGACAGCCGTGACGCCTGCTGCAAGATCTCCGGTGATGGACGTTCTGGCGTAGTCACGGGTTGCTGGCTCGCAGCTGCGACACCGTACAGCGTCGCAACACTGACAAGCAGGACTCCGGCAGTGGTCATGAGCCTTACAGTTGAACGATTCATCGTCTGACCTCCCGCTAGAGTCTCTCGTTTGGATTGGCTAGTGGGTTCCAGTTGTAGTACTGGTAGCCCCAGTAGGCCTCAACGGCGGCATCCACCTTGTTGCGAGCTCGCAC
>CAYOSP010000044.1:0-4984 GCA_964406675.1 uncultured Eubacteriales bacterium | reverse complement strand
CGAAGGAGCCGATGGACTTGACGGAGTCGATGGAGCCGACGAGGACGTTCGCGAGCGACAACTACGCCGGTGCGCATCCGGCGGTGATGGCGGCGATCGCGCGGGTCAACGAGGGGCACGCGCCCGCCTACGGCGCGGACGCCCACACCGAGCGGGCCGACGCCGCGTTGCGCCGGCACCTCGGCGAGGACGCGCGCGTCTTCTTCGTCGCGACCGGCACCGCGGCGAACGTGCTCGGCCTGCACGCGGTGACGCGCTCGTACCACGCGGTGGTGTGTCCCGAGACCGCGCACATCGCCGTCGACGAGTCCACCGCTCCGGAGCACTACTCCGGGCTCAAGCTCATCGGCCTGCCCACCGCGCACGGCAAGCTCACGCCGGCCGACGTGGAAGGCACGCTGGACATAGTGGGATTCGAGCACGCGGCACAGCCGAGGGTGGTCTCGATCAGCCAGACCACCGAGGTCGGCACCGTGTACACCGTCGACGAGATCCGCGCGCTCGCCGACTTCGCGCACGCACGCGACCTGCTGCTGCACATGGACGGCGCGCGCGTCTCCAACGCGGCCGCCTCCCTCGGGCAGCCCCTCGCCGCGTTCACGCGTGACGCGGGGGTCGACGTGCTCTCGTTCGGCGCGACCAAGAACGGCGCGGTGATGGCCGAGGCGGTCGTCTTCTTCGACGACGAGCTCGCCGAGGGCTTCCGCTATCTGCGCAAGCAGGGGATGCAGCTGCTCTCGAAGATGCGCTTCGCCGCCGCCCAGTTCGCCGTGCTCTTCGAGGGCGACCTCTGGCTCGAGAACGCCCGCCACGCCAACGGGACGGCGGCCCGGCTGGCGGCGGGGATCGAAGGGGCGCCCGGCGTGAGGATCGCGCATCCGGTGGAGGCGAACGCGGTGTTCGCCGCGCTGCCGCCCGAGCGGATCCCGGCGCTGCAGGAGGAGTTCGGCTTCTACATGTGGGATGATGAGAGGTCGGTGGTGCGGCTCATGTGCTCCTGGGACACCACCGAGGAGGACGTGGACCGGCTCGTCGCCGCGATCCGCGGCTGAGGGCGCGTGGCAGGGGGTTCGCTGACGTTGCGCGACGTGATCTCACGGCGACACATACGGATCGCCCGGTCCGCGCTGCTGGTGCTCCTGGCGGGCGCCCTCGTGCTGCCCGCCGCCGGAGCGTTCCTGTCACCCGAGCCCGCCTCGGCCGCGCCGACCGCCGCGGAGCTCGCCTCGCAGGTCAAGGCGCTGGACGCCGAGCTCGCCGCCGCCGGCAAGGAGTACGACGCCGCGTACTGGCGCCTGCACGAGACGCAGGTCCGCATCGGCAGGCTCGGCGAGAGCATCGCCCAGACGCAGGCCGAGCTCGACGCGCGAGAGAGCGCGCTCGGCGCGCGCGCGGTGGCCTGGTACAAGCGCGGCGACGAGGGCCCGCTGGAGTTCATCCTCGGCTCGACGAGCTTCTCCGAGCTCACCACCCGGCTCGAGCTCATGGAGCGGCTCGCCACGTCCGACGCGGAACTGATCCGCGAGTACAAGGACCTGCGCGTCGCGTACGAGGCCGAGCAGGAGGCGCTCGAGAGGGAGCAGGAGCGCCAGTCCAGCGACGTCGCCGCGCTGGAGGCGAAGAAGTCCGCGCTCGAGCGCGAGTTCTCCGCGAAGAAGGCCGAGTACGATGAGTTGCAGGCGGCGCTGAAGGCGGCGATGGAGCGCGAGCGTCGCCAGAACGCCGTCACCTACGAGCCGCCCGTCGGAGCGAACGGGATGGTGTTCCCGGTGCAGGGGCCCAACTACTACTCGGATACGTGGGGCGCCTCACGCAGCGGCGGGAGGCGGAGCCACAAGGGTACCGACATCATGGCCGCGAACGGCACGCCGGTGGTGGCCGTCCTCAGCGGCACCGTCTCCTCCAAGGAGGGCGGCCTGGGCGGCAAGGTCATCTACCTGAAGGCCGACAACGGCTGGACGTTCTACTACGCCCACCTGAGCGGCTGGGCCGTTCGGTCCGGGCGCGTCAGCGCGGGCCAGCTCATCGGCTACGTGGGCAGCACCGGCAACGCGAGCGCGAGCGCCCCGCACCTGCACTTCGAGATCCACCCGAGCGGGTCGGCGGTCAACCCGTACTCGTACCTGCGCAGGATGCAGTAGCGTCTCGCGCTCGTCGCGTACCGGTCGCTACTGCGCGGTGTAGCCTCCGTCCACCGGGTACGGGCTGCCGGTCACGAACGACGCCTCATCGCTGAGCAGCCACGTGATGATGGCCGCGACCTCGTCGGGCTTCCCGAGGCGGTTCATCGCGTGCTTGCCGGCGATGAACGCGTACATGTCCGATCCGGGAGTGATTCCCGCGCCTTCGAGCAGCGGCGTCTCGATGAAGCCGGGGTTCACGCAGTTGACGCGGATGCCGTCCTCGGCGAACTCGAGCGCGGCCGCCTTGGTGAGGCCGACCACGCCGTGCTTGGCGGCGACGTAGGCCGGGGCCTGCGCCCAGCCGACCAGGCCCAGGATCGACGCGACGTTGACGATCGAGCCGCCGCCGCTGTCCTTCATCGCGTTGACCTCGTGCTTGAGGCAGCGCCACACGCCGTCGAGGTTGATGGACATCACCTTGCGCCAGTCCTCCTCGCTGTAGTCCGCGGAGGTGGCCGCCGGGCCGCCGATGCCCGCGTTGTTCACCGCGAGGTCGAGCCTGCCGTACTCGTCGACCGTCTTCCTCACGAGCGCCTCGACGTCCTCCGGGCTCGAGACGTCGGCCTTCACGAACATCGCGGTGCCGCCCGCTGACTCGATCCCGCCGACCACGGATTCGCCCGCGTCGGTGTCGATGTCGGAGACGATGACCTCGGCGCCGTGTTCGGCCAGCCGCATAGCGGTGGCCTTGCCGATGCCCGATCCCGCGCCGGTGACGATCGCGACCTTACCCTGCAGGTGTGACATGGGGCTCCCCCTTGCTCTCGCGGACACTCCGTTCGTCGGATCCGGTTCGCACGCATCCCGCACGCGGTTCGCACGCACCCCGCACGCGCATATGGATACACACGCATACAGGTACTATCCCCACCGCCGCCGGGATCCTCCGAGGTCCGCCGCCTCCGGTAGTGCGCTACCGGCCGTGCGTGCGCTATACTGTCCATGTTCAGGCAGGCAGGGTCCCATCCGATCCCCGCGATCCGCGGGCGATCCGATCCCCCTTCCGCCGCACGGCGAGGCAGCGCGGATCGCGCGCGTCCGTATGGCCGTGGCGGTTCAGGGAAGATCCCGCCTCACTCCGCGCCGTGGATGCGCATGGCGTGGGGGACCGGCGTCAGCTGGGGGTGTGTGATGACGGCGAGAGACAGTTGGCCCGCGACGGTCCGGGTGGTGGTCGCCCTCGCGATCGCGCTCATGATCGGCGCCACCATCTACGGCGCGTTCGTGGTCGACCGCAAGCCGGTGACCGTCGAGCAGATCTCGACCGGCACCGTGCCGAGCGGCGATCTCGTCACCGTGTCCGGGCGCGTGCTTGCCGACAGCGTCGCCCAGCGCGACGACGGCATCACCTTCCGCATCGTCGACACGGAGGATCCGACCGACGAGGGCCTTCTGGTGCTCTGGCGCGGAGACCGTCGCGTGCCCGTCGGAGAGCTCGTCTCCGTGAGCGGCCTCGTGGTCTCGGACGGCATGCTCGTCGCGGAGAAGGCGCGCTTCACCGCCCCCGGCGTCTGATCGCCCCGAGCCTCTTCGGGTCCGGGCGGACGCATTCGTGGGATATTGACGATGGGTGATGCGTCTTGTCCGGACAAGCTTACGAACTGCATCTGACGAGCGACGCCGGCTCCTCGCCGGTCGTGGCCGCCGCCGTGCACGCGGGACACGACCTCGGCCCGCTTGCGGCCGCGCACGCGCGACTCGCGGAGGCCGAGCGACTGCGCGAGGAGGACCCCTACACCGACGAGTGGGCCCGCTCGTTCGATTCGTGGGTGGTGGTGCGGCGGAGTCGCTTCGAGGCCGACCTCAACCGGTCGTTGGGGGACTGCGTGTACGCGGGGCCGCAGCACTCGTGGGGCCTCGACGTCTGGGGCGGCGCGCCGCCGGACGGCCTCGTCGAGGCGTCCCGCGCGCTGCACCGCTCGTTCCGCGACGACGTGCGTCGCATACTCGAGACGCTCGCCGAGCGCGAGGGCGGCTTCGTCCTGCTCGACCTGCACTCCTACAACCATCGCCGGGGAGGATCCGACGCGCCGCCGGACGATCCGGACGAGAACCCGGACGTCAACGTAGGCACCGGGTCGCTGCACCGGATGTGGCGCCCGGTGGTCGAGCGCTTCATGGCGGACCTGCGCGCCGCCGAAGTCCCGCTCGACGTGCGCGAGAACGCCAAGTTCCGCGGCGGCGACTTCCCCACGTGGGTGAACCGCGAGTCCGCCGGCCGTGGCTGTGCCCTCGCGATCGAGGTGAAGAAGACGTTCATGGACGAGTGGAGCGGCGAGTTGTACCGGGAGCGCTTCGAGGCGCTCGGCGAGGCGCTGCGCTCCACGGTCCCCGGACTCGAGGAGAGGCTGCGCGCCGTGCTCGCCGAGGAGCGCCCATGACCCCGCCTCCCCGCATGCCGCCCCCGTTCACCGCCGACTGGCTCGCCGACGTGATCGCGCGCCTGCACGAGGGCAAGCCGGTCCGGAGGGGACTCCCAGACGGCGGGCGCCTGCACATCGACCGCCCGCTGCCGTTCTTGCTCGTCCACCGCCTCGCACGTCCGCAGGACGAGCCCGACGAGGGCACCGACCGGCTCGTCATGAGCGTGGCGTCGTACCTCGTGGCCCCGGGGGAGGGCCACTGGGACGAGGACGTCCGACGCCTCATCGAGGCGCTGGCGCTCGTGATGAGGAAGCGCTACGGGAACTACCTGCTGATCGAGATCTGGGGCGACGAGCACGTGCCGGTGAGCGAGAACGGCGAGTCGCCGCCCCCTGCGTTCGAGCTCAAGCCGCATCCGGTGGAGGACCTCGCGCCGG
>CAYOSP010000043.1:0-5085 GCA_964406675.1 uncultured Eubacteriales bacterium | reverse complement strand
ACGTTAGGCGTGGCGCTCCAACGGTCGGGTGCATGGTGCGTCAACCGCGGCCAGTGACCTGGAACAGGTTGGGAGTTCCTGCTAGCGTCCTGTTTACAGTGTCAGCTTCGCGTGGTATCTAATACGTAACATCCCTCGGGCTGCGGCCCGGGGCGCGAAGCCGCCGCAAGGCGGCTTCTGCACTTTGAGGGGGTCTTCCGTGGCGAATCCCGATGTGCCGACTGGAGTGAACGTCTACTTCGACGGCTTCAACTTCTACTACGCCGCCTTCGTTGGGCGTGGTGGAGGACCCGGTCGGTTCGACGGATACAAGTGGCTGGACCTGAGGGCATACGCATCAGCCGTGCTCGGCGCAAAGTTCGATGTCCGGACAGTTCGGTACTTCACCACAAGGGTCAAGTCGACGCCTGGCGACCCGGACAAGCATCTTCGTCAGGATGCGTACTTCCGGGCACTGAAGGCGCACGCCGATGTCAAGATCCACTCGGATGGTCAGTTCCGCACGCGGCAGAAGCGCGCCAAGATCATCGAGCCAGGCTATGCGCAGAACCTCGTTCACGTTGAGATCCGAGAGGAGAAGGGCGCGGATGTCAACCTGGCATCGTGGATCGTCTACGAGGCTTGTCAGAACGCCTTCGAGGCTGCAGTCGTCATCTCGGACGACTCGGATCTCTTGGGTCCCGTTCGGATGGTTCAAAGCCAGTTGGGCAAGGACGTGTTTGTAGTCCACCTGCGGAAGCGCAGGAGCTCGTTCGCCCACACGGCGAGATACGTCTACCATGGCGACAAGGCACACTTCTTCTCCAGGAACCAGCTGCCGCAGACCGTGCAGTTGCCCAACGGTGGGGTAGTCACCAAGCCCACGCCCCGGTAGGAGCCAGAAGCTCGGGCATTCAGAGTTCCAGCGCACGTCGAAGCGTGGTTCGAACCAACATCCGCGCTCGTGGTTGGAGTGTCAGCCGTGGGAGTATGATAGCGGTAGCAGAGCGATGATGAGGTGAACCTCGATGACCATCGACGACCTCAAGCGCGAGGTGCTCGGACTCGACCCTTCGACGCGAGCCAGTCTCGCTCGCGACCTTCTCGAGAGCCTCGACGACCTCAGTGACGCTGAGGTCGAGCAGCTATGGCTCGATGAGGCGGAGCGCCGACACCAGCAGATAGTCGACGGAACCGTAGAGACGGTGTCCATGGAGGAGGCGCTCTCCAAGGCGCGCGCAGACCGCCGGTGACCCGCCGTCTACGCGGTGATCTACTCGATCATCGATGACGATGTCTACGTGTTGGCCGTGGCTCACGGACATCGCCGGCCGTTCTACCGGCAAGACCGACTGTAGACTGGATGTGGTTCGAACCAGGGCTTGGAGCGGACTCACTGCGTTCGCCGCTCATCCCCAAGAACGTTCGATTCGATCCCGCCTCCCCCGATGTCAGTCTGCACGGGTACAATCGTCGTGTACGCATCTTCGATTCGGGTCTACGAGGTGGTCATCGTGACGGTCGACGACATCATGCGCGAAGCCATGACACTCGACGCTGAGACACGCGCATCCATCGCTCACGAGTTGCTGTCCAGTCTTGAGTCTTTGTCAGAGAGCGAAGTCGAGCGTCTCTGGGTCGCTGAGGCCAAGCGCCGCAGCGCTGATGTGAAGGCTGGACGCGCGCAGACTTTCCCGGCACACGAGTCCCTGGCCCGCGCCCGCGCCAATCGGTAGACCGCGTGATTCTCGACATCCACGAAGACGCAGACCGCGAACTCAATGACGCGGCGGACTACTACGACACGGAAAGCCTCGGACTCGGCACCGTGTTCCTCGATCAACTCGATGACGGGTATGAGCGAATCCTTGAGAACCCGCATGCGGCGGCGGAGGTCGACTCAGGCATCAGAAAGCTCGTCCTCGCGAAGTTCCCGTACAACCTGATCTACGAGATCGATGGCGATACCGTCCTGATTCTGGCTGTCGCGCACCAGCGGCGCAGGCCTCACTACTGGCGCGAACGCCGGGCGGAATGAATCTAACCCGCGCTTCGAACCTGACGCGCCCGGCGGTGTCGTAACCTGGAGGCGCAACGGCGCGCAGGTTAAGCGCAACACGGTTAACCAAGAGGACTTGGGTAATCCGCGAGGACCCAGCGAGCATCTTGCTCCCGACGAAAGCGAGGCCGAGTGACCCGCCACTCTATCCACAGCGACGGGGCTCCCGAGGCCGTGGGCCCGTACTCCCAAGGCGTCTGGGCAGGTGGACTGTTGTACCTGTCCGGTCAAACGCCGCTCGACCCGGCGACCGGCAAGCTTGTCGAGGGCGGTATCGGACCGCAGACGCGGAGGGTGTTCGACAACCTGGAAGCGGCGCTCACCGGCGCAGGCCTCACGATGGACGATGTCGTCAAGTGCAACGTGTTCCTCATCGACATGGGCGACTTCGCCGCGATGAACGAGGTCTACGGTCAACGGTTCACGCCGCCGTTCCCCGCTCGGAGCACCGTCGCCGTCGCGGGGCTGCCGCTCGGCGCGGGAGTCGAGATCGAGCTGATCGCGAAACGTCCCTGACTCGTGCCGGGATCGACGTCGCCTTCGGAACCGCCCGCGCGTGCGTTCGGAGGGGCCTGGCACCTCGTGCTCGCCGACCTCGGTGGTCGTGACTAGGTCGGATCCTCGCATCTCATGGGCGGTTGTTGCTTCCGTCCCTCGGCTGTACTATGGGCTGTACATTACAGTGTACTAGGAGGCTTCGATGCAACCGCTCAAGTTCGACGAGGACATCCGGCCTCTCTCGGAATTCCGGGCAGGAGTCGCGACCTTCGTCAAACAGGTCAATGACACCGGCAGACCGCTCGTACTCACCCAGCGCGGCAGAGGCGTTGTCGTCGTCGTGGGTATCCATGAGTTCGAGGACATGCGCGAGCGGCTCGCACTGCTTGAAGACATCGCCGCCGCGGAAGCTCAGCTTGCCGCGGGCGAGGGCATCCCTCATGCGGAGGCCAGATCCCGCATCATGGCGAGCATCCAGAGATGCAGGTGATCTGGACCGATCCCGCACTCGATCGGGTACGGGAGATCGCGGTGCACATCGCGCAAGATGATCCGGATGCCGCGGAGCGCTGGGCCGACGAGCTCTTCGACGCGGTGGAGCGGCTTTCGGCGTTTCCGGACAGTGGACGGGTCGTCCCGGAGATGGGGCGCCGGACGATCCGCGAGCTCATCTTCGGTGCCTACCGCGTCTTCTATCGTGTCGGCACGGATGTCGAGATCCTGTCGGTGCGACACGGCAGTCAGCCCATTCGCGCTGAGGAAGTCAACGAGGATTGACCTGACAGGCGCGTCCAGTGGACTCGGCGCTCGGAAGGTAAGCTCGGGTGCAGGCGAGGCGTCGCGCCTCGCAACTGATGCGCAACAACGTTAATCCGAACCCCCGATATCGCCAAGGAGACTCGATGTCCTCTCCGGTTGCCGTTGTGAAGAGCCAACAGCTTGAGTGGGCGGGAGCACACGGGATACGGGTCGACGACCGGGGCTATACGCTCAAAAGGGACGACAATCTGTTCCAGCCACTGTCGTCGCAGACGCTTGCAGACTTCTCCGCAGGACAGGGCGGCGAACTCGACGATTCCCACGGACGGGCGAAGATGTTCGCTCTTCACTCCTCGTCCGCTCTGGGCTGCAACTTCTTCGAGTACTGGCGAACGCGGAATAGCGCTCCGCTCTCGCAGGCCTTGCGCCTACCATATGACGTGGCGGCTGTTCGGTTCGAGGACAAGTTCCCAACGGGCGTATCAACCCCAAACCTCGACATGGTGCTGGAGCTCCAGAGCGGTCACATCGTCGCGATCGAGTCCAAGTTCTTGGAGCCCTACGGCAGTAGCCACGCGGGAGGCCTGAAGGAGAAGTACTTCGACCTTCCTGGCGGACGATGGTCGCAGGTTGGGCTACCCGGTTGCGAGACTCTGGCGCACTTCGGGACCATGCTGGTGAGGAGCACGCTGCGTACGTTGACTACATGCAGGAGCGCTACTTCGCGGGATCGGACCTACCGGCGGATGGAGCAGACGCGCCACAGCGCACGGTAGGCTGATCACGGAGCGACCCGTAGCTTGTCCGCCCCACATCAGGTATTCAGGGAACGCCGGCCCCACTCACGAACGATTCCCTACAAGCCGAGCCACTACGGTCCACCAGCGAACCCCGAGGCCCCGGCATCCGTGCCGGGACCCTTTTCGTGGGTGCGATATCCTGATATGCGGACTGGAGAAGCGTGGTTCTGCCTGGACTGACGCTCTCGGTTGAGTTCCTGTATGGTATCTCATATGATACCAGTGTGACGCGGGTAGTACTGGACACGAACGTGATCGTCTCGGCCCTTCGCTCGAAGCGGGGCGCGTCGCACCGACTGCTCTTGCTGGTCGATCAGGGCCACTTCGAGATCAATCTGTCGGTGCCGCTCGTGCTCGAGTACGAGGACGCCGGCAAGCGCGCGGCCGCCGAGGTGGGCTTGAGCGCGAGGGACGTGGACGACGTACTCGACTACCTGTGCGCCGTCGGCAACAAGCACCCGATCCACTTCCTGTGGCGTCCGGTGCTGCGGGACCCGCGAGACGACCACGTCCTCGAGCTGGCGGTAGAGGCCGGCTCCGATGTGATCGTCACGCACAACGTGCGGGACTTCGGACCAGCGAAGCGATTCGACATCAGAGTCGCGACGCCGGGGGAGTTCCTGCGAGAGATCGGAGGTGGATCATGAGTACCATCAGCCTGAGACTGCCCGAGTCGCTGCACAAGCAGGTGCGCGAGCTCGCACGGCAGGAGAACGTCTCCATCAACCAGCTCATCACCACCGCGCTGGCCGAGAAGATGTCTGCGCTCATGACCGTCGACTACCTGGAAGAGCGCGCCGCGCGCGGCGACCGGGCCAAGTTCGAGCGTGCCATGGGCAAGGTGCTCGACGTGGAGCCGGACGAGCCGGACTCGTAGTCAGGGAGAACCAGCGCATCCTTAGTGTCACTCTGCCCCCGTGGGATGCCTGACCCGAGCCGGGTACCGAGGGGTCGCCGTCGTGACTTCATAGGAGCCTGGCCTAGAGGCCC
>CAYOSP010000042.1:0-5410 GCA_964406675.1 uncultured Eubacteriales bacterium | reverse complement strand
CGATGTTCGATCCCCTGCAGAACTGAGAGTGGACCCCCCGAATCCTTACACGCTCGCCGATCGGTTTCTGCTTGCCTTCTGGCGACAAGCGGTATAGTTTCCATACTGTAATGGTGTTCTGAGAGGCGTGACGTGCAGTACCCCTTCGAGTTCGACGAAGCCAAGAGTCGCTCCAACAAGGCCAAGCACGGTATCGACTTCACCCAGGCGCAGGCTCTCTGGCTCGACGAGGATCTGGTGCGTATCGCCGCTCGGACCGACCGCGAGGAGCGCTTCGTCGTCATCGGCATGCTCGACGGCAAGCATTGGTCCGCGGTCATCACGTACCGGGGCGAGGCTATCCGCCTGATCTCGGTGCGCCGGTCACGCCCCTCGGAGGTGCAGGCGCATGAAGGCGAGTGAGTTCGACGAGAAGTTCGACCGTGGTACCGAGGACATCATCGACGACCTCGACATGAAGTCGGCGACTCGTCTCAACAAGGAGCACAAGCGAGTCAACGTGGACTTTCCTGTATGGATGGTCGAGCAGCTCGATCGTGAGGCCAAACGGCTCGGCGTTCCTCGTCAGTCCGTCATCAAGATCTGGATCGCCGAACGACTCGATCGCGCAAGCTGATTCGGTCGACGTTCGGCACAACGCATGATTCCTTGCACAAAGAGAAGACCCCCTCGAAGGGGGTCTTCGGCTGAGGTGGACCGCAGGCCGTGGGTCTTCCCTCAGTCCCACTCAGGAAGCGTTTCCCCAGCGATCCCCATGGACTCCTCCGCGAGTTCCTCGTTGAGATCCGCAAGCTCGCGGTAGCCCTCAGCCATCAAGGCTGCCAGTTCCTTCTCGCGGAGACACTCGAGCGCTTCCAGCACGATCTCCGTCTTCGTACTCCCGGACTGACGCGCTTGCTCATCTAGGAACTCTCGAGCCCAAGCCGGTAGTCTGAACTGAACGGGCTTGGTTCCCACAGTCCCTGTGGCCATGCCGCTCGCCTCCCTCGCACCCGTCGTTTCGCGCACTCTCAGACAGTATTCCGCATCTGAGACTCGGGAACGAGGCTTGTGGGGTTCGCCGGTCGGCCGCGGGGTGTGGCCGGTGGTGGTCTGCGTTCCGCGGAAAGGGACTTCGGCGGCTGCGTCCCAGGCGTGCGACATGGTGTTGCGCAGGCTGTAGAAGCTTGGTTCGGTGGGGAGAACCGAAGAGTGACCTAGTGCTTCCTGTAGTCGCGAGTGTCGATGCAGCAGTCGTAGTCCGCCTTGGTGATCTTGATTGGCGCCGCCTTGACTGTCTTGAAGAGGTTCTGGCCATCGACGAACACGTGGGCGCGCAGCTCATCCGCTCCACGTTAGCCACAGCAAGAATCCGGTTTGGTCCTGTTTGGACGAGGGGCGTATCATCGAGATATGAGTACACCCGCCATAGACATCGACAAGCTCGCACCGGAAGAACGCCTCGAACTCATCGGCGACCTGTGGGAAAGTCTGCGGGCCGAGCCCGAGGCGGTGCGGCTCACCTCAGCCCAGAGAGCTGAACTCGACCGCCGCCTTGATGCCCTGGACCGCGGCACCGCCGATGTCATGACGTGGGATGAGGCCAAGCGCCGGCTGCACGGCTGATGTGCGATCGAGAGCGCTGTCGAATCGCTCATCTCCTTCCCCGAAGCCTGTCCCGTCGACTACCGGGATGCGCGACGCTGCCTTCTCGAACGCTTTCCTTACTGTCCGTACTACCGTGTCGAGCCCGACGGCGTGGCCGTCGTAGCGCTTCTTCACGCTGCCCACGATCCCGCACGCAAGCACCGTCGCCTGCGTGGCTGACCCCGAAGAGCGTTATGCCTGAATCTAACCAGCGGTTCGGCGTGTTCCCGCCGAGCTGACGCAAGTGCTATACTCAGCACCAGGATACCGGTGCGGTTTGGAGGTCCGAGATGGGCGAGTCTGCCGTGAGATTCTCGGAAGACGTGGTTCCGCTTGGCGATCTCAAGGTCAATCCCGGCAAGATCGTACGACAGGCCGACGAGACCGGACGCCCCGTGCTCGTCACGAGTCACGGTCGTGGAGTGGCCGTGGTCCAAGGTCTCTCCGAGTTCGAGGCCGCGCAGGAGGAGCGAGACTTCATGCGTGCTGTTGTCGCGGGACTCGCGGACATCGAAGCAGGGCGCGTGATGTCCTTGGATGAGCTCAAGCGCTCACTCGGGCTCGGTTGATGTGTCCCAGAGCGGCGCGCGTCGAGTACGCGCAGTCTGCCGGAGACGACCTGCGTGACATCATCGAGTGGTACTCCTCGGAGCAGGTGCCGAAGGTCGGAACGCGGCTGGTCGAGGAGATCCTTGGGCGCGCCGAGCAGTCGGCGGCGTTTCCGGACGACGCCGAACCGGCGCATTGGTGATCCCGAAGGCGATCCGCGAACAGCTCAACCTGGTCCCGGGCCAGGAGGTCCAAGCGATCGCGCATGCGGGCCGCGTCGAGTTCATCCCGATACGTCCCGCTCGCGAGATGCGCGGCATGCTGCGCGGGCTGGACACCGGCTTCGAGCGTGAGCGTGAGGACCGCGTGTGAACGTCGTCGACCTCGACGCATCCCTTGCCGTCGATGCCGCGAGGCTGTCTCTCGAGACCGGGCTCGCCATGGCGGACTCGATCGTCTACGCCACCGCTCGGTCGCAAGACGCCGTGTTGTGGACGCAGGATTCGCACTTCGAGGGGCTCGAGCGAGTGGAGTACCGCCCCAGGGGATAGCGAGTGGTTGGTTTCAGGCTTGAACCGCAGCAGCGCACTGCGATCGATCGACTCTTCCCGTGATTCTCCGTTGGGGGTAGATTCCTCACAGGGAGATGTCGGCGGTGCCCGATCCGTGGCCTCGACGTCTCAGGGCCGACATGGAGACGAAGGGGAGTGCGAGCAGCATGGGACGACTACGCGAACGTGCACGCATCTCGGGGAGGGCGGGACTCATGGCGGTGATCATCGCCGCCATGGTGGTGGCGATGGCTCCGGGGGTGGTGTTCGCCGTCGATGCGCAGACTTGGGAGTCGGTCGTGGGCCTGCGGATGGTGAGCGTCACCGAGGACGGAGAGAACATCCCCGAGGAGTCCCGGGATCCGGACGTCGACATGTCCGGGCGCTATGTCGTGTTCGAGAGCTATGCGCCCCTCGTCGAGGACGACGGCAACGGCCGCCGCGATATCTATCTCCACGACACGGGCACGAACCGTACGACCCGCGTATCCGTCGCGATGGATGGCGGGGACCCGGACGGCAACTGCGATGATGCGCGGATCAGCGCGGACGGGCGGTACGTCGTCTACGAGTCCTGGGCGAGTAACCTGTCGGCGGACGACCGCAACAGCCGGGACCCGGACAGGGACCACACGAACGGTGCTCGGGACATCTTCCGCTACGACACCCATACCGGCGAGACCGAGCTCGTCAGCGCGCCACGCGACGGTGCGGTCCAGTGGGACCACGGCTCGCGCGATGCCGACATCAGCGCGGATGGACGGTACGTCGTCCTGTTCTCGGGCCAGGACTTCCTCGAGGACGACACCAACGATGAGCCCGACATCTATGTGAAGGACATGGTGAACGGCACTTGGGAGATGTTCGACGTCTCTGATTCGCGCGACCTGTACGACTTCCGGATCAGCGGCAACGGCCGCTACGTCGTCTTCTATTCGTATGCGAACGACATCGTGCCGGGCGACACCAACGGGTATACCGACATATTCGTGCTGGACACCGAGACCGGCATCGTCGATCGGGTCAGCGAGGCCTCCGACGGCACGCAGGCGAACGACTACAGCTGGTACCCGCGGATCGACCACAGCGGCCGCTACGTCGTCTTCGAGTCGGACGCCACGAACCTCGTGGACGAGGACACCAACGGCTACAGGAACGACGTCTTCTGGCATGACGTCGAGACCGGCGAGACCCGGATGGTGAGCGCGAGCCAGCCGGACACGAGGGAGACGCAGCGCGGTTCGCGCGACTGTGACATCAGCGCCGACGGGATGACCGTCGTCTTCTTCTCAGGCAAGGACTTGAGCGCGGAGGACGAGGACACGGAACAGGACATCTACCTGGCGGACATGGCCGACGACAGCTATCGGGTCGTCGAGGTCCAGTCCAGCTGGGGTGGGTACGCGAACGACACCGAGGACTTCGCGCTGAGCGGAGACGCGTCGTCCTTCGCTTTCACGGCGGAGGCCAGCAATCTGGTGCCTGGAGACACCGACGGCGACGAGGACGTCTTCTTCATGCGCCTCGACCGTGATCTCGGTGTCGGCGCCATGCGCTGGGCCGGACCGGACCGCTATGCCACGGCCGTGGAGGTCTCCAAGGAGCTGTTCCCGCGCGGGGCCGGCCATGTGGTGATCGCCACCGGGGAGGATTGGCCGGATGCGCTGTGCGGGTCCTCGCTCGCGGGTGCGGTCGATGCTCCGATCCTGCTCGTCCGGCAGAGTGAGATGCCCGACATGGTGAAGGCCGAGATCGAGCGCCTCGGCGCCACCGACGCGTACGTGCTCGGCGGCACCGGCGCGGTATGCGCAGACATCGAGGAGCAACTCGAGGAGATGCTGAGCGGCTCGGTGAACCGCATCGACGGGTTCGACCGCTATGAGACCGCCGCGCTGATCGCTGAAGAGACCGTCGACGTCTACGGCGATCGGTGGGACGGCACCGTGCTCGTGGCCACCGGTGGCGACTTCGCCGACGCGGTGGCGGGAGCCCCGCTGGCGTCGGGTCTCGGGTACCCGATCATGCTCGCGCGGCCCATGGGGCATAACGGTTCGCTCGATCCTGATGAGGAGGTACGGCTCGACATGTTCTTGGAGCTTCCTGACGGGGCACAGGAAGCGGTGATCCTCGGCGGTACCGGAGCGGTGCCCGACGAGGTGGAGACGGCGCTCAAGCGCAGCACGCTCGCCAATGATGAGGTCATCAGGATCGGTGGAGACACCCGTTACGACACTGCGGCGATGGCCGCCCAGTTCGGTGTCGACCGAGGTCTGCTGTGGGATGGCGTGGGGCTCGCGACGGGCGAACTCTACCCCGACGGACTCACCGGCGGAGCCGCACTCGGCTTGCAGCGTACGGTTCTGCTGCTCACGCCGAGCAGCGATCTCACCTGGCAGGCGCATGCCAAGCTGGAGACGAACGCCGCGTCAATCGATACGATGGTCATCCTCGGCGGTGAGGCGGCGATGACTCCCTCGGTGAAGACGGCTGCGGAGACGGCGGCGGGTCTGTGACCCGCATGGAAGCCGTGTGAACGCACGCCGCTGACACGGTGGTGATGCACCCCGGGGCCGACCCCGGCGGTGCGGAACAATGGAGGGCGGTCGTCCACGCCGGGCGGCCGCCCTCTTCTCGTGCGGGATCGTTCGTCCACCGGTGATGGCCGCTCGTCGATCTACACGAGT
>CAYOSP010000041.1:0-5521 GCA_964406675.1 uncultured Eubacteriales bacterium | reverse complement strand
GTGAAGTACGTCGAGGTCGTCGCGAGACCGAAGAGCTCCGAGGCCGTCTCGGCGATCGCGGAGGAGGAGCACGCGCTCGACCTGCGCCTCGGCGCCATCGGCGAGGACGGCATGCAGCACATGCGCCTCGTGGTCGCCGACGAACGCCTCCAGTCGGTGCTCGACTCCCTCCAGAGCGCCCTGGAGTCCCAGGAAGCCGCGCGCATCATGGTCCTCCCGGTGGAGGCCGCCCTGCCCAGGCCCGAGGAGGACCCCGACGAGGAGGAGGAACACTCGGCGACCACCGCGCGCGAGTCCCTCTACGAGGAGGCCGAGAGGAACGCGCGGCTCGACCGCGACTACGTCCTGCTCGTCGCGCTCTCGACGGTGGTCGCGGCGGTGGGGCTGATGGAGGACAACATCGCCGTGGTGATCGGCGCGATGGTGATCGCGCCCCTCCTCGGCCCGAACCTCGCGCTGAGCCTCGGCACCGCGCTCGGCGACGTCGACCTCGTGCGCGACTCCGCGAAGAAGCTCGTCGCGGGGATCCTGCTCGCCGTCACGCTCTCCGCGGCCATGGGGGCGCTGTTCTCGAACGGCGAGGCCGGCCCCGAGCTGCTCTCCCGCACCGGCGCCGGCCTCGATTCCATCGCGCTCGCGCTCGCCGCGGGTGCCGCCGCCGCGCTCTCCCTCACCACCGGGCTGCCCGCCGTCCTCGTCGGCGTGATGGTGGCGGTGGCGCTGCTCCCGCCGGCCACCACGCTCGGGCTCATGCTCGGCCGGGGCGATTTCGCCCTCGCGGGCGGCGCGGGCCTGCTGCTCGCCGTGAACGTGGTCTCGGTCAACCTCGCGGGCAAGGTGGTGCTGTTCTTCAAGGGCATCGGACCGCGCACCTGGTGGGAGAAAGAGCAGGCCAAGCGTGCCATGATCGTCTACATACTGGCCTGGCTCGTGGCGCTGCTCATCCTCGTGGGCGTCATCGTCGCGCGCGGCTCCCTGACTTCGTAGGCTCCAAGGTGCCTCGCGGCACCCCGTCGGGGCACCCCGAACGACCTCGGTGGCAAGGATTTCGCAACCTTCCGTTAGGCGCGTCCTGCCAGCATCAGACCCGCACGTCTGACCAGCAAGGATGTTGGCAGAGCGCCCCTCGTGAGATATGCTTGTAAGTCCGGCGGCTCAGGGGCCCGACGGAGCGGCCGACCGGAGGAACGGAGAACGGGACCGCGTATGAGGAGTTCGGCTTCCAGGCTGCGCCGTGCGATCGCCTTCGCGATGACACTCGCCATGGTGACCGCGCTTCCGGCCTACGCCGCACCCTCCCTCCCGGACTCCGACCCGACCCCCGCGCTCCCGGACGAGGTCGTGCCCGACCCCGTCGATCCCGACCCCGCACCCCAGCCCGATGCGGACGCGTCCACCGAGTCCTCCACCGGCGCGGACGCTTCCGACGAGACCACCGGCTCCCCCCTCGACGAGCTGCCGCGCACGCCGGACGACAAGACCCGCTCCAAACTGGCCACCGATTCCGCCATCCTCGTGCCGCCCGACCCCGAGACGGAGCGATTCCGTCGCGAGCTCGCCGAGAAGCAGGCGCGCATCGCGGCCTTCAAGGCGGAGCTCGACGCGCTCGACAGGGAGCTCGCCATCTCGGTGGAGGAGTACAACGCGGCCGTGGAGGAGCTCGGCAAGACGAAGGAGCACCTGTCCGCCACGGCCGAGGACCTCGAGAAGGCTCGCGCGGCCTACGACGCCCAGAGCGAGTTGTTCCGCAGCCGCATCCGCGACCTGTACGCGAGCGGGAACGGCAGCGCGATGGAGGTCCTCCTCCACTCGAAGTCGGTGACGGACTTCTTCGAGCGGCTGCGCTTCCTGCAGCAGATGAGCAGCCATGACGGCTCGATCGCCGATGAGCTGCACAGCCGGCGCAACGAGATCGAGCGCGACCTGATGGACCTGGACACCGCTGAACTGCAGGCCCGGGCGCTCGAGTTCGACCTGAAGGCCCGCCAGGTGGAGATCGTGCTGCGGATCGAGGAGCGCCAGGCGCTGCTCGCCTCGGCGGAGGTCGAGCTCGCCGACTTCCTGCAGGACGAGGCCGCGCGCCGCGACGTCGAGCAGCGGATGCTCATGCAGTCCATCCTGGAAGGCGCGGACGAGGTCGGCATCGAGATCGTGCCCGCCCACGTCATCGAGACCGCGCTCGCCTACCACGGCATCCCCTACGTCTGGGGCGGCGAGACGCCCGCGGGCTTCGATTGCTCGGGGCTCGTGCTGTACGTATTCCGCCAGCACGGCGTGGAGCTGCCGCACTACTCGGGCAGCCAGTTCCGACTCGGCGAGAGGGTCCTGCCCCAGCAGCTGCGCGCCGGGGACGTGGTCTTCTTCGGCTCGCCGATCCACCACGTGGGGATCTACATGGGCGCCGGCTACTACCTGCACGCGCCGAAGACGGGTGACTTCGTGAAGGTCAGCCGTCTCGCCGACCGCAGCGACTACGCGGGCGCCCGCCGCTACGACTGGCAGCCCCGCGTCGCGCCGATCCGAGGCCTGTCCGCCGAGGAGGCCTCGGCCACGACGAACATGTCCACCATCCCGATCCGCTGACCCGTTCCGCCGACCCGATCCGCCGACCAGTCCCCCCCTCCGCGAACGACACCCCCTCACCAGGTAGGACAGACGCCCACGGGTGGTAGAAGCGCCATGCATAGTGGTAGGAGCGTCGGCCACGGTGGGTACGCTATCCTAGACCTTTCCATATTCGCGCCAAGGGGGATCCGCACGTGAGATCGTTCATCGAGGAGTGCATCGACGTCGCGCTCGGCTCCGGCGCCGACTACGCCGACGTACGCGTGGTGGACACGGACACGGAGAGCATCTCCATCCGCACCGGCACGCTCGAGGGCATCGATCACGCCCGCTCGATGGGCTACGGCATCCGGGTCCTCGCCGACGGCGCGTGGGGGTTCGCCGCGGCGCGTGACTTCGATCGGAACGCCGCGAGCGACACGGCGCGCAGAGCGGTCGCCGTGGCGAAGGCGGCCGCCACCGTGAGCGACCACCGGGTCGTGCTCAGCGAGGTCGGCCGCTTCCGCGACACCTGGAGCAGCCCCTGCGAGGAGGACCCGTTCGAGGTCGGCACCGACGAGAAGCTCGCGATGCTCTCGGAGGCCGACGAGCTGCTGCGCACCGAGGAGGCGGTCAAGGTCTCCCACGCGCACATGGGCTTCTACCGCATCGTGAAGCACTACGGCTCCTCCAACGGCACCACCGTCCGCCAGACGGTCGTGGAGTCCGGCGCCGGGCTGGTGGCCTACGCGGTCACGGACGGCGAGGTGCTGCCCCGCTCCTATCCGAACTCGCACGGCGGCGCCTGGGAGCAGGCCGGATTCGAGGCGATCCGCGCGCTCGACCTGGCGGGCAACGCCGCGAGGGTGTCCGAGGAGGCCGCGGCGCTCCTGGACGCGGACGACTGCCCGGCCGGGGAGACCACGCTCATCATCGACGGCAGCCAGCTCGCGCTGCAGGTCCACGAGTCGATCGGCCATCCCACCGAGCTCGACAGGATCCTCGGGGACGAGGCGGCCTTCGCGGGCACCTCCTTCCTCGGCCTCGAAGACGTGGACAGGCTGCGCTACGGCTCGGACATCGTGAACGTGACCGCCGACGCGACCGTCCCGGGTTCCCTCGGCAGCTTCGCCTACGACGACGAGGGCGTGCCCGCCCAGCGCGATCACCTCATCGAGCGCGGCATCCTCACCGGCGTCCTCATGTCCCGCGAGTCGGCCGTCACGCTCGGCCGCACCTCGAACGGGTGCATGCGGGCCGACGGCTGGAACCGCATCCCGCTCATCCGGATGACCACGGTGAGCCTCGAGCCCGGCGACGTCTCTTCCGGCGCCCCGGCGACCCTCGAGGACCTCATCGCCGACACCGACGAGGGGATCTACGTCGAGACGAACAACTCCTGGTCGATCGACGACAAGCGGCTCAACTTCCAGTTCGCCACGGAGATCGGCTGGGAGATCAAGGACGGCGAGCGCGGCCGGATGCTCAAGAACCCCAACTACACCGGGATCACCCCCCGGTTCTGGGATTCCTGCGACGCGATATGCGGCGAGCGGGAGTGGCGGGTCTGGGGCCTCCCGAACTGCGGCAAGGGCGAGCCGATGCAGGTGGCCCACGTGGCGCACGGCTCCTCGCCCGCACGATTCCGCGGCGTACAGGTGGGGGTGGCACGATGATCGGCCGAGAGGACGCACTCGAGCTCGCGAAGCACGCGGTCGAGTCGCTCGACACGGACGAGGCGGAGGCGCTCGTGCTCGCCGAGGACTCCGCGCTCACCCGTTTCGCCAACAACCGCGTGCACCAGAGCGTGACGGAGACGGACGCGCGCCTCTCCGTGCGGGCGGTGCTGGGCACCCGCGTCGGCGTCGCCTCCACGAATCGCTTCGACGACACGGCGGTCGCGCGGTGCTGCGAGGCCGCTCGCGACGCCGCGGAGCACGCCCAGGAGGACCCGCGCTTCCCCGGCCTGCCCGAACGGGAGCCGATCGAGGAGCGGTCGCGCCGCCAACCGGTGCTCACGGCGCTCGACCCGGCCGGCAGGGCGGACGCCGCGCGGGCCATGATCGAGCGGTCGTCCGAGCGCGGCCTCACCGCGGCGGGGAAGGTAGAGGCGTCCGAGGGCGTGATCGCGGTCGCCAACTCCAAGGGGGTCGCGGTATCGACGGAGGTGTCCGCCGTGCGCGCCACCGTGCTCTCGATGGGCGATTCCGGATCGGGCTGGGCGAGCTACGCGGGCCTCTCGGGCGACGGGTTCGCGGCTCACGCGCTGGGCGAGCAGGCGGCCTCCCTCGCCACCCGCTCGGCGGAGCCCCGGGCGCTCGACCCCGGCGACTACACGGTCGTGCTCGCCCCGGAGGCCGTGGCGGAGATCGTCTCCACGCTCGGCTACGTGGGCTTCTCGGCGAAGGCGGTGTTCGAGGAGAGCTCGTTCATGTCCGGGCATGAAGGCGAGCGGCTCATGAGCCCATCGGTCACGATCGTCGACGACGCGCTCTCCGAGCACGCGCTCGGGGCGACCTTCGACTACGAGGGGGCGCCCAAGCGGCGCGTCGAGCTCGTGTCGGGCGGCACGGTCGGCAGGCCCGTCACCGACTCCTACTGGGCGCACGTCACCGGTCGCGAGAACACGGGTCACGCCCTCCCGGCCCCGAACTCCCACGGCCCGATGCCGCTGGACCTCGAGATGGGGGCGGGCGACACGTCCGTCGACGAGATGATCTCCTCGGTCCGCCGCGGCGTCTACGTGACCCGCTTCCACTACGTCAACGTAGAGGATCCGGTGCGGGCGCTGCTCACCGGCATGACGCGCGACGGCACCTTCATGATCGAGGACGGCGAGCTCACCCACCCGATCCGCAACCTGCGCTTCACCCAGGGCGCTGTCGAGGCGCTCGGCGGCGTGAAGGCGGTGGGCGGGGAGCGCACGCACGTCGACGCCATGCTCGGCGCCGCGTTCGTGCCGGCGCTGCTCGTCGAG
>CAYOSP010000040.1:3498-5723 GCA_964406675.1 uncultured Eubacteriales bacterium | reverse complement strand
AAGCCGCGCGACCTGCTCGCCTCGATGGCCGACTTCTTCGTGAAGCGCAGCAGCTGACCCGTCTCGGTCGGGTACCTTCCAAGCAGGAACCGACGAAGGGGAGTGATCGGATGCACGCGGTCGAGGTGACCGAAGACATCTACTGGGTCGGCGCGATCGACTGGGAGCTGCGCGACTTCCACGGTTACGAGACGCCGAACGGGTCCACCTACAACGCGTACCTGGTGCGCGGTGAGGAGCGGACGGCCCTGATCGATACGGTGAAGGAACCGTTCGTCGACGAGATGCTGTCCCGCGTGTCCGAGGTGATGGACCCGGCCGACATCGACCTCATCGTGGTCAACCACGTCGAGCCG
Organism: uncultured Eubacteriales bacterium; assembly: GCA_964406675.1. Classification (GTDB taxonomy): domain Bacteria; phylum Actinomycetota; class Coriobacteriia; order Anaerosomatales; family JAUVQN01; genus CAYOSP01. The sequence continues at coordinate 5,367 of CAYOSP010000040.1, read as the reverse complement.
GACCACAACAGCGGCCTGCCGCAGGTGATGGCGGCGTGTCCGGACGCGCGGGTGATCGCCTCGGGCTCGGGCGTGCGCGGCGTCGCCGAGTACCACGGCGGGCTGCAGGTCGACGGCGTGGGGGCGGAGGACGTGGAGGACCTCGGCGGGCTCACGCTGCACTTCATGCCGATGCCGATGGTGCACTGGCCGGACTCGATGTTCACGTGGTGTCCGGAGCGCGCCACGCTCATGCCCAACGACGCGTTCGGTCAGCACTACGCATCGAGCGAGCGCTTCGCCGACGAGGTCGGCCTCGAAGAGGCGCTCGAGGAACTGGCGATCTACTTCGCGAACATCCTCATGCCGCTCATCCCCCAGGTCGGCAAGGCGGTCGGCAAGCTCGCGGACCACGATTGGGTGCCCGAGATCGTCGCGCCCTCACACGGCGTGATCTGGCGCGGCGAGGCGCTGCAGGCGGCGATGCACGAGTACGGCCGCTGGACGAGCGGCGAGACGAAGGACCGGGTCACCATCGCCTACTCGACCATGTGGGGCTCCACCCGCGCACTCGCCCACGCGATCGCCGACGGGGCGACCGAGGCCGGCGCCGACACCCGCGTGTTCGACCTCGCCGACAGCCGCGTCGCGGACGTCACCCACCACCTGCTCGAGTCGAAGGCGCTGCTGCTCGGCTCGCCCACCCTGCATCACGGGATGCTCTATCGCATGGCCGGCTACCTCACCTACCTCGAGGGGCTGAAGCCCGCGGACCGCATGGGCGCGATCTTCGGCTCCTACGGATGGAGCGGCGGGGCCGAGAAGAGGATGCGCGAGCACATGGAGTCGATCGGCTTCGAGATGGCCGAGGCGGACTTCCGGGTCAAGTACCGTCCCACCGAGGAGGACCTCGAGGCGGCCCGCGCGTGGGCCCGCGAGCTGGTGGGGCCGCTCGTCGGGAGCTGACGGCGCGGCGTTCCCTGACCGCGCTGCGCCCTCCGGATCGCGCTGCGCCTCCGAGCCCCGCCGCGCTCGGCGGCTCAGCCGCGTTTCCAATCCGCGAGCTCCTCGGCGGCGGCGTCGATCGAGAGCGCGGGCTCCGGCGCGGACGAGTCCCGGTCGCGCAGGCGCGCGAACAGCTCGGCGAGCACCGGCGGTCGGATGTTGCTGTCTCGCAGGACGTCGGCCGCGGCGAAGACCTCCTCCGGTGTGCCGTCGAACACGATGTCGCCGCCGGCCGCGAGCACGTACACGTGGTCGGCGAACTCGGGCACGCTGTCGATGTCGTGCGTCGTCATGATCATCGTGACCCCGTGCTCGGTCGAGAGCTCGTTGAGCATGCCGATCAGGCCCGCCCGCGCCTTGGGGTCGAGCCCCTCGAGCGGCTCGTCGAGCACCAGCAGTTCGGGATCCATCACCATCGCCCCGGCGAGCGCCACGCGCCGCTTCTCGCCGCCCGAGAGGTAGTGGGGCACGCGGTCGGCGAGCCGGCCCGCGTCGAGGCGATCCAGCGCCCGGCGTGCGCGGTCCTCGACCTCCGTCTCGTCCATCCCTTGCTGGCGTGGCGTGAAGGCGACGTCGTCGAGGACGGTGGGGGCGATGAGCTGCTCGTCGACGTTCTGCAGGACGATCCCGATGCGCGACCGGATCTCCCGCCAGTCGCGAGACGGGTCGTGGCCGAACACCCGCACCTCACCCTCCTGTGACCTAAGTAGTCCGAGGAGGTGGAACAGCAGCGTGGTCTTGCCCGAGCCGTTCGGTCCCAGCACCGCCACCCGTTGTCCGCGCGTGACGACGAAGTCCAGCCCGCACATGTGGACCTCGATGCCGTCCTCGTAGGTGTGGCGGATGCACGAGACCCGCGCGACCTCTTCGGGTCCGGCCGCCTCG
>CAYOSP010000040.1:2300-3398 GCA_964406675.1 uncultured Eubacteriales bacterium | reverse complement strand
CGTGTGCCGCACCGTGCCGGTCGTCCGTGGTCTCGGTCATGAGGACGCTCCCACCTCTCGATCCCTTCCGTACGCGAGTCGTACGACGGACGCCGTCGCCAGCGCCGTCGCGGCGACGGTCGCCGGACCCCACGAGTATCCGCTCAGGTCCGGGCGAAGACGCCACAGGAGCGCGATCGCCAGCAGCAGGGCGGAGACCGCGAGTACGCCCGCGTCCGCCGCCCGCGACGCGCTCGTCCGGCGCTTCACGACGAAGCGGCCCTCGTATCCGCGCAGCCGCAGCACGTCGTAGTCGCGCTGCGCGAGATCGAACCCGTACAGCAGCAGGTTGCCGAGCGCCGACATCATCGCCGGGATCCGCTTCCACGGCGCCGCCGACCGCTCGCCTGAGCGGAGCCGCACGGCACGTATGAGGCGCTGCAGCTTGTCGGCCATCAGGAAGAAGCTGCGGTACGTCACCAGCAGGGAATCGCCAATCAGGCGTGGCAGCACGCGCTGCAGCGGCGCGAAGACCTGCGGGTACGGGGTCGTGTACACGAGCATCACCGCGATGAGCGCGGCCCCGGTGGCCTTCAGGATGATCAGCGCCCAGACGAGCGGATCGCCGGATGCCGAGAACGCGAACACGACCGCGAAGAACAGCGGGTAGGCGGCCGCGGTGACGATGCGTGCGACCGGCAGGCCGAGCGCGGTCTGCGCCGCGACGAGCGTGAGGGAGACGGTGAGCACGACGAGCACGTCTCGCGTGACGATCACCGCGGCGAGCACGAGCGCGCCGCCGAGCAGCTTCGCCACCGGTGAGGCGCGGTGCAGCCCGGTGTCGCCGGAGGTGGCGTGCAGGTCGATGTCCGCGAGTCTCACTCAGACCTCCCCATGGTGGTCCCCGTGGTCGCCGCCCGTGGGCGGACGCCTCCCGACGGGGCCGCCGAACACCATCGCCGGTCGCAGCCTCGCCACGTAGCCGAGCACCATCGCCGTCACCACGGCCTCGAGCGCCCAGCCGATGGGCCCGAGGATGAACACCACCGCGGCGAATCGACCGGCGGAGAGCGACGGGCCGTGCTCGTGCGCGTGGTCCTCGTCCGCGTGCTCGTGGTC
>CAYOSP010000040.1:0-2200 GCA_964406675.1 uncultured Eubacteriales bacterium | reverse complement strand
GCGTGCTCCTCAGCCGATTCGCCTCCGTGTCCCTCATGCCCGTGCTCGTCGGCCCGGCCGCCGAACAGACCGCCCGCGAACGGGTCCTCGAACGTGAGCTCCACCGGATCCAGCGCCCCGGTACCCTGCTCCACGTTCTCCGCGCCCGCGATCGCGACGATCCCGACGAGCAGTCCGGTGGTGACCGCCAGCGTGAGGACGGTCGCGAGCGCCCCACTCCATCGGATCCGCGCCCGGCCGAGGAGCTTCGTCAGCGTACGGAACATGAGCCAGCCGAGCGCGATCTCCGTCCCGAGCAGCAGCGTGTTCAGGCCGATCACGGTGATGCCTCCGTGACCGAGCAGGGCGAGTATCGTCGCCACCACGAACGCGGCCACCACCCCCATCCACGGGCCGAGCAGCACGCCCGCGACCACGGTGAGGTTCAGGTGATACGCGATCGGCACGAGCTCGACCGACATCGCGACCAGCACGAGTGCGCTCACCATGCCCACGAGGGGGACCTTGGCGGCCATCCGCGATTCGTCGACGGTGCGCGAGGCCAGCCACAGGACGGCGATCGTGAGCAGCCAGCCGGCGCCCCAGAGCCACCAGGGCAGCACGCCGTCGGGGATGTGGATGTGGGTCACGCCCGGCTCCCCGCGCCGTCCTCGCGCGCCGCGCAATCCTCGCAGAGACCGTAGAGGCGCACCTCGTGCCGGGTGACGGTGAGTCCCTCGGCGGCGAGGCGTTCGAGCGTGGTCTCGCCGAGCGGGCACTCCACCCGCAGCACCGTCCCGCACCGCTCGCACACCGCGTGATGGTGGTGCTCGTCGCGTACGCCGCACGCGAAGTAGAGCGCGGCCCCCTCAGACCGGCCGACGAGTCGCAGGGAGCCCGAGTCGACCATGGCCCCGACCGCTCGGTACACGGTCGCGGTCGCGATGCCGGAGGTCCGGGCCCGCGCCGCGTCAGCGAGCTCGTCGACCGAGAACGCCCGGCCGATGTCGTCCACGCAGTCGGCGATCACGCGCCGCTGACGGCTCAGACGGCCGTCGCCGAAGAGCTCGCGCGCGCGGTCGTCCGTTCCCGCGATGCCTGTCTCGTTCTCGTCCACGCGTCTGCCCTTCTTGCGTCTGCCCTTCTCGCGTCCGCCCACACGCCGCCACCCGCATACCGTGTCACAAGTGAGAACGATTCTCGATTACGCCGCTAGGATACCCGGCGGCCGTAGGCCGGAAACCGTTCGCGGCATCGCGTCCGCCTCGGGTCCGCCGCATCATCTCCGCCGCCCGATGCCCGCTCGTTGCGTTAGCATGGGCGGGTACGGGGGTGTCGCGTAGCGGCGGTGCCGCTCCCGGCGGCGCCGTCCGCTCACACACGCTACGAGGGGTGTCGCATGAACCTGTCCCAACTCAGAGCATTCGTCGAGGTCGCCGGACACGGCTCCTTCTCCGCCGCGGCCCAGAAGCTCTCGCTCTCGCAGCCGGCCGTCACCATGCAGGTGCAGTCGCTCGAGAAGGAGCTCGACGCCACGCTGTTCGAGCGCGGATACCGCAAGGTCGAGCTCACCCCGCACGGCGATGCGCTCCTCCCGTACGCCCGCGAGGTCCTCGACGACCTCGACCGGGCGCGGATGGCCATCGAGCAGTTGTCCGACACGGTCACCGGCCGCCTGCTCGTCGCGGCGAGCACCACCCCCGGCCAATACGTCCTCCCGCGCACGCTCGGTCCGTTCCTCCACGAGTACCCCGAGGTCGGCATCAACCTGGACGTGCGCGACACGTCCGAGGTCGTCGAAGCGGTCGAGGAGGGCGAGGCGGACTTCGGGATGACCGGCGCGCGCGTCCGCGGCGCCAAGGTCGACTACGAGCAGCTCGCCGAGGACGAACTCGTCCTCGTGGCGCCGCCCGATCACGAGCTCGCCGAGGAGAAGGGCCTCACCCTCGCCGCGGTGGCCGAGGAGTCGTTCATCCTCCGCGAGCGCGGTTCCGGTACCCGGATGGTGATGGAGGAGGCCTTCGAGGCCGGGGGCGTGGACCCACGCGAGCTCGTGGTGGTCACGGAGCTCGGGACCAGCGAGGCGATCGTCACCGCCGTGGAGGGCGGCCTCGGGCTGGGCGTGGTGAGCCGATGGATGGCCGACAAGGCGCTGAAGCTCGGCACGGTCGTCGAGCTCGACGTCAGTCACTTCCCGATCGAGCGGCCCTTCTACCTGGTG
>CAYOSP010000039.1:4404-5835 GCA_964406675.1 uncultured Eubacteriales bacterium | reverse complement strand
GTCGGTGCGGATCCTGATGCTCAGGTCGCAGAACGGGGGTAGATGCCCTCCCCACATCGTGTATTGACTTGCGTGACGTTTGCATGCACGCTTGTGTCACGATAGGAGGCACCCATGAAGTTCATCAGCGTCCGAGACCTTCGCGGCAAGTCCGCGGAGATATGGCGCGACCTGCCCGGAGAGCGCGAGATGGTCGTCACCTCGAACGGGCGTCCAGTCGCCATCCTTGCCGCCGTCAGTGAGTCCAACCTCGAAGAAGCGCTGTCCGCCTTCCGCCAGGCACGCGCGGTCGATGCGGTCTCCGCCATGCAGCGTGATTCTGTTGCCGAAGGCACCGACGAGCTGTCGCCGGAAGAGATCGATGCGGAGATCGCCCAGGTTCGCGAAGCACGCGCCCGTTGAGGATCGTCCTCGACACGAACGTGCTGGTCTCAGGGCTGCTTTCGCCCTTCGGTCCTCCCGCAGAGATCGTCAGACTCGTCTCCGCCGGCTCGCTGACGCTTTGCCTCGATGCGCGGATCCTCACCGAGTACGCAGAGGTGCTTGCTCGTCCCCGTTTCTCGTTCGACCCCGACGCTGTCTCTGCGCTGCTCGACTACATCGATGACCGCGGACAGAACGTGGCCGCGGCTCCGCTCGACACCCGACTTCCCGACCCCGACGACGAGCCGTTCCTAGAGATCGCCCTCGCATGCGGTGCGGACTGCCTGGTCACTGGGAACCTCAGGCACTTCCCTGCAGAGGCGTGTGCGGGGATGCGTGTCGTCTCCGCGTCGGAGTTCGTCGGACTCTTCAGGCGGAGGTCCGGATCGGGAGACATCTGACCTGCGCTTCCACCAGACAAGCCCATCGGCATGCCGGCGTCGGCCCAATTTCAAGACAGCCAGGTAGCGCGCTCTCGCCTCAAGCCCGCTCAGTGCGAAGCCGATAACCCGGGCGAACGCAGAGGCGCGTTTTCTTCCGCCTGCGTGCGTGCCGGACGTAGAGATCGACCGAAGCATCACCGAACGACGAAACGACGTGTTCCAGATGTCGGATAGACGAACGGATACCCCCCTCGACATAGCCGCGCTCCCATCGTGGATACTCGACGGCCTCGAGGACGAGGTGATCATCCACTACGTCGGGGGACGTCCCGTGTACGCCAACCAGTCGGCCCTGGTCCGCCTCGACATGACCCGCGCGGCGTTCCTCGCGCTCCCCCCGTTCGGATGGGTGTCCGACCGGCAGGCGATGGCCGAGCGGATGCGAGACATCACGCGCGACGGCCACCTCCGCTTCGAGACGACGCATGCCGAGGAGGACGGACGGAAGCGGCACTTCGAGGCGCACGCGACCGTCGTGGACGCCGAAGGGGTCCCGCTGGTCGTGAGCATCGTGCGGGACGTGTCGGACCGGAAGCGAGGCGAGGAGGCCTTCGAGCGGCTCGCG
>CAYOSP010000039.1:2361-4304 GCA_964406675.1 uncultured Eubacteriales bacterium | reverse complement strand
GGGGACGAGTTCGTGATCCTCCTGCGCGGGATCCGGGACGTCGCCGCCGCGGAACAGATGGCGAACAAGATCTGCCACGCGCTGCGCCGTCCGATGCGCATCGGCTCGCACCGCCTGGCTCCCACCGCTTCCATCGGGGTGGCGCTCGGATCGCCGGGAGCGGCCCCGGCCGACCTCCTGCGCCAGGCGGACACCGCCATGTACGAGGTGAAGCGCTCCACCGGCGACGGCTGCCGCGCGTACGAGCCCGCCATGGGCAAGCGCGCGGTGCAGCGCATCGAGGAGTTCGAGGAACTCCGCGAGGCCTTCGAGCAGGGCAGGCTCGTGCTGCACTATCAGCCGCAGGTGGCCGTCCCCGACCGCTCCGTCGTGGCGCTCGAAGCGCTCCTGCGCTGGGACCATCCCGAGCGGGGCATGCTTCCCGCCGGGAGCTTCATCCACACCGCCGAGGAGAGCGGCATCATCGTGCCCATCGGGTCCTGGGTGGTCGCCGAGGCGTGCCGCCAACTCGCCGAGTGGCGCCGTGAGGGGCTCGATCGCCTGCGGGTGGCGGTGAACGTGTCCCAGCGTCAGTTCCTCGACGACGATCTCGTCGGCGTGGTCGAGGCGGCGCTCTCGGAGAGCGGCGTGCCGGGGGACCGGCTGGAGCTCGAGATCACCGAGAGCCTCGCCGCGGAGGACTCCGATCTCGTCTACGAGACGCTGGAGCGCCTGCGCGAGGTCGGCGTGCGGATCGCCGTCGACGACTTCGGGACGGGCTACTCCTCGCTCAACCACATCCGGCGCTTCCCGGTCGACGTGCTCAAGGTGGACCGGGGGTTCGTCGAGCATCTCGAGAGCGACCAGATGAGCCGGTCGCTGACGGAGACGATCCTGTCCCTCGGGGCGGCGCTGGGCATGGACGTGGTGGCGGAAGGCGTCGAGACGGAGATGCAGGCGACCCTCCTCGAGACCTCCGGTTGCCGCAACATGCAGGGCTTCCTCTTCGCCCCGGCGCTCCCGCCCGAGGAGCTCGTCCCCATGCTCCACCGCGCGCTCGAGTCCCTCTGAAGGCGCCCGTCGACCTGTTCACGGGTCTCGTCGGCTCCTACGGGCGAGTGGGAGATCCTCCGCGAGGGCTCCGACGTCGCTCGCTGGTGGAGGCGAGGATGAGCCCGCGGTCCGGGACTGGCACGGCATACGCTGGGGAGGTACCCTGTTGGACGCATGTCCCCTTCCCGATGGGTGAGCTCCCCATATGACCGAGGAACGCATCGATAGAGCCGTCGAGGAGCCGGTCCACGCGCCGCCGCTCGCCGAGATCGACGAGTCCGGGACCGAGCTCTACGAGGACGAGACCGAGGAGGACCGCCAGTCGTTCGGCCGCTGGCTGCTCGAGACCGTGGTGATGGTCGGTCTCGCGTTCCTGCTCGCCCTGGGCATCAAGACGTTCGTCGCCCAGCCCTACGTCATCCCCACCGGCTCCATGGAGCCGACGCTGATGGTCGGCGACCGGGCGTTCTACAACAAGTTCATCTACTTCATCGAGGAGCCCGAGCCGGGCGACATCGTGGTGCTCGATAACCCCGACGGCGCGGGCCCGACCCTCACCAAGCGCGTGATCGCGGTCGGCGGACAGACGCTCGACATCGAGGACGGTCTCGTCTACGTGGACGGTGAACCGCTCGACGAGCCGTACGTCGAGGAGTCACATCGCGACGGGTACACGCTGGTGGAGCCGATAGAGATCCCCGCGGGCTACGTCTGGCTGATGGGAGACAACCGCGCGAACAGCGGGGACAGCCGTATCTTCGGGCCACAACCGGTGGAGCACATCCACGGCGAGGCGTTCATGATCTACTGGCCGCTCGACCGCTTCGAATTCGTCGGCTGAGTCCGTCGCGTCAGCGGATCGCGTCAGCGGGCCGGATCAGCGGATCGTGTCAGCGGACCGGATCAACGGA
>CAYOSP010000039.1:0-2261 GCA_964406675.1 uncultured Eubacteriales bacterium | reverse complement strand
CGGATCGTGTCAGCGGACCGGATCAACGGACCGGATATCGCCGGCCGACGCGGACCTTGTACCCCTCGCCCTTGCAGACGGGGCACTTGCGATGCTGGTCCGACCCGTCCGCGCGGGTGATCCTCACGTACTTGTCGCCCTTGCAGTTCGAGCAGATCTCTTTCCATACCATCGCGACCACTCCCTGAGCTAATCGCGGTTAATGTATCCGTGACTCAGCGAGCAAAGGCCGCGCCAAGTGCGGTCAGGCTGTGAGGACCTTCACAAGCTACCGAGCCAAGGGCTCAGAGAGTGCGTGGTGCGTCGATCGCAGTCGACTGCGGCCGGGGTCTTCCGCTCAGCGGAGCGTCTTGCGAAGGAAGACGAGTTCGTACCCGCCCTCCGGACGACGTGAGGTCTCCTCGTAGCCGAGCCGCCGCCAGACGGCGAGCGAGGCGTGACTGTGCTCGCCCGTGAACAGCTCGATACGGGAGACGGCTCCCCCCGTGCCCTCCACGGCCAGGCGCTCGGCCTCCCGCGCGAGCGCTTCACCGACGCCCCCGCCTCGCCACCGGGGATCGACGACGAGGCGTCGCAGGTGGGCCGTGTCGTAGCGGATCCGCACGCCTATCGTCCCGACGATGCGCTGCTCGACGGTATCCGGCTCGCCGGCATCCTCGCCTGCGTCATCGGCGCCCTCGCGCGGCATGTCGACGACCGCCTTGAGCACGGTGTCTCGCTCGATCTCGTCGGCGATGTCGGTCCGCGTCTCCTTCAGGGGCGGCAGGTCCGGGTCGCGGTACTCCTCGGCGACCTCGCGGAAGACCGAGATCCGCAGCGCGTGGATCGCGTCGGCGTCACCCGGCGCGGCGCGAGCGATACGCAGCCCCGACGGCGGACGGTCGGGCCGGGTGTGCCGCCGACCGGCGGCCTCGTTCACCGTCAACAGCCCGGCTCGCCGTGGTTTCCGCAGCACGATCTCCCGCGGATGATCTTCCGGGCGTTGTTCCGAGCGATCAGCCGCAGCTTCCGGCCGAGCGGCATCGGCTGCTTCAGGTTGCGCACGGCTGCGCTCATGTCGGGGGTGTCCTCGGCGCACATGGGTGCCTCCCGGTCGCTCGCGGGCTCTCGCGGGATCCCTCCCGCCCGAAGTCTACTCCCCGACGATGCGCTCCATCAGGACGAGGTCGAGCCAGCGGTCGAACTTGCGGCCGACCTCGCGCATGAGACCGACCCGCTCGAACCCGTGCCGCTCCGAGAGCGCGATGCTCGCCTCGTTCTCCACCACGATCTGGCCGATCAGCGCGTGATGGCCGAGCGTCTCCGCACGCCGCAGCAGGTCGGTCATGATCGCGGAGCCCACCCCCGACCCGCGCGCGTCGGCGTCGACGTAGATGGAGACCTCCACCGTGTGACGCCACGCGCATCGGCTCGCCCAGCGGCTCAGGCTCCCCCAGCCGGCGACGGCCCCGTCACGTTCCGCGACCACCACCGGGTACTCGTCGCCGTGTTCGGTCAGCCAGACGATGCGCTCCTCTGCGGTCTTGGGCTCGGTGTCGAAGGTGGCCGTCGAGTGCTCGACGTAGTGGTTGTAGATCGCGGCGATCGCCCGGGTGTCGTGAGGCTCGGCGAGCCGGACGGCGATGTTCACTCTTCGATGACGATCGCGTCCGTCGGGCAGATGTCGACGGCCTCCCGGACGCACTCGTCGTCGGCCCCGGACGGTTCGTCGTCGATCACGTGGGACAGGCCGTCCGAGCCCATCTCGAAGACGTTCGGACACGTGTCCGCGCACAGTTCACAGCCGATGCAGAGGTCCTCTTCGATCCGCGGCTTCATGGTCGTGCTCCCTCGTCCGGGGTCGTCTCGGTCCGCTCCGCGCCCCGGCGTTCCGTGTCCGGGGGCCGACCGGCCGCTTCGCCGAAGTGTATTCCCGGCACGGCGATCCGAAACCCCTCCCGCGGGGCCGAGCGTCGGTCACTCGCCCATCACCTTGATCACCAGGCGCTTGGGCCGGCGACCGTCGAACTCGGTGTAGAAGACCGCCTGCCATGGCCCGAGGTCGAGCCGACCAGCGGTGATCGGCAGGATGACCTGGTGGTGGACGAGCAGGTTCTTCAGGTGGGCGTCCCCGTTGTCCTCGCCGCCGCGGTGGTGGCGGTAGTCGCCGGGGTCGGGCTGCAGCGCGGCCGCCACGTCGTTGGCCGCGGGCTTCCAGGTCGGCGGGGCGATCTTGTCGAGCCACTCGAGCGCGTCGGCCTGTAGGCCGGGCTCGTCGTCGT
>CAYOSP010000038.1:0-5968 GCA_964406675.1 uncultured Eubacteriales bacterium | reverse complement strand
CCGGACACCGCCACGCAGCCCGTGGCGGCGGCGAGCACGAGCGCGACGGCCACGACCGCGGCGATGCGGCCGAGTGTGCCGACACGGCCGACCGCGGCGATGCGGCCGAGCGTGGCGACGCGGGCGACGCGGGCGAGCGGACTGGCGGGAGATCGGCGCACGGGCGCCTCCCCTCGGGCGGCCGGACGGTCGCTTGGAGCATACCAGGCGCCGCGCCGCCCGAGCCGCGCCGCCCGGGTCTCGTCTCAGGCGAACGAGCGCATCGTCTCGGTCACGTCGCGGGGCTGTTCGGCCGCCTTCCACATCGGGCCCTCGAGGTGCGGCAGGCCGTCCTGGTAGGTGTCGGCCTCGGCGCGGTAGAAGACGCCGATGGGGATGCGGCACTCGTCGGGCTCGCAGGTCATGTCGTGGAAGGTGGTGAGCGAGAGCCGGAAGGCGGCCTCGCGGTCCGACGGATCGTGGGCCTCGTCTCCCTCGAGCTCCTCGAGCCGGTAGACGCGCTCGCGGAACCACCGGAACGTGTTCACCTTGTTGAACGTCACGCAAGGCTGCATCACGTCGACCACGGCGAAGCCCGGGTGCTCGATCGCCTGCACGTAGAGCTCGGTGAGCTGCTCGATGTCGCCCGCGAACCCGCGCGCCACGAACGTCGCGCCCTGCGCGATGGCGAGCCCCGTCGCGTTGACCGGCTGCTCGAGCACGCCCGAGGGCGTCGACGGGCTGCGCATCATGCGCTCGGAGGTGGGGGAGGCCTGCCCGGTGGTGAGACCGTAGATCTGGTTGTCGTGCGCGAAGTACGCCATGTCGACGTTGCGCCGACAGGTGTGGACGAAGTGTCCGAGTCCGAGTCCGTAGCCGTCCCCGTCGCCCGCCTCGCAGATGACGGTGAGGTCGGGGTTCGTGAGCGCGATACCGGTGGCCACCGGGAGCGTCCTGCCGTGCAGCGCGTGGAAGTTCTGCCCCTTGAAGAAGTCGGCGCCGTTGCCGTGACAGCCGATCCCGTAGACGATCGCGTACTCCTCGAAGCCGATCCCCAACCGCTCGAGGGCCTGCTTCTTCGCTCGCCACATGCCGAAGTTGCCGCAGCCGGGGCACCACGTGGGGTCCGGCACGCCTCGCTCGAAGTCCTCGTACTCAGGCATGTCCGAGTACCTCCTTCACCTTGTCGAGCACCCATACCGGATCCATCGGTCTCCCGTCGTAGCGGCGGAGATGGTGTCCCGGTGCGGCGAGGCACTCCTGCCGGACGAGCCCCTCCATCTGCCCGGTCGAGTTGCCCTCGACGGCGAGCGTGGGCCGGTCCGCGTCCAGGAAGGCCTTCACCTCGTCAGCCGGGAAGGGCCACAGCGTGCGCAGCTGCATCACCTGCGCGTCGACGCCGTCCTCGGCGAGCCAGGCGACCGCCTGGCGCACCGGCATCATGGAGCTGCCCCACGTGAGGATGCCGATCTCCGCCTCGTCCGGACCTTCGAGGAGGGGTGCGGGCACGATCTCGCGCGCGAGCGCCGTCTTGCGGGCGCGCTTCTCCACCTGCGCCTCGCGCATGTCCGCGCCCTCGTCGGCGAAGCCGTACTCGTCGTGGTCGTAGGAGTTCACCACCTGGGTGGCGCCCTTCACGCCGGGCACCGCCCGTTCGCTCACCCCGTCGTCGGTGACGCGGTAGCGCAGGTAGTCCTCGACCTCGCCCTCGGTGACGAGCTTCCCTCGGTCGATCCGTACCGCGCCGGTGTCGAACGGCGGGATCGAGGCGTGGTTCTCGGAGAGGAAGTTGTCGAGCATGAGCACGACCGGGGTCTGCAGGCGGTCGGCGATGTTGAACGCCTGCCATGCGAGGTCGAAGCACTGCGTGTGGTCGCCGGGCGCGAGCACGACGCGCGGGAACTCGCCCTGTCCGGCGTGCAGCACCGTGCGGAGATCGCCCTGCTCCGTCCAGGTGGGCAGGCCGGTGGCGGGGCCGGGTCGCTGGCTCACCATCACCACCACCGCGGATTCGGTCACGCCCGCGAGGCCGAACGCCTCGGTCATGAGCGCGAAGCCGCCGCCGGACGTGCCGCACATCGACCGCGCGCCGGTGAAGGCGCCGCCCACGACCATGTTCATCGCGGCGAGCTCGTCCTCGGTGTGCTTGACGCTCACGCCGTGCTCCCGCTCGGCGGCCGCCATGAAGTGCAGCAGCGAGGAGGCCGGCGTCATGGGGTAGGCGGCGTAGAGCCCGATGCCGGCCGCCAGCGCGCCGAGGCCGACCGCGGCGTTGCCGTCGATGACGATGCGGCCCTCGCTCTCACCGGACGCGCTCTCTCCCTCGCCCGACGCACTCCCGTCCTCGCCCGGCGCATCCTCGGCGCCGCGATCCGGCTCGGCCAGGGCGAGGTGGAAGCCCTCCTCGTGCTCGCGGACGTGGTCGTATCCGGAGCGCGCCGCCTGGAGGTTCTGGTCGACGACCTTCTCGGACTTGGCGCCGAACTGCTCGCGGATCGATCCCTCGAGGCGCTCGAACGGGAAGTCGAGCAGGCCGCAGATCGCGCCGAGCGCCACGGTGTTGCGCATGATCTTCCGGCCCGCGTCGGCGGCGAGCTGCTCGAGCGGGACCGGGACCCGCCGCACCGCCTCCGTGCGCGGCCAGTCCTCGGCGGGCACCACCTCCGGGTCGAAGATCACCGCGCCGTCCTCGGTGAGCTCGCCGACGTGGCGGTCGACGCCGTCGCGGTTGAGCGCCACGATGACGTCGACGTCGCGGACGTGGCTGTGGATCGGCTCGGGACTCACGCGGAGGAGGTAGACGTTGTGCCCCCCGCGGATGAGCGACGGGTACTCGGTGAGGTCGAAGACGTTCAGCCCGCCGCGCGTGAACGTGCGCGCGAGCATCCGGCCGGACGCCTTGATGCCGAATCCCGCCTCGCCGGCGATGCGTATCCGGACCTCCGGCGGGTCCGGTCGGGGTATCTCGGTCATCTGGGTCCCTTCCGTTCGAGTGCGTCCCGGGCGGACAGGGCAGTATCTTCCCCTGTGGGGCGTGGCATACTCTGGGACACGCTCCAGAACGCGAGGACGGATCGGGCGAAGGCGAGGTGAGGGACCGTGAGCACGGTGGTGCTCGGCGTCACGGGAGGTATCGGCGCATACAAGTCGTGCGAGCTCGCGCGCTCGCTCATGCGCCGCGGGCACGACGTGAAGGTGGTCATGACCGAGGCGGCCACACGCTTCGTCACGCCGCTCACCTTCCGCACGCTCACCGGGCACCCCGTCGCCGTGTCGCTGTGGGAGGCGCACGACGCGCCGGTGCACCACGTGTCGCTCGCCGAGGAGGCCGACGTGCTGGTGATCGCCCCGTGCACGGCGAACGTGCTCGCCAAGCTCGCCGTCGGGCGCGCGGACGACCTGCTCACGACGACCGCGCTCGCGGCGACGGCGCCGATCCTGGTGGCCCCGGCGATGAACACGCGCATGTGGCGCGACGAGGCGACGCGGGCGAACGTGTCGACGTTGCGCGCCCGCGGGACGATCGTGCTCGAGCCCGCCTCCGGCGACCTCGCCTGCGGCGACGTGGGGGAGGGGCGGCTGCCGGAGGTCGAGACGATCGCGGAGGAGGTGGACGTCGCGGCGCGCAGATCGCGCGAGCTCGCGGGCAGGCGGCTGCTGGTGACCGCGGGCGGCACGAGGGAGCCGATCGACGCGGTGCGCTTCCTGGGGAACCGGGCGTCGGGGCGCACCGGATACGCGGTGGCCGAGGAGGCCGCGCTGCGTGGGGCCGAGGTCACGCTGGTGGCGGGTCCGGGCGAGCTGCCCGCGCCGTTCGGCGTGGAGGCCGTCCGCGTGCAGACCGCCGAGGAGATGCGCGCGGCGGTCCTGGAACGCGCGTCGGAGGTCGACGCGCTCGTGATGACCGCGGCCGTGGCCGACTACCGCCCGGCCGAGCCCACCGGCGGCAAGCTCGCCAAGACCGAGGGCGACCTGCACCTGCGGCTCGAACGCACCGCCGACATCCTCGCCGAGGTGGGGGAGTCCGCGGCGGCGCTGTCGCGCGCGGAGCGGCCGGTCCTGGTCGGCTTCGCCGCCGAGACCGAGCGGGTGCTCGAGCGGGCGCGCGAGAAGCTGGAGCGCAAGCGACTCGACATGATCGTCGCCAACGACGTGTCCGGCGGTGCGGGATTCGGCGCGAGCGAGCACACGGTGACGTTCGTGACCGCCGACGGGGCCGACTCGTGCGGGCCCGCCCCGAAGCGCGTCATCGCACGGGAATTGCTGGATCGCGTGCAAGGACTGCTCGCGAAGCGGACGGACGGCGACGAGCGCACGCGTGAAGAGGGAGCTGGGTAGCGATGGACATCACCGGTGAGGCGATGCAGCTCACGGCCTACGTGGGAGTGGACGACTCCTACGAGGACCGGCCGCTGTGGGAGGCGCTCGTCGACGCGAGCCGCACCTCCGGGTGCGCCGGCGCGACGGTCACCCGGGGGCTGAGCGGCTTCGGCGCCACGAGCCGGCTCTTCGACCGGCACAAGCCTCGCATGTCGCGGGACGACCCGGTCGTGGTGACGGTCGTGGACGTGCGGCATCGGGTGGCCGCGCTCGCGGAGGTCTTCGCCGCGATGGTGGGCGACGGGCTCGTGACGCTGCACGAGGTGGAGGTCATCGTGTATCGCGGCGGAGTGACCGGAGGCCCGGCCGTCTGAGCCGGTCCGGAGCCGCCGCGGGTCCGCCGGGTTGAGGCTCGGGAGGTCCGGCAGTAGAATCATCCCGCGCCGACGCGCACGCCGTGTCGCGCACATCCACATATCGGGCTGTGGCGCAGTTTGGTAGCGCACTTGTCTGGGGGACAAGGGGTCGTCGGTTCAAGTCCGGCCAGCCCGACCAGGAGATCAAGCAGGCCGAGGAGCCGAAGGGCTTCTCGGCCTGTTCGCGTGCTGGGGTTGTCGGAGGCGTGCGATATCCTGATATGCAGACTGCAGAAGTGGGGTTAGGTCGCATCTCTTGTAGTGGAGGCGAAATGGCAGAAGACGTAGTTCGTGGGGTTCGTTGCGCAGAGTGCTCACGTCTGATGCCCGACGAGTCCGGTCACGGCGATCCGGCCGACCGTGATCCCTGTCCGGAGTGCGGATCGACATCGCGCGTCATCGAGGCTGCAGTCAGCGTTCAAGTCCATGTCTCGACGTCAGTCGCAGGTATGGTCATCACCTACTCGGAAGGACTCTTGGCCGTAGCACAAGGGCTCATTGACGATGGGCAGTACTCGATAGCCGTCGTTGTGGCGCACATGGCCTGCGAGGTGGCGACTGAGCGCTGCCTCTCTGACGCGTTCGAGGCGAACGACATCCCGCACTTGGAGAATCCGGTGACCAACCTCCTGAACGGCTACAACTTGGCCAACAAGCGAAACCGCAAGCTGTACTCAGCTTTGACAGGTGATGCGGTTGAGGACCAGCCATTCTGGCAGGCGTTCACTGAGTCTGCGAAGCGCCGAAACCACGCAGTCCATGGACGTGAGGTAGTCGATGCCGCGGGTGCGGAAGCCTCACTTGGGGCGGCGACAGCATTTGTCGAGCACTTGGGCCAGCGTAGCTCCTGACGAGCGACCTAACCAGCGGATTGTTAGTGTCACTCTGCCCTCGTGGGATTCCTGACACCCGTCAGGTAGCCTCGGATCCGGTGGCGGGGTGGCCCGCAGCGCATCTGTCGCCGCACTGCGGCTGACCTTCTGCTGTTATGTCCCCCGCCGCCGGGTACCGAGGGGTCGCCGTCGTGACTTCATAGGAGCCTGGCCTAGAGGCCCCAGCTAAGGCGTGTCCGCCGACGACCCCCGCCATCGTCACGTCGACGGAGGGGGACGATGATGATCACAGTCGGCATCGACCCGCATATGAAGACCCACACGGCGGTCGCGCTCGACGCGGCGGTAGGAAGGGTTCTCGAGGGGAAGACCGTGGGCTGTACGGAGCGCGGACGCGGGGCGCTGCTCATCTGGGCGAGA
>CAYOSP010000037.1:0-6243 GCA_964406675.1 uncultured Eubacteriales bacterium | reverse complement strand
AACGGTTTTCGAGACCGCCGCATTCAACCACTCTGCCACCCCTCCGCGGGTGGCACCGTCACGACGCGGAAGCGAGTATACCGAGGGGCGGGAGACGGAGCAATCGAACCGCGCCGCGTACATCAGCGAGCGTACACCGACGTGCTCCCGACACAGGTCGCGCAACCACGTGAGCTCCCCTACGCTGTTCCCATGACGCTCGAGAACGCATACGCGCGGATCAGGAACTTGCCCGAAGTGGCCGTCGACGCGGCGATAGGTGTCGCCTTGACCGCGCTCACCTGGCTGCAGGTCGCCGGCTTCGCTCGGGTGTGGCGATTCTTCGGTCCACCCGTCGGCATGCCGGCGCGTCCCCGTGGCGACGGACTCTTCGCCATGCCGGCCGATCTCATCGGATCGGGCGAGCGCGTCGACTACGGCGTGTGGCCATACGTGGTGGTGGCACTCGTGTTCTTGCCGCTCGCCTTCCGGCGCAAGTGGCCTGTCGCCGTCCTCGTTGCGACCTCGGCAGCCACGTTGTGCTATCTGGTACAGCACTGGCCTCCCACGTTCGTCGTCTTCGGTGTGATGATCGCGCTGGCCACGGTCGCAAGCCGCTCGTCACGCGGGCGCACCTCTCTCTACGTCGTGGTTCTCATAGCCCTCGTCGTTCTCGGATCGGCGATCATCTACTCCGACTACTCGAACGCTCGCTGGATCGGGCAGGCGGTCGGGATGGCCGCCCTGCTGATCGCGTCCTCGCTCTTCGGCGACGCGATGCGCAGCCGTCGCGAGTATGTCGAGGAGGTCGAGCAGCACTTCCGAGAGGCAGAGCGCGTACGTGAAGAGGAGGCACTGCGACGCGTCGGCGAAGAGCGGATCCGCATCGCTCGTGACGTACACGATATCGTAGCTCACAGCCTTGCCGTGGTGACCGTGCAGGCCCAAGCAGGCTTGTCGACCGTGGAGAAGGATCCGGCACAGACCCAGGCGAGTCTCGAGACCATACGCGACACGGGTAAGAGTGCGCTCACCGAACTGCGTTCGATGCTCGACGTACTCAGGACCGGGGACTCCGACGCCCCGCGTTCCCCCGGTGTCACCCTCGCCGACCTGGACGACCTGGCCGAGACGGTGCGTGAGTCCGGCGTCGCGGTCGACCTTACCGTGAGCGGGGACGTCGAGGCCCTTCCCGAGTTCATGGGGCTGTCCGCCTTCCGTATCGCCCAGGAGGCGCTCACTAACGTGATGCGCCACAGTCAAGCCTCACGCGCTGAAGTCGTCGCCCGGGTGAGTAGGACCGAACTCCTCCTCGAGGTGAGCGATGACGGGCGGGGCCCTTCAGACGAGTTGGAGGATGGCCACGGCATCCAGGGTATGCGTGAACGGGCGGCAGCGCTCGGCGGTACGCTCGTGACGGGACCCGCGGGCGAAGGCGGTCTCCGCATCACAGCGACGATCCCGATCCCGAGGAGCGCGAGATGATCTCGGTCCTGCTCGCAGATGATCAGCAGCTCGTCCGCTCCGGCTTCCGCGTTCTCATCGATGCGGCCGATGACCTTGAGGTCGTCGGCGAGGCTGCGAACGGCGCCGAGGCGATCGCCCTCGCCGCCGATACCTCACCGGACGTGATCCTCATGGACATCCGCATGCCCAAGACCGACGGGCTCGAGGCGACCGCGACGATTCTGACCACATCCGACAACGGTCCGCGCGTGATCATCCTGACTACCTTCGATGCTGACGAGTACGTGTACGAGGCTCTCCGCATCGGCGCGAGTGGCTTCCTGCTCAAAGACACCGAGCCCGATGAACTCCTCCACGCCGTCCGCGTCGTCGCGGCCGGCGGGGCGCTTCTCGCTCCCTCGGTCACCCGACGCCTCATCTCCGAGTTCGCGAGTAGGCCGGAGGTCCGCAAGGCCCGACCTGAGCAGCTCGACCTCCTCACCCCGCGTGAGCGCGAGGTCCTCGCCGAAGTCGCAAAGGGGCTCTCGAACGACGAGATAGCCGATGCGCTCCGCATCTCGCCGGCGACCGCCAAGACACACGTATCGCGCGTGATGCAGAAGACCCACTCCCGCGATCGGACGCAGCTCGTCGTCCTCGCCTACGAGACCGGGCTCGTCGTTCCCGGGCCCTCGTCGGAGTAGCAGGACCTTCGAACGTACTCCCTGGGGAGTACCCTGATCCGCTCCCCTGTGCGGATTCGGGAGCGGCCTCTTCCTTCTAGCCTTGTCTTCGAGACGGGCTAGGCAAGCCACAGGGAGGCCCCCATGCGCAAGTGGCTCAAGAAACGAAAGGTACTCGTCGCTGTCGTCGCACTCGCAGCTGTCGGGCTCACCGCGTTCGGACTCATCCGAGACACCGGTGCGACCGAAGGGATCACCACGTATACGACCGAACCCGCCGAGATGGGCACCCTGTCGGTGACCGTCTCGGGCTCGGGAAACGCATACCGCGATACGATCGAGGTATGGCCCGAGATCAGCGGCGAGGTCGCCACCGTCGAAGTCTCCAAGGGGGAGACCGTCACAGGCGGCGACGTGCTCTACACGCTGGTCAGCGACGACCTCGATGACGAGACCTCGAAGCTGCTCACCGGCTACCGGCAGGCAGAGGAGAGCTACGCGCGTTCCGAGCTCTCGGTCATGCAGGCCGAGAGCGGGCTCGACGACGTAGACACCGCAGCCGACCGCGCCTACGCAAGCTACCTCCAGGCGCTGCAGAGCTACGAGCGAGCCGAACTCGAGGCCGATCAGGCGCGGACCTCGTACGATGAAGCGCTCGCGGGCAGCCGGCTCCCGACACCCACCGCGACCGCAGACGCCGTCGCAGCAGCCGAGAAGCAGCTGGAGACCGCTGAGACCGGACTCGACGCAGCCCGAGCCCTCCGGGACAACGCATGGTCCGATTACCAGGACGCGATCTCCGAGTCTGCCGACGACATCGCGCAGCAGAACCTCGCCCTCGCCGAAGCCGGTCTCACCTCCGCGGCATCGTCGCTCGAGAACGCACGCCTCTTGTACGACCAGGCCGTCGCCGACGACGACAAGCTCGTGGTCACCGCTCCGCACGATGGGGTCGTGTCCGCCCTCGACATCGAGGTCGGCGACGCCGTGAGCACCGGGGGTTCAGCGAGCTCGAGTGGCGAGTCGGCCACGTCCGCGGACACAGCGGCCGTCAGCTCCGCCGCTCCGTTGATGCTGACCGGCAACGGACCGCTCGCGATCGACGTGGAAGTCAACGAGGTCGATGTGCCGGACCTGGAGATCGGACAGAAGGCCGAGGTCATCTTCGACGCGATGCCCGAGCTCACGTTCAGTGGTGAGGTCACCGGCATCGACGAAGGGGGGACCGACACCCAGGGCGTCGTCACCTTCTTCGTCCAGATCGAGCTCCACACGGACCACGACGGCCTGCGCACGGGTATGACCGGCAACGCGACCATCGTCACCGCGATCGCCCAGGACGCGCTCCTCGTCCCCAACGCCGCCGTCCAGACCGACGACGAGTCCGGCGGCGAGTACGTGGAGGTGCTCGCGAGCACCACTGCGGAGCCGCGTATCGTACCGGTCGAGACCGGCCTCTACAACGCCACGCACACCGTGATCGAGAGCGGCCTCGACGTCGGGGACCCGGTCGTCACCGCGACGAACGTGAGTGATGGCGAGGATGAGAGCGGATCGAGCGCCGGCATCTCCATGCCCGGCATGGGCGGTGGCCGCCCGTGACCGCCGTCATCGAAGCACGCGGCCTGACGAAGATCTACGACTCGGGAGCGGCGCAGACGAAGGCGCTCCGAGGCGTGGACATCCACGTCGACCAAGGTGAATTCGTCGCCATCATGGGCCCATCCGGTTCGGGCAAGTCGACTCTCATGCACATCTTGGGGTGCCTGGACGTGCCGACCGGCGGTGCGTATCGGCTCTCCGAACGCGACGTCGCCGACATGGACGACGACGACCTCGCACGGATGCGACGCGAGATGATCGGCTTCGTCTTCCAGGCGTTCAACCTGCTTCCGCGCGCCACCGTGCTGCGCAACGTCATGCTTCCGATGCTCTACTCGAAGACCGACCCCGAGGAGCGCGAGCGCATCGCGACCGAGACTCTTCGCGCAGTGGGTCTCGAAGAGGAGCTCGATACGCACCTATCCAACGAACTCTCCGGCGGGCAGATGCAGCGAGTCGCCATCGCCCGCGCACTCGTCAACGACCCTTCGCTCATCATGGCCGACGAGCCGTCGGGCAACCTCGACACGAAGACCGGAGAAGCAGTCATGGACTTGCTCAGCCGGCTTCATGCCGAGGGCCGGACCATAGTGCTCATCACCCACGAAGCGAACATCGCCGCGTACGCCGAGCGGACGATCGAGCTCCAGGACGGCCTCATCCTCTCCGACACGAAGAACGGCTCGAGCGGTGAGGGCGCGTGAGGATCACCGACCTCATCGCTGAGACCCTGTTCTCGCTCACGAGCAACAAGGTGCGGAGCAGCCTGACCATCCTCGGCATCATCGTCGGTATCTCCTCGGTCATCGCCATGATCGCGATCGGCGAGGGCTCTCAGGCTTCGATCACCCAGAGCATCGAGGCGAGCGGTAGCAATCTGGTCACCATCATGCCGGCGTCTCCAGGACAGGAGGGCGGCGGATTCCGGCAGAGCCCCGGTGCGGTCGAGTCGCTCACGCGTGAGGACGCTGAAGCGCTTGCGGACGAGATCGACGTGTTGGCCGCGACCGCACCGCAGGTCTCGAGCAATCAGCAGATCATCTGGAAGAACGTCAACGCCAACTCCTCCGTCTACGGAGTGACCTCCGACTACCGGGAGGTGCTCGGTCTCGACCTGCTCGCCGGGACGTTCATCTCCGAACGCGACGACCAGACCATGGCTCGCGTGGCCGTGGTGGGCTACACCGCCTCCGAAGACCTCTTCGGTGAGGGCGTGAACCCCGTCGGCGAATCGATCCGCATAGGCGCGGCGCGCTACACGGTGGTCGGCTGGCTCGACGAGAAGGGAGCTGCGGGCATGTCGAGTCCCGATTCAGGGGTCTTCGTCCCACTGAGCACCGCTATACGGTCCCTCACGGGCAGCGACTTCGTGCAGTCCATCAGCGTGCTCGTCACCGACGCGGAACAGGTCGACGCAGCAGAGGACTCCATGACCGACCTGCTGCTCTACCGACACGGCATAGCCGACGAGACCTTGGCCGACTTCCGCTTCGTCTCGATGGCGGACATCCTAAGCACGATGTCGACCGTGACGAGCACGTTCACCACACTGCTAGCCGGCATCGCGAGCATCAGCCTCCTCGTCGGCGGCATCGGGATCATGAACATGATGCTCACCACCGTGACCGAACGGACCCGCGAGATCGGTCTGCGAAAGGCGGTCGGCGCCACCGCATCGGTCATCAGCACCCAATTCCTAGCGGAGGCCGTCGCTCTGACCCTGATCGGCGGCGGCGTGGGCTTCCTCGTCGGCTGGGCTTTCGCAGCATTCGCGGCGCCCATGATCGGCATCACGGCGGTCATCACTCTCGACAGCGTCGTACTCGCCATCGGCGTGTGTGCCGCTATCGGTGTCGTGTTCGGCTACTATCCCGCGCGGCGCGCTTCCGCGCTCAGTCCCATCGAGGCGCTCAGGTACCAGTAGGCAACGGGCCTAGGCGGCCCGGGCAAGGAGGAGCGATGAAGGCGATGAGTATCGTGATCGGTCTGGCGCTGGGTCTGGCCGTCGGCCTGGGTGGCGGCTACCTGCTCTGGGGGGCGAATGAGGGCTCGACGACGACCGCCGGTCCGGGAGGCGGTATCTCGGACCGCGAGGCGATGGCGAACATGACCGAAGAGGAGCGTCAGGCGTTCTTCGCTGAACAGGGCATGGAGCCACCCTCTGGTGGCTTCGGTGCCGACGGCGGCATGCGCGGTGGTGCGGTGGTCGAGGGCACGGTGCTCGCCGCGGACGCGCAGAGCATCATGATCGAGCTGGCCGAAGGCGGTTCACAGACAGTCTACCTCGACTCCGACACGACGTACGCGGAGACCTCTGACTCAGGCAGCGACCTGCTCGTCGAAGGGGCTACGGTCCAGGTTTCGGGAGTCTCCCAGGCTGACGGCGTGTTCACCGCAGCCAATGTGGTCGTGAGCCCGTAGGCGACACGGGTACCGGCTCGCGCATGTGTCGTCCGCTCCGCACCTCGTCGAGACGTGCGGCGGCCCCGTGAGGATGTCCCCACGGGGCCGCCGGCTCAGTTCGCGGTACCGA
>CAYOSP010000036.1:0-7862 GCA_964406675.1 uncultured Eubacteriales bacterium | reverse complement strand
ATCGTGATGCACGATCACTACCTCATGGAGCAGATGGCGAACTTCAACCGTGAGATGATCCCGGACCGCCAGCCGCACGCGAAGGGCTCGGGGGCGTTCGGCCGCTTCGAGGTGACCCAGGACGTGAGCGCCTACACGAAGGCCGCGCTGTTCCAGCCGGGCACCGAGACCGAGGTCCTCGCCCGGTTCTCGACGGTCGCCGGCGAGAGCGGCAGCCCAGACACCTGGCGTGACGTGCGCGGATTCGCGCTCAAGTTCTACACTACCGAGGGCAACTACGACATGGTCGGCAACAACACGCCGGTGTTCTTCGTGCGCGACCCGATGAAGTTCCAGGACTTCATCCACTCGCAGAAGCGCCGGGCGGACACCGGATTGCGCGACCACGACATGCAGTGGGACTTCTGGACCCTCTCGCCGGAGTCGGCCCATCAGGTGACCATCCTGATGAGCGACCGCGGGGTCCCCAGGAGCTATCGGCACATGAACGGCTACACGAGCCACACCTACATGTGGGTCAACGCCGAAGGCGAGCGCTTCTGGGTGAAGTACCACTTCAAGACCGACCAGGGCATCGAGAACCTCACCCAGGAGGAGGCCGACCGGATCGCGGGAGAGGACGCCGACTACCACCGGCGCGACCTCTCCGACGCGATCGGGCGAGGCGACCATCCCAGCTGGACGCTCAAGGTGCAGATCATGCCGTTCGAGGAAGCGAAGACGTACCGGTTCAACCCGTTCGACCTCACCAAGGTGTGGCCGCACGGCGACTATCCGCTGCACGAGGTCGGCCGGCTCACCCTGGACCGCAACCCGAGCGACTTCCACACCGAGATCGAGCAGGCGGCGTTCGAGCCCAACAGCCTCGTCCCCGGCATCGGCCCGAGCCCGGACAAGATGCTGCTCGCCCGCCTCATCTCGTACGCCGACGCGCACCGGGCGCGCCTGGGCGTCAACTACAAGCAGATCCCGGTGAACCGGCCGAAGAGCCCGGTGCACAGCTACGGCAAGGGCGGCGCGATGCGGATCGACAACGTCTCCGACCCGGTCTACAAGCCCAACTCCAAGGGCGGTCCCGAGGCCGACCCCGAGCGCTACCCCGAGGACACCGTCTGGAGCGCCGACGGCGAACTCGTCCGTGCGGCCTACACCCAGCGCGAGGACGATGACGACTTCGTCCAGCCGGGCACGCTGGTCCGAGAGGTGATGGACGACCACCAGCGGGACCTGCTCGTGTCCAACGTGGTCGGGCACCTGAAGGACGGTGTGTCCGAGCCGGTGCTGGAGCGGGCCTTCGAGTACTTGCGCAGCATCGACCGGGAGGTAGGCGACCGGATAGCCGAGGGCGTACGCGGGGGCTGATCCGTCACGCGAGGACCATCAGGCGCGTCAGGCGCCTCCCGTCGGCGCGATCTGGATCCCCAGGAGCTTAGCTCCGACATCGCTTCTCATCGAGACGGTAGCGGGCTCCGTCACCAATCCTCGCGTCGGGGTCAGCGGGACCTCATCCCCGTCGACGGTGACCAGGGCTTCACCCTCGACGCACACGAACACGACGTGGGACGCCATCTCGCACAAGGGGATGCTCCCGCCCGGGGCCAGATCGATCACCCGCATCTTGAACTCTGCGGTCTCATAGAAGACGTTACTCGAACGCTGCTCGTAGCCGTAGGCTTCCATGTCGGCGATGTCGAAGGTCTTCATCTCGCGCCTCCTTCAGTCGGTCTGCTCGGAGCCGGGATCGATCCCGTCGATCGAGGGGACGCTGAGATCCACAGCACACCTCGCGGTAAGTGACTTTGTAGCATAGTGAGTATGCTACTCAGTAGGATAGTAGTCAAGTGGGCGGGCTGCCTGGAGCAGAGGACTCCATGCATCACTCGCCGGGGGTGACCCGACCACGCGACGGGTACATAATGGGTTCATCGGATGGGGCCGAGGGGACCGCGTCGCGGCAGGCCGCCGTCCTCGACGGGGGGAGACCGTCATGCGCTTCCGTACCGCGTTCCTCGCCTTCTGTGTCGGCTGCTTCATCCTGGCGACACTCTCCACAGCCGGCGCCGGGATCACCGGCACCGAGGTGATCGTCGACAAGACCGGAGCCGGCAGGTTCACCCTCACCGACATCTCCCAGGAATATGTCGCGTACGGCCACAGCGCCGACGGCACACCGGAAGGCAGCGATATCTACCTCTACGACATCTCCTCGGGCGAGGAGCGGGCGGTGGCCGACGAGGACTGGGGCGAGGCCGCGCCTGTCCTCGATGGGGAGTACGTCTACTACCGTCAGGACCCTGACTCCGACGGCGAGTACTCGATCGGCCGCCGTGACATCGATTCCGACTACACCGCGTCCGGCTTCGGGACGCGGGAGGGCGTTCTTTCCTTCGACGTGAACGACGGCGTGGTCGTCTACTCACATGACGACGATGATGACGGCGTGCACGACCTGGAGTTCATCGAGCCCGGCGAGACGGCGACGGACCTGCCGGTCAGCCGTCCCGACCGCGACGAGACACTGCCGCGCATCTGGAAGGACCTGGTGGTCTGGCAGTCGCGGACCGCGGCCGGCGACATCGAAGCGATGTTCTACCACCTCGACTACGATGCGTGGGGTCCCCTCCTGTCCCGCGACTCCGGACTCGCCGACCCCGACGAGTACTGCCCGACGGTCTGGGGCGAGTGGGCGGTATGGGTCGAGGAGACCGCCGACCGGACCCGCGTGGTGGCCCACAACATGATCACCGATGAGCGTGTCGAGGTGGAACGCGCCGACGTATACGTGACCAATCCGGAGGTGAGTTGCGATCGCCTCTTCTTCACGCTCATCGGCGGAGGGGATCCGTACCGGATCATGGTCAGGGACCTCGTGTCCGGCGACGAGCGTCTGGTCTGGTCGCCGAGCGACGGGGGGCGGCTGCAGATCAACGGCGTCGTCCGCTGGACCGCATCGTATGGCGGCAACGTCGCGTGGTGGGACCTGGACGGCACGCTCGACACGGACGTACACGCCCGCCGCCTCGTGGGGCCGATCGACCTCGAGCAGCTCGAAGGCCCGGACCGCTACGACACCGGGGTCGCCATCTCGCAAGCGGGCTTCCCGGAGGGAGCGACCCTGGCGGTCGTGGCCACGGGTGAGGACTTCCCCGACGCGCTCGCCGCGTCGTTCTTCGGGTGGCGAGGACCGATCCTGCTGACCAGACGGGACTCGCTTCCGCCGGCTACCGCCGGTGAGCTGCAGCGTCTCGACCCGACCATCGTATACGTGATCGGCGGAGCGGGCGCCGTGAGCGACACCGTGTTCGCCGCGATCCTGGCGGCCGTCCCCGGCGCCGACGTGATACGCGTCGAGGGCAGCGACCGCTACGGCACCGCGCGAGCCGTCCTCGAGCAGAGCCACGCCTACGTGCCGTACGCCTTCGTGGCCACCGGCGCGGACTTCCCCGACGCGCTCGCGGCCTCCCCGCTCGCCGTATCGCAGACGATGCCCATCCTGCTCGCCGAGCCGGCCGGCATCTCGCCGACCACCATCGCGCTCATGCAGGCGCACGGTATCGAGGACGTATACATGGTCGGAGGGACCAGCGTGGTCGGTGGCGTCACCGAGTCGCGCCTCAACACCGCCTTCGGCCCCGAGCACGTCCACCGTCTCTACGGCGACACCCGTTACGAGACGGCCCTCGAGATCGCCAAGTGGGCCACGGAGAATCGCACGTTCGCCGAGTGGAGCGGCGTGACGCTGGCCACCGGCGAGAACTTCCCGGACGCGCTCACCGGCGGCGTGCTTGCCGGCAGACGAGGCACGGTCATGCTGCTCACACACACGGCGAGCCTCACCCCGAGCGTGCGATCCGAGCTCGAGCGGCACGTGGGCGAGACGTTCCGGACCACGTTCTTCGGCGGCGACGGGGCGATCTCGGAGTCCGTGATCGACAGCGTAGAGAATGCGATCGAGTAAGCACGGAACGCACACCCGGCTCTCGACGACCGTGAAACCATCCTCGAGGGCGTGGGCACCGACCCGGGCATCTATTCCGTCACGGTCCGGGGCCGACTGCCCAAGGCCTCCAGGAGCTTGGAGGCGTTCGCGGTGGCCTTCGCCTCATGCAGTCGCGACTGCAGTTCCGCGTGCAGGGGTTGCGTCCCGAAAGTTCTGTAAGTAACCCTCCGGGGTGAGCATAGCCGATGCGGCAAGCAGCCCCGCGTCCCTTCCGGGGAGCGCGGGGCTGTGTCGGTCGTATGTGATCGGGCGATAGAGCGAGGTGGTCACCGGGAACGTCGTCCCCGGGTCACCGCTCACCATCTTGCGGCGGGTCGCAGCAACCATGGTGCGTGTCCGGCGCCGGTCGTGCGGTGCTCGAACACGAACCGCCCTCGCACCCCGGACAGGGGGACTTCGTCTTCCACATCGTCCGGTACACCATGAACGCGATCCCCGCGACGATCACGGCCACTACCATCAGGTCGACGAGCTGCATGGGTCACACCCCTATCCCGAGCAGGGAACCGCCCTGGTAGACCAGGAACGCCACCACCCACGCGGAGCCGAACGACGCCGCGGTCGATGTGAGCGGCCACTTCCAGCTGCGGAACTCCTGCCGCATCGCGACCAGCACGATCATGCACGGCACGTACAGCAGCACGAAGACCAGGAAGGCGAACGCGCTTAGCGGCGTGAACGCGCTCCGCAGCGGCGCCGCGAGGACGCTCTGCTCCTCGGGCGCCTCGGCGGCCAGGCTCGTCACTCCCAGCCCGGCGAGCAGGCCGGTGACCGCATCCCGCGTAGCCTGCACGAAGCCGGTGCCCACGCCTGCGATCTCCTCGCCGAAGCTCGGGGCCGGCTCGTCGGCCGGCTCGTCGGCTCCCACGGGCGCGTAGACCTGCGCCATGGTCGCCACGACGACCTCCTTGGCCACCACGCCCGAGATGATCGAGGAGCCCGCCTCCCACGTACCGAAACCGAGCGGCTCGAACACCGGCGCCACCGCCCGGCCCGCCTGGCCAAGCAGCGTCTCCTCCTTGCTCTGTGCGTCGAACGGGACGTTGTAGAGCGTCCAGACCACGAGCGAGGCGAGCACGATGTAGGTGCCGGCCTTGACCACGTAGTGCTTGCCCTTCTCCCATGTGTGGAACAGCAGGTTCTTCAGCGACGGCAGACGATACGGCGGCAGCTCCATGACGAAGACCGGCGCCTCTCCCTTGAACAGCGTCCGCTTGAAGAGGAAGCCGAGCGCCATCGCCACGACGACACCGAGCACGTAGAGGGACCACAGCACCGTCGCCTGGTAGGCCGCGAAGAAGATCGCGGTGAACAGCACGTAGACGGGGAGCCGCGCGCCGCACGAGGTGAACGGGATCAGCAGCGAGGTGAGCACCTTGTCCTTGCGGTTCTCCAGCGTACGCGTCGCGTAGATTGCCGGCACGTTGCAGCCGAACCCGAGCAGCAGCGGGATGAACGACTTGCCGTGCAGCCCTATCGAGCGCATCGCGCGGTCCATGATGAAGGCGGCCCTCGCCATGTAGCCGCTCGCCTCGAGCAGCGTGACGAAGAACATCATCGTGAAGATGACGGGGAGGAAGGCGAACACCACGCCCACACCACCGATGATGCCGTCCACCGCGAGCGAGAGCACCCACTCCGAAGCGCCGATGCCGGTGAGCGCCCATGTGACGCCGCTGGCCACCGGACCGGTGATGAGGCCCTCGAAGAAGTCGATGAACGGCGTCGACACGTCGAACATGATCTTGAACAGCAGCCACATCGTGCCGAGGAAGATCGGGATGCCGAGGTAGCGGTTGAGCACGATCCGGTCGACACGCTCCGTGAACTCCATCTTCGTGACCTTCGGCTTGCTCAACACCTCGCGCGCCAGACCGCCCGCCTTCGCGTAACGGGCCTCGGCGACCAGGGATTCGAGGTCCGCGTCGTGTACCGTGCGCAGGTGCTCGGACGCGCGCTCGACCAAGGCGTCCGTGCCGAGGAACTGGAGCCGCTTCCCGATGCGCTCGTCTCCCTCGAGCAGCTTGAGCGCGAGCCAACGCGCCGGACAGCGCTCGACCATACCGGGTGCCACCTCGGTGAGCTCGTGCTCGATGGCTCCCAGGGCCGACTCGATGTCCGGGCCGTACTCGAGCACCCGCGGGGCGTGTTCCTCGGGCTCCCCAGCCACCTCGGTGACCGCGTCGAGGAGCTCGTCGAGGCCTCGGCCGGTGAGAGCCGACGTCGGCACCACCTTCACGCCGAGCGCCTTCGCGATGGCGTCGGCATCGATCTCGTAGCCCTTCTTCTCGGCCTCGTCGTACACGTTGAGCGCCACGACCACCGGGATACCGAGTTCGAGCAGCTGCACGGTGAGGTACAGGTTGCGCTCGAGATTAGTGGCGTCGACGACGTCCAGGATGACGTCCGGGCGCTCGTCGGACAGGAAGTCCGCTGCGATGACCTCCTCCTCCGAGTAGGGACTGAGGCTGTAAGTCCCCGGGAGGTCGACGAGGTCTATACGGGTGCCGTCGTGCTTGAACGACGCCTGCTTCTTCTCGACGGTCACTCCCGACCAGTTGCCGACGTGCAGACGCGTGCCGGCCACCGCGTTGATGAGCGTCGACTTGCCCGAGTTCGGGTTGCCGGCGACGGCGACGTGCACCCGCCTCTCGGCGGCGGGGACCGGTCGGCGCTCCTTGACGGCTGTGGTCTCAGGCATCGTGCACCTCCACATCGATCGTCCGCGCCTCGCTCCTGCGCAAGGAGAGACTGTAGTCCTTTACGGTCACTTCGAGCGGATCACCCATCGGGGCCACCTTCGTGAGCACGATCTCCTCACCGACGAGCACGCCCATGTCCATGAGTCGCCGCTTGAGGGGCCCGGTGACCCCGATGCGCGTGATGCGGGCCCGGTCTCCGGGCTTGAGGGCTGCCAGATCCACGGTCAGTCTCCTTCCGCTATCGATACGAATACCTGATGGGCCAGGGCGCGGCCGATCGCTATGCGGCTGCCCTTCACCTTGACGAGCACGGGCCCGTCGCCGGTGTTGGAGAGCACGCGCACGCGCTGGCCGCTGCGCAGGCCCATGTCGGATGCGCGTCCCAGTGCCGCCGTGTCCTCACCCGGTCCACCACGTCCGAGCCGGACTATGTCGGCCGATTCACCTACCGAGAGGATGGCCACGGGTACCATGGGCTCTCCTACCTCGCGTCTTCCCGGGTGGTGGTCTGCTGAGCGACGACGGGGCGGGGTCCGCCGTCCTTCGCCCGGGGCAGGTCGCGACTCTCGTGAAGGAACCGCTCGAGAGCTTCGGCCGTACGCGGCGAGAGCGCGTGCTCCAACACGCACGCCTCTCTCGCGGCCTCCTCGCGGGGCAGGTCGAGGACGCTCTCCAGGAAGCTCACCGCGACCGCGTTGCGCCTTACGACGGAGACGGCCTGCGCCCGTCCTTCTTCGGTCAGGAGCACCCCGGTCCCCTCACGCACGATCCAGCCGCGGTCCTTCAGCCGGCGGAGCGTGACGGTCACCGTCGGCTGCGCCACGTCCATCACCTCGGCGACGGCGCCGGGGCGGACCACGCCGCCTTCCGCATGCGCCAGCGAGTAGATGGTCTTGAGGTACTCCTCGAGTGCGGGAGAAGGCACCTCGCTGCTCGTATGCTGCATGACCCGCCTCCTAAGTCGTCTTTGGGATACCGCTATCGACGTCGAATGTTTCGTACTGTCGAAATCTCTCTTTAGAGTCGTCTAAATCGGGAGTCTAGCGCCTGTGAGGGCGATGTCAACCCCGCGAGATGGTCCTGGAGACGGGTGAGTATGCACACCACACGGCTTCGAGGGGCGAGAGGAGGGATCTATCCGACATGGCTGCGATGAATGA
>CAYOSP010000035.1:0-11192 GCA_964406675.1 uncultured Eubacteriales bacterium | reverse complement strand
TCCGACGCGCCCGTAAGCGCGACCGTGTTCATGATGGGTCGGTCGGTGATGGCGGGCTGGTTCCAGCATTGGGATCCCGACTGGGACTGGGAGTCCCCCGTCGAGCGCGGAGGTCACTCGCTCGTCTACCGCGAGCTCTCCTCCCCGCCCGACATCGCCGACTCGGCGCGCGCGCACATCGGCGACGCCCCGCCGGGCTCGGTCGTCTTCTTCAAGTTCTGCTTCGTCGACTTCGGTGAGGAGTCCGGCGGTCATCCGACCGCCGACCTGGAGCGCTGGGTGCGACAGGTCGCCGACGCCGCGGAGGATCGCGGCGTGACGCTCGTCCTCGGCAACGCGTTGCCCCAGGTGGCCGCACACACCGACGCGTCACTGGTGGAACAGCATGCCGAGTTCGGCCGTCGGCTGGAAGGGTTCGCCGAGGAGCGCGGCGCCGAGGTGCTCGTCCTCGACCTCCACGGAGTGCTCGCCGACGAGCGCGGCGCGCTGCGCAGCGGGTACGCGGTGTCCCCTGACGACTCCCACCTCACGGACGCGGCGTACGAGGCACTCGATCCGTCGCTCTTCGAGACCCTCGCCGCGGCCGTCCGCTGAGAAGGCTCCGCGGGTCAGGTGCGGAGCAGCCCCATGGCCAGGGCGATGAGCAGCGCGACGAGGGCGGTACCCGCCGCCAGCATGTCGGCGTATCGGTAGCGCACCCGTACCTCCCTAGGCCAGCGCGAAACGCTCGTAGTGCACTCGCTTGCGCGATACGCCCACCTGCTCGAGCGCGCCGCTGACCGCGTCGACCATCGCGGGCGGACCGCACATGTAGTACTCGTGCCCATCGGGGTCTCCGACCGCGCGCTCGATCACCTCCGTGGTGATGAAGCCGCGCTCGCCCTCCCAGTCCCGCGGGGGCTGCTCGAGCACCAGCGTGACGCTCAGGTCCAGCCGGTCCTTCAGTGACTCGATCTCCTCCCGGAAGGCCACATCCTCCAGGGTCTGCGCGCCGTAGAGCAGGATGAGGCGCGCCTGTTCCCCGCGCCGCGCGGCCGCACGCAGGTGGCTCATGACCGGCGTGATGCCGATACCGCCGACGAGGTAGACGTAGCTGTCGGAAGGATGCCGCCCCATGGTGAAGGCGCCGAACGGGCCGTCGAGGTACGCGGTCGTCCCGGGCTCGGTCTCGCCGATGGTCGAGGTGAAGTCGCCCAACTCCTTGACGGTCATGTCGAGGCTGCCGTCGTCGCGCGGCTCGGACGATATGGAGAACGGATGCTCGAGGAGCGAGAACGGCGAGCGGCCGATGGTGACCCAGGCGAACTGTCCCGGACGGAACCGCATGCCTTCATGGCCCTCGGGTTCGAACGAGAGCGTCCAGACATCCGGGGTCTCGCGGCGGACCCCCGTGACCCGGTACGGTCTCCGAAGCCGGAAGAGCGGTCTGCCCACCCGCACCCAGAGCAGCAGCGATCCGAAGAGGGCGGGGTAGACGACCCAGGCCACGCGCTTCCAATCGTGCACGTAATGGTCGACGCCGAGCGTGTGCAGCACGGCGAGGACCAGGATGCCGACGGCGAAGGGCCCGTGCAGGGCGTGCCACCACTCGTACCTCAGCCGGAACGCGGGCCTGTAGCCGGCGACGATCACGCTCCCGGCGAGCACCAGCAGCGCCGCGGACCCGAGCTGGACGCTCCGGGGCGCCACGAGCACGTTCAGCAACTCGAGCGGTTCGGGGTCCAGGATCACCAGCACCGCCGCGTGGACGACGACCAGCGCGAGTGCGATCACGGCCATCCGCCGGTGGAAGTGGTAGACGACGTCGAGCCCGTAGGGCGCCTTGAGCCGCCGGAGGCGAGCGGAGAGCGCGAACTGGAGGAAGAGGATCCCGGCGGCGACGAAACCGAGCGCGACCGCGACCTCCCTCAGCAGCTCCCGGTCGGCTGCGGGCGGAGAGAGCAGCATGAGCGTCACCGGCGCGAACACCAGCGCGAGATAGGCCGCGATGCCGAGGGCCGCTCGCCAGGCGTAGGCCTCCCTGCTGTCGTCGGTTCGCACCGTCACGCCGGTCACGTCACTCACGCCACCCGTCCTCTCCCGTCCCCAGGGCCGGTCGCCTCGTCTCGCTCCGGGTTCCCTGAGCATGTACCCGGAGTGGACGCACGTGGCGAGAGCGACCTCGTCCCACACCCGCGAGGGGTAAGATGGACGCAGTCCGCCATCGGAGGGCACGCAGACGTGGTCCGCGATCCGGAAGACACGCAAGAGGACGCCGCCGCATCCGCCGGGATCGGGGATCCCGACTCGGGCCGGGCCGCGAGGCCTCCTCGACCCCTCGATCTCCTCGCACTCTTCGTCTTGGCCGCGGTGGCCGTCGCGGTCTTCTCGTGGTTCTTCTACGAGCAGCAGGCAGAGGAATACGGTGCGCAGGCCCGCGCGCAGATCGAGGCGGTGGCCGAGCTCAAGGCGACCGAGCTCGCCGAGTGGCGCGCCACGCGGCGCGCGCAGGCGACGGTGTTCCACGACAATCCGTACTTCGCTTCGCTGGCACAGCGCGTCCTGAGCGATACCGGTGACGTCGCCGCTCGCCGCGAGATCTCGACGTGGCTCGAGGGCATTGCATCGGACCCGAGCTACGAGGGCGCCTACCTGGCGGACGCTTCCGGACGCGTGGTCGATGTCGGGAGTACGGGGTACGGCGTGAGCAACGAGCACGTGCGGACGAGCACCGCGGCGCTGATCGGATCCGGCGAGGTCGCGTTCCTGGACGTGCACGAGGACCCCGTGCACGAGCATCCGCACATGAGCGTCGTGGTGCCCTTGCTCCTCGACGATGAGACGGGAGCGGTCGGGGGGCTCGTGCTCATCATCGACCCCGAGGCATATCTCTACCCGTACCTTCGGGAGTGGCCGGTGCCGAGCGAGACGGCCGAGTCCCTCCTCGTGCGGCGTGAGGGTGACGAGGTCGTCTTCCTCAACGACGTGCGGTTCGCCGAGGATGCCGCGCTCGAGCTGCGCTTGCCGGCGGACCGGGCGAATCTGCCCGCGGCGATGGCTGTCCGGGGAGAGGAAGGCGCGTTCGAGGGTGTGGACTACCGCGGGGAGCGGGTGCTGTCCTCCGTGGCGGCGATCCCGGACTCTCCCTGGTTCCTCGTGGCCAAGATGGACACTTCGGAGGCGTACGCGTTGGTGCGCGATCGGTTGGTGCTCACTCTCGGTATCGCGGCGCTCCTCATCCTGAGCAGCGCGGGCGTGGCGATGCTGCTCTGGCACCGTGGTCGTTCGGCGTACTTCCGGGACCGGCTAGAGGCGGAGAGCGAGCGAGCCCGCCTCCAGGACCTCATCGACCGCAGCCTCAACGAGGTCTACGTGGTGGATCCCGAGACGCTGCGCTTCACCTACGTGAACCGCGGCGCGACACGGAACCTCGGTCACAGCGCCGAGGAACTGATGCGTATGACTCCGGCGGACATCGTCCACGGATACACCCTGGACGAAGCGCGCGGCACGTTCGAGCCCCTGGCGCGCGGCGAGCGCGAGGAGCTCACCAATCGGGCGACGCACGTGCGCAAGGACGGCTCGACGTATCCGGCCGAGGCCCACCTCCAGGCGATCGATTCCGGGTCCGGTCCCGCTTACCTCATCATCGCCGACGACATCACCGAGCGCGCCGAGGCCGAGGAGGTGCTGCGCGAGAGCGAGGAACGCTTCCGGCTGATCGCCGAGAGCATGCCCGGCGTCGTCTACGTCTGCCGCGACGACGCCGACTGGACGATGGAGTACCTGAACTCGAGCATGACCGACCTCACGGGGATCCCCGTCGAGGACTTCCTGGAGGGGCGCGTCGCGTTCTCGAGCCTGTGCCACCCAGACGACGTCCCCGTGATGCGTGAGCGGATCTCACGGGCGCTCGAGAACGGGAGGCCGTTCTACCTCGAGTACCGCATCATCCGTCCCGACGGGACCACCCTGTGGGTGGAGGAGTACGGCGACGCGCTGACCGCCGACGAGGAGGGGGAGGCGCTGCTCGAGGGCCTCATCTTCGACATCACCGAGCGCAAGAAGAACGAGCGGGAACTCGAGGAGTACCGCGCTCACCTCGAGGAGTTGGTGGACGAGCGAGCGCACGAGTTGGCGGTCGCGAATCGTGGGCTCGACGACGCGAACGAGGAGCTTCAGTGCCTTATCGAGGAACTCGAGTCCTCGAACGAGGAGCTGATCTCGTCCAACGCCGAGCTCGATGAGACCGCCGAGGAGCTCAAGCGGGTGAACCGGGAACTGCGGGAAGCGAGCCTGGCGAAGAGCCGGTTCCTCGCGAACATGAGCCACGAACTGCGCACGCCGCTGAACTCGGTCATCGGCTTCTCCGGGATCCTGCTGGACGGCCTTTCGGGGCCGATCAGCGAGGAGCAGGAGCGACAGGTGCGCATGATCCAGGAATCCGGCAGGCACCTGCTCGCCCTGATCGACGACGTGTTGGACCTCGCCAAGGTCGAGGCGGGAAGGGTGGACGTGCACGTCGAGTCGTTCGAGATCGCCGGTGCGCTCGATCACGTCACGGATCTCATGCGCCCCTCCATCGAGGAGAAGGGGTTGGAGTTGACGGTCGACTGCCCACCGGGCGCGACCCTTGATGCCGACCCCTCCAAGCTGCGGCAGGTGCTCCTGAACCTGGTGAGCAACGCGGTCAAGTTCACGGACGAGGGCACGATCACCGTCGAGGTCGGGCTCTCCGACGATCACGTGGAGATACGGGTGGAGGACACCGGCATCGGTATCTCCGCCGAGGACCTGCCCTACGTGTTCGACCCGTTCACCCAGATCGATCACCCGGGCGGCATGAAACCCAAGGGCACCGGTCTGGGTCTCGCGCTCTCCCGAGAGTTCGCGGAGGCGATGGGCGGCTCCTTGAGCGCGAAGAGTGAGCCGGGCATGGGCTCGACGTTCATCCTCACGCTGCCCTTGCGTTGAAGCGGTGGCGTGTCCGCGGAAGAAGGGGACCAGGAGCGACGGGACGGGGAGAGGGACGGAGCGGCGGATGGCGACCCAGCACGTCGATCGTGCCCGTGACTTCGCTGCGCGAGCCGCGCTGGTCTATCTGATCGCCGGCTCGGCCTGGATCCTCTTGAGCGACCGGCTCGTCGAGCTGGTCGACCTGCCCGAGGGGTTCAACCCCCAGACGGTCAAAGGGCTGCTGTTCGTACTGGTGACCGGGCTCATCCTGTATTGGACCGTCCGCCGGTGGGCGGGTCGCGCGGTCCGCTACCGGGAGCGGGCGCTCCAGGCGGAGGAGCGCCGCCTCGCCGCCGATCGCATGGTGTCCGCGGTGTTCGACGCGTCACCTCTCGCGGGCATGGTGCTCGATCCCGACGGGACGGTGCTGCGCTGGAGCCCCTCGGCCGGCGAGATGTTCGGGTGGACCGCAGAAGAGGCCGTCGGGACGCGCAATCCCATCGTGCCCGAAGAGAAGCTCGACGAGTACGAAAAGCTCCGGCGACGGGTCCGGGAGGACGGCGCGTTCATCGGGGTGGAGGCGGTGCGTCGCCGAAAGGACGGATCGAGACTCCACGTGAGCATCTCGGCGGCGCCGCTGCGCGATGCCGACGGTGAGGTCTACGCCGTCGCGTCCTTCATCGAGGACATCACGACGCGCGTCGAGCGCGAGCGCGAGCTGGAGACCTACCGGATGGACCTGGAGGAGCTGGTGGCGGAACGGACTCGCGAACTGGAGGAGGCGAACCTCGCGAAGAGTCGTTTCCTGGCGGCGATGAGCCACGAGCTCAGGACCCCGCTGAACTCGGTCATCGGCTTCTCGGGCATCCTCCAGCAGGAGCTGGTGGGTACGCTCACCGAGGAGCAGCATCGACAGGTCGGCATGATCCAGCAGTCCGGCCGGCATCTCCTCGCTCTGATCAGCGACATCCTCGATCTGTCGAAGATCGAAGCCGGCAGGATCGAGGTGCACGTGGAGGAGTTCGACGTGCTCGGCCTCGCGCGCGAAGCGGTCGACGTGCTGAGTCCGCTGGCGGGGGAGGTGTCGCTCTCCGTAGAGTCCGAGGAGGATGCGGTGACGGTGCGCTCCGACGAGGAGAAGGTGCGGCAGATCCTGCTCAACCTCGCGAGCAACGCCGTGAAGTTCACGGAAGAGGGGGCGGTGACCGTGCGCGTCCACTCGACGGACGCCGGCGCCGAGATCGCCGTGGAGGACACGGGCATCGGCATCCCCGAGGACAGGCTGCCGGACCTGTTCGATCCCTTCACCCAGGTGGAGACGCGCGCCGGCGCCAAGACGAAGGGGGCCGGTCTCGGACTCGCGATCTGTAAGGAGTACGCGGACATGATCGGCGGGAGGATCCGGGTGCGCAGCGAGCCGGGTGTCGGCTCGACCTTCACGCTTCACGTCCCCGGCATCGTCCCGGATATCGACTGAGGCCGCTCGAGGGTCTCGCCGAGTACTTGGCGGAGCGGCAGGCCGCGGATGAGCTGCGCGACGACATCGACTCCCGGGTGTCGGCCGAGGCGGGCGCGTCCATCGACGTGACGCCGGCGAACGAAGCGCCCGACGCCGGGGGCTACGACGCGGTGGTCGTGGGTCTGTTCGCCGGGATGAACGAGCCGAAGCGCTTCAGCCTGCCCGAGCGTCTCATCCTCAAGGCCGTGAAGGCGCCGCAAGGGGATTTCCGCGACTACGAGGCGGTGTCCGTCTGGGCGCGCGCATACGCACGCCCGCGTGTGGGTATCCATATACAGGATGAGGGGCGCGCCGACCGGCGCGTCCGGCGTAGGAGATTGGGGGCCGTTATGGATGTACGAAGGTGGGCGTTCCTTCTGCTCGCGTTGGTCCTGGTGGTGGCGTTCATCCCCGGGTGCAACGGCGAGGCGGAGGACGCGGACACGGGGGACGATGGTGACGAGACCACCGAACCCGCTGATGACGGAGACGAGGCCGACCTCGGCACCGTGAGCGTCATGGGCGTCTGGGGCGGCGGTGAACTCGAGTCGTTCCAGGAGGTGGCGGCCGGTTGGGAGGACGAGACCGGCGGCACCATGGAGTTCGAGTCGACCCGTGACCTCTCGGCGATCCTCACGGCGCGGGTCTCCGGTGGCAACCCGCCCGACGTCGCGATCCTGCCCAACCCCGCGCTCATGCAGTCGTTCGCCGCGAAAGGCGAGTTGCAGTCCGTCGACTTCCTCGAGGGCGTGGAGGACGACTACGCGGAGACCTGGATCGACCAGGGCACGGTGGACGGGACCCTGTACGGGCTCATGATCAAGGCATCGACGAAGAGCACGGTGTGGTACGACCCGGCCGAGTTCGACGCCAACGGCTACGAGGCGCCCACCACGTGGGAGGGCCTCATCGACCTCTCCGACCAGATGGTCGCCGACGGCAACACGCCGTGGTCCATCGGTGTCGAGAGTGGCGGCGCGTCCGGCTGGCCGGCTTCCGACTGGATCCAGGAGATCTACCTGGCCGAGTCCGGGCCGGACATGTACGACCAGTGGACCGCTCACGAGATCCCGTGGACCGACGAGAGCGTCAAGTCGGCGTTCGAGCATTACGGCGAGATCGCCACGGATCCCGACTACGTGGTCGGCGGGGTGGACAACATCCTGGCCACCGGGTTCGAGGATGCCTCGTACCCGCCGTTCCAGGATCCGCCCGGGGCCTACATGTACTTCCTCGGGTCGTTCACCCAGGGCTTCATCGAGACGCAGTTCCCCGACCAGACGGCCGGTGAGGACTACGACTTCTTCAAGTTCGTCGAGATAGATCCCGAGTACACCGGTTCCGTGACCGGCGGTGTGGACGTGGCGGTCATGTTCAACGACACGCCCGAGGCCCGGTCGTTCATGGAGTACATGGCGACGGCCTCCTCCTGGGAGCCGTGGGCCGAGGCCGGCGGGTTCGTCTCGCCGAACCAGTCGTTCGACGAGGGCGCATACCCCGACGAACTCACCCGCAAGGCCGCGGAGCAGATCACCGCAGCGGGGATCTTCCGTGTGGACGCCGACGACCTGATGCCCGCCGAGGTACAGAGCGCATACTGGTCGGGCATCCTGGACTACATGCAGGATCCGGACAGCCTGGACACGATCCTCGCCGATATCGAGGAAGTGGCTGCGACGGCGTACGCCGAGTAGCACCTAGGCGGAAGGGGGGACGGCCCGGCCCGGGCCGTCCCCTCATCGAAGACGGGACCGCATCATGAAGGCACGACTCTCGGCATCGCCGTGGTTGTTCCTCGGGCCCGCGTTGCTGCTGCTCGGGGTCTTCCTGCTCTACCCGGTGATCAACACCGTCTACCTGAGCCTCTTCGACAGCACGTCCACCCGCTTCGTGGGGCTGGAGAACTACGTCTACCTGTTCACCCACGAGGAGACGCTCATCGTCTTCCGGAACAACCTGATGTGGCTCGTGCTGTTCACCGGGGTGGCGGTCACCCTCGGCCTGCTGCTGGCGGTGCTCACCAACCAGGTGCGCTACGAGGCGGTCGCCAAGGCGATCGTGTTCGTGCCCATGGCGGTCTCGTTCACCGCCGCCGCCGTGATCTGGCGGTTCATGTACATCTACAAGCCGCCGGGAGCGGAGCAGATAGGTGTGATGAACGCGCTCGTCACCATGCTCGGCGGCGATCCGGTCCCCTGGATCACCGACTCGGCGGTGAACAACTTCGCGCTCATCGCGTCGGGTATCTGGATATGGACAGGTTTCGCGCTGGTGATCATCTCGGCGGGGCTGAAGGGTATCCCCTCCGAGATCATCGAGGCGGCGCGCGTCGACGGGGCGAGCGAGCGGCAGATCTTCTGGCACGTGATCCTGCCGATGCTGCGCTCGGTCGTGCTCGTCGTGGCGGTCACGATGGTCATCAACTCGCTCAAGGTGTTCGACCTCGTCTACGTGATGACGTTCGGCAACTACGACACCGACGTGCTCGCGAACCGCATGTTCAAGGAGATGTTCACGTTCGGGAACTTCGGTCGCGCGAGTGCGGTCGCGGTGATCCTCCTGCTCGCCGTGTTCCCGATCATGTTCGGGAACATCCGCCGCTTCAGGAGGGAGCAGTGATGTCGGACGCGACCGTGCCCACCCGGGTAGAGGAACCGAAGACGCTCACGCAGCGTCTGGCGCAGCGCGTCTCCCGGGGTCCGCTCCACGCCGTGATCATCGCGGTATGCCTCATGTGGATGGTCCCGAGCGTGGGGCTGTTCGTGAGCTCGTTCCGGGAGAAGGAGGCCATCGCGACCACCGGCTGGTGGACGGCTCTCCAGCCGCCGTTCGAGTTCACGCTGCAGAACTACGACCAGGTCATCACCGCGCAGGGCATGGGCCAGAGCTTCATCAACAGCGTCATCATCACCGTGCCGGCGACGTTCCTCACCATGTTCGTCGCCGCGCTCGCCGCCTACGCGTTCTCCTGGATGGAGTTCCGGGGACGCGACGCGCTGTTCTTGGTCGTCGTCGGCCTGCTGGTGGTCCCGATCCAGCTGACGCTCATCCCGATCCTCAGGATGTTCGCGGGGCTGGACGTGACCGGTACGTTCCCGGCGGTGTGGCTCGCGCACACCGCCTACGGTCTGCCGTTCGCGGTGTTCCTGCTGCGCAACTTCTTCGTCGCGCTGCCCAAGGACCTGCTCGAATCGGTGTTCCTCGAAGGCGCGTCGCACTTCACGGCGTTCACGCGCATCGTGGTGCCGCTGTCGGTCCCCGCGCTCGCGGCGCTCGGCATCTTCCAGTTCCTCTGGCTGTGGAACGACCTGCTCGTAGCTCTGGTCTTCCTGGGCGGCTTCCGCGACGTGGCGCCGATGACGGTGACCATCAGCAGTCTGGTGAGCTCGTTCGGCAGCGAGTGGCACCTGCTCACGGCGGCGGCGTTCGTGTCGATGATCCTGCCGCTCATCGTGTTCTTCGCACTGCAGCGCTACTTCGTCGAGGGCATACTGGCCGGCGCGGTGAAGGGATAGGAGATGGCAGGCGTCCGCTACGAACACGTGTGGAAGCGCTTCGGCGAGAAGGTCGTCGCGCTCAAGGACTTCGACCTCGAGGTCGAGGACAAGGAGTTCCTTGTGCTCGTCGGTCCGTCGGGCTGCGGCAAGTCCACGGCGCTGCGCCTGCTCGCGGGACTCGAGCGCATCAGCGACGGCGCGATCCACATCGGTGAGCGCAAGGTGAACGACGTCCCGGCCAAGGACCGTGACATCGCGATGGTGTTCCAGTCCTACGCGCTCTACCCGCACATGACCATCCGCGACAACATCGGTTTCGGTCTGAAGCTGCGCAAGTTCGACAAGGAGGAGATCGCCAAGCGGGTCGACAACGCGGCGGACATCCTCGGCGTCGAGGACCTGCTGGACCGCAAGCCGGGCCAGCTCTCC
This sequence comes from uncultured Eubacteriales bacterium, assembly GCA_964406675.1. Lineage (GTDB taxonomy): Bacteria > Actinomycetota > Coriobacteriia > Anaerosomatales > JAUVQN01 > CAYOSP01. The sequence continues at coordinate 833 of CAYOSP010000035.1, read as the reverse complement.
GGCGGGCAGCGCCAGCGGATCGCCGTGGCGCGCGCGATCGTGCGTGAGCCGAGCGTGTTCCTGCTCGACGAGCCGCTCTCCAACCTCGACGCCAAGCTGCGTGTGAACACACGCGCCGAGATATCCAAACTGCACAAGCGGCTCGGCACCACGTTCATCTACGTCACTCACGACCAGACCGAGGCGATGACCATGGCCACGCGCATCGCCGTCATGAACGAGGGCATCATCCAGCAGGTGGGTACGCCGCAGGAACTCTACGACCACCCGGTCAACGTGTTCGTCGCCGGATTCATCGGGAGTCCCGCGATGAACTTCTTCAAGGCGAAGGTCGAGAGGACCGACGGTGAACTGAAGCTGGACGGCGGTTCGTTCAGGGTCACGGTGCCGATCGACCGGATGGAGGAGCTCAAACGGTTCGAAGGACGCGAACTGCTCTTCGGCATCCGGCCCGAGAACGTCCATGACCCCGACTACATCCCCACCGGGATCGATGCGGTACCCATCGGGGTGCGGATCGACGTGACCGAGCTCATGGGCAACGAGGTGTTCCTGCACATGCTCGCGGGCGAGACGAAGCTGCTCGCGCGCGTCGACCCCCGCACCGGCCTGAAGGCGGGCGACGAGATCGACGTGGTCATGGACCTGGAACGCATGCACGTCTTCGACCCGGAGAGCGAAGAGGTGCTCAAGAGCGGCGCGGGGCGGGACATCCCCACCGAGAAGCCGTCGGCCGTCCCACTCGGCGACGAGGACGAGGTATCCTCTCAGGATCGGTGAGAGATCTCTCGGGATCGGCGAGGGATCCGCGAGAGAGGACCCTCATGATGGTG
>CAYOSP010000034.1:6788-11474 GCA_964406675.1 uncultured Eubacteriales bacterium | reverse complement strand
GCTTCACCAACCGAATGAGGGAGCGAAGCGGGGCGCGAGCCCCCACCTTGTCGGCGTGGAGCCCGGAAGGGTTCCGCAGCTGCCTGGTCGATGTCGATGCCGTCACCCGTGACCCCACGGGCAGGAACGGGTATCTCATGGTCCGGCGCACTGCGGTGCTCCGGACTTCGTCGTTTCCGGCGACTCGAGCGAAAGGGTCGCGTGGTGCGACGAGCACATGAAGGCAAGCGGGCAGGTATGAGGCCCGCACGACGTGGAGGTGAGTGCACATCGCAAGCTCCGACCCGAGGGTCAACGACCACATCCGTGTCTCGCGCGTACGGCTGATCGACGAGAACGGCGAGCAGCTGGGCATCTTCAACACTCGCGACGCACAGCAGATCGCCGACGATCGCGACCTCGACCTCGTGGAGGTGGCACCCAACGCGGACCCGCCCGTCACGAGGATCATGGACTTCGGGAAGTACAAGTACGAGCTCGCGCAGAAGGCGAAGAAGGCCCGGAAGAGCCAGACGACCGTCCAGGTCAAGGAGATCAAGTTCCGTCCGAAGATCGACGACCACGACTACGAGACCAAGAAGCGTCACGTGGAGCGGTTCCTCAAGGACGGCAACAAGGTCAAGGTGACCATCATGTTCCGCGGACGCGAGATGGCGCATCCCGAGCGTGGTCGGATGATCCTCGAGCGTCTCGCGGAGGACATCGAGAACCTCGGCAAGCCCGAGACGCAGCCGAAGATGGAAGGCCGGAACATGCACATGATGATCGGTCCGGTCAAGGAGTCCGAGCGCGAGGACGCTGAAGAGGAGTAGCGCGGTGTGGTGCGGCCGAGCAGCTTCGGCCGACCCCCGGTAAGCCCGTACGCAGGACGAAGGAGTCGATGCACCATGCCCAAACAGAAGACGCGCCGCTCAGTCGCCAAGCGGTTCAAGCTCACCGGTCGCGGCAAGATCAAGCGCGGCAAGGCGTATGCGAGCCACCTGATGGACGCGAAGACGCCCAAGCAGAAGCGTAAGTTCCGCAAGGACACGCTCGTGTCCGACGCCGACAGGGATCGCGTGCTCAAAGGGCTCGGCGAGAAGTAGCCCGCACGCGTCCGGACGATAGAGGAGTGAACGAAGATGCCTAGAGTCAAGCGCGCAGTCACCGCCAAGAAGAAGCGTCGGACGATGCTCAAGAAGGCGAAGGGCTACTATGGCGGCCGAAGCCGCACCTACAAGGGCGCGAAGGAGCAGGTCCAGCATTCGCAGCAGTACGCCTACCGTGACCGCCGCAACAAGAAGCGCGAGATCCGTCGCCTCTGGATCACGCGCATCAACGCCGGCGCCCGCCGGAACGGGATGTCGTATTCGACGTTCATCAACGGACTCAAGCAGGCGGAGATCGAGCTGGACCGCAAGGTGCTCGCCGACATGGCGGTGAACGACCCGGACGGCTTCGCCTCACTGGTCGAGGTCGCCAAGGAGCGCCTGAGCGCGTAGCGTCTCCCGCTCGACGCTCCTCGCTCGATATCCCGCTCGACCGACGTCGGATCGAAGGCCCCGCCGGACGCGGGGCCTTCTGCGTGCGCTCACCCGACCAGCCGACGTGCGCTCACCCGAGCAGCGCGATCACCTCGCGGTCCGTCAGATCGGGGAAGCTGCCGTAGAACGAGGCGACCGCGAACGCGCCGCCGCTCTGTTCGACGAGACAGAAGGCGCGATCGAACAGGACCGTCACGCGGTCGAGGCTGCTCTTGGGGGCGACCGGTACGCCGAGCACGAGGGCGCTCGGCTCTCGGGTCGCGGCCATGTTCGCCGCGGCGAGCATCGTGTACCCGGTGGCGAGGCCGTCGTCGACGAGGTAGACGGTCCTCCCGGCGAGGTCCGGCAGCCGTTCGGCGCCCGGGAAGGCCCTCGCCCTGCGGACGACCTCCTCGTGCACCCGCTCGAACACCCGTCGGGCGGTGCCCTCATCGATCCCGTAGGACTCCATCACCGGACGGTTCATCATCGTCGTGCCGTCGAGCGTGACCGCGCCGAAGCCCATCTCGGGGCTCTGGGGTATGGGCAGCTTCCGCACCGCGACCGGCGTCACTCGGCAGCCGATGCGATCCGCTACCGGTCTGGCCACGGGGACCCCGCCGCGCGGCAGCGCCAGCACGACCGCGCCGGGGTCCTTCGGCGGGTCGATGAACTCGGCGAGGGCCGCGCCCGCGTCGAGTCGGTCGGCGAACAGACGCGTCGGCCTCGAGGTGCGTGCCTTGACGTGTGTCTCGGGCATGGCGGACCTCCTCGTTCACTGGATACCCGCTCGACGCCGCCGGCCGTCCTCGCCGGGTGTCCGCTCCACGTGCGCCCGATGACGGTCCTGATCCCGCGCCGTTACCGTCGATACCGTGGCGTAGGCGATCGAGTAAGGACGGCTCAAGGCGGGCGCAAGCTGCGGCAAAGGACGCCCCGTCAGAGTGGTCACCGTATCAGCCGGATGTCGCCTCCCCTCGGCGATGCGTCGAGAGGAGGGAACGTGCGGAACGTGCGGAAGCTCGTGGTGTGTCTGCTGGGAGCCGCCATCGCGTTCGGTGTCGGTACGGCGGGAGCGTATTTCACGGATGAGGTGAGCGTGCCCGACAACGTGATCAGGGTCGGCGAGTTGGCGCTCGCCGCCACCCCGGAGACGGCGGCGGTGTGCGCCGATGCGCTCGCGCCCGGCGAGTCGGCGTCGAGCGTGCTCACCGTCTCCAACGACGGGTCGCTCGCGGCGGACGTCATCATCACGGGCGCGAAGCGGGCCGGCTACACCGACGTGTACGAAGCGCTCACGTGCGTGGTGACCCACGACGGTGCGAAGCTGTACGACGGCGCCTACAGTGAACTGCGCACGGCGCCGTTGCGGGTGGCGGCGGGCGGCGAGGAGGCTGTCCGGTTCGATATCGGGTTGCCCGCCGACGCCGGGGACGGTCTGCAGGGCGACTATGTGCGCACCACGCTGTACCTGGACGCCGAGCAGGCCCACTAGCGGGATGGCCGGAGGAAGGACGTCGTCCGCCACGGGCGACGAGGTCGCGGAGCATCCCGTCGAGGTGGCGCCTCGCGGCGGCTCGGTACGCAGGAGCGCGGCCCTGGTCGTGGCGGCTGCCCTCGTGGCCGCCGCCACGATCTCTCCGTACCGGGCGGTGCTGGTGACCGGCGGATCCATGCGACCCGCCATCCAGCCCGGGGACATGGTGGTCTACCGGACAGGGTGCGAACCGGGCATCGGAGAGGCCGTCGTGTTCGAGACCGACGCGGGGCTCGTCGTGCACCGGGTGGTCCGCTCCGTCGGGTCCCGTGCGTTCGTCACGCGGGGCGACGCCAATCCGGTCGAGGACAGGGAGCCGATCGATCGCGCCGCGGTGAGGGGCGAGGTGTGCGTCGTCTTGGAGACGGGGCGCCTGCTTCGACCGGCGGCCGGTCTCTTGGTAGACAATGGGGAAGGAGGGGATGCATCGATCGAAGAGGGTCGCCGTGGTGCGGGTAGCGCGGCGCTCACCGACACGGAGGGATCGTGATGCGCGAAGGGGACGGGATCTATCAGGACACGCTCGCGCTGCACACCGACCTGTACCAGCTCACGATGGCCGATGGGTATCTGCGGGCCGGTATGGCGGAGACGGAGGCGGTGTTCCATCTCTCCTTCCGTGAGCATCCCTTCGGTGGTGGATACGCGGTCGCCTGCGGGATCGAGCGAGCGATCGACCACGTGGTGGGGCTTCGCTACGACGAGAGCGACCTCGAGTACCTCGCCGGGCTCGAGGCGTCGGACGGTTCACCGCTGCTCGGTGAGGGATTCATCGAGTATCTGCGCGACCTGGAGGTGCGGGTCGACGTCGACGCCGTGCCCGAGGGCGAGTTCGTATTCGCGGGCGAGCCGTTGGTCCGCGTCACCGGTCCGTTGCCCCAGTGCCAGATCCTCGAGACGGCGGTGCTCAACCTCGTGAACTTCGAGACGCTCATCGCCACGAAGGCTGCCAGGGTGGTGCACGCGGCCGAGGGGGATGCCGTGCTGGAGTTCGGTCTCAGGCGGGCGCAGGGCGTCGACGGCGGCCTCTCCGCCTCCCGGGCCTCCTACGTGGGCGGCTGCACCGGGACCTCGAACGTGCTCGCCGGCAAGCGGTACGGGATCCCCGTGAAGGGGACGCACGCCCACAGCTGGGTCATGGCGTTCGACTCCGAGCGGGAGGCGTTCGAACGATATGCTGAGGTGATGCCGCACAACGCGCTGCTGCTCGTGGATACGTACGACACCATCGCGGGCGTCGAGCACGCGATCGAGGTGGGGCGGCGTCTGCGGGCCTCGGGTGACCGACTGCTCGGGGTGCGGTTGGACTCGGGAGACATGGCGACGCTCAGCCGAGAGGCACGTGCCCTGCTCGACGAGGCCGGGTTCGAGGACGCGTCGATCGTGGGCAGCGGCGACCTCGACGAGTACGCCGTCGAGCGTCTCAAGGAGGCCGGTGCTCGCATAGACACCTGGGGTGTCGGCACTCGCATGGTGACCGCTGAGGAGCAGCCCGCTCTCGGTGGGGTCTACAAGCTCTCGGCCGTCCGTGAGCCGGATGGTGAGTGGAGCTACCGCATCAAACTCTCCGAGAGCGAGGAGAAGTCGACGATCCCGGGTATCCAACAGGTGCGCCGGTTCTTCGGCGGGCAAGACGGCGCGACCGAC
>CAYOSP010000034.1:0-6688 GCA_964406675.1 uncultured Eubacteriales bacterium | reverse complement strand
GACGGCGCGACCGACCGCGCGATCGACGGCAAGGCGATGGGCGACGTGGTCTTCGACGAGCGCGGGACGGAGCCGGAGACCCCGGAAGGGGCCGTCGGGCACGTCGACCTCCTCCAGCCCTACGTGCGCGACGGGTCGCGCGTTCGAGGCGCCGAGGGGGTCGAAGCGGCTCGCGCGAGGCGCGCGTCGGCGATGGAGCGCATGAGCGCGGAGGTGATGCGCCTGCGCGAACCCGTCGCCTACCCGGTCCGTCTAGGGCGTGACCTCGAGCGCGCGAGGGGAAGACTCACGACAGAGGCGCAGGCGCAGAAGGAGACGCAGGCGCAGGCAGAGACGGACCGCGGCGGGACCACCGGCGAAGGATAGGAGACGCCATGCGGGCATTGCTGCTCATCGACATCCAGAACGATTTCTGCCCCGGGGGCGCGCTGGCGGTCCCCGACGGTGACGCGGTCGTTCCCGTCGCCAACGACATGGCTCGTCGCTTCGATCTCGTGGTGGCGACCCAGGACCGGCACCCGCCGGAGCACGTGAGCTTCGCGACGAACCATCCCGGGAAGGAACCGGGCGACGTCATCGAGGTCCACGGCATGTCTCAGAACCTGTGGCCGCCGCATTGCGTGCAGGACACCGAGGGGGCGGAGTTCCATCCGGACCTGGATCTGTCGGCGGTGGACGAGGTCTGTCGCAAGGGGGAGGATCCGGAGATCGACAGCTACAGCGGATTCTTCGACAACGCGCGCCTACGCGACACGGGTCTACAGGGCCTTCTCCGCGAGGCGGATGTGGAAGCCGTGTACATCCTCGGGCTCGCGACGGACTACTGTGTCAAGTTCACGGCTCTCGACGCGGTGGATCTCGGATTCCGGACGTATCTCATCGAGGACGGGTGCCGAGGGGTGGATCTGGAGCCGGGCGATGCCGCACGGGCGGTGGACGAGATGGGCGAAGCGGGCGTCCACATCGTGCGAAGCGCCGACGTCGGCGCAGACTGACACGTCCGCGAGTGCTACACTCTGCGCCATATCGTGCATACCGGTGCGTCGATGGAGAGGCGCTCGTGGCATGCGCCGGCGGACAGGGAGGGGCTCCCCGACTGCAAGGGTCCCCGTCGGAGTCACGTGCGGTTCACTCCGGAGCAGCGACCTGAACGATCGCGCCGACCGAGGCCGACCCGACAGCGGGCGGGCCGGGCCGGTGGCGGCCGGTAGGGAAGCCGGATCCCCCGTTAGCGGGACGTCGGGACGCAAGGCCCGGGGCGACGAGACGGTCGCTCGTCGAGAGGGCTCGCATCGCGCGGGCCAATCGAGGTGGTACCGCGGAGGCCGATCTCCGTCCTCGGATGTCCGGATGTCCGAGACGGCGGGTCGGCTTCGTCGATTCATGGAGGTCGTACAGATGGCGGTGCAGCAGGAACTGGAAGAGCTCGAGGCGCGCGCGCTCGAGGAGATCGCGGACGCGGGTTCTCTCGAGGAGCTCGACGACGTCCGGGTCCGCTACCTGGGCAAGAAGGGCTCGCTCACCGGCGTCCTGCGCGGACTGGGCTCGCTGCCCGCCGAGGAGCGCCCCGCGATGGGGCAGCGGGCGAACGCGGTGCGTGGCGAGCTGGAACGGGAGATCGAGCGCCGCGGCCAGGCGTTGGCGTCCTCCGCGCTCGAGGTGAGATTCGAGGAGGACGCCGTCGACGTGACGCTTCCCGGTCGACGCCGACCACCGGGGCATCAGCACCTCCTGCATCAGATCAGCGACCGCATCATCGAGATCTTCCTCGGCCTCGGCTACGGGGTGGCGGAAGGCCCCGAGGTCGAGCTCGACTACTACAACTTCACCGCGCTCAACCACCCGGAGGACCACCCGGCGCGCAGCCTGCAGGACACGCTGTACGTCGAGGACCTGTCGGGGGACGAGGCCCGGGTGCGCGGCGAGTCGGATGTGCTGCTCCGCACCCATACGAGCCCGGTGCAGGTCCGGGTGATGGAGAGCGAGCGTCCGCCGACCTACGTCATCGCGCCCGGGCGGGTGTACCGGCGCGACGTCGCCGACCCGAGCCACACGCCCCAGTTCACGCAGGTCGAAGGCCTCGCCGTGGACCGCGGGATCACGTTCGGCGACCTGAAGGGGACCGTGGAGCACTTCTGTCACGAGATGTTCGGTCCCGAGCGGCGCGTCCGGCTTCGGCCGCACTTCTTCCCGTTCACCGAGCCCAGCGCGGAGGTGGACGTCTCGTGCGGCATCTGCGGGGGCGAGGGGTGCCGGTTCTGTGGCGGGGTCGGATGGCTGGAGATCATGGGCTGCGGGATGGTCGACCCGAACGTCTTCGGCTTCGTCGACGTGGATCCCGAGGAGTACTCCGGCTTCGCGTTCGGCATGGGGGTGGAGCGCATCGCCGCCCTGCGCTACGACCTCGACGACATCCGGCTGTTGCTCGAAGGCGACATGCGGTTCCTCGAGCAGTTCTGAGACGCGGGATCGGTATCGTCGCGCACGCTATGGGCACGACGCAGGCGACGGGACGTGGCGCGGCGCACGGGATGGACACGACTGACGCGATAGGAAGGCGACGAGATGCGCATCTCGCTCAAGTGGCTCGGTGAACTGGTCGACCACGGACTCTCGGTGGGCGAGCTCGCCGACCGGCTCGACATGACCGGTACCGAGGTGGACGCGGTGGAGACCGTGGGCGAGTCCCTGGACCGGGTGGTGGTGGGTCGCGTGGTGACGCGCGAGCCGCACCCGGACGCTGACCGGCTGTCCTACTGCAAGGTGGACGTGGGGGACGGCGAGGAGCGCGACATCGTCTGCGGAGCGGACGACTTCGGTCCGGGGGACAAGGTGCCCGTCGCGCTGCCCGGCGCCGAGCTCCCGAACGGGACGACCATCAAGAAGAGCAAGATCCGCGGGTGTGTGAGCGAGGGCATGATGTGCTCGCCGATCGAACTCGGCACCGGCGCGGACGCGTCGGGGCTGCTCATACTCCCCGAGGACGCGCCCGTCGGGGTCCCGTACGCGGAGTATGCCGGCAAGAGCGACGTGGTGCTCGACCTCGAGGTGACGCCGAATCGGCCGGACTGCCTGTCCGTGGCCGGCATGGCGCGCGAGATCGCGGCCATCACGGGCTCCGAGGCGCGCCGGCCGTCGGCAGAGCCCGTGGAGGAGGGTCCGCCGACCGCCGAGTCCGTGGACGTGCGCATCGAGGAGTCCGCGTTGTGCCCGCGCTACACCGCCCGCGTCATCCGGGGCGTCACCATCGGCCCCTCACCGGAGTGGCTGCAGGAGCGGATCATCGCTTCCGGCGCAAGGCCCGTGAACAACATCGTCGACGCGACCAACTACGTGATGTTCGAACTCGGTCAGCCGCTGCACGCGTTCGACATGCGCACCATCGGGACCGCGGCCGAGGAGGACGGCGGCAGGACGACGATCATCGTGCGGCGTGCCGAGCCCGGCGAGACGCTCGAGACGCTCGATCACGTGAAGCGCGAGCTCACCGACGACATGATCGTCATCGCCGACCCCGACGGCCCCATCGCGCTCGCGGGCGTGATGGGCGGCGCGCACACGGAGGTCTCGGACGACACGGCCGACATCGTCCTCGAGTCGGCCTCGTTCGACCCCGCGCACGTGAGCCGTACGAGCCGCAACCTCTCGCTCATCTCAGAGGCGTCGCAGCGCTTCGAGAAGCGGGTGGACCCGGAGGGCTGCGCCGCCGCCGCCGACCGGGCGATGGCGCTCATCGCCGAGATCGCCGGCGGCACGGTCGACGCGGGCATCGTGGACGAGTACCCGCTGCCTCCCGAGCCGGTGCGCCTCGAGCTCCGTGTGGACCGCATGAACGACCTGCTCGGCACGTCCATCGACACCCGGACCGCGGCGGACATCCTGCGCCGCCTCCAGCTCGAGGTGTCCGCGGGCGACACGCTCTCCGTCTCCGTGCCGAGCTTCCGTCCCGACCTCGAACGCGAGATCGACCTCGTCGAGGAGGTCGTGCGGGTGTGGGGCATGGACTCGGTCGCGTCCACCCTTCCCTCCGCGGGCAGGGCGGGCGGGCTCACCCGCGACCGGCGCTGGCGCGACCGCGTCGGCGAGGCGATGCGCGAGGCGGGGCTGAACGAGGCGGTCACGTACTCGTTCATCGACCCGGAGGACGTCGGGCGCCTGCGCTGGGAGTTCGCGGAGGGCGAGCGGCCGGTGCGCATGCTCAACCCGATGTCGGAGGAGCAGTCGGTGCTGCGCTGGACGATCGCCGCGCCGCTCGTCGAGGCGGTCGCGCACAACCAGCGGCGGGACGTGCCCGACGTGCGCCTCTACGAGATGGGCAAGGTGTTCGTCACGAGCGAGGGACGCAAGCTGCCGACGGAGACGCGCCTGCTCGCGGGCGTGCTGGCCGGCTCTTGGCACCGTCCCATCTGGAACGATCCTGCCGAGCCGCTCGAGTTCTTCGACGGCAAGGGGGTCATCGAGACGCTCATGGAGGCGCTGCGTGTCTCCTACTGGCGGCTCGAGCCGACGAAGCGTCCTCATCTGCAGCCCGGTCGGGCCGCGGAGGTGATGCTGGGCGACCGCTCGGTCGGCTATCTCGGTGAGATGCACCCGGAGGTGCTGGGGGCGTACGGCGCCGAGGGGCCGGTGACGCTGTTCGAGCTCGAGGTCGAACCGCTGGTCGAGGCGGCGGTCGACATCATCGAGTACGCGCCGCTGCCGAAGTATCCGGCGGTCAACCTGGACGTCGCCTTCGTCGTCCCCGAGGACGTCACGGCCGGGAGGATACGGGCGATCGTCGAGAAGGCGGCCGGCCGGTTGCTCGAGTCGGCGCGCCTGTTCGATCTCTACACCGGGGAGCATGTCGAGCCGGGGCACAAGAGCATGGCGTTCTCGCTCACGTATCGCGCGCCGGATCGGACCCTCACGGACGAGGAGGTCGCGAAGGTCCACGAGAAGGTCGTGCGCAAGGTGACGAAGGCGACCGGGGGGAGGATCCGGGGCTGAGGGCTCCGGTCACCGCCGCCTCGACTCCGTTCCTGGTCGTCCCCCCGGTCGTCCCCCCGGTCGTCCCCCCGGTCGGGGCCGCCCCCGGTCCCCCGGGCGGGTCCGCGCGCATGTGCGTTCAGCGCGCGCTGATACCTCACATTCCTGCATATTGGGTTGACCTATATCGTTATTGATGAATATACTGTACCCTCACGACCACGAAGGAGTGGTATGTCGGTGAAGGCAGCGATAGTGGGCGCGTCGGGGTACACGGGGGTCGAGGCGATCCGCCTGCTCGCCGCGCATCCGGGGTTCCATCTCGAGGTCGTGACCTCGGATTCGGTCGCGGGGCGGCGCGTCTCGGACGAGTACCCGGCCCTGTGGGGGCTCGACCTCGTCTACGAGCCGCACGACATGGACGTGGTCGCCGAGCGCGCGGACGTGGCGTTCCTCGCGGTCCCCCACACGGCCGCGCTCGTGATCGCGCCGTCGCTGCTCGGCGCGGGCGTCCGGGTGATCGACCTGTCGGCGGACTTCCGGCTCGTGGATCCCGACATCTACGAGCGGTGGTACGGGACCCCACACACCGCGCCCGCCCTCCTGGACGAGGCGGTCTACGGGCTGCCGGAGGTCTCACGCGAAGGGCTCGCCGACGCGCGGCTCGTCGCCTGCGCGGGCTGCTATCCGACCGCCGCCGCGCTCGCCGCGACCCCCGCGCTCCGGGCCGGACTGAGCGAGGCGTCCGGCGTGGTCGTGGACGCGAAGTCGGGGGTGTCCGGCGCCGGTCGGTCGGCCACCGCCGGGACGCACTTCTGCGCAGTGGACGAGTCCATCTCGCCGTACAAGGTGACGCTCCATCGGCACACCCCGGAGATGGAGCAGGCGCTGACCTCGGCGGCGGGGAGGCCCGTGCGCGTGACCTTCTCCCCGCACCTCGTACCGATGCGGCGCGGCCTGCTCGCCACGGTCTATCTGGCCGTTTCCGAAGGCGTCACCGAGGCGGACGTCCGCTCCGCCTACGAGGAGGCCTACTCCTCGGAACCGTTCGTCACGCTCCTGCCCGCCGGGTCCATGCCCGCCACCGGTCACGTGCGCGGCACCAATCACGCGCACGTGGGCATCGCCTTCGACGAGCACACCGGTACCGTGGTGGCGGCGTGCGCGATCGACAACCTCGTGAAGGGAGCGTCCGGGCAGGCCGTCCAGTGCGCCAACGCTGCGCTCGGCTTCGACGAGACGACCGGGCTGACCGCTCTCGGACCGGTGGTGTGACGGTGCACCCGGTATCCGGCGGCGTCACCGCTCCGGCCGGCTTCGAGGCCGCGGGCATGAGCGCGGGCCTCAAGCCTTCGGGCAGGCCCGACCTCGCGCTCATCCACAGCCGGACCCCGGCGTCGGTGGCCGGCGTGTTCACCACCAACCGCGTGCAGGCGGCGCCACTGCGTCTCACCCGGGAGCACGTCGCCGACGGGGCGATCCGGGCGGTCGTCGTCAACGCCGGCAACGCGAACGCCTGCACCGGTCCGCGAGGAGAGGCGGACGCGCTCGCCACGGCCGAGGCGGTGGCCGAGACGCTCGGCGTGGACGTGCGCGAGGTCGCGGTGGCCTCCACCGGGGTCATCGGCGTCCCGCTGGACGTGGAGCGCCTGACAGGCGCGATACCGCGCCTCGTGGACGCGCTGGAGGAGCACGGGTCGGACGCCGCGGCCAACGCCATCCT
>CAYOSP010000033.1:8816-12223 GCA_964406675.1 uncultured Eubacteriales bacterium | reverse complement strand
CCGGCGCCGACCTCATCCTCACCTACCACGCCAAGGATGCCGCGAGGTGGCTCCGGAGGGGCTAAAGAATGCCCACCTGAGCAGGGAGTTCGTCGTTTACTCAATGCATTGAGTAATTTTACTCAGTGTATTGAGCATTCGATGAAACGGGCGACGGTGAGCGCGGCCCACTACTTGCTCGACGGCACGAAGGACGACACGGACGACGAGGGCGACGAGGAGCGATCCCTTGACCGACGAAGCGCACGCAGCGGACAGCAGGCCCGACCTCGATCTCGAGCAGGAGCTCGCTGACGTCGAGGCGCCGTGCGGCGCCGAGGGCATCGCGGTTCCCGTGGGCGACAAAGGGACGGCTGCGGCGGGCGACGAAGCCTCTGCAGCCGCCGAAGGCGGCGAAGCCAGCGAGGAGCCTGCCGCAGCCGGCCATCCCGCAGGTCACCCCGGCGGTCACCCCGGCGGTGTCGCGCGTCAGCGCCACGGCGGCGCGCGCAGCGTCGGCTTCAAGCCGGGCGGCGGGCCTCAGGCGCAAGCGTACGAGGAGCGCACCGGCATCAAGGCGCCGCGCATCATCGCCTGGGAGATCACGCGCTCGTGCAACCTGAGCTGCGCGCACTGTCGGGCGGCGGCCGAATTCGGCGCCTATGAGGGCGAGCTCTCCCTCGACGAGATCAAGGGCGTCCTCGACGACATCATCACCATCTCGAACCCGATCATCATCCTGACGGGCGGCGAGCCGCTCATGCGGCCCGACATCTGGGAGATCGTCGACTACTGCCACGAGCAGGGCGCGATGCCGGTGATCGGCACGAACGCCACGCTGATCACCGACGAGATCGCCGCCGAGATGGTGGAGCATCGCATCCCGCGCATCTCCGTCTCCGTCGACTTCCCGAGCGCCGAGGAGCACGACTCGTTCCGCGGCATCGAGGGCTGTTTCGACCAGACGATCGAGGGCATCAAGATCGCCAAGCGCCACGGCGTGGGCGTGCAGATCAACATGACGGTCACCACGCTCAACGCGGACCGCGTGGCGGAGGTCCACGACCTCGCCGAGGAGCTCGGCGTCGACGCGTTCCACATCTTCATGCTCGTGCCGACCGGCCGCGGCGAGGACCTGCTCGACAAGGAGCTGCCGCCGGAGGAGTACGAGAAGGTCCTCGAGTGGGCCTACGAGCGCCAGAAGACCTCGCCGCTGCACTTCAAGCCGACCGACGCGCCGCACTACTACCGCGTCATCCGTCAGAAGGCCAAGGCGGAGGGCAAGAAGGTCACCCGCGAGGAGTACGGGCTGGACGCGATGACGCGCGGTTGCCTCGGCGGGATCACCTTCGCGTTCATCTCGCACACCGGCGACCTCCAGCCGTGCGGCTACTTCGACATGCAGCTCGGCAACGTCAAGGACCGGCCCTTCAGCGAGATCTGGACGGAGAGCGTGGTCTTCAACGAGCTGCGCGACTACTCCCTGCTCAAGGGCAAGTGCGGCGCGTGCGAGTACCGCGCGGTGTGCGGCGGATGTCGGGCCCGAGCGCTCAGCGTGACCGGCGACTACCTCGCCGAGGAGCCGTACTGCGTCTACGTGCCGAAGGGCTGGGAGCCGGACACCGGGCACGAGAAGGAGCCGTCCACGGCGGGGTAGACCTCGGGGGAGGGTCTCTTGATCCGGTCGAAGACCGCTGCGCTCATACTGCTCGTCGCGCTCGGGCTGGGCGCGTGGCTGCGCCTCGGGGTCGTCGAGGCGAAGGGCCCCATGGAGCACGACGACGCGATCTCGTACCTCGCGGCCAGCGGCCATCAGGGCGAGTTCCACACCTACATCGACGAGGGCGCGATGATCACCGAGCCGGAGTGGCGTCAAGCCGACTTCTGGCAGCGCATGATGCGCCCCGAGGACCCGTTCGTGTTCGGCCGGATCGCCGAGGACCTGATCGATCACGACATCCACCCGCCGATGTACTTCTGGGTGCTGCACCTGTGGATGCTCGTCTTCGGCACGAGCGCCGGCGTCGGTCCCGCGCTCAACGTCGCGCTCGCGACGCTCACCACGATCGGCGTCTTCCTGCTGGGTCGTACGGTCGTCGGGGACGAGCGGTACGCGGCGCTGGGGGCGCTTCTCTACGCGATCCTGCCGGGGGCCGTCGCGGTGGCCTTCCTCGCCAGGCAGTACGACCTGCTCGCGCTGATCACCGTCTACTTCCTGTGGCTCGTCGCGCTCGTGTGGGAGGACGGCCGGGTCGGTCCCGGCCGGGTGGGTGCGGCGGTCCTCCTCGGGGCCGTGGGGATGCTCACGCATTACCACTTCATCCTCGTCGCCGCGTTCGGGCTCGGGGCGCTCGCCTACCGGCTGCGGGACCGGATGCACGCGCTGATCGCGCTCGGCGGCTCGGCGGTGGGGGCGGTGGCTCTCACGTTCCTGCTGCAGCCGCGCTACCTGGAGCCGGTGCTCGGGATATCCGACGCGCTCCACGAGTTCACGTGGCGACTGTTCGGGTTCAGATGGCTGCGCACGCTGCACACCGTGAGCGAGGGCGTCGCGCTGCCCGCCCCGCTGCGCGACGCGATCTCGGAGCGCCTGGTGCCCTACTACGAGGCGACCGGCGGGCTGCTGCGATGGTCGACGGTGGCGCTCGAGGTGCTCGTGGTGGCCGCGCTGGTCGCCCTGCTCGTCGCGGGGTGGCGGCGGAGGCGGCGCGATGCTGAGCCTGCCGACCGTGAGCGCGCCGACGCCGGGCGCGTCGACCGCGACCGGCGCCCCTTCCCGATACGGCTCGCCGCGCTGTGGATGTTCGGCGTCACCGCCGGCCTCTACCTCGCGTTCCGCAGCCCCCAGCACGCGATGACCGCACGCTATCTGGCGCACACGTGGCCGCTGCTCGCGGTGGCGGCCACGGCTTCGCTGCATCGCTTCGTCGGCGGCGTGCGTCTGCAGGCCGCCGTGGCGGTCGCGTTGCTCGCGCCGCTCTCGCTGGTGACCGTGCACAGCCTGCGTGTCGGGAACGATCCGACGCCGTATCTCGTGCGCGCGGAGGCGCTCGTCTTCGACAACCCCGCTCGAGGGATCTGGCTCCCGTTCGTGTGGGAGGCCTCGCCCGGCATGCCGGTGTTCGTCGACGACGCGGAGCATCTGCTCGAGGACCCGGACCTCTGGGTCGACTGGATCGCGGACGACGGCATGTTCGTGGACCACCGCAGCTACCACGTGGAGGACGAGGTCGCCGAGGAGCTCAGCGGGCTCTTCCAGGCGAGGCAGGGCGCCTTGATCGTCCACGTGCCGCTGTGGGAGCGCTACCATGCCTGGATGCCGGAGCACATCGCGGAGGCGGGATCCGCCGCCGAGTAGATCGAGCAGGTCGAGTAGATCGATCAGGTCGAGCGGGTCGATCAGGTCGAGCGAGCGATCAGGTCGAGCG
>CAYOSP010000033.1:4855-8716 GCA_964406675.1 uncultured Eubacteriales bacterium | reverse complement strand
CGATCAGGTCGAGCGAGCGATCAGGTCGAGCGGGGGCCGGCTCAGTACCAGATCCCGACACCTTCATGACAGAGAAGGCACACGTGGTCCGTGCCGAATCCCCGCTGTCCGTAGGGTACCCGCAGCATATGGTGGTTGGGTCCGCCGTGCGGGTTGTGGCAGGTGGAGCTGCAGGTGAGCGGTTCCTCGGCGTACCAGTCCCAATACACCGGTCTGGTGGGGTGGTAGTAGGGCCGGTCGGCGTACGTCGGGTGACACTGCAGACACACCTCGGGGTTCGGCAGCTGCAGGATGGGCTCGTACCACGATCCGTGTCCCTTGTGGCACTCCAGGCACAGCAGCGGGTTGTGCAGGGATGCGCGGAAGATACCGTCCACGTCCTCGTGACACGTGGCGCACAGGTCGTTTCCGCCCGCGACGAGCAGCCCGAACCAGTAAGACGCGTGCGCCTCATGACAATCGGTGCACCGGAGGCGGCCGGCTACCGGGTGTGCGCTCGGCAGTTCGAAATCGGCGGCGATGGAAGGGTGGCAGCCGTAGCAGAGAGGCGGTTCCCCGTCCTGGAGGAGCGGGTCGTGGCGCGAGCCGTGCGGCAGGTGGCATCCGGAGGTGCAGACGTCCTGCTCGAACGGCTGGTGGAGCACCGGCCTGGCGAGCTGGTCCTCGAGGTCCGGATGACAGTCGAAACACAGCCGTGGCTGTGGATCGTGCAGGACCGCCTGGTGGTCGGCGGCGTGCGGGAGATGGCATCCCTCGCAGCCGATCTCGTCGAGCGGGTGACGACTCGCCAGCCTGAAGTCGCTCCGGATCACCTCGTGGCATAGGTAGCAGAGCTCCGGTCGCGACTCCACCAGCAGAGGCAAGGCATCCGAGCTGTGCGGTCGATGACAATCGGTGCAGTATCCGATCTCGAAGGGCTCGTGCTGGACCCGCTTGGCGGTGAGGCGCGCCACGGACGGGTGGCACGAGAAGCAGAGCTCCCGTTCCTGGGCGACGAGCACCCCACGCCAGTCCGAAGCATGCGGCTTGTGGCAGCTCGTACACTGGATCCTCGCGAACGGCGGGTGGACCTGCGGATCCGCGAGTTCCGGCTGGATGCGGTGGCAGGACGGGCACAGTTCCCGTTCCTCCTCATGGAGAAGGGTCTTGACCGGGGACGCGTGCGGGTGATGGCAGGAGACGCACTGGTTCTTCCGGAAGGGCTCGTGCTGGTACGCCATCGCGCGTTCCGGCGCCAGGCCGGCGTGACACGTCCAGCACAGCTCCGTCTTGGGGGCCACGAGCTGTGAGTCGGGTCCCTTGACGGTACGGTCGGAGACGCCGGCGCCTCCGGGTGGAGCGTCCGGGACGACCCACTCGGTGGTGAAGACGCGCCACAGGATGTCCAGGTAGAACCGATCGAGTCGGCGGTGCAGCCACTCCCACGCGGAGAAGTCGCCGCCCACGGACCGCTCTCGCACTCTCTCGCCGTGTGGCGTATGGCAGGAGGTACAGAGCTCGTCGGCGAACGGATCGTGCACGGTCGACATGCGGAACTGGTCGAGGAGTTCCTCGTGGCAGACCAGACACTCGATGTTGCGCCGAGCGAAGTCGTGCTCGCCGGGTCCGCGTCTCACCAGCCAGTCGACGACGACGATCGCCAGGATGATCAGGATGACGGCTATGACGGTATCGCGCACGCGCCGGCGCCGGCGTCTGCGCGCTTCGGCTTCCTCCTCCGAGACGCCCTCGTCGTACGGGTCGTCCGGTCGCGCGGCGTGTTCGTCGATCGGTTCGTCGACCTCTGCCATAGGGTGTCCGGCAACCTCCCCGAAGCGCAGTCTTCCCGTGCCCAGATTACCCGAAGTCCCCGATGGCGGATAAGGTGGCAGGACATAGTATGGTGGAGTCCGTCCCGGATACGACGAGGAAGGAACCGACCGAGATGGAGCACCGCAGATCCAGAGAACTCTTCGAAGCCGCCAAGCAGGTCATCCCAGGCGGCGTGAACTCGCCGGTGCGGGCGTTCAAGAGCGTCGGCGCCGACCCGCTCTTCTACGAACGGGCCAAGGGCTCGCGGGTGTGGGACGTCGACGGCAACGAGTACCTCGACTTCGTGCTGTCGTGGGGCCCGATGATCCTCGGTCACTCGCCGGACGTCGTGCTCGAGGCGGTGCGCGACCAGCTCGAGCGCGGCACGTCCTTCGGGGCGCCCGCGCAGGTGGAGGTCGCGCTCGCCGAGGCGATCGTCAGCATCATGCCGTCCATCGACGAGGTGCGCATGGTCTCGTCGGGGACGGAGGCCACCATGTCGGCCATCCGTCTCGCCCGCGGCTACACGGGTCGCGACAAGCTCATCAAGTTCGAGGGCAACTACCACGGCCACTCGGATTCCCTGCTCGCCTCCGCCGGTTCGGGCGTGGCCACGCTCGGGATCCCGGGCACGCCCGGGGTGTGCGAGGGCGCGGCGCGCGACACGGTCGTCCTGCCCTACAACGACCTCGACGCCGTGCGCTCGACGCTCGCGGACATCGGCGAGCAGACCGCCGCGATCATCGTCGAGCCGGTCGCCGGGAACATGGGCGTCGTCCCGCCGCGCGAGGGCTTCCTGCGGGGGCTGCGCGAGCTGTGCGACGAGTACGGTGTGGTGCTCATCTTCGACGAGGTCATCACCGGCTTCCGCGTCGCGTTGTGCGGCGCGCAGGGTCGCTACGCGGTCAACCCGGACCTCACCACCATGGGCAAGATCATCGGCGGCGGGTTCCCGGTGGGCGCCTTCGGCGGACGAGCCGAGATCATGGACCACCTCGCGCCCGACGGTCCCGTGTACCAGGCGGGTACGCTCTCGGGCAATCCGGTGGCGATGGTCGCGGGGCTGACCGTCATCAGCGAGCTCTCGAGGTCGGGCACGTACGAGGAACTCGAGCGGAAGGGAGCGCGGCTCGAGAAGGGCATGCGCGAGGCGGTCGAGGCGGCCGGCATCCCGGCGTACCTCACCCGTGTGGGCTCGATGGCCTGCATGTTCTTCACCGACACCGAGGTGGTCGACTACGCGACCGCCTCCACGGCGGACACCGAGCGCTACGCGGTCTACTTCCGCAAGATGCTCGAAGCGGGATTCACCATCGCGCCGAGCCAGTTCGAGGCCACCTTCGTGAGTCTCGCGCACGCCGACGAGGACATCGACCGCATGACGCAGGCCGCCGCCGACGCGCTGAAGGCGCTGTAGCGCGACGGGCCGGGGCGCGAGCAGCAGCGCGCGTGTGGCACACCGCTAGAGGAGTCGCACCCGGCACGCTCCCGAGCCGGCGAGCTTCCGGTCGGCTGTCACGAGTTCGCGATCCAGGCGGTCCGCGAGCGCTGCGAACAGAGCGTCGTAGATGGTGAGGGAGTGGCGGACGGCGAGTTCGACGGCCCCCCGTACGAGATCGTCGTCCGGCTCGTGCCACTGCAGCCGGGAGGCAGCGAGTACCGCCGCCGCGATGCGAAGGTCGTCGAGCGTCGTGCCTGCGGACCACAACGCGTTCAGCACTTCGAGCCGCAGGTGGGTGGGCGCCGCGAGTTCGCTCTCGCCCGCTTCGTGGAGCGCCAGCAACTCGAGCGCCTCGTCGACATGTGCTTCGCCCGCCGCCTTGAACCACTTCACCGCCACAGAGGAGTCGACGACCGACATGCCGCCGATGCCGCCGTTCACTCTTCGCCGATCTTGCGGCCGTCGCGTTCGCGGTCGGCCCTGATCGCCGCGGTGGAGTCGAACGCGGGGATGCGGCGCGAGAGATCGCGTGCCTGAGCGGTCGCCCATCTGATGCTCTCTGCGCGCTCGGTGCGGGCACGTTCCTCGAGCGCCTGGGTCACGTAGCGCGCGGAAGCCTCCTGGATCAG
>CAYOSP010000033.1:0-4755 GCA_964406675.1 uncultured Eubacteriales bacterium | reverse complement strand
GCGCATCCAGCAGAGCCGCGATATGCGGGTGTCTTGTGAGCCGAAGTATACTGGGGGTCGGCTGCCGGGCGGATGTGCACCGGATCCCGTACCGGCGGGCCGATCCGCCCGCCATACCGACCGCGCTCTCCGGAGGTCCCATGCGTCTCATCGTCGTCGTCGGCGCGAGGCCGAACTTCATCAAGGTCGGCCCGCTCATGCCCAGGCTCAGGGAGGCCGGCCACGAGGTCGGCCTCGCGCACACCGGACAGCACTACGACGCGCTCATGTCCGACGTGTTCTTCACCGACCTCGCCATCGAGGAGCCGGACTGGAATCTCGACGTGGGCTCGGGCACGCACGCGGTGCAGACCGGCGCGGCCATGACGCGACTCGAGGAGTTGTTCATGCGCGAGGAGCCGGAGGCCGTGATGGTCGTCGGCGACGTGAACTCCACGCTCGCCGGGGCGCTCGCGGCCGCCAAGCTGCGCATACCGGTCATCCACCTCGAGGCGGGGCTGCGCTCGTTCGACATGTCCATGCCCGAGGAGGTCAACCGGCTGGTCACCGACCAGCTCTCCAACATGCTCCTCACCACCACGCGCGAGGCGGGCGATCAGCTCCTGCGCGAGAACGTCGACGAGGAGCGCATCCACTTCGTCGGCAACATCATGGCCGAGTCGGTCCTCCGGCACGCCGAGGAGGCTCGGCGGCGCGGGGCTCACGAGCGCTTCGGTCTCGAGCCGGGAGGCTACGTCCTCGCCACCGTGCACCGGCCCGAGAACACCGACGCACGCGAAGCGCTCGAGGGGATCGTGGCGGCGTTCCGCGCCGTGCCGCTCCCCGTGCTGTTCCCGGTGCACCCGCGCACCCGGCCCGCGCTCGAGGAGCTCGTCTCGCGGGGACGCGAGGGACTCGTGCTCACCGACCCGATCGGCTACCTCGACATGCTGTCGCTCGAGGACGCCGCCGCGGCGATCGTCACCGATTCGGGCGGCGTCCAGGAGGAAGCGTGCATGCTCGGCACGCCGTGCGTCACCGTGCGGCGCAACACCGAGCGGCGCGTCACGATCGAGGCGGGCGCGAACCGGCTCGCGCGCCCGGACGAGGAGGACATCTTCACGGCGCTCGCAGAAGCACTCGACTCGTCGACGGACTGGGAGACGCCCGAGCGATGGGACGAGCGCGTCGCCGAGCGTGTGGCGGAGGCGCTCGGTGCGGGTATCCAGCCTATGAACGGCTGCGCCTGAGCCCTGGTATAGTCCGGTAGTCGCACCCATGTACGCATCGAGAGTCGCACGCGATATCGCCGGGCGGCGCCCGGCAGTGACAGGGGGTCACACCATGAAGGCGATCATCCCAGCCGCGGGTCTCGGCACCCGCTTCCTGCCCGTGACCAAGGAGCAGCCCAAGGAGATGCTCCCGGTCATGGACAAGCCGGTCATCCAGTACGTCGTCGAGGAGGCCGTCGAGGCCGACTGCGAGGACATCCTCATCGTCACCGGCCGGGGCAAGCGGGCCATCGAGGACCACTTCGACCGCTCCATCGAGCTCGAGGAGTTGCTCGACCGGGCCGGGAACATGAAGAAGCTGCGCGAGGTGCGGGCCATCTCCGAGATCGCCGACGTGTTCTACGTGCGCCAGAAGTCGCCCAAGGGCCTCGGTCACGCGGTCATGGTGGGAGCGCCGCACACCGGCAACGAGCCGTTCGTCGTGCTGCTGGGCGACGTGCTCGTGCCCGAGATGCACATCATCCCGAGGCTGCAGGAGGTCTACGAGGAGCAAGAGTCGAGCGTCATCGCCGTCACGCCGGTCAAGCAGGAGCTCGTGTCGCGCTACGGCGTCATCGCCGGCCACGAGGTCGAGGAGGGCGTCTGGAAGGTGACCGATCTGGTGGAGAAGCCGCCGGTGAACGACGCCCCGTCGAACCTCGCCATCTTCGGACGCTATCTGCTCACTCCGAAGGTGATGGAGATCCTGCCCGATCTGCCGCCCGGCCGCGGTAACGAGATCCAGCTCACGGACGCGCTGCGCGAGCTCCTCAAGAGCGAGGACATCTACGCGGTGGTCGACGAGGACGCCGGGTACGACACCGGCAACCTGCTCGCGTGGCTCGAGGCCAACATCGACCTCACGCTGCAGAGCGAGGAGTACGGCTCGAAGATGCGCGACATGCTCGAGCGCGTGCTCGGCGAGGCGGACTAGCGGCTCCCCGGCGAGGCGAGCCGACGCTCGGAGGACGCTAGCGATCCCCGGAGGCCGGCGACTCCTCGTCGCCGCCCCGCAGGAACCCGCGCATGAGCGCGGGCCTGGTCGCGAACACCATCCAGCCGAGACCCACGCCGAACCAGAGCGTGGCGAACCGGATGATCATCGTCGCGGAGAACGCGACGTCGCGGGTCGCGCCCAGTGCGACGAGTATGCCCATCATCGACCCTTCGGTGAGCCCGAGGCCGCCCGGGAAGAACGCGAGCGCGCCCGCGATGGTGGCCACCGCGTAGATCGCCATCGCGGGGAAGATCGAGAGGCCGTCGAAACCGAGCGCGCGCAGGGTGAGGAAGAACGCGACCGCCTCGGCGCCCCAGCCGACCACCGAGAGCGCGAGCGACACCGCGAGCGGGCGCGGCTTGAGCGTGGTGTGGATCGTGCCGAGCAGTCCCGCGGCCGAGAGGTGGTAGCGTCCCGCCCAGCGACGGCCCTCGATGAAGGCGAGCACCCGCTCGTGGAACGACTCCATCGAGAGCAGGACGACGCCCCCCACCGTCACCGCCGCCGCGGCCACGAGCGCCCAGGCGCCCATGTCGAGCAGCGCGAGTCCGCCGACCGAGATCAGGAGCACGGCGAGCAGGTCGCTGAGCCGCTCGACGAACACGAGCGCCACGCCGTTGCTGATCGGCAGGCCCGCGATCTCCTTGGCGAGCACCGCCTTCATGACCTCGCCGAGCTTGCCCGGCGTGATGGTCATCGTCATCCCGGAGAACTGCACGTAGAGCGCGTCCTTCAGCCCGATCGGCGCGTCCACCTCGGCCATGAGGTATCGCAGGCGTATCGAACGCGAGAAGTAGCACACGAGGGAGAGCGCGAGCACCACGGCGAGGCTGAGCAGGTCGAAGCCGGCCAGGGCCTCGACGACCGCACGCCAGTCCGCGATGAACAGCAGGACCGCGTAGAGGAGCACGCCGAGGAGCGTGACGACCAGGACGCTTCGCAGGACGCGGCTCCCGTTCATGTCGCCGATCCCGTCGCCGATCCCGTCGCCGATCCCGTCACGTGGCGCAGCCGTCCATGGTGTGCCTGCCGTCCTCTCGCCTATACTGCCCTCGGAACGCGTCTCTGCACGCGCGCCGGTCGCGAGCGGGCCTGATGCCGTACCGGACTCGCGCGCATCCCGCCGACCAGCCTACCCCAGACGGAGCGATGGACAAGTTCGGAGCACTCATACGGACCGGCCGACCGCGGCAGTGGACGAAGAACATCTTCGTCTTCGCGGCCGTGCTCTTCTCGGGGCGGTTCACGGAAGCGGGTCCGCTGCTCGAGACGGCCATCGCGTTCGTCTCGCTGTCCCTGTTCTCGTCCGCCGTCTACATCGTGAACGACGTCCGGGACGCCGAGCTCGACCGCGCGCATCCGGTGAAGCGGACGCGACCGATCGCCTCAGGCGAGCTCGACGAGGCGACCGCGTGGGTCGGAGCGCTGGCCTTCGCCTTCGTCGCGCTCGTGCTCGGTTGGCTCGCGGGACCGATGTTCCTGCTCGCGCTCGGCATCTACCTGCTGCTGCAGCTGCTGTACGCGTCGTGGCTGAAGGACGTCGTCATCCTCGACATCATGGCGATCGCGGCGGGCTTCACCATCCGCGCGGTGGCCGGCGCCTGGGCGATCGAGGTCCCCATCTCGCCCTGGCTGCTCATCGTGACCGCGCTGCTCGCGCTGTTCCTCGGGGCGGCCAAGCGCAGGCACGAGCTGTTGCTGCTCGGCGAGGGGTCCGGCGGGCACAGGCCGGTGCTCGCTCACTACACGCCGGCGCTCCTCGACCAGATCCTCTCGACGCTGTCGGCGGCCACCATCACCGCCTACGCGCTCTACACGTTCTTCTCCGACACGGTCTCCGACGACCGGCTCATGCTCACCGTGCCGTTCGTGCTCTACGGGGTGCTGCGCTACCAGTACCTCGTGCACTCGAAGAACCAGGGCGGCGCGCCGGAGGAGATCCTGCTCAAGGACCGGCCCATCCAGCTCACGGTCCTGCTCTGGTTCGCGGCCTCGGCGCTCGTGATGTACTCGACGCGGGTGTGGTGAGCGGCGCGAGGCGTTCGCGCTATCATGCCGGGAGCGGCCCGGCGCGGCGTTCGGGCTGGGCCGGTCGCCGTGGGGACCCGCGGCCGACGTCATCGACATCGAGGACGGGATCGCATGAAGGCACTCATACTCGCGGGCGGTAAGGGCACGCGCCTGCGCCCCATCACGTTCACCCGCGCGAAGCAGCTCGTGCCGGTGGCGAACAAGCCGATCCTCTACTACGCCATCGAGTCGATCCGCGACGCGGGCATCACCGAGATCGGCGTCATCATCGGCGACACCGGCGACGAGGTGCGCGAGGCGTGCGGCGACGGCGCGCAGTGGGGCGTCTCGATCACCTACATCGAGCAGGAGGCGCCGCTCGGACTCGCGCACGCGGTCAAGATCGCCGAGGACTTCATGGCCGGCGAGCCGTTCGTGATGTATCTCGGCGACAACCTCATCAAGGACGGCATCGCCCGCTTCGTCGAGGAGTTCGAG
>CAYOSP010000032.1:0-12254 GCA_964406675.1 uncultured Eubacteriales bacterium | reverse complement strand
GCAAGCGCACAGTATAACCGCTGACGTACGGCACGTCCAGGAAGCGTCGGCAGGGCATGTCCGGCGGCCCGAACGTCCCCTACCACCGGCTCCCCCGTCGCCGGCTCATATGACCGTCAGGATCTCGGGACCCGCTTCGGTGACGGCCACCGTATGCTCGAAGTGAGCGGACGGCCGGTCGTCCTCCGTGACCACCGTCCAGCCGTCGTCCAGCTGTCGCACCCCGGCGCCGCCGGCGTTGATCATCGGCTCGATCGCGAACACCATCCCAGGCTTGAGCGCGGGCCCGGTGCCCGCCGCACCGTAGTTCGGGATCTGCGGGTCCTCGTGCATGGACCGGCCTATGCCGTGGCCGACGTATTCCCTGACCACGGAGAAGCCCCCGCTCTCGGCTACCGTCTGCACCGCATGCGAGATATCGTAGAGCCGCATCCCCGGCACGCACTTCGCGATACCGGCCCACAGGGAACGCCGGGTCACGTCGAGCAGTCGGGCGATCTCCTCGTCGATCCCTCCCACGGGGAACGTCCTCGCGGAGTCCCCGTAGAAACCGTCGAGCACGACACCGAAATCAACCGAGAGCACGTCGCCCTCGCTCAGGCGACGGTGTGGGGAGGGCATCCCGTGGACCACCTCGCTGTTCACCGACGCGCAGATGGAGGCGGGGAACCCGTGGTAGCCCTTGAACGCCGGCACGGCGCCCGCCTCGCGGGTGAGCTCCTCGGCGATCCCGTCGAGCTCCGCCGTGCTCACGCCGGGACGCACGGCATCCCCGACGGCGTCGAGGATGCGGGCCGTCAATCGGCCGGCCTCGCGCATCAGCGCGAGCTCGCGGGAGGACTTGCGGATGATCACGGACGCGGCCGGGCCTCTCAGGACGCCACGATCGACTCGATGTCCTGATACACCGCGTCGATGTCCTGATCGCCGTCGACCGTGCGCAGGAGACCCTTCCGGCGATAGTAGTCGATCAGCGGCGCGGTGGAATCCTCGTACACCTTGAGCCGGTTGCTCACCGTCTCCACGGTGTCGTCATCGCGCTGGTAGACCTCGCCGCCACACACGTCGCACACGTCGTGCTGCTTGGGAGGCTCCGCCAGCAGGTTGTACACGCGTCCGCACTCCCTGCACGAGCGGCGAGCGGTCAGCCGGCGGACGAGGCTGTCGCGGTCGACCTCGATGTCGACGACGTGGTCGATGCTCCGCCCCAGATCGTCGAGCGCCTCGCCCAGAGCGTCCGCCTGCTCCACGGTACGCGGGAAGCCGTCCAGGACGAAGCCGGCCTCGGCGTCTTTCTCGGTCAAGCGGTCCTTCACGATGCCGATCACCACCGCGTCGGGCACGAGCTCCCCGGCGTCCATGTACCTCTTGGCCTCGCGCCCCATCTCCGTGCCCTCGGCGACCGCCTTTCGCAGGATGTCGCCGGTGGAGATGTGAGCCAGGGAGAACTCGTCCACGAGGCGCTTGGCCTGCGTGCCTTTGCCGGCCCCCGGGGGGCCCATGAGGATGAGATCCATGCCACTTCCCTCCTACTTGAAGAACCCGTCGTAGTGCCGCATCTTCAGCTGGCTCTCCAGCTGCGTCATCGTCTCCAGCGCCACGCCGACCATGATGAGGATGGACGCGCCGCCGAAGGACTGCAGCAGCACCACGTCGGTCTGCTGGAACAGGAGCGTCGGACCCACCGCGATGAGCGCCAGGAACAGCGCGCCCGGGAGGGTGATCCGGTTCAGGACACCCTCGATGTGCTCGACGGTGTTGCGGCCGGGCCGCACGCCCGGCACGAACCCGCCCTGCTTGCGCAGGTTGTCGGCGAGATCGATCGGGTTGAACACGAGCGCCGTGTAGAAGTAGGTGAAGAACACGATGAGCACGCCGAAGAACAGGATGTACAGCCAGCCGCTCGTGAGCGACTCGGCGATGCGCTGCAGCGTGACGTTGGTGGTGAACCTGGTCAGGATGACCGGGAAGTAGAGCACGGAGGACGCGAAGATGATCGGGATCACGTTCGCCGCGTTGATCTTGAGCGGGATATACGTGCCCACGCCGCCGTAGACCTTCCTCCCGACCACCCGCTTCGCGTACTGCACCGGGATGCGACGCTGCGCGCGCTCCATGGTCACGACCGCCGCGATCACGCCGACGAACAGCACCAGCACGACCGCCACCACGAGGATGTTGTTGAGTTGCAGAGCCTGCACGATCGCCGCGGGGAACCGGGCGATGATGCTCACGAAGATGAGCAGGGACATACCGTTGCCGATCCCGCGCTGGGTGATCAGCTCACCGAGCCACATGATCATCGCGGTGCCGGAGATGAGCGTGATGACGACCACCCCGGTGGTGAGCCAGTCGAAGTCCACGCCGAGGCCACCGGCGCCCGGCGACGCCTGGAACAGCGTGACCAGACCGATCGACTCGACCAGCGCGAGACCCAGGGTCATGTACCGGGTGGTCTGGGTGATCTTCCGTTGCCCCGACTCGCCCTCCTTCTGCCACTGCTCGACCTTCGGTATCACCGCCGTGAGGAGCTGCATGATGATCGACGCGGTGATGTAGGGCATGATCCCGAGCGCGAAGATGGCGAAGTTCTCCAGCGCGCCGCCGGCGAACAGGTTGAGCAGGCCGAGCGCGCTTCCCTGCGAGACGAGCTCCTGCACCTGCGCCGGATCCACGCCGGGCACGGGGATGTGCGCCCCCAAGCGGTACACCGCGATGATCGCGAGGGTGAACAGTATGCGGTTGCGGAGATCGGGTACGCGGAACGCGTTGGCGATCGCTTCGATCACTGGGCTTCGACCGTCCCTCCGACAGCCTCGATCCTCTCACGGGCCGAGCCGGACACCGCGTCGACCTTGACGGTGAGCGACTTGGTCAGCTCGCCGTCGCCGAGGACCTTGACCGGCGCGTTCTTCGACTTGATGATCCCACGCTCGTGCAGCGAGTCGATGTCGACGACATCGCCCGCCTCGTACTTGTCCTCGAGGCGCGAGAGGTTCACCGGCAGATACTCCACTCGGAAGGGGTTCCTGAATCCCGGCAGCTTCGGCAGGCGACGGTAGACGGGGTTCTGGCCGCCCTCGAAGTAGGGGCCCTTGCCTCCGCCCGAACGGGAGTTCTGTCCCTTGTCCCCGCGACCGGAACGGCCACCGTATCCGCTGCCGTGACCCCGCCCGACGCGCTTACGTCCGCGGCGGGACCCCTCGGCGGGACTGAGGTCGTCGATCTGCATACTACGACTCCTTACTCGATACGTATCGCCGGAGCGACACGATCCACTGCTTCTATCGCTCTTCGTCCTATCGCTCTTCCACTTCCACCAGGTGCCGGACCTTGAAGATCATCCCGCGCAACTGTGGGCTGTCGTCGTGCTCCACCGTGTGGCGGATCCTGCGCAGCCCGAGCGCCCTCAGCGTCGCCCTCTGCGACTTCTCGCGCCCGACACCGCTGCGGACCTGTGTGATCCTGATCGTCTTGGCCATGTGATCTACTCCTCGAGACCGAGGACCTGCGGGACCGTCTTGCCGCGCCGCTTCGCGATGTCCTTCGCGCTCGCGAGGTCGCGCAGGCCCTGAGCCGCCGCCTTGAGCATGTTGAGCGGGTTGTCCGAACCCAGCGACTTCGAGAGGACGTCGCTGATGCCCGCGAGCTCGAACAGCGCGCGCACGGGACCGCCGGCGATGACGCCGGTACCCGGGGTGGCCGGCTTGATGAGCACCTGGCCGGCGCCGTACTCGCCGAGTATCTCGTGCGGGATGGTGGTGCCCACGAGCGGCACCTCGAACATGTTCTTCTTCGCGTCCTCGATACCCTTGCGGATGGCCGTGGGGACCTCGCCGGCCTTGCCGAACCCGACGCCCACCTTGCCCTTGCCGTCACCGACCACCACGAGCGCGGTCAGCGAGAAGCGACGGCCGCCCTTGACGACCTTCGCGACGCGATTGATGTATACGACCTTCTCCTGGAACTCGGAGTCGCGATCGTTTCGTCGTGCCATCGATCCTCCTCTAGAATTCGAGACCGGCCTCGCGGGCGCCGTCGGCGACCGCCTCGACCCTACCGTGGTACAGCCGACCGGCGCGGTCGAAGACCACCTTGGTGTAGCCGGCCTCCTTCGCCCGCTCGCCGAGGGCCTTGCCGACCGCCTTCGCGGCCTCCACGTTCGAGCCCCTCTCGAACTGCTCGCGCAGCGCGTCCTCGATGCTCGAGGCGGCGACGAGCGTGTGTCCCTCGACGTCGTCGATGAGCTGGGCGTAGACGTTGTCGTTGGTGCGGGTCACGCACAGGCGCGGGCGCTCCTTGGTGCCATGCACCTTCGCGCGGACCCTGCGGCGCCGGCGCTGGAGGCCGGCCGCTTTGGTCTTGGTGTCGGCCATCTTGCTCCTCCCTTACTTCGCCGTCTTGCCGAGCTTGCGTGCGACGTACTCGCCTTCGTAGCGGACGCCCTTGCCCTTGTAGGGCTCCGGCGGACGCTTGCCGCGGATCTCCGCCGCGACCTGACCGACCCGCTGCTTGTCGATGCCCTTCACGGTCACCTTGTTGGGGGCGGGCACCTCGAACGAGATGTCCCCCGTGGCTTCCACGAGCACCGGATGACTCAGGCCGAGCGCGAGCTCCAGATCCTTGCCCTTGAGCTGCGCGCGGTACCCCACGCCGATGATCTCGAGGGACTTCTCGAAGCCCTCGCTGACGCCGACCACCATGTTGTTGATGAGACTGCGGGTCAGACCGTGCAGCGCACGGCTCCGGGGCGCGTCGTCCGGACGCCGGACGACCACCTCTCCCTCCTGCATCGCGATCTCCATACGGGGGTCGTACGAGCCTTCGAGCTCACCCTTCGGCCCCTTCACCTTGACGTCCGAGCCGTCGATCGTGACCTCGACCCCGGAAGGTACCGGGACGGGCCTGAAGCCGATTCGCGACATGGCTCTCGCTCCTTTCCCGGTCCTTACCAGATGTAGGCGACGACCTCGCCGCCGACACCGGCGCTGCGCGCCTGCTTCTCGGTCATCCATCCGCTCGAGGTCGATATGACCGCCGTGCCCAGGCCGCCGAGCACGCGAGGGAGATCGTCCTTCTTCGCGTACACCCGCAGGCCGGGCTTGCTGATGCGGCGCAGGCCGGTGAGCGCGCGCTCCCGACCCTGCCCGTACTTCAGCCGGATCGTCAGGGTCGGCTGGGGTTCGCCCGGCTCGACCTCGTAACCCTCGATATAGCCCTCTTGGTCGAGGATGCGGGCG
This sequence comes from uncultured Eubacteriales bacterium, assembly GCA_964406675.1. Taxonomy (GTDB): domain Bacteria; phylum Actinomycetota; class Coriobacteriia; order Anaerosomatales; family JAUVQN01; genus CAYOSP01. The sequence continues at coordinate 7,014 of CAYOSP010000032.1, read as the reverse complement.
ACCTCCGCGAGCTTCTTCGACGACGGCATGCTCACCGTCGTCTTGTACGCCGAGTTCGCGTTGCGCACCCGCGTCAACATGTCCGCGATGGGGTCTGTGGTACTCATGTCCTGGTTCCTCCTGTTTCAGGCACCGTCACCGTCGGCGGTTCGGGGAGACCCGTGATCCCCCCGCCTACCGGCGTCTTCGCCAGCTACCAGCTCGCCTTGCGCACGCCCGGGACCTGGCCCTTGTTCGCCAACTCCCTGAAGCAGATGCGGCACAGGCCGAAGCGGCGATACACCGCGCGCGGCCGTCCACACCGATTGCAGCGCGTCACGCCGCGGGTGGAGAACTTCGGCTTGCGATCCGTCTTCGCGATCATGGATTTCTTGGCCACTACCAGCCGCCTCCTCGTGGGGCTCGCGCCCCCGTCGTTCTACTGCTTCTTGAACGGGAAGTCGAACGCGTCGAGCAGCGCCCGGCCTTCCTCATCGCTCTCCGCGGTCGTCACCAACGTGATGTCCATGCCGCGTATCCCCGTCACCTGGTCGTAATCGATCTCGGGGAACACGAGCTGCTCCTGCAGCCCGAGCGTGTAATTCCCGCGACCGTCGAACGACTTGACGGACAGGCCGCGGAAGTCGCGGACGCGCGGGATCGCCGCGGTCAGGAGCCGGTCCATGAACTCCCACATCCGGTCGCCGCGCAGCGTGACCTTGGCGCCGATCGGCATGCCCTGCCGCAGCTTGAATCCCGCGATGGACTTGCGCGCCCGGGTGATCATGGGCTTCTGACCGGTGATGGTGGTCAGATCCTCGATCGCGGCGTCCAGGACCTTGCTGTCCTCGGTCGCCTGGCCCACACCCACGTTCACCACGATCTTCTCGATCCCCGGTACCTGGTGGACGTTCTCGTAGCCGAGCTCCTCGATGAGCTTCGGCACGATCTCCTCCCTGTACCGCTCTTTGAATCTCGGTGCCACTGTTCCTCCGCTTCCACGCGCGCCGGATCACCGACCCGGCGCTCACTCTCTAGCGGTACCCGTCACGTCTCGATCGATCGGTCGCACTTCTTGCACACGCGGACCGGCACGCCGTCCTCGCGCCGCCGCCTCACGCGGCTCGGCTCCCCGCAGTTCGGGCAGACGAGCATCACGTTCGAGACATGGATGCCGCCCTCGAACTCGAGGATGCCGCCCTGCGGGTTCTGCTGACTCGGGCGCGAGTGCTTCTTCACCATGTTGGCGCCCTCGACGTAGACACGCTCGGCGGACGGGTCGGTGCGCAGCACGCGCCCCTCCTTGCCCCGGTCCTTGCCGGCGGTGATGCGGACGCGATCGCCCTTCACGATATCCAGCTTGTGCGGCTTGGTCTGCTTCGGCATCTTCGTCCTCTCCTACAGCACCTCGGGCGCGAGCGATACGATCTTCATGTACTTCCGGTCGCGCAGCTCTCGCGCCACCGGACCGAAGATGCGGGTACCGCGTGGGTTGCCCGTCTGGTCGATGATGACCGCCGCGTTCTCGTCGAACTTGATGTAGCTGCCGTCCGGCCTGCGCATCTCCTTCGCGGTGCGCACCACGACCGCCTGGACGATCTCGCCCTTCTTGACGCTACCGCTCGGGACGGCCTCCTTGACGGTCGCGGTGATGGTATCGCCGACACGCGCGTAGCGACGCCGCGTGCCTCCGAGCACCTTGATGCAGAGGATCTGGCGGGCGCCCGAGTTGTCGGCGACCTTCAGTCGGCTCTCCGCTTGGATCATCTCGTCCTCCGTCGTGCCTCTCGGCCGGGCGCGCATGCGCCTCGGTCGCTGGTTACTTCGCTTCCTCGACGACCTCGATGAGACGCCAGCGCTTCATCTTGGAGAGCGGCCTCGTCTCCATGATCAGCACCTCGTCACCGACGTTGGTCACGTTCTCCTCGTCATGGACGTGGAACTTGCTGCTGGTGGTCATCATCTTCTTGTAGAACACGTGCGGCTTGCGCTCCTGGACCTCCACCACGGCGGTCTTGTCGCCGGAACGCGACACGACGATGCCCTGTCGCGTCTTGCGGCTGCTCCGGTCTTCAGTCATCCCTGATCCCTTCTCGCCGCTCACGACGCCGTGGCGTCTTCGGCGGCCTCGATCTCGCGCATCCGGATCTCCGTCAGGACGCGCGCGATGTCCTTCTTCACTGCCTTGATCCGACCGGTGTCGTCGAGCTGCCCGGTCGCGAGCTGGAAGCGCAGGTTGAACAGTTCCTGCCGCGTCTCCTTGAGACGCTGCTCCAGGTCGGCGACGGTCGACTCGCGGATCTCACTCGGATTCATCAGGCCTCACCACCCGTCTCGGTACGAGAGACGAACCTGGTCTTGATCGGGAGCTTGTGCGCGGCGAGACGCAGCGCTTCATGAGCCACGCCCCACTCCACGCCGCTGATCTCGAACATGATGCGACCGGGCTTCACCACGGCCACCCACTCCTCCGGGTTGCCCTTTCCCGAGCCCATGCGGGTCTCGGCCGGCTTCTGCGTGACCGGCTTGTCCGGGAAGATCTGGATCCATACGCGGCCGCCACGCTTCATGTGACGGGTCATGGCCACACGCGCTGCCTCGATCTGCCGGTTCGTGATCCAGCCGGCCTCCATGGCCTTCAGCCCGAAGTCACCGAAGCTCAGCGTGGTGCCGCCGCTCGCGAAACCGCGATCGCGGGTCCCGCGCTGCACCTTGCGGTGCTTGACTCTCTTGGGAAGCAGCATCTCTACGACCTCCTGCCCTGACCGCGGCGTCCGCCGCCGCGACCGGAACGCTTCTCTCTCCGCTGCTGCTCTTCCTCCTGCGGGGTGGGTATCGGCTCGCCGGGAAGCAGTTCACCCTTGTACACCCACACCTTGACCCCGACGCGCCCGGCCGTGGTGGCCGCTTCGGCCGCGCCGTAGTCGATCCGCGCTCGAAGGGTGTGCAGCGGCACCCGACCCTCGCGGTACCACTCACGACGACCCATCTCGGCGCCGCCCAGGCGCCCGCTCGCTTCGATGCGCACGCCCTGTGCCCCGGCCTTCATCGCCGTGGTCACCGCGCGCTTCATCGCGCGGCGGAAACCCACGCGCGCCTCGAACTGCTCCGCGACGTTCTGCGCCACGAGTGTGGCGTCGAGCTCGGCCCGCTTGATCTCCACGATGTTGATCGCCACGGGGTGACCGGTGAGCTTCTCCAGCTCCTTGCGCAGGGCGTCGACCTCGGAGCCCTTCTTGCCGATCACGATGCCCGGGCGCGCGGTGAAGATGTCCACCATGCACTTGTCGCCCTTGCGCTCGATGTCGATGCGCGAGACCGCCGCCCGGCGCAGGCGCTCCGTCAGGTACTCGCGGATCAGGATGTCCTCTTCGAGCGTGTCTGCGTAGTCCTTCTGAGCGAACCAGCGAGAGCGCCATGTCTCGGTGATGCCCAGCCTGGGTCCTACGGGATAGATCTTCTGACCCATGTGAGACCTAAGCCTCCTCTCGCTGTTTGACCACTACGGTGATGTGGCTCGTGCGCTTGTCGATGCGCGTGGCGCGGCCCAGCGCGCGCGGCCTGAACCGCTTGAGCGTGGGGCCCTCGTCCACGAACGCCTTGTGCACGTAGAGCGTCTCGGGACGCACGTGCTCGTTCTTCTCCGCGTTGGCTACCGCGCTGTCCAGCACCTTGCCGACGGTCTCCGCCGCCGCGCGGGGGCTCAGCCGCAGGATCGACGACGCCTCGCCGACGTCCTTGCCCCTGATGAGATCCGCGACCAGCCTCGCCTTGCGGGGCGAGACGCGCACGTGCCTCGCGATGGCTCGCGCCTCCATCAGCGGACCACCTTCCTGTCGGCGGCGTGGCCGCGGAAGGTGCGGGTCGGCGAGAACTCGCCGAGCTTGTGTCCCACCATCGACTCGGTGATGTAGACCGGGACGTGCTTCCGGCCGTCATGCACCGCGATCGTGTGGCCCACCATCTCGGGGAAGACGGTCGACGCGCGCGACCACGTCTTCACGACGCGCTTCTCGCCGGTCTCGTTCATCTCGCGGATCCTCTCGAGCAGCCTCGGCTCGACGAAGGGTCCTTTCTTCAGGCTCCTGCTCATCTGTCTGACTCCCTCATCCCGGTGTCGCTACTTCTTGCGGCGACGGATGATCATGTCGTCGGAGTACTTCTTCTTCGGACGCGTACGATAACCGCGGGTAGGCTTGCCCCACGGGGTCACCGGGTGACGTCCGGCGGTCTTGTTCTTGCCCTCGCCGCCGCCGTGCGGGTGGTCCACCGGGTTCATGACGGTGCCGCGCACGGTGGGCCGCTTGCCCTTCCAGCGATTCCGGCCCGCCTTGCCCTGCGAGATGCCTTCGTGCTCCGGGTTGCCCACCACGCCCACGCTCGCGCGACACGTGAGCGGCACCATGCGCATCTCCGAGGAGGGCATGCGCAGGATCGCCTTGCCCGCCTCCTTCGCCATCAGCTGCACCGAGGTGCCGGCGCTGCGTGCGATCGCGGCGCCCTTCCCCGGCTGCATCTCGACCGCGTGCACGACGGTGCCGACCGGGATGTCCTTCAGCGGCAGGCTGCTGCCCGGCGTGATGTCCGCGCCCGGGCCGGACATCACCTTGTCGCCGACGCCCAGCTTCTGCGGCGCGAGGATGTAGCGCTTCTCGCCGTCCGCGTAGTGCAGCAGCGCGATACGGGCCGACCGGTTCGGGTCGTACTCGATGCTCGCCACCTTGGCGGGCACCCCGTCCTTGTCGCGCTTGAAATCGATCCGGCGATAGCGCCGTTTGTGCCCGCCGCCCTGATGGCGGGTGGTGATGCGGCCGTCGTTGTTGCGGCCGCCCTTCCTCGCCAGCGGCTCGACGAGCGACTTCTCCGGCTCCTTCTCGGTGACGTCGCCGAAGTCGGACACCGTCTGGAAACGGCGACCCGGAGATGTCGGCTTGTATCTCTTCAGTCCCATCCTCGCACCTCCTAGCCGGCGTCGAAGAAGTCGATGGTGTCGCCCTCGGCGAGAGTGACGACCGCCTTCTTCCAGTCCCGGGTCGTGCCCTTGCGCCATCTCACACGGCGGGGCTTGCCCTTGATGTTCATCGTGTTCACCCCGCGCACGGTCACGCCGAAGATCTCCTCGACGGCGCGCGCGATCTCGGGCTTCGTCGACCGCTTGTCCACCTCGAAGGTGTAGCGGTTCTCCTCCATGAGCGCGAAGGTCTTCTCCGACACCACCGGCCGGATGACCACCTGGCGGGGATCCGTCACGAGAGCACCCCTTCCAGCCACTCGAGCGCCGGCCTCTCGAACACCAGCGCCTGATTGTTGACCAGGTCGTACGTGTTCGCGTCCGACGCGACGATCACCCGCACCTTCTCGAGGTTGCGGAACGACTTCGTCGCCGCGGTGCCCCCCTCCTCGACGACCACCGTGACGCGCCTGCCCTCCAGGCCGAGCGTGCGCAGGATCTCCGCGGCGCGCTTCGTCTTCGGCTCGTCCAGGCCGAAGCCCTCGATCACGTGCAGCTCGCCGTCGGCCATCTTGGCGGACAACACGCTGCGCATCGCGAGCTTCACGACCTTCTTCGGGACCTTGAACCCGTACGAGCGGGGCTTCGGTCCGAAGATGACCGAACCGCCGGTCCACAGCGGAGAGCGGTTCGTCCCCGCTCGCGCGCGACCGGTGCCCTTCTGGCGCCACGGCTTCGCGCCGCCGCCTCGCATCTCGCCGCGGGTCTTGGTGTTATGCGTGCCGGCGCGTCGGGCCGCCAACTGCGAGCGCACCACCTGGTGCACCGCGGCCTCGTTCGGCTCGATGCCGAACACCGCGTCGGCGACGGTGGTCTCGCCCACCGTGTTGCCGCCGGTATCCTTCACTGTGACTGTCGCCATCTCGCTACGACTCCTCTTTCGATCCGAACGCTCGTCAGCCGGCCTGGATGGTGAGCAGGGCGCCCTTACCGCCGGGCACCGCACCCTTGATCACGAGCAGGTTCTGCTCCGCGTCGACGCGCACGACCTCGAGGTTGCGCACGGTGACGGTGTCGTTGCCCATCCGCCCGGGCATCTTCTTGCCCTTCTGTACCTTGGACGGCGTGGCCGCCATGCCGACCGCGCCCGGGGCGCGGTGGAAGTGCGAGCCGTGCGTCTGGCGCCCGCCATGGAAGTTGTGCCGCTTGATCACACCCGCGAAGCCCTTGCCCTTGCTGGTGCCGGTGACCCGGACGATGTCGCCGGCCTCGAACACGTCGGCCTTGACCTCGTCGCCGACCTCGAGCTCGGCGCCTCCGTCGAGACGTATCTCCTTCATGTGACGACGCGGCTCCACGCCCGCCTTGGCGAAGTGACCCGCCTTGGGCTTGTTCACCTTGTCCGCCTTGACCTCGCCGTACGCGAGCTGCAGCGCCGTGTACCCGTCGCGCTTCGTCGTGCGCACCTGTGACACCACGCAGGGTCCGGCCTCGATGACCGTGACGGGGATGAGCGTGTCGTCCTCACCCCAGACCTGCGTCATGCCGAGCTTCTTGCCGAGTATCGCCTTCATGCCTCTTCCTTCGGTCCCGTGGTCGTAGGCGTCCCGCGGCTCTTCCGCGGCCCCAGCGGACCACCTTCGCGTCGGCGCCCTCGAGCGCCGTCGTCCTTCCTATCGATCCACCTACAGCTTGATCTCGATGTCCACGCCGGCCGGCAGGTCGAGGCGCATGAGCGAATCGACCGTCTTGGGCGTGGGCTCGAGGATGTCGATCAGACGCTTGTGCGTCTTCATCTCGAAGTGCTCGCGGCTGTCCTTGTTCACGTGCGGCGACCGGATGACGCAGTACAGGTTGCGCTCCGTGGGCAGCGGTATCGGACCCGAGACCTTGGCGCCGGTGCGCTGGGCGGTCTCGACGATCTTCTTGGTCGACTGGTCCACGATCTCGTGGTCGTAGGCCTTCAGCCGTATGCGGATCTTCTGTGATGCCATCTGTTGAGTCCTCCGTTACCTGCGTCCCGGCACGCTACTTCAGGATCTTCGTGACCCGCCCGGAGCCCACGGTGCGCCCGCCCTCGCGGA
>CAYOSP010000031.1:0-12548 GCA_964406675.1 uncultured Eubacteriales bacterium | reverse complement strand
CCTCGCGGTCTTCAAGTCGTCGGAGATGTCCCAGATCTGTGTGCCTGCTCGCGATTCCCGACCCATCCACAGCTCCTTCGCCGACCGGACAGCGCGTGCGATGTCCTTCTATCGGCATCCGAAGCGTAGCCTGTAGACTACACTTACACAAGTAGTCTCAGGATCCGTCCTTCGCAAACCCTTCATCGATCCTTGCCGTTCATCGAGGGGGAGGAGTGACGGTCGAAGAGTCCCTGCAACCGAGCGAGCCTCTCAGTAGAAGCCGCCCTCGGCGACGACCTCGAGTAGGCCCAGGACCTGCTCGGCATCGCCGTCGAGCACGGCGTCCAGCGGTGCGCGGCCTCGGAGGAAGGGGTTCGGGGTGCGCATCCAGTCGGCGGCATGCTCCGGCCCCGCGAGCTCGTTGAGCAACCACTCGAGGCGCCCGAGATCCCTGAGCGCGCGGGCGTGAGCGAAGCTCGGCTCCACGTGTTGAGACGAGGTCGGCTTCCAGCGGGAGACGGTCCTCGGCGTCGTGCCGAGCGCGCGAGCCAGTTGCGCCTGAGTGATGTCGAACGTCGCGCACACCGACTCGATCAGCGACGCGTGACCTGCAGGCGACGCGGTCGGGATCAGCGTCCGGGACATCGTGACCGCAACCTCTCCGTCGACATTCGTGTCTACGAGCAAGTCTACGTCCATGTCTATGTACCTGTCTACAATGATGCCGGACACCGATACGATAGCGGTTCGCTCTTACCGAGCGCTTACGCCCTAACCCGCCCACTGCTCCTCGACGTTGGCGGGCAGGTCGACGTCGCTCGGGTCGAGACCGGTGCCGTAGTCGAGCGTCTCCCACTCGGTCGTGCCCGCCGGGCGCTTCAGGAACCACTGCTCGCTCTCGTAGCCCGGGTCGTCGGGCGCGACCCAGCCCCACGCGTACCACGCGCCGTCGGTCCCCTTCGCGATACCGCGCACGTCGGGCGTGAAGCGGCTCTCGTCCCATCCGGTCATGGACGCCATGTTCGCCACGAGCACGTCCTCGACCCGCGCGACGGTGGGCGCCTCGCGCCAGTCCATCGCGTCGATGAGCTCGAGCGTGAGGTCGCTCTCCTGGATGAGATGCCGACGCGAGTACACGTTCACCGGCCCGTGCCACACGCCGCGCCAGCCGCCCGCGTCCTTCACGAACTGCACCGCGACCGGCTCGAGCGGGTCGCCGCCGACCTCCTGCAGTTCGCCGAGCGCGGTGTCGCCCTGGCGGTAGAGTTGCAGCACGTAGAAGATCGCCTCGCTGTCGAGCTCGACGCGCGCCGCGTCCATGAGCGCCGCGCGGACCGGGCCGCCGTACTCGGGCGTGGTGACCGGACCGGCCGACCCGGATCCGTCGGCCGGCTCCTCGTCGTCATCGGCGTCGGTCTCGCCGTCGCCGTCCTCGGCGTCGCCGTCCTCGCCGTCGGCGTCCTCGTCCTCACCCGCGGCCGCGTCCTCCTCGCCGTCCTCGGACCGTTCCGCATCACCCTCGACGACGATCGGTTCCTCGTCCGTATCGTCGGGCAGCACCACGGTCACGACGAGCGCCGCGACCGCCGCCACCGCCACGAGGATCGCGACGGCCGCGACGATCCACGGCCACGGACTGCGCTTCGGCGGAGGCGGACCGCCGGGCGGCGCCTTCGGCATCTCCTGCGTGGCCTGCGCTCCCTGTGTCGTACGCTGCTGGTCGCTCATGCCGACCTCCCCTTCCGGCTGGTACGTCCATCATACCGCCTCTGGCTCCCCGCTCACGCATCGGCGAGAATGCTGTCGGCCGAGGAACGAGGGTCGGCGGGTCTGTGGGCCTGCCGCGAGAGACGGGAGTGCGCGGATGTACTGTACGGGCTGTGGCACGCAAGTGACCGAAGGCGCCCGGTTCTGCACCGCCTGCGGTACGGCGGTCACGGCCCCGACGCCCATGCCGAGCGCCGGCGGCGAGCGGGTCGTCGCGGTGATCCCGTCGACCCGGCTCAAGGCGGGGCTGATCAAGCGCGTCGATCACACCCTGGTGCTCACCGACAGGCGCATCATCTTCGCGCGGATCACCCCCGAGATGCTCAAGCAGGCGGTGGCCGATGCCCGCGAGGGTGCGAAGACCGAGGGCAAGGGATTCTTCGGACAGTGGGGCGCGCAACTCCGCGCGTACGGCGCGCTCGCGGAAGGCTACCTCGTGATGCCGCCCGAGGTGACACTCACCGAGCACCCGGAGAACTTCGCCATCGAGCGTCAGGCGATCAGCGAAGCGAAGGTCAGGGCGGGCCGGCACCACGACGACGACCAGAAGCCGACCCCCGACCGCCTGGTCCTGAAGACCACCGCCGGCAAGTACGATATCGAACTCCAGCAGGGCGCGGCTCAGGCCAAGCAGGCGCTCAAGGCAGCCGGCATGCTCTGACGGAGGTCATCGGTGGCGGTGGCCGATGGTGGCGGCCGGCGGCGGCCACACGACATCCCCTCACTCCCGCAGCGCCCGGTAGATCTCGACCATCCCCAGCGTGTCCTGCCGACAGTACTCGAGCAGGTCGCGCTCGATCTCGGTCCGGCGCGCCTCGGGCGTGGCCTCGTCGAGCAGTTCGGTGAACGCGAGCATCGCCGTCTCACCATCCGGCACCGCGAGCGACTCGTAGGTCGGCAGGTCCGGAGCGAGCACCGGCAGGACGTACTTGATCGAGTACCGGCCGTGGAACTCGGGGTGGAAACAGCCGTCCCTGACCGGCTTGGCGAGGTCCCTGCACCGTTCGAGGACACGGGAGATGCGCTCCGCCTGCGCGGGCACCCGCTCGGCGAGCGAGCGCAGGACCCTCGTCTCGTAGGCGGTGTAGTGCAGCACGCTGCCGCTCTCGCCGAGCGCGTCGAGCAGCGTGCGCGCGAACTCCTCGCTCGGGTCCTCACGCCCGCGCGCGAGGTACTCGTCATGCTCGAGCGTGCCGTCGGGGTGCAGCACGTGCAGGGACCACTGCACCGGTATCACCTGGAACGGACTGGTACCCGGGTAGAGGGGCAGAGTGGGGTTCACCGTCTCGAAATCGAGGAACATCACGGGCTCCTCCAGGCCCGCGACCCACTCCCGCGCGTGTTCGAGTATCAGCAACCGCTCCTCGACGGTGGCACGCCACGTATGGCGCTGATCGGGCCGGGGGAATGAAGCGGCAGTCGCCTCGTCGATCTCGCGCACGTCCACGACGCCCGCGGCGTCCAACACCGCGCGCAACTTCGTGTTCCGGTGACACTGCGGCAGCTCGCTGACCGGGTGAGCGGGCAGGTCCGCCGAGCATCGGCTCAGGAACGCGCAGTCGTACGGGCTCGTGCAGGCCACGTCCTCGGGCGGTTCCGGAGGGGTGTCCGACTCCAGCACAGCGAGCAGTCGGTCGATCTCGCCGGGTATCGAGGGCAGGACCTCCAGCACCTCATCGGTCGCGTCCGCGAGCGCGAACAGGCCCCGCGGATCGTACTCTCCGCCGTCCCACACGTAGTCCCTGTCGATGTGCATGAGCTTCGCCGAACTCACCTCGAGGCCGCTGCCGCGCACCACGTAGACCTGCACCGCCACGTCCATGAGATGCTTCTCGGGCTTGTACGACGCCGTCGACTTGACCTCGACGACCTCGAAGGTCCCGTCACCGAGCCGCCGGAGGACGTCCACGCGCACCTTCGTGCCGTGGTGTACGAAGGCGGCCTCGTAGATGGCGTCGGCTCCCTCGTCGAGCGCGCGGCGGGTCGAGGCCACGGCCGCGCCGTGGTGGAGATGGTCCTCGGTGACGAGGACGCCTCCGGGGAAGCGGCGCTGCGCGAGTTCGCCCACGCGGTGACCGATCGCGAATCGGGCACGCGTGGTCTCCGTGATCGGGTCCGGCTCCAGGTCGGTGCGCACCGCCCACCACAGCTGCAGCGGACACTGCAGCCCCTTCATGAACCGCGACTTCGAGAGCGGCGCCCTCGACAAAGGCTTCAGCCGCACGAGCCATCCCTCGCATCCGTGTGTCCGTACCGCGTGCCGAACGTTCACATCGTGCGCGGCGTGTCCGTATCGTGCGCCAAGCATACCGCCCGGGTCTGACATGCGGCAGGACACGGTCATGGCCGCCTTCGGTATACTCCTCTCCGCTTATCACCTGCTCACCGATTCCTTACTCCTGAGCGAGACGGTCCGCCTCTAGGCGAGTGACCGGCGGGAGCACGCAGAAGGGGCCGGCCCACTCGGGACCGGCCCCTTCCAGGATCGCTTCTGTCGCGAGTCGCCGCGTGCTTGCGCCTCGCCAGTCGCCGTGTGCCCGCCTAGCGGATACCCAGCTTCGTCGCGACCGTCCACGGCTGCCAGCCGCGGGAGTCGTACATGCGCTTCGCGATCTCGGCGTTGAAGATCGGGTTGAAGATCTTGTACTCGCCGACCCGCGGGGTGGCGTACGTCACCGGCTCGGGCCGATACCAGCCCCAGGTGTCGCCGATGTGGTCCGTGGTCTCGTACTTCTTCACCGGACCCCAGGCCCAGTGCGAGGGATGACCGCCGGTCATGCCCTTCTTGACGTACCAGCCCATGTCGACACCGGTGTAGCCGCCGATCGCATACCTTCGCACGAGACCCCAGCGCCACGGCTGCGCCTCGAGCGTGTAGCGCTCCCTGATCGCCGGGTCGTTGACCTCGGCGGCGGTCCAGCGACCGTACATCTGCTTGCCGTGCTGGATCTGGAACAGACCCGAGCAGATCGGGTTGCCGTCGTTGATCGGATTCAGGCCGCTCTCGCCGGCCGCCACGAGGATGGCCTCGCGCATGAGCGACTTCTCGGCGGGCGTATCGTAGCCCCAGCCCGCCTCCTGCAGCGCCGCCTGGACCATGTAGGCCTGCTCGGGGCGCGCGTCCACGTACGACTCGATCCTGTTGTAGTAGGAGTTGCCGGCGAGAGCCGGTGCCGCCATGCCCAGGACCAGGGCGAATGTGAGTACGAACGTTGTGATGAACCTTACCTTCACGCGATTCCTCCTTAGTGGGGGACGTTGCTCCCGCCGTGATCCCCTCCACACGCACGCATGCACAGGCCGCACTACGACAAATGGCTGCGTACGAAAAGGAAGGAGATCGGGCAGCGGGTTCCGCGGATCGCGTTCCGCGGATGCATGCGAAGGGTCGCATGCCACCGATATGCCATTCTCTCTGTCGTCGGCCCGGATCTGGTGCCTACGCGGTCACCGTGAGTACCGCATGCCGGCCTTCGGATCTTCGGCCGCTCGTCTCCGGCAGGTCGAGTCTCGGTCGAACCAGCCCGTGAAGCCTACGACTCGGCGGATACTAGCACACGCCATGCCGAAGTCAATAGACGAGCGGCACAAGACCCCCTGGGGTATCCAGGCTGGAAGAAGGCTCACCGACGGCCGACGGACGGCCGTACGAGTCCTCGCGTGAACGCGACGGAGCCCCGTCCGCGGACGGGGCTCCGGGTGCCGGTCGGGTCCGATCAGTACAGCGCCTCGATCGCGCTCATCACGTCGGGCTCCACGACACCCTCGCCTCCGTAGATCACGACGTCGGTGTCGAAGCCGGCGTTCGACGAGATGAAGCTCGCCACGTTCGCAGGCAGCGAATCGGACGGCGTGAGCACCATCGAACCGCTCATCGCACCGCAGGCCGCCCCGCCGGCGAGCGCGTCGGGGAAGTCCGAGCCGGTCGCCACGCCGATGTAGGAGGTGCCGGCCCAGCCCTGGGAGATGCCGCCCCCGGCGATATCGGCCGCCGTCGCATACCGGTCGGCGCCGCCCCAGCGGATCGAGGACGGGCCTCCGTTGTCGTTGAGGATGGTGTCCACCGTGTCCTTCACGGGGCTGGTCACCGCACCGGTCCCGCCGGCCACCCACGCCGCGTCGACGGCGAGGTCGGTCATGACCGCCTCGGTCTGGGCCGGCAGCGCGTCGGGCCGGGTGAGCAGGACCGGCATCGCCTGGCTGTAGGCGAAGGGCGCGACGGCGAGCGCGTCGGGGAACTCATCGCCGCGCGCGACGAAGGCGTCGGCGGTGAACGAGGCGCCCGTGACCGACTCGATCTCACGCGCCACCTCGGCGGCGGTCTCGTAACGGTCAGCGCCCCACACGCGAGTCACCGTGTAGTCATCCGCGAGCGCTTCCTCGGCGTCTAGGGAGATCACGCCCGTACCGCCGACCAGGTACACGTCGGTGACCCCGAGCCGACCGAGCTCGTCGGTGAGCGCGCTCGTCACCTCGGTGCCCACGAGCAGTAGCGGCGCGTCGAGCGCGCCCGCGAGCCCGGATGCCGAGAGCGCGTCCGGGAAGTCGCCGCCGGTGGCGAGCACCGCGGTGTCCGCGGTACCGTCGGCCCACGTACCACGCGAGATCTCATGCGCGGTCGCGTAGCGGTCCGCGCCGGCGAGCCGCTCGACCTCGGTGGTGGCGAGCTCGACCATCGCGCCGCCGTCACCGACTGCGAAGCCCTCGCCGCTCGAGGCGAGGTCGACGCCACGCAACGGGACCTCGGGACGCGCCGCGACATCGTCGACCCGCGCATAGCCCGAGCCCCGGTCGGCGATCCTCAAGACCTCCCCCGTGTTCGGCGACCATGAACTGGAGTCCGTACGGTAGCCCACCGCATATGCGACACCACCCGCCACACAGTCGACGCCGTAGTAGGACTCGTCCGGGTCGACCCATTCGCCCCACTCGGTACGGCTCCAGTTCACGCCTCCGTCCGTCGTCGTGAGGAAGAACCTGCCTTCGCCCACGATCACGCCGTCGGTGTCGTCCCAGAAGTCGACCTCGTGCAGGTCCGCGGATGTGCCGGAGTGGGTGCGGGTGTGCGGATTCCATCCGCCCGACTCCTGGTAGTCGAACGACGTGATGCGACCGTTCTCGCCCACGGCGATGAAGCTCGACGGGCTGACCCAGGACACGCCGTTGTACGTGTCGGTGGTGATCTCGTAGTAGGGCTCCCAGGTCGTCCCACCATCCTCGGTCAGCGCGACGATCCCGCTCGTGCCCGCGGCGACGGCACGGTGCGCGCTGTACGCGTCCACCGAGAAGAGCGGGAAATCCGGATCGGTCTCGACGCTCTCGACCGTCCAGCTCTCACCGCCGTCGATGGTGTGGTAGATGGTGGCGTATCGCTCGCTCGGCACGACGTGCGAATAGTGATAGCCCACGGCCCAACCGTTGAGTCGATCCACGAAGTCGACGTCGTTGAGGTACACGTCGTAGGTGTCTCCCCCCGGCTCGAGGGACACCTCCCACGTGACCCCTCCGTCATCGCTCTTCCAGATGATGCCGGTCTCGACGGCGAACACGGTGTCCTCGCCCGCCATCGCCACGTCCTGGAAGTCGTTCGAGCTCGGCGCGGCCACCCCGCTCCACGTGCTCTCACCGACCGCCACCGCGGCGCCCACACCAGTGAGTGTGAGCGAGAGCGCGCACGCCAGCGCGGCGCCCAAGATGCGCTTCATGTGTGATCCCCCCACTCGTTCGGACCCTGAGAGAGTCCCTCGCGTGTTCCTTCTGTTCAACCATAACACGAGGTAAAGGCCTGCTCCTGGCCTATGAGCACGCACCGTAGCCGAAGCGCGCGGGACGGGACGTTCCCCTCCGCGAACGCGACGGAACCCCGTCCGGAGACGGGGTTCCGCGTACCGGCGACGCAAGCGTCCACCGAGTCGTACCGGGTCGTGCGCCGGCTCACCCGCTCGCGGGCGGCCGGTCGGGTCCGATCAGTACAGCGCCTCGATCGCGCTCATCACGTCGGGCTCCACGACACCCTCGCCTCCGTAGATCACGACGTCGGTGTCGAAGCCGGCGTTCGACGAGATGAAGCTCGCCACGTTCGCAGGCAGCGAATCGGACGGCGTGAGCACCATCGAACCGCTCATCGCACCGCAGGCCGCCCCGCCGGCGAGCGCGTCGGGGAAGTCCGAGCCGGTCGCCACGCCGATGTAGGAGGTGCCGGCCCAGCCCTGGGAGATGCCGCCCCCGGCGATATCGGCCGCCGTCGCATACCGGTCGGCGCCGCCCCAGCGGATCGAGGACGGGCCTCCGTTGTCGTTGAGGATGGTGTCCACCGTGTCCTTCACGGGGCTGGTCACCGCACCGGTCCCGCCGGCCACCCACGCCGCGTCGACGGCGAGGTCGGTCATGACCGCCTCGGTCTGGGCCGGCAGCGCGTCGGGCCGGGTGAGCAGGACCGGCATCGCCTGGCTGTAGGCGAAGGGCGCGACGGCGAGCGCGTCGGGGAACTCATCGCCGCGCGCGACGAAGGCGTCGGCGGTGAACGAGGCGCCCGTGACCGACTCGATCTCACGCGCCACCTCGGCGGCGGTCTCGTAACGGTCAGCGCCCCACACGCGAGTCACCGTGTAGTCATCCGCGAGCGCTTCCTCGGCGTCTAGGGAGATCACGCCCGTACCGCCGACCAGGTACACGTCGGTGACCCCGAGCCGACCGAGCTCGTCGGTGAGCGCGCTCGTCACCTCGGTGCCCACGAGCAGTAGCGGCGCGTCGAGCGCGCCCGCGAGCCCGGATGCCGAGAGCGCGTCCGGGAAGTCGCCGCCGGTGGCGAGCACCGCGGTGTCCGCGGTGCCGTCCGGCCAGGTGGCCGACGAGATCGCCCGTGCGGTCGCATAGCGATCAGGACCGGCGAGGCGGTCGACCTCGGTGGTGGCGAGCTTGACCATGGTGCCCGACGCCCCTGCAGCGTACCCTTCACCGGCAGAAGCGTAATCGGCCGCCCACAGCACACCGTCGGGATCACCCGTGATCTCAGGGAACTCCCGATCAGTGAGGCCGTCGGCGCCACGATCCGTGATCACCATGACGTTGGCCCCGTCGAGTGAATCGTCGACGAGTGAATCGAAGTACCCGACCGCGTAGGCCTCGTCGCCCTCCACACAGCGCACGTCGTTCCACGCGTGGATGAAAGTGAAAAGACTCCCACTGAAGAGGTCCTCACGAGACCAGTTGGCACCACCATCGGTCGTCTTGAGGAAGAACATCCCCTCCCCGACGATCACGCCGTCGTTGCCGTCCCAGAAGTCGACCCCGTGCAGCGTCTCGGTCGTGTGGACCTCCGTCTCATCCCAGAACGTCCACGGCGGCGTCGGCGAGACCGAGACACGCGAGATCTGCCCGTTCGTCCCGACGGCGACCCACTCATCATCCGCGTACCACGACACGCCACGGTAGTCCTCGCCTGTGAAGGTCGTCCCGTCCGTCCAGGTGGCGCCACCGTCGAAGGTCCACGTGACGAGGTCGTCGTCCCCCGCGGCGATGGCCTGATCGACCCCTCGCACGGCCACCGCGTGAAGCTCCTTGTCCGGGGTGTTCTCGACCGGTTCCACGGTCCAGTTCTCCCCACCGTCGGTGGTATGGAGGACACGCGCCTCGCCGCTCATGGTGAACGTCGAGTAGTAGTAGCCGACCGCCCAGCCGTTCATGGCGTCAGCGAACTCCACGTCGTTCAGCCGTACGCTGAATGTGGCGGGGCCTGTGGCCGCCTCCCACATCTTCTCCCAGGTCACACCAGCATCGGTGCTCTTCCAGATACGATCGGTCTCGACCGCGTACACCGTCGATTCGGTGGGCATCGACACGCCGCGGAAATCGTTCGTGCTCGGCGCCGCCACCGCGCTCCACGTACTCTCACCGACCGCGAGCGCGGCGCCCGCGCCCGTCAGCGCGCTCCCGCCACCGACGTGATCTGCGCGAAGTGCCACGACCTCTACGGCACGAGCAGCGGCGAGGGGAACTGGTCCGACACGGCCCACAGTAAGAGCGCGCACTACATCACCAGGGACGGCACGATGTGCGTGACATGCCACGGGAGCGACGCCATGCAGCCCACCGCCGGGTGCGCAGCGATGTCGGTAGCTCTGATATACTGAATCTCGGATACTCGGCACTGGGGGTTCGAGGACCGGCAAGGCGGCAGGCGCCGACAGCGCGCGACGGACCGATCCGGACGAGGGGCACGCGATGACCGAATACGTGCGCATGGGCAAGCGCGGCACGATCGTCGTGCCGGCCGCGACGAGGCGACGCCTCGGACTGGACGAAGACACGCTGCTGGTCATGGAGGAGCGCCCCGACGGGGTACTGCTCAAGCCGACGCGCACCTACGAGGTCGAGGAGTACACGCCCGAGCGCATCGCCGAGTTCCTGCTCAACAACGCCGTCGACGCCGATGAGTACGACGCCGCGCTCGAAGAGGTGCGCGCTATGGGCATCGACCCGGACGCGGTCCCCCACCAGCCGCGACCGGGGTCCCCGCCCGACTCGGATCCCAACCGCGTATCGGACTCCGACTGAACGGAACGCGCCGCGAGATGGAACGCCTCTTCCTCGACGCGAACGTCCTCGTGTCCGCGGCGCTCACGCCGGACTCACGACTCGCCGAGCTCTGGCGTCTCGAGGGTGTCCGCCTCGTCGCCTCCCCCCACGTGGTCGCCGAGGCCGAGCGCAACGTACGCGACGACGCGGCCGTGCCGGACGACGCCGCGGCAGAGCGCCTCGAAGCGCTCCTCGAAGGCATCGCGATCCTACCCAGCGAGCCCGCAGACTTCGCCATCGACGACGATCCCGGACTCCCCGCGAAGGACCGCCCCGTACTCCTCGCCGCGATCGCCTCGCGCTCGCACTACCTGCTCACCGGCGACCTGACCCACTTCGGGGGATGCATGGGCCGCACCGTCGCAGGGGTGCGCGTCACCCTCCCGGGCGAGTATCTGCGGGGTCGATGAGCCGCACGCCGGGATACGCGCCGTGCGCCCGGCGATCGGCGGAGGCGAGCGGGGCCGACAGGCGTTCGGCGAGCGCGGGGGCGAGCGCGTCGTAGAACGCACACCCGAGCAGGCGACACTGACCGAACGCAGACTCGGCGAGCGCGTCGTCGAGGCCGACGGTCGTGAGCCCGGCGAGCCGCAACGTGCTCCATGTCCGCTCGCCGAGCTCCGGGCCGCCGTGCCGGACGGCGACCGCGACGACCTCGAGGACGAACAAGGCGGGGACGACGAGATGCACGCGCTCCTCCCGATGGTCGCGGAGCAGCGCCATCGCCTCGTCGCGGCCCGCCTCAGGCTTGATCCATTTCACGCCGACCGACGCGTCGAGCACGACGATCGGGACGTCGGGCGCACCGGCCGGCCCGCCGACGGACACGCCGGGAGCCATTCAGCCGCCCTCCTCGCCGTCCGCGGTGCCGACCTCGCTCGCGGGCAGGTCGCCACGGATCTCCCTGAGGTAGTCGACGCCCGAACGCTCGTCCGCGCCCCACTCGTCGGCGATGTCGTCGAACGCAGCGATGGCCGAGTCGACACGGCGCCGCCGCTCCGCGCGCCGCTCCTCGGCTTCACGCGAAGCCACGTAGCGCGACGCCGCCTCGCGCAACACCCCGCTGCGCGTGAGGCCCTCATCGGCGGCGAGCTCGTCGAGCGCCACCACGAGCTCCTCGGGAAGCGAGACGCTGAACTTGTCGACGGTCATCGTTCGCTCCTTCCGCGCATACGAGTGGTACCGCGTGGTCGTACCCAGGGTAGCACCTTCGGGTGTCGTCGGCCAGTCCATGGCCGGGCGGCGCCCCCGCCGCTACCGCGCGAGCAGGAACGCCGCGTCGTGTGCGGGCACGGTGACGTCGACGATGGGCGTGCGCGTGATGCGCATCCCCGAGACGTCCGCGTCCGCCGGCAGCACCCCGCCACCGACGAAGCCCGCCCGGTCCCACGACCCGCCGCCCGCCGCGTCGGCGACCGCCACCTCGATCGCCGACCCCGTCGGGTTCACGAGCACGACGCCGCGCTCGAAGCGTCGCACGTAGAGACCCGAGGCGAGGCGCAGCTCATCGACGGAAGCCGGTAGCGCGTCGACGGGGGCGCCGAGATCGAGGTCGTACTCGGGGAACCACTCGGGCTCGTAGCCCATCTCGAGGCAGAGGTAGCTGCGGGAGCCCTTCGAGATGAGGTAGGAGCCGGCCACCATCCGGCGAGTCCGCATGTCGGCCGCCGAATCCAGGTACGCCTGCCCGAGCACGACGCGCCCCTCACGCGCGAGCGAGAGGATGCGGTCCTGCTGCAGCGCCCAGTCGCCCTCGCTGAACGGCGTACCGGGAGCCCACTGACCGAGCCCCTCGATCATCACCCCGTCGAGGACGGAGTAGTCGACCTCGTCCCGGCTCGTCACCCAACTCCCCGCGTTCGCGATGATCGGCCGCAGCGCGGGGCGACCGACGAGATAGGTGCTGTAGCGGTCGATGCGAGCGGTCCACTCGGCCTCGAACGCGAGGTCGTAGGCGGGCAGCGCGGGCGAGTAGACGTCGCCGCCGAGGTAGTTGGGCACCGAATACGAATCGATGAAGAGCCCGTCACTCTCGTTGGCCGCCATCTGCCGTTCGACCTCGCCCGTCCACCAGCTCCGCCAACCCGCGTCGTCCACGTCGATGAGGTACCA
This sequence comes from uncultured Eubacteriales bacterium, assembly GCA_964406675.1. Taxonomy (GTDB): domain Bacteria; phylum Actinomycetota; class Coriobacteriia; order Anaerosomatales; family JAUVQN01; genus CAYOSP01. Next base: position 110 of record CAYOSP010000031.1, on the reverse strand, counting down.
GCCCCAGCCGGTGTGCAGCACGCGCTCGCCATCGTACAGATAGAACCAGTCGTCGTCCGGCGAGTCGGGCCACTCGCGCACCCACTCGTCGCCCTCGATGATCCGGATCC
>CAYOSP010000030.1:0-12780 GCA_964406675.1 uncultured Eubacteriales bacterium | reverse complement strand
CCGGCGCGGCGTCCGGCCCCGACGCGTTCGTCGACGGGCTGGCCGCGATGGTCGACGAGCGCAAGGAGGAGCTGAAGCGACACCTCGCGGAGGGTGGCGGCTCGGCTGCGGAGGAGCTCGACATCGCCGGACTCCTCGAAGAGGTGCGTTTCGAGCTGGGTGAGATCCGCGGCCGACTGGATTCGCTCGAGACCGCGGTGGACGCGCTCGGACGAGGCGGAGGCGGGTCGCGGACAGAGGGGGATTGAGGTGCCGTCGCGCGGACGACACGTCGCGGCCGTCTTCGCCCGCCGTTGGGCGAGGGCGGCGTGGGCGGCTCGTCTCGGCCTGGCCGGCCGTCGTGCGCGACGCGAGGGGTTCGCGCGTGAGACGCGTCTGGCCATGGAGGAGCTCGGACCGGCGTTCATCAAGCTCGGCCAGCTCATCTCCGTGCGGCCCGACGTCTTCTCGCCGGAGCTCGTGTTCGAGCTGACCTCGCTTCGGGAAGCCACCATCCCGATGCCGTTCGATCCGCTGCGACCGGTCATCGAGGAGGAGATGGGCGGCCGTATCGAGGAGCTGTTCGCGAGCTTCGACCGTGAGCCCGTCGCCTCGGCCTCCATCGCCCAGGTCCACCGGGCGACCCTCGTCGAGGCCGCACGACCGGCGTGGGGGCCTGAGCTGCCGGCGGGCGCTCACGTGGCGGTGAAGGTGGTGCGCCCCGGGGTGCGCGCCCTGCTGGACGGGGACCTCGCGCTCGCCCAGCGCATCCTCGCCTCACGTCCGGTGCGCGCGCTGTTGGGCGGCCGCGACCTGGGCGGCATCGTCCAGGAGTTCCGCGACAACCTCGATCGCGAGACGGACATGCGCCTCGAGGGTCGGACCGCGGATCGTTTCGCCTTCGACTTCCGTGACGACGACGTGATCGCGGTGCCCAGGATCGTGTGGTCGCGCACCACCCGCAGCGTGCTCACGATGGAGTTCGTCGACGGGTGGCGTCTCTCCGAACTCGACGAGGCCCGCCGGCGGGGGATCGACGGCCGGGGACTCGCGCTGCACGGCGCGCGGGCGTTCATGCGCCAGGTGCTGCTCCACGGCCGGTACCATGCCGACCTGCACCCCGCGAACCTCTTCGTGACCCCGGACGAGCGGATCGCCTACCTGGACTTCGGCATCGTGGGGACGCTCGACACGGAGCGGCGGCGGCACGTCGCCCAGGTGCTCGCGGCCACGGTCTACCGCGACGCGGAGCGCGCGGTCCGCTACTCGGCCGCGCTCGGCCTCGTCATCCCGGAGTCGAAGCGCGCGCAGGTGGTGGCCGACGTCCGGCGGCTGATGGACCGGACCCTCTCGACCGGCGGTGACATCAGGCGCTTCGCGACCGGGTTCCTCGGGGTCATGCGCGATCACGGGATCGATATCCCGCTCGGGTACGGCCTGCTCATCAAGTCGATCGTCACCGTCGAAGGGGTCGCGAGGGCGCTCTACCCGGACATCGACCTCACGGAGACCGCGCGGCCGTTCGTCACGGAGTTGCTGGCCCGTCACTACGCGGAGCCGGCGAGGCTCTACGCGCGGATGCCCGGGGCGCTGAGGGCCGCGATGCGTGAGCTGGTACGCTGAGGAGACGGTCTCCGGTCAGGCGTCCGTTCGAGGCTCGCCGGCGCGAGCCGGTCGGGGTTCCGGGTCGCAGTGCTCGTCCTCGGGCGCCTCGTTCATGGACCCGGAGCGGAAACCGTCGAGGTCCTGGGACACGAACACGAAACCGGCGTCGCGCGCGATCCGTGCGATCCGCTCGCGCTGCTCGAAGGCGAATTCCATCTCGCCAGGATCCACCTCGAGGCGGGCGAGGTCTCCGTGGGAGCGCACCCTGAACTGTCCGAGGCCCAACTCGGCGAGCGCCCGTTCCACCCGCGCGACCCGGCTGAGCCCGTCCTCGGTGATGGGTTCGCCGTAGGGGAAGCGGGAAGCCAGGCACGCCATCGACGGCTTGTCCCAGTTCGGCAGGTCGAGCATGCGCGCGATGTCGCGGATCTCCTGCTTGTGCAGCCCTACGTCAAGCAGCGGGCTCGCCACGCGGTATTCCTCGGCCGCACGCCGGCCCGGGCGGTGGTCCCCGGTGTCGTCGGCGTTGGAGCCGTCCGCGACCCAGCGCAGGCCCTTGGCGTCGGCGATCGTCCTGAACAGCCCGAACATCTCGGCCTTGCAGTGATAGCAGCGGTCCCGGCCGTTCGCCACGAAGAGGGGGTCCGACAGCTCGTGCGTCTCCGTCTCCAAGAGATTCAATCCCAGTTCGCGGGCGACACGGCGGCCGTGTTCCACCTCGAGGGAGTGGTGCGTGTCCGAGACGGCGAGGACGGCGAGCGTACGGTCGCCCAAGACCGCGTGGGACGCGAAGGCGAGGAGCGTCGAATCGACGCCTCCGGAGAACGCGACGAGCACACTGCCCATGTTGGCGAGACGCGCGCGGAGACCGTCGTACTTCCTGCCGAGGTCGGTCGTCATAGAGCTCCGGTCGCAGGGACTGAGGGGATCCGATTATACCGCAGGAGCGCGTGGGGTAGAGTCAGGGAGAGCGGTGGAGTGTGTCAGACGGAGGGAGGGAAGCGCATGTCCGACGAGGCTGCGGAGAAGGGCTTCGAGCACCTGAGCGAGGACGGCCGCGTCGTCGAACCGCCGAGCGACTTCAGTTCACGCGCGGTGATCGGCACGATGGACCGGTACCGGTCCGTCTACGAGCGGTCCATCGAGGATCCGGAGTCCTTCTGGGGCGAGAAGGCCCGCGAGTTGCTCGAGTGGGACTCACCGTTCGACGAGGTCGGGACCGGGGGATTCGACGAGCTGGACTATCGCTGGTTCGAGGGTGGGACGCTGAACGTCTCGGTGAACTGCCTGGACCGTCATCTCCGGACGTGGCGGCGCAACAAGGCCGCGCTCATCTGGGAGGGTGACGACGGCAGCACGCTCACGTACACCTACCAGCAGCTCCACTACGAGGTCAGCCGCTTCGCCAACGTGCTCAAGAAGAAGGGCGTCGAGAAGGGCGACCGGGTCGCGCTCTACATGCCGATGGTCCCCGAGCTCGTGATCGCCATGCTCGCCTGCGCGCGGATCGGGGCGATCCACTCGATCGTCTTCGGCGGGTTCAGTTCGTCGGCGCTGCGCGGCCGGATACAGGACTGCCAGGCCAAGATGCTCATCACCGCCGACGAGGGCATCCGCGGGGGCCGCAAGGTCCCCCTCAAGGCGAACGCCGACGAGGCGCTGTTCGAGTGCCCGAGCATCGAGTCGTGCATCGTGGTCCGCCGCGGTTCGGGTGACGTGGACATGGAGCCCGGACGCGACACGTGGTGGGTGCAGGAGATCAGCGCGCCCGAGGTCCGCAAGCCCTCCGACGCCGAGCCGATGGGCTCGGAGGACCCCCTGTTCATCCTGTACACGTCCGGTTCGACCGGGAAGCCGAAGGGCGTCCTGCATACCACCGCCGGCTACCTGCTCTACACGATGTACAGCTTCCAGACGGTGTTCGACCATCGCGACGAGGACGTCTACTGGTGCACCGCGGACATCGGGTGGATCACGGGGCACAGCTACATCGTCTACGGCCCGCTCGCGGCCGGAGCGACCACGCTCATGTTCGAGGGCACGCCCACCTATCCCGATCCCGGCCGCTTCTGGTCGGTCGTGGAGAAGTACCGGGTGAGCAGCTTCTACACGGCCCCCACCGCCATCCGCGCGCTCATGCGTCACGGCGACGGCTGGCCGGACCGCTACGACCTCTCCAGCCTGCGGCTGCTCGGCACCGTGGGCGAGCCGATCAACCCGGACGTCTGGGAGTGGTATCACAAGACGATCGGCCGCGGCCGGATCCCCATCGTCGACACCTACTGGCAGACGGAGACCGGCGGGTTCCTCATCACGCCGTTCCCCGGTGCGGTCCCGCTCAAGCCCGGCTCGGCCACGGTGCCGTTCTTCGGCGTTGACCCCGAGGTCGTGCGTGAGGACGGTTCACGCGCCGAACCCGGCGAGGGCGGTTACCTGACCGTGAAGGAGCCGTGGCCGGGCATGCTGCGCGGCACGTGGGGCGATCCGGAGCACGAGCGCGTGCGCGAGGTGTACTTCTCACGGTTCCCCGGCCGGTACTTCACCGGCGACGGCGCTCGGGTGGACGAGGACGGCTACTACTGGCTCCTCGGCCGCGTCGACGACGTGATCAACGTGAGCGGTCACCGGATGGGTACCGCCGAGATCGAGAGCGCGCTGGTGAGTCACGAGGCGGTCGCCGAGGCCGCGGTGGTCGGGTTCCCGCACGAGGTGAAGGGCGAGGGGATCTACGCGTTCGCGACGCTCAAGGACGGTGAGGTGGCTTCCGAGGACATGGCGCGCATCCTCACGGGGCACGTCCGGAAGGTCATCGGTCCCATCGCCACCCCGGACAAGATCCAGTTCGCCAAGGACATGCCCAAGACGCGTTCCGGCAAGATCATGCGTCGCGTGCTGCGCAAGATCGCCTCGGGCGTGACGGACATGGAGGCCTTCGGCGATCTCTCGACGTTGGCGGACCCGAAGGTCGTCAAGGAGCTGATCTCGGGAGAGCGGTACTGACGCCGATACCGTCGGTACCGCCGGTACGGCCGATACCGCCGGTACGGCCGATACGGCGGGTCAGCCGTCGCCGGGCGGTGACGCGTCCGGGTCCCAGCGGTCGGGCCCCTTGCTCGCGAGCGTCGCCTCGTGCAAGGCGGCCGCGAACAGGAGATCGCTCGACCGGTTGAGGAATCTGCGCGTGGTGAGCTCCACGGGCTCGTGGGCGGCCAGGTCGAGGATCTCGCGTTCGGCTCGGCGCAGCGCGACGCGGGCGAGATGGCAGCGGGTCGCCGCCTCCCCGCCGGACACGAGGACGAACCCGTCCAGGTCGCCGACCCGGTCCATGAGCGCGTCGATCGCCGACTCCAGCGCGCCGACGTCGTCCTGCGACGGCAACGGATGCGCGGGCATCGAGCCGGCGGGGTCGGCGAGCCGGGCCGACGCGCTCATCAGCCGGTGCTGGAGGAAGCGCAACGTCCGCGAGGTGCGCTCGTCTGCGACGGCTTCACGAGCGTGACCGACGAACGCTCCCGCCTCGTCGAGCGCGCCGAGCGTTTTCATCCGTGGGTGGTTCTTGAGCACGCGGTCTCCGCTCGCGAGGGAGGTGACCCCCTCGTCGCCTTCGCCTGTGTAGATGCGTCCGGACATGTCCCGTCTCCCCTCGTCGCCCTTCATCACCTCACCCGGCACCCCGGTCGAGCACGGGCGTCAACGGTCCGGTGGCATCACCGTTCCGGTGCGGCCGTCACCGTTCCGGTGCGACCGTCAGCCCATCCTCCAGCAGGCGCTGCAGTCGCGCCAAGTCCGGCAGGTCGCCCGACTCGTCCACCACGTGGAACACGTCGCGAGCCACCCCCTCCACACTCTGCGCGGTGGCGAAGCGGACGTCGAATCCCTGTAGGCTCAACACGCGGGTGATGTCGTGCAGGAGTCCTACCCGGTCCGGCGCCTGCACCCGCACGAGGGCCGTGGTCGGCCCTCTGTCGACGCGGACGTTCAGGGGGCCGGCACCGGCGGGGTAGTGACGTCTCCGCTCGGAGAGTCGCGCGTCGAGGTCCAGGCGCCCCGCGGTCACGGAGCGCATGGCACGCTCGAGCGCCGCCCACTTCTCATGCTCGATCGGCGCGCCGGTCGCCGAGCGGACGGTGAGCGCGTCGAACACGACGCCCTTGGTGTCCGTCGATGCCTGGGCCTCGAGGATGTCGAGTCCGTTGAGCGCCGCCGCGCCCGCGAGGGCGGACAGCGTGCCCGGTCTGTCGCGGGTGACCACCATGACGCGCCAGGCGCCCTCCACGTCCGTCGGCCTCACCCGCAGCACCACGTCGTCGGTGCGTCCCGGCCCGCGGAGCGCGGTGGCCAGGTACGCGAAGGAGAGCAGCTCGTCGGCATCCATGCCTGCGAGCAGACGCGCGGGGGCGTCGGCGAGGAATTCCAGCACCCGTCGGGACGCTCCTCGCGCGTGGGCCATGCGGTACGCCGCCTGTCGGTGCTCGTCGGCGACACGAAGTACCGCGAGACCGTCGGCGCCCGCGTCCATCGCGGCGTCCAACCTGGAGGCGAGCGACCTCACCAGCGTCGCGCGCCAGGTAGTCCACGTGTCGGGACCGGTGGCTCGCATGTCCGCCGCGGTCAGCAGGTAGAGTGGGGCGATGAGCGCCCGTTCCGGTATCCGCTCCGCCGTCCGCAGGATGACGTCCTCGTCGCCGATGTCGTGCTCGAACGCCACGCGTGTGAGGAGGAGATGGTTGCGGACCAGCCAGCCGACGCGCCGGGCGTCGGCCTCGTCGCAGCCGAGACGCCGTGCGGAGTCGACTGCGGCCTGGACGCCGGCCTCGGCGTGATCGTCCGCCTCGGAGCGCTTCCCCACGTCGTGCGTGAGCGCCGCGCACACGAGCACCCCCGGCGCGACCGCCTCCCGAGCGCTCGTCGCGAGCGGATCCGAGGGATCGGCGGCCGCACGCGCGAGCTCGGTGGCGGTGCGCAGCGAGTGGGCCCCCACCGTGTACCCGTGCGACAGCCCTGGGCGGCGCAGCGTCATGAGCTCCCGCATCCCGGGGATGAGGCCGTCCAGGTCGCCGGCCCACGCAGCCTCCTCCAACTCGTCGAGCCGGTCCTCGTGGACGAGGCGTACGACCTCTCGGGCGGTGAGCCCCGACGGCCGCACCGTGGCGACGGGATCGCGGGCGGTCGTCCGGTCCCGGACACCGCGGTCCCGATCCGGGGCGCTCCGGTCGGCCGCGGTCGGTCCCCGCCCCCTCGCGCGCGTCCATCGCCTGCGGGCCCTCATCAGTATGTGGTGGACGTCGGCGAGGGCGCGCTGGACGACCTCGGCGTCGATGCCGGCCTCCTCCGGCATGGACAACGACATGGAGGACGGCGGTACCGCCCCCGCCCGGTGGAGCCGCCACCGTGCCTCGGCGAGGACCGACTGGCTCGTCTCCAGCGAGGCGCGCTCGTCCCCGGTCAGCAGTCCCGCCTCCTCGGATGGTGCGAGGCCGGGTCGGCTCCGTCCTGAGATGAGCGCGGAGGTCCACACCAGCTCGTCGAGGTCGCGCCGGCCTCCCGCGCCGTACTTGAGGTCGGGGGTGAGCAGGTACGGGGATCCCGTCCGCTCGCGCCCGATGAGCGCGTCGCGTATCCGGTCCCGCCGCTTGTGCGCGTATGCCGCGGAGTCGTCGAGCACGCGTCGAGCGATGACCCGGTCACCGGCGAGGTACCTCCCGGTGAGCGTAGAGGTGAGCGTCTCCAGGTCCTCTTTGACGGCTCGGCGATGGTCCGCCGGGGTCCGCACCTGGTGTCCGACCTCCAGCCCCAGGTCCCACAGCGGGTAGAGGAGGGCGGACACGAACGCCGAAGGGTCACTGCGGCCGACCGTCACCACCAGGAGGTCGATGTCCGAGGCGGGCAGCAGTCGTCCGGCGCCGTATCCGCCGAGCGCGAGCAGGGACCAGCGGCCGGGGTGGTTCCGCGCGGCCTGGTCCGCGAGCGCGAGCAGCACCTCGTCGGTGAGCGCCGAGAGCTCGCGGGCGGCGGCGAGTCCGGGCTCCCGATCGCGCAGGAGCCGTTCCCGTTCGGCGGCGTAGCGCTCGACGGCCGAGGGGCTCACGGGGCGCCGGCTTCCAGCTTCTTCATGGACATCTCCGTCACGTCGTGGGCCGAGTATGGACCATCTCGAGGTACGGACGGCTGCGAGACCACGGACGGCCGCCGAGTCGCGGACGGCCGGGAGCCCCGGCCGTCCGGCCGGGGCTCCGTCACCGCGGGGTCGCAGCGGCGAATGGCCTCAGACCGCGGTCTCTCCGGACTCCCCGGTACGGATGCGGATCACGTCCTCGATGGGGGAGACGAAGATCTTGCCGTCGCCCACCTCGCCGGTCCGGGCCGCCTCGGTGATCGCCTTCACCACCGAGTCGAGGTGCTCGTCCGTCACCACGATCTCGACCTTCATCTTGGGCAGCAGGTCCATCCGGTACTCGCGACCGCGGAACTGCTGTGTCACGCCCTTCTGGCGACCGTGGCCGTCGATCCGCGACACCATCATGCCGGGACAGCAGCCGAGCGCTTCGATGGCCGCGCGCACCGCGTCGAGCTTCTCGAGACGGAATACCGCTTCTACCTTCTTCATCGCAGGGTCCTCCTTTCCCGGCTAGATGCTCGTGGTCTCTTCGATGGTCACGAAGTTCGGATAGGCGGGCGAGCCGTGCTCCTGTATGTCCAGGCCGGCCAGCTCCTCCTCGGGCGACACGCGGATGCCCATGACGGCGTCCATCACCTTGAAGAGGATGTACCCGAGCACGAACGCCCACAGGATGACCGCTGCCGCGCCGATGGCCTGCGCGATCAGTTGGTCGGCGCCGCCGCCGTAGAGCAGCCCGGTCGCGAGCGGACCCTCCGTGGTGTAGTTGCCGTACGTGCCGTCGGCGAACAGGCCGAGCGCGAGCAGGCCCCAGATGCCGTTGAAGCCGTGCACCGGGACCGCGCCCACCGGGTCGTCGATACCCGCGTTCTCCAGCGAGAGGGCTCCGACGACCACCACCACGCCGGCGATCAGGCCGATGACGATGGCCGCCCAGCCCTCGACCCACGCGCACGGCGCCGTTATCGCCACCAGGCCGCCGAGCGCGCCGTTGATGGTCATGCCGATATCGAACTTGCCGGTGCGGTTGAGGATGATCATGAGCGCGCTGAGCGCGCCGGCGGCCGCGGCGAGCGACGTGTTGGCGATCACCACGGACATACGCAACTCGTGGGCGGACAGCGTCGAGCCGCCGTTGAATCCGAACCAGCCGAACCAGAGGATGAACAGGCCCAGGGTGGCGAGCGGGATGTTGTGACCCGGGATCGCCCGCGGCGTGCCGTCCTCGTCGAACTTGCCGAAGCGTGGGCCGAGGACCATCGCGCCGGCCAGGCCCACGAAGCCGCCCACGGCGTGGACCACGCCGGACCCGGCGAAGTCGAGGTGGCCCATCCCGAAGCCGAGGTCGGCGAGCCAGCCGCCGCCCCAGACCCAGTGGCCGTAGATCGGATAGATGAACGCGGTGAGCGCCAGGCTGTAGACCAGATACGCGCTGAACTTCAGGCGCTCGGCTATCGCCCCCGACACGATCGTGGCTGCGGTGGCGGCGAACACCGCCTGGAAGATGAACAGCAGGTACGAGTTGACGTCGTAGGAGTCTCCGAGCAGCAGCCAGCCGCTCGTTCCCAGGAGCCCTGCGACGTCGTCACCGAACATGATGGCGAAGCCCACCGCGAAGTACGCCAGGATCCCCATGCAGAAGTCCATGACGTTCTTCATCATGATGTTGACGGTGTTCTTCGGACGGACGAAACCGCCTTCGACCATGGCGAATCCCGCCTGCATGAGGAACACCATCGCCGCGGACACCAGCACCCACACGAAGTCGATCGCGATGGCCGGGTCCTCGGCGAGGGTGGCGGCGCCACTCGCGTCCCCCGCGAGGGCGGTGCCGGGGATCAGGATGACCGCGGCCAGCGCCAGGAGCGCGAGCAGCGGACCCCTCCCCGCCTTGTGGATCCTCATCCGTACCTCCTTCATCTCCGCTTGAACGGACCAGGTCGGACGCCGCTTCCCCCTGGCATCGGTCCTGCAGGAGAGGGTCACGACGGGGTGGAGCGTAGGAGGCGCGGGTTACCGGCGGATTTCCTATGGGTTCCAGCTGGAATAAACTTGTCGCCCCTGCGTGTTCGCTTATGATGGACGAAGCACCGAACACAGGTTCGATATGCGCGAGTCGTCCGCGGGTCAGCGGCCGGCCGCGGCGTGAGGAGTCAGACGGGTGTCGTTGGAACACATATCCGTGCGCGGAGCGCGCGAGCACAACCTGAAGGGCATCGACGTCGACATCCCCAGGGACAAGCTGGTGGTCATCACCGGTCTGTCCGGCTCGGGGAAGTCGTCGCTCGCGTTCGACACCATCTACGCCGAGGGCCAGCGCCGCTACGTGGAGTCGCTCTCCGCGTACGCGCGGCAGTTCCTCGGGCAGATGCAGAAGCCCGACGTCGATCACATCGCGGGCCTCTCGCCGGCGGTGTCGATCGACCAGAAGACGACGTCGCGCAATCCGCGGTCCACGGTGGGCACGGTGACCGAGATCTACGACTACCTGCGCCTGCTGTACGCGCGGGTGGGCGTGCCGCACTGCCCCGTGTGCGGCGAGCCGATCGAGCGGCAGACGCCGCAGGACATCGTCGACCGGATCGAGGAGCTCGAGGAGGGTATCCGCTTCCAGGTGCTCGCGCCGGTGGTCCGCGGCCGCAAGGGCGAGTACGGGAAGCTCTTCGACGAACTGCGCAAGGAGGGCTTCACACGGGTCCGCGTCGACGGCGAGACGCGCAGGCTCGACGAGGACATCACGCTCGACAAGAAGTACCGCCACGACATCGAGGTCGTGGTCGATCGCCTGAGGATGAAGGAGTCGGTCCACCAGCGCCTCACCGAGGCGGTCGAGATGGCGCTGAGGCTCGCGGACGGCACCGTGACGGTCGACCTCGTCGACGAGGGGGACGACCGGGAACTCACGTACTCACAGGCGCTCGCGTGTTCCGAGCACGGCGTGAGCCTCGGCGAACTCGCCCCCCGGGACTTCTCGTTCAACAGCCCCTACGGCGCCTGCCCCGATTGTCTCGGCCTGGGAAGCCGCCTCGAGGTCGATCCGGACCTGGTGGTCCCCGACGGCGACCTCAGTCTCGCCGAGGGCGCGCTCGCGCCGTTCAACGCGGGCGCCAACTACTACCCGCAACTGTTGCGGGCGGTCGTGAAGCATTTCGACGCCGACATGCACACCCCGTGGGACGAGCTCCCTCGGGAGGTGCGTGACGCCCTCATGTTCGGCCTGGGCGACGAGCGCATCCGCATCGACTACACCACGCGCGACGGTCGCGAGACGCACTGGTACACGCGCGTCGAGGGCGCGGTCCACACCGTCAAGCGGCGTCACGAGGAGACCGAGTCCGACACGAGCAAGGAGAAGCTCGAGCGGTACATGGCGGTCATCCCCTGCAAGACGTGCGGGGGCGCGCGACTCAAGCCCGAGATCCTCGCCGTCACGTTCGGCGGCAAGAACGTGTACGAGGTCACGTGCATGGCGGCCAAAGACTCGCTCGCGTTCTTCGAGCGGGTCGAACTGAGCGAGCGGGACCGGCACATCGCCGAGCGCGTCATCAAGGAGATCGTCGAGCGTCTCCGCTTCCTGGTGGACGTCGGGCTGGACTACCTCACCCTGGAACGCGCCACCGCGACGCTCTCCGGCGGCGAAGCGCAGCGGATACGTCTCGCGACCCAGATCGGTTCCGGTCTCATGGGTGTGCTCTACATCCTGGACGAACCCTCCATCGGTCTGCATCAGCGGGACAACGCGCGCCTCATCTCCACGCTCGAGCGCCTCCGCGACGTCGGCAACACCGTCATCGTGGTGGAGCACGACGAGGAGACCATCCGCGCTTCCGACTGGGTCCTCGATCTCGGACCGGGCGCCGGGGAGCACGGTGGGCGCATCGTCTGCGAGGGTACGCCCGAGGACATACTCGGATGTGAAGAGTCCCTTACCGGCAGCTACATGTCGGGTGCCCGCTCCATCCCGGTGCCCACGGGACGGCGGTCCCCCGAGAAGGGCTCCATCGTGCTGAGGGGGGCCCGCGAGCACAACCTGAAGGACGTCGACGTCGAGATCCCGCTCGGCCTGTTCAACGTGGTGACCGGCGTCTCCGGGTCGGGCAAGTCCTCGCTCGTGGAGGACACGCTCGCGCCCGCGCTCAACAACCGTGTCCACCACTCGAGGCGGCGGGTGGGCGCGCACGAGGCGATCGACGGCGTGGGGGCGATCGACAAGGTGATCGACATCGACCAGAGCCCCATCGGGCGTACCCCGCGATCGAACCCCGCCACCTACACGGGCGTGTGGGACGACGTCCGCCAGCTGTTCGCCCAGACGCCCGAGTCGAAGACGCGCGGCTACGCGCCGGGACGGTTCTCGTTCAACGTGCCCGGCGGCCGCTGCGAGGCGTGCAAGGGAGACGGCCAGATCAAGATCGAGATGCACTTCCTGCCCGACGTGTACGTGCCCTGCGACGTCTGCAAGGGCGCGCGCTACAATCGTGAGACGCTGCAGGTGACATACCGCGGCAAGACCGTGGCGGATGTCCTGGACATGACGGTCGAGGAGGCGCTGCACTTCTTCGAGCGGATCATGAAGATCAAGCGCAAGCTGCAGACGCTCTTCGACGTGGGCCTCGGCTACATCCGGCTCGGCCAGCCGGCCACCACGCTGTCCGGCGGCGAGGCGCAGCGCATCAAGCTCGCCTCCGAGCTCAAGCGGCGCTCCACCGGCAGCACGTTCTACATCCTCGACGAGCCGACCACCGGCCTGCACTTCGACGACGTGAGCAAGCTGCTCGGCGTACTCGGGAGGCTGGTGGACTCGGGCAACACCGTGCTCGTGATCGAGCACAACCTCGACGTGATCAAGTCGGCGGACCACGTCATCGATCTCGGCCCGGAGGGGGGCGACGGCGGCGGGCTCGTGATCGCCACCGGTACCCCGGAGGAGATCGCCGGTGACGCGTCCTCCTACACCGGCAGGTTCCTCAAGCCGGTGCTCGAGGGGCTCCCGGCTACCGTCGCTCCCGCCGGATAGGGGCGCCTCGATGATCGCCACCAGCCGACCCGCCACCGGCCCACCCGCCACCGGTCCCGTG
>CAYOSP010000029.1:0-15413 GCA_964406675.1 uncultured Eubacteriales bacterium | reverse complement strand
ATCGTGCCGATGTTCATGTGCGGCTTGGTGCGCTCGAACTTCTTCTTGGCCATGTCCTCTTCCCGATCTCTCTTATCCGGTCTCGGTCTGTTGCGTGTCCGTCTCGTGCGTCCCGGCCTCTCGGCCGTCCTGCGACGGTGCGTCCCGCCGGCCGTCCTTGCGGCCTACGACTGCGGGGCGAACTCGCCCTGCGCCTTGCTCATGAGCTCCTCGGCCTTCGACTTCGGCACCGGCTCGTATGCCTTGAACTGCATCGTGTAGCTCGCGCGACCCTGCGTGCGCGAACGGAGGTCGGTCGCGTAGCCGAACATCTCCGAGAGCGGCACGCTCGCGCGCACGACCTGCGCGCCGGCCCTGGGCTCCATGCCCTCGATGTGGCCGCGGCGGCTGGAGAGGTCGCCCATCACGTCGCCCATGAAGTCCTCGGGCGTGACGACCTCGACCGCCATGACCGGCTCGAGCAGCGTGGGCTTGGCGCGCTGCATGGCCTCCTTGAACGCCATGGAGCCGGCGATCTTGAACGCCATCTCGGAGGAGTCGACGTCGTGGTAGCTGCCGTCGATGAGCTCGATCTTGATGTCGACCACGGGGAAGCCGGCGAGGATACCGTTGTCCATCGCCTCGCGGATACCCTGGTCGACCGAGGGGATGTACTCCCGCGGGATCGACCCTCCGGTGATCTTGTCGTCGAACTCGTAACCGGCGCCCGGCTCCTGCGGGAGCATGTTGATGACGGCGTGACCGTACTGGCCGCGACCGCCCGTCTGGCGCACGAACCTGCCGTCGATCTTCTCGGCGGGCTTCGTGATGGTCTCGCGGTAGGCGACCTGCGGACGGCCGACGTTCGCCTCGACCTTGAACTCGCGGAGCAGCCTGTCGACGATGACCTCGAGGTGCAGCTCGCCCATCCCGGCGATGATCGTCTGACCGGTCTCGTCGTCCGTGCGCACGCGGAAGGTCGGGTCCTCCTCGGCGAGCTTCGCGAGCGACTGGGAGAGCTTCTCCTGGTCGGCCTTGGTCTTCGGCTCGATCGCGATGTCGATGACCGGCTCGGGGAAGTGCATCGACTCCAGCAGGACGGGGTGGTCCGGATCGCTCAGCGTGTCGCCGGTGGACGTGCCCTTGAAGCCGACGATCGCCACGATGTCGCCCGCGGTGACCCGGTCGATGTCCTCGCGATGGTTCGCGTGCATCTCCAGCAGGCGTCCGACCCGCTCCTTCTTGTCCTTGGCGGTGTTGTGGATGTACGAGCCCGACTCGAGGGTGCCCGAGTACACGCGCGCGAAGGTGAGGCGTCCCACATAGGGGTCGGTCATCACCTTGAACGCGAGCGCGGAGAACGGGGCATCCGGATCGGCGCCGCGCCGGACCGTCTCGTCGGTCTCGAGGTCCACGCCTTCGATGGGCGGCACCTCCAGCGGCGACGGCAGGAGCGCGATGATGGCGTCGAGCAGCGCCTGCACGCCCTTGTTCTTGAACGAGGAGCCGCACAGCACCGGGGTGATGCCACACTCCACGGTACCCTTGCGCAGCGCCGTGACGAGCTCCTCCGTGGGGATCTCTTCCTCTTCGAGCACCTTCATCATGAGGGCGTCATCGAACTCGGCGGCCGCCTCGAGCAGGTCGTGGCGATACGCCTCGGCCTCGTCCGCGAACTCGTCGGGGATCGGACCGCGCACGGGGGCCGAGCCGAACTCGTCGCTCTCCTCGTAGGTGATGGCCTCCATGGTGATGAGGTCGATGATGCCGGAGAACCCGTCCTCGGCGCCGATGGGGAGCTGGGTGAGCACCGCGCGAGCGTTCAGACGGTCCTTCATCATGGCGACGACGTTCATGAAGTCGGCGCCGGTGCGGTCCATCTTGTTGACGTAGGCGATCCGGGGGACGCCGTAGCTGTCCGCCTGGCGCCAGACCGTCTCGGACTGCGGCTCGACCCCGCCGACCGCGCAGAACACGGCGACTGCCCCGTCGAGCACGCGCAGCGAGCGCTCGACCTCGACGGTGAAGTCCACGTGGCCGGGCGTATCTATGATCTGTATCCGGTGATCGCGCCAGAAACACGTGGTCGCGGCGGACGTGATCGTGATACCGCGTTCCTGCTCCTGGACCATCCAGTCCATCGTCGCGGCGCCGTCGTGCACCTCACCGATCTTGTGACTCTTGCCGGTGTAGTACAGGATGCGCTCGGTCGTGGTGGTCTTACCGGCATCGATGTGCGCCATGATGCCGATGTTGCGCGTGTTGTCCAATGGATATCGGGGTGCCATCTGCGTAGGTGCCTTCCTGGCTTCTCGTGTGCTCTCTCTCGACTACCAGCGATAGTGGCTGAACGCCCGGTTGGACTCGGCCATCTTGTACAGGTCCTCGCGGCGCTTCACCGCCGACCCTGTGCCGTTCGCCGCGTCCATGATCTCCGACGCGAGGCGGTCGGCCATGGTCTTCTCCCGACGGGCGCGAGCGAAGACGACGATCCAGCGCACGGCCAGGGTGGTCGAACGCCGCGCGGGCACCTCGATCGGTACCTGATAGGTAGCGCCACCCACGCGCTTCGGACGCACTTCGAGCTGGGGCCGCACGTTGTCCATCGCCTTCTTGAACACCGTGAGCGGATCGCCCCCCGCGCGCTCGGCGATGAGGTCGAACGCGCCGTACACGTTCCGCTCGGCGACGGACTTCTCTCCGTGGAGCATCACCTTGTTGATGAGCTGCGTGACCAGACGGTGGTGATACACCGGGTCCGGCTGCGTCTCTCTGCGCTGTGCGGCTGCACGCCTGGGCATGACCTGTTACCTCCGTGGCATCCTCGCGCCGCCCGGGTGGGGCCGCGCTCGTACTGGCTAGCTGGGCTTCTTGACCCCGTATCGGGAGCGCGCCTGCGCGCGCTCGCTCACGCCGGCGCAATCGAGCGCGGCGCGGATCACCTTGTACCTCACGCCCGGCAGGTCCTTCACACGACCGCCTCGGATGAGCACGATCGAGTGCTCCTGCAGGTTGTGGCCGATGCCGGGGATGTATGCGGTGACCTCCATCCCGTTCACGAGCCGCACACGCGCTACCTTGCGCAGCGCCGAGTTCGGCTTCTTGGGGGTGGTGGTGTACACACGCGTGCAGACCCCGCGCTTCTGGGGGGCGCCCTTCAGCGCCGGCGTCGTACGCTTCTTGGCCACCTTCTTACGGCCCTTACGGACCAGCTGGTTGATGGTGGGCAACGCGTTCTCCTGTCTGCTCGTCTCACTACTTCCCTGCATCGCGACGGACGCGCACGACGACGCACGGCCCGTCGCAAGCCGCAAGGACGGACTGTAGCACCGTACCGGGGGGTTGTCAAACCACGGTTCCGGGCGTATCCCCTCCCCTACACCCACCGTGTCCAGCGACTCTGTCGTGCCACGCTCCCGCCGTCACTATCCGGGCGGCACGAGCGCCCCGACGCGTCGCGCCGGGGCGCTCCTATCGGCCCCCGGCCCCGACCCTCCGAGACCGGTGCCGCACCGTCTCGCTAGTCCTGCAGCCGATCGTGCACGCCGCAGTACTCGCTGCCCTCACGCGCCTTGTTCTTGCACGGCCGCCCGCTCTGGAGCACCGCCGCGCACATGCCGTCCTCTTTCGCGAGATCCTCGTGCACGTGACAGTAACGCTGACCCTCCTGGGCCTTGTTGCGACAGCGCGTGCCGTCGGCTTTGAGCGCCTCGCACTGGTCCTCGGCCGGCTCAGGCTCCTCCTCGGAGTCTCCACCGAGCTCGGCGAAGAAGGCCTGCGCGTCGGCCTCGGTGAGCGCCGACTCGTCCACCTCCTCGATGGTCGAGGGGATCATCGCCTCGAGCTCGCGCAACTCCTCGGGGGCGAACTCAGGCAGCGGGCCGCGCTCCTCCTCGGCGGCGCCCCATTCCGCGGCCTCGCCCTTGTAGGTGAGCGTGACGTCCCGGTAGCGCCTCATGCCGGTCGCGGCCGGGATGAGTTTACCGATGATCACGTTCTCCTTGAGTCCCTGGAGGTGATCCTCCTTGCCGGCGATCGCCGCGTCGGTGAGCACCCGGGTCGTCTCCTGGAAGGAGGCCGCCGACAGGTAGCTCTCGGTGGCGAGCGACGCCTTGGTGATACCCAGCAGGGAACTCGAGCCGACCGCCGGCTCCAGCCCCTCCTCGAGCATCCGCTCGTTCTCGGACTCGAACCGGAACCGGTCGACGAGCTGACCCGGCAGGAAGTCCGTGTCCCCCGGCTCGACGATGCTGATCCTGCGCATCATCTGGCGGGCGATGACCTCGATGTGCTTGTCGTTGATGTCGACGCCCTGGGAGTTGTAGACCTCCTGCACCTGCTTGACGATGTAGGAGAGCACCTCCTTCGGGCCTCGCAGCTTGAGCAGGTCGTGCGGATTGACCGAGCCCTCGGTGAGCTGCGTGCCGATCTCCACCTTCGCCCCGTCCTCGATGCCGGGACGCAGGCGCGCTCGGTGCGAGATGGTGTAGTTGCGCTCGCGACCCTTCTCGGCGTCGATGTGGATCTTGCGCTGGCTGTCGTCCTCGGTGATCGTGAGCGTGCCGGCGAGCTCGGCGAGCAACGCCTGGCCCTTCGGCTTGCGAGCCTCGAACAACTCGGTGACACGCGGCAGGCCGTGCGTGATGTCCTCGCCGGCGACACCGCCGGTGTGGAAGGTGCGCATCGTGAGCTGGGTACCGGGCTCGCCGATCGACTGGGCCGCGATGATGCCCACCGCGGTGCCGATGTCGACGGGGCGACCGGACGCGAGGTCCCAGCCGTAGCAGGTCTGGCACAGGCCGCTCGTGGCGTGACAGGTCATCACGGTGCGCAGCTCGACCTCGGTGAGACCGGCCTCCTCGAAGCCCCGCAGCATCTCGAGCGACTCGATCCCACTGCCCGCCTCGAGGAGCACCTCCCCGGTCTTCGGGTGCGCGATGTCGTGCAGCGCCACCCTGCCGATGAGGTTGCGGTCGACCTGGTCCGGCGTGCGCGGATCCCTGATCGGGAACATCACGCCCTCGCCGGCGCCGCAGTCCTCGTCGCGGACGATGACGTCCTGCGCCACGTCGACGAGGCGGCGGGTGAGATAGCCGGAGTCGGCGGTCCTGAGCGCGGTATCGGCCAGACCCTTGCGGGCGCCGTGCGTCGAGACGAAGTACTCGAGCACCGAGAGCCCCTCGCGGAAGTTCGCCTTGATGGGCCGGTCGAGGATCTCTCCCTTGGGGTTGGCCATGAGGCCGCGCATGCCGGCGAGCTGGCGGATCTGCTTGATGTTACCTCGGGCGCCGGAGTAGGCCATCATGTAGACGGGGTTGAACTTGTCGAAGCTCTTCGCCATGGCCTGACCGACCTCGTCGGTAGCCTTCGTCCACACCTCGACCGTCTGGCGGTGCCGCTCGTCGTCGGTGATGAGACCGCGATCGTAGCGGTTCTGGATCTTCTCGACCTCGCCCTCGGCTTCGCCGATGAGCTCGGGTTTCGTCTCGGGGATGGCGATGTCGTAGACCGAGACCGTGAGACCCGCGCGCGTCGCATAGTGGAAACCGAGACGCTTGACCTCGTCGAGCAGACGCTCCATCTCGTTGGTGGAGTAGCGGTTCGAGCAGTCCTCGATGATGCGGGCGATCTCCTTCTTGTTCACCTCATGGTTCACGAACG
The DNA here is from genome assembly GCA_964406675.1 of uncultured Eubacteriales bacterium. Taxonomy (GTDB): domain Bacteria; phylum Actinomycetota; class Coriobacteriia; order Anaerosomatales; family JAUVQN01; genus CAYOSP01. The sequence goes on along the minus strand of CAYOSP010000029.1, from coordinate 9,773 downwards.
GATAGTCCGCGGGCAGCGCGCGGTTGAAGGTGATCCGCCCGATGGTGGTCTCGATGCGAGTGCCGGCCTCGAGCTCGCGCCACGCGGGTCCCCCGTCCTCCATGTACTCCTCGACGGTGTCCCGGACCAGGCGGATGGTGACCTTGGCCTGCAGGTCGACGCTCTTGTGGTCGTACGCGAGCAACGCATCGTTCGCGCCGGCGTAGAACGTGCCTTCACCCTCGACGCCCTCGCGTGCGGCGGTGAGGTAGTAGATGCCGATGACCATGTCCTGCGTGGGCGTGGCGAGCGGGCGCCCGTGCGCCGGCGACTTGATGTTGTTCACCGAGAGCATGAGGATGCGCGCCTCGGCCTGCGCCTCGGCGGAGAGCGGCAGGTGCACCGCCATCTGGTCGCCGTCGAAGTCCGCGTTGAACGCGGTGCACACGAGCGGGTGGATGCGGATGGCCTTGCCCTCCACGAGCACCGGCTCGAACGCCTGGATACCGAGGCGGTGCAGCGTAGGCGCGCGGTTGAGCATGACCGGGTGATCGGTGATGACCTCTTCGAGCACGTCCCACACGACGTCGCGGGCGCGGTCCACCATGCGCTTGGCGGACTTGATGTTCTGCGCGTAGTCCAGGTCGACCAGGCGCTTCATGACGAACGGCTTGAACAACTCGAGCGCCATGACCTTGGGCAGACCACACTGGTACAGCTTGAGCTCCGGTCCGACCACGATGACCGAACGGCCCGAGTAGTCGACGCGCTTGCCGAGCAGGTTCTGGCGGAACCGACCCTGCTTGCCCTTGAGCATGTCGGAGAGCGACTTGAGCGGACGGTTGCCCGGACCGGTGACCGGCCGGCCGCGACGGCCGTTGTCGAACAGCGCGTCGACGGCCTCCTGCAGCATGCGCTTCTCGTTGTTCACGATGATCTCGGGCGCGCCGAGATCCAGCAGCCTCTTGAGACGGTTGTTGCGGTTGATGACCCGGCGGTACAGGTCGTTGAGGTCGCTGGTGGCGAAACGGCCGCCGTCCAGCTGCACCATCGGGCGCAGGTCCGGCGGGATGACCGGGATCCCCTCGAGTATCATCCACTCGGGGCGGTTCCGCGAACGACGCAGCGCGGAGACCACCTTCAGGCGCTTGATCGCCTTCTGGCGCTTCTGGCCCTTGCCCTCGCGGATGAGCGTGCGCAGGTCCGCGGTGAGCTCCTTGAGGTCGATCTGCTCGAGCAGGTCGCGGACCGCCTCGGCGCCCATGCCGCCGCGGAAGTAGTTGCCGTAGCGCAGCTTGATCTCGCGGTAGAGCGTCTCGTCGAAGATGAGGTCCTTGACGGTGAGCTTCTGGAACCGGTCGAAGGCCTTGCGCATGAGGTCGGCGCGCTCTTCGTACTCCTCGTCGAGGTCCTTGACGTCGCGCTCGGCCTCCTTCTCGATCTTCTTGACGCGGTCCTCGACCGAGACGTCCTCGTCGAACTCCTCGCCCTCCTCGGGCTCCTCCTCGCCGCGAGCGATGGCGATGAGCCGGTCACGCTCATCCTCTATGGCCGCGACCTCCTCGCCCTTCTCGGCGTCGAGTCCGGCGAGGTCCTGCTCGAGCTCTTCGCGCAGCAGTTCGAGGTCCGCCTCACGGTCCTCGTCGTTGACCGAGGTGATGATGTAGCTCGCGAAGTACAGGACCTTCTCGAGGTCCTTCGGCGAGATGTCGAGCAGGTATCCCATACGGGAGGGGACGCCCTTGAAGTACCAGATGTGGCTGACCGGGGCGGCCAGCTCGATGTGCCCCATCCGCTCGCGACGCACCTTCGCGCGGGTGACCTCCACGCCGCAGCGCTCGCAGATGATGCCCTTGAAGCGCACGCGCTTGTACTTGCCGCAGTAGCACTCCCAGTCCTTGGTCGGACCGAAGATCTTCTCGCAGAACAGGCCGTCCTTCTCGGGCTTGAGCGTGCGATAGTTGATCGTCTCGGGCTTCTTGACCTCTCCGCGCGACCACTGGCGGATCTGCTCGGAGCTCGCCAGCCCTATCCTCAGCGCGTCGAAGTTGTTGACATCGACATCCAGCAATGTGGGTCCTCCTGTTTTTCGGTCCTCACATAGGCTCTGTGCGCGGCCACGCCTCGCCGGCGCGCCGCCGCGACACCTACTCCTCGACGCCCGCTTCTTCCTTGTCGGTGAGCAGGTCCGATCCGTCCTCCTCCTCGCCGATGCCGGTCAGGTCCAGACCCAGCTCCTCGGCGGTCTTGAAGATGTCGTCCTCTTCCTCCTTGAGCTCGACGCCCTCACCGGTCTCGGTGACGACCTCGGTGGCGAGGCAGAGCGACTGCATCTCCTTCACGAGCACCTTGAACGACTCCGGGATGCCCGGCTCGGGGATGTTGTCCCCCTTCACGATGGCCTCGTAGGCCTTCACGCGGCCGAGCACGTCGTCGGACTTGACGGTGAGGATCTCCTGCAGGACGTAGGCCGCGCCGTAGGCGTACAGCGCCCACACCTCCATCTCACCGAAGCGCTGGCCGCCGAACTGCGCCTTTCCGCCCAGCGGCTGCTGGGTGATGAGCGAGTACGGACCGGTCGAGCGCGCGTGGATCTTGTCGTCCACGAGGTGCAGCAGCTTCAGGATGTAGATCTGGCCGACGGTGACCGGCTCGCGGAACGGCTCGCCGGTGCGTCCGTCGTGCAGTACGGCCTTGCCGAACCGGTCGACCTTCGGCATGAGCGCGTCGACCGCCACCTTGCCGAACTCCTTCTCGTAGCGCACGTCCACGTTGCGGTTGGCCGCGTCGAGCACGTCGGAGATCTCCGACTCGCGCGCGCCGTCGAACACCGGCGAGGCGACGTACATGGGCCCGTCGACCGGCTCCTTCTGCTTCGCGTCCTCGCTCCAGCCCACGTGCGCGGCCCAGCCCAGGTGGGTCTCGAGCAGCTGGCCGATGTTCATGCGGCTGGGAACGCCGAGGGGGTTGAGGATGATGTCCACGGGCGTCCCGTCACCCATGAAGGGCATGTCCTCCTCGGGGAGGATCTTGGCGATGACGCCCTTGTTCCCGTGACGGCCGGCGAGCTTGTCGCCCTCCGAGATCTTGCGCTTCTGCGCCACGTACACGCGGACGAGCTCGTTCACGCCCGGGGACAGGTCGTCGCCGGTCTCGCGGGCGAACTTGCCGACCGCGATGACGCGGCCGGTCTCGCCGTGCGGGACCTTCAGCGACGTGTCGCGGACCTCTCGGGCCTTCTCGCCGAAGATCGCGCGGAGCAACCGCTCCTCGGCGGTGAGCTCGGTCTCGCCCTTGGGCGTGACCTTGCCGACGAGCACGTCACCGGGGAACACCTCGGCGCCGACACGGATGATGCCGTCCTCGTCCAGGTTCCCGAGCACGTCCTCGCCCACGTTGGGGATCTCGCGGGTGATCTCCTCGGGGCCGAGCTTGGTGTCACGGGCCTCGACCTCGTACTCCTCGATGTGTATGGAGGTGAGCAGGTCGTCCTTGACCGCGCGCTCGGAGAGGATGATCGCGTCCTCGTAGTTGTAGCCCTCCCACGGCATGAAGGCGACGAGCAGGTTCTGGCCGAGCGCGAGCTCACCACTCTGCGTCGACGGACCGTCCGCGAGCACGTCACTCTTCTTCACCTTCTGCCCGGGAGCGACGAGCGGGCGATGGTTGATGCAGGTACCCTGGTTCGAGCGCTCGAACTTCGGAAGCCGGTAGACGTCCTCCCCGTCCTTCGTGGCGACGACGATCGACCGGCTGTCCACCGACTCGACCGTACCGTTCGCACGCGCGAGCATGATCTCCCCTGTGTCCCTCACCGCGCGGTACTCCATGCCGGTACCCACGAGCGGGGCCTGCGGCTGGAGCAGCGGCACCGCCTGGCGCTGCATGTTCGAGCCCATGAGCGCACGGTTCGCGTCGTCGTGCTCGAGGAACGGGATGAGCGCGGTGGCCACGGAGACCATCTGGCGCGGGGACACGTCCATGTAGTCGACCCGCTCCGGCTCGACCTCCTCGGGTTCGCCTCCCTTGGTGCGCGAGAGGACCCTCTCGTTCGCGAACCTGCCGCTCTTCTCGTCGAACGGCTCGTTCGCCTGCGCGATGATGAAGCGCTCCTCGGCGTCGGCGGTCAGGTACTCGATCTCTGTGGTGACCTTGCCGCCCTTCACCTTTCGGTACGGGGTCTCGATGAATCCGAACGGGTTGATGCGCGCGAACGTGGCCAGCGAGCCGATGAGCCCGATGTTGGGGCCCTCCGGCGTCTCGATGGGGCACATGCGCCCGTAGTGCGAGGGATGCACGTCGCGTACCTCGAAGCCGGCGCGCTCGCGCGACAGCCCCCCGGGACCCAGCGCCGAGAGGCGCCGCTTGTGCGTGAGCCCGGAGAGCGGGTTGGTCTGGTCCATGAACTGCGAGAGCTGAGAGGAGCCGAAGAACTCCTTGATCGCCGCCACGATCGGTCGGATGTTGACCAGCGACTGCGGCGTGATCTCCTCGACGTCCTGCGTGGTCATGCGCTCGCGCACCACGCGCTCCATACGCGCGAGCCCGATGCGGAACTGGTTCTGGATGAGCTCGCCCACGCTGCGGATGCGACGGTTGCCGAAGTGGTCGATGTCGTCGACCTCGACCTCGTCGGAAGTGCCCTCCCACAGCTTCACGAGATACTGCACGGTCGCGAGCACGTCCTCCGGGGTCAACGTGAGCTGGTCCGCGGGGATCTCCAGTCCCAGCTTCCTGTTGAGCTTGTAGCGCCCGACCTTCGCGAGGTCGTAGCGCTGCGAGTTGAAGAACAACCCGTCGATGAGCGAGCGCGCGCTCTCCACCGTAGGGGGCTCGCCCGGGCGCAGACGCTTGTAGATCTCGAGGAGCGCCTCCTCGCGGGTCTCCGTGAAGTCCTTGTCGAGCGCGTTCTTGACGCACTCCGCGTCGCCGAAGAGTTCGAGGACCTCCTCGCGGGTCTCGGCGAGACCGAGTGCGCGCAGGAGTACGGTGACCGGCTGCTTCCGCTTGCGGTCGATGCGCACGCTCGCGATGTCGCGCTTGTCCATCTCGAGTTCGAGCCACGCGCCCCGTGCCGGGATGACCTTCGCCGAGTAGAGGATCTTGTCGCTCGTCTTGTCCCGCTCCTCGGAGTAGTACACGCCCGGCGAGCGCACGAGCTGGGATACCACGATGCGCTCGGTGCCGTTGATGACGAACGTGCCACGGTCGGTCATGAGCGGGAAATCGCCCATGAACACCGACTGCTCTTTGATCTCCCCGGTCTCCCGGTTGATGAAGCGCACCATGACGAACAGCGGCGTCTGGTACGACATGTCCTTCTCTTTGCACTCGTCGACCGAGTACTTCGGGTCGCCGAACTCGTAGTCGCCGAACTCCACGACGAGGTTGCCCGTGAAGTCCTCGATCGGGGAGATGTCGTCGAACGTCTCGCGCAGTCCGTTCTCGAGCAGCCAGTCGAAGCTGCCTTTCTGGATGTCGATGAGGTCGGGGACTTCGAGTATCTCGGGGATCTTCGCGAACGAACGACGTTCGCGCAGTCGAGGGGTGTTATCGGCAGGGGGAGTGGCTCGGCGGGTCACCAGGTGGTTCCTCCTAAGCGCGTCGAAGCGGGGCGGCCGGGGTCGCAAATGAATAGAGTAGCGAGGGCGAGGGCAGGGGTCAATACCCCCGCCCTCGCCTATATCGATCCGACTGTGGCGACCGGCGCGACGACGTCGCTCTCGGTCGCGCGGGGCGACCCGCCGCGGCCGCCCTCACATGGTGACGAATCGGAAGGCTCGCGTCCAGTGGGCTACTGCGTCCAGTGGGCTACTTGAGCTCCACGGTGGCGCCGGCGTCCTCCAACTCGGACTTCGCCTTCTCGGCGTCCTCCTTCGAGGCGCCCTCCAGGACGGGCTCGGGGACGCCCTCCACGAGGTCCTTGGCCTCTTTGAGGCCCAGGCTCGTGAGCGCGCGGACCGCCTTGATGACCTGGATCTTCTTGTCGCCGGCGTCGGTCAGGACCACGTCGAACTCGTCCTTCTCCTCCTCCGCGGCGGCCTCGCCGCCGGCCGCGCCGGGCGCGGCGGCCATGGCGACCGGAGCGGCCGCGGACACGCCGAAGATCTCCTCCAGCTCGCTCACGAGCTCGGACAGCTCGAGCGCGGGCATCTCCTTCAACGCCTCGATGATCTCTTCCTTGGTGACTGCCATCTTCACTCCTCGTTCTCGTGCGGCTCCATGCCGCGATACCGTACGGTCCCGTGATGGTGTGCTCGTCGCGAGCCGCTAAGCGGCCGCCTTCTGGTCCGCGATCGCGCGGACCGTGCGGGCCAGACCGGACATCGGTCCGTCCAGCACCCGCACCACACCCGTCATCGGGTTCTTCAGTGTGCCGAGCAGCTTCGCGAGCAGTTCCTCGCGGCTCGGCAGATCGGCGAGCGCCTTGAGCTTCTCCGGCCCGACGACCTCGCCGTCGACGTATCCCGCCTTCAGCGTGAGCGCGTCGTGCTCCTTGCCGAAATCGGAGAGGGTCTTCGCGAGCGTGACCGGATCGGAGTCGGTCAGCGCGAAGGCGGTGGGGCCGGTGAGGTACTCGTCCATCGCGGGCCACCCCAGATCGCCCAGGGCGATCATGGTCAAGCGGTTCTTGTAGACCTTGATCTCGCAACCGTTCTCCCGCATCCTGCGGCGAAGGTCCTGCATGTCCTTCACGCTCAGTCCGCGATAATCCGCGAGGATCATCGCCGACGTCTCGGAGAGCCGTTCCTGGATCTCGGTCACCGCGTCTTTCTTCTCTTGCGAAGGCATCTGCTTGTCCTCGACCTCCTTCCCTGCGCGTGCGCCTCGTGCGTGGTGATGCCGCACGGGGGCCGGGAACGAACACGGCCCCCGCCGGACGTGCAGGCGGAGGCCACGACAGGGACGGATCGGATGATGCTCGATCGTCTCGATGGCGTCCACCTAGGCAGGCGGGACCCTGTGTCCCTTCAGGCCCGGCGGCGATGCCGGGCACCGGCTGTCTTCGGCGGCGCGTATGCGCGTGATGTCAAAGCGTGCCGCAGGCTACCATGCGCCCGCGGCTCGGGCAACCCCGCACGGGCTTCGGACGAACCCCGGACGAGCGCTACTCTTCCCCGTCCTCGAAGGCTACTCTTCCTCGTCCTCGAAGATATCCCGCGTGCGCTGGGTGTCCACCTTGACGCCCGGGCCCATGGTGCTCGTGACCGTGATCGAGATGAGGTAGCGGCCTTTGGAGGACGCCGGCTTGACCCTGAGGATCTCGGCCATGAGCGCCTCGTAGTTGTCGAACAACTCCTTGGCCTCGAACGAGCCCTTGCCGATCGCGACGTGCACGATGCCGTAGCGGTCGTTGCGGTACTCGACCTTGCCCGCCTTGAGCTCGCTCACGACGCGGCCGACGTCCATCGTCACGGTGCCCAGCTTGGGATTGGGCATCAGCCCGCGCGGGCCGAGCACCTTGCCCAGACGGCCGACCTTCGACATCAGATCGGGGGTCGCCACCGCCTGATCGAAATCGAGGAAGCCGCCCTGCACCTTCTCCACCAGGTCGTCGGAGCCGACGACGTCCGCTCCGGCCTCCTCGGCCTCCCGCGCCTTGTCGCCCTCGGCGAAGACCGCGACACGCACCTCTTTGCCGGTACCGGCGGGCAGTGCGACCGTGCCGCGGACCGCCTGGTCCGCCTGACGGGGGTCGATACCGAGCCGGATGTGCGCCTCGATGGTCTCGTCGAACCTCGCGGTCGCGTTCTCCTTGACCAGCCGGACCGCCTTCGCCGGCGCGTAGTGCGTCTCGCTGTCGATGGTCTCCTCGGCCGCGCGCCTCCGCTTGCTCACCTTGGCCATGTGTCCTCCTCGTGGTCCATGCGGGTCGCTCGAGGGCGGCCCTCCCACTCTCTTCAGCGACGAGCCGGACGCCCGTCGCGCTTGCCTACTTCTCGACGATGATGCCCATCGAACGAGCGGTGCCGGCGACGATCCTCATCGCGGCCTCGACGTCGTTCGCGTTGAGGTCGGGCATCTTCGTCTCGGCGATCTCGCGGACCTGGTCCTGCGTGACGCTGCCGACCTTCTCGCGATTCGGCTCGCCCGACGCGGTCTCGATACCCGCGGCCTGCTTGAGCAGCACCGCCGCGGGCGGGGTCTTCGTGATGAAGTCGAAGGACCGATCCTCATAGACCGTGATCTCGACGGGGATGATCGTCCCCGCCTGCTGCTGGGTCTGCGCGTTGAACGCCTGGCAGAACTGCATGATGTTGACCTGGTGCTGACCCAACGCCGGGCCCACCGGGGGCGCGGGGTTGGCCTGCCCGGCCGGGATCTGCAGCTTTATGAAGCCTGCGACCTTCTTGGCCATGCCGTCTATCTCCTTCTCCTCACAACGCCGCCATGCGGCGGCGCCTGGCTCCTACAGCTTCGATACCTGGTCGAATCCGAGCTCGACCGGAGTCTCGCGGCCGAAGATCGACACCATCACCTTGAGCTTGCCCTGCTCGGGGTTGACCTCCGATATCACCCCGTCGAAGTCCGACAGCGGTCCGGCGGTGACCTTCACCGCCTGCCCCTCGCTGAACTCCGAGAGCGCCTTGGGCTTGGGGGCGCCCACGAGCGTGCCACGGACCCGGCGCACCTCCTCGCGGGAGAGCGGCACCGGCTTCGCCTGCGATCCCACGAACCCGGTGACGCCCGGCGTGTTGCGCACGACGTACCAGGAGTCGTCGTCGAGCACCATCTGCACGAGGATGTAGCCCGGGAAGACGCGCTTCTCCTGGGTGACCTTACGCCCGCCGGACTTGAGCTCGGTGACGGTCTCCTTCGGAACGAGCACCTCGAAGATCTTGTCCTCCATGCCCATGGACTCGATCCGGTGCTCGAGGTTCGCCTTGACCTTGTTCTCGTAGCCCGAATAGGTGTGGATCACATACCACTTCTTCGCCATCGTATAGCGCTACCTCCCCAGACCAGCGAGCGTGTCGATGATCACGAAGGAGGAGATCTGATCGATGACGAGCACGAACACCGAGAACACCACGAGTGTGACGATGACGATGAGGCTCGAGCTGATCACCTCTTCGCGGCCCGGCCATACCACGCGCTTCATCTCCGTGCGCACGCCCTTGATGTAGTTCGTGACGCGCTCGATGAAAGAAGGCTTGGCCGCCGCTTTGGACTTCTTGCCGGAACCCTTCTTGCCCGAACCCGGACCCTTCTTGCCCGAACCCTTTGCCATTCCCGATGCTTCCTTCCCATCCGGCCACCGCATGCGGCCGCCGGTCAGATCGTCGAAGGGGAGGGGCTGGCAGGGCAGGAGGGATTCGAACCCCCAACATCCGGTTTTGGAGACCGGCGCTCTAGCCGTTGGAGCTACTGCCCTGTGTCCACTTCCCTCTGGAGGACCCTCGCCGCCGCCCGAGCCTACCTGGTCTCGCGGTGCAGCGTGTGGGTCTTGCACCACTTGCAGTACTTCTTGAACTCGATCCGCTCGGGATTGTTCTGCTTGTTCTTGTCGGTCGTGTAGTTCCGGCGCTTGCACTCCGTGCACGCCAGCGTGACGAGCGTCCTCATCCGTCCTCCTAAGATACCGTGCGCGCCGCACGAAGGCACCCTTCGGGGCCCCTGCGACGCACGGTAGGGTAATCTACCACCGCTGTTCGACCACTGTCAATCGAGGTCAGCCGAGCAAAGACGGGGCCCGGCGGTGCGGCCGGGCCCCGTCGTCCGGACTCGGTTCGGACCTTACTTCAGGATCTTCGTGACCCGCCCGGAGCCCACGGTGCGCCCGCCCTCGCGGA
>CAYOSP010000028.1:3611-17758 GCA_964406675.1 uncultured Eubacteriales bacterium | reverse complement strand
ACTGCTGCCTCCCGTAGGAGTCTGGGCCGTGTCTCAGTCCCAGTGTGGCCGGTCAGCCTCTCAGCTCGGCTACCCATCGCTGCCTTGGTGAGCCGTTACCTCACCAACTAACTAATGGGCCGCGGGCCCATCCTTCACCGCCGGAGCTTTCCCGGAAGGATCATGCGATCCGACCGAGGCATCCGGTATTAGCCACCGTTTCCGGTGGTTATCCCGGTGTGAAGGGCAGGTTGCCCACGTGTTACTCACCCGTTCGCCACTCGTGTATCCCCCGAAGGGGACCTTACCGTTCGACTTGCATGTGTTAAGCACGCCGCCAGCGTTCATCCTGAGCCAGGATCAAACTCTCCGTGGAAATCGTCACAGGGTGGACACGATGTCCGCTCCCTGTGGTTCACGAAAGTAGATCCGGTATCCGGATCGATCCCGCTGCCATGCCGACGAGCGACATGGGTTCGGGATCCTGCGTCAGTCGGTTTGGTCCGTTATCGACCCTCTCGACTTGACGGGTTCATGTGTCACAGCACTCTCTCGAGTGCCATGCAGGCTCGTCACAGTATCCAGTTTTCAAGGTTCAGGCGCAGCGAGAAGCGACTCTACGCATCTGACTTCCCACTGTCAACACCTTTTCTCGGGCTCGCCTCTCGAGGTCGTTCAGCGCACTCGACCCGTCTCCGAAGGCATAAAGAAAGCCCCCGCGACTTCCGGAGGCGCTCGGCGCGGCAGACGCCGCCTATGCGACCGTCCGCCTGCTATCCGATTGTCTCCTCCGGACCGATACTCGGTGTCAAGATCGCACCCAACTCTCGGGTCAGCTCGCTCAAGAAGCGGCAAAGGACAGGATAGCATCCGGCCCCCACCGGTGCAACCACCGACCCGGGCCCTCCGTGCGAGGGTCACGGCCGACCGAGACGGCGAGCCACACGAGCGATCCTCATGCCGGCCGGACGCCCGGCGCCGAGGCCTCTGATCGGCTTCGCGACGTCCTTCCCGACGGTCCGTTCAGGGACTCGACCGCTCGCAGATCATGAAGCGCGCCCGGTCGTGAAGCGCGCCCAGCGACGCTTGCCGACCTGCACCACGCTGCCGTCGCGCATGGTGGGATGATCGGCGCCCTCGGCCTCCCAGGGGACCTCGTAGGTACCCGGTGCGAGACGCTCACCGTCTATGCGCACCGCTCCCTGGTCGATCATCCGGCGCGCCTCACCGTTGGACGAGGTGAGGTCGGCCGCCACGAGCGAGGCGGTCATGGAGACCTTCGGGGCCTCAGCGGACGGCTCATCGCCGGGGGGGCCGTCCTCGGTGATGAACCGCGGGGCGGCCACCGGCATGTCCTCGGGCGCCTTCTGCTCCTTGAACAGCCGGTCGAAGGCCTGTTCCGCCTGGTCGGCCGCCTCCGCGTCGTGGTAGAGCTCGACGATCTCGCGAGCGAGCCGGCGCTTCACCTCGTTGGGATGCGCCTCACCGGCCTCCAGCGAACGCTCGATGGAGTCGACCCCGTCCACCGGCACCGTCGTGGCGAGCCGGTAGTACTTGACCATCAACTCGTCCGGGATGGACATCGCCTTGCCGAACATGTCGTCCGGCTCGTCCGTCAGGCCGATGTAGTTGCCGTAGGACTTACTCATCTTCTGCACGCCGTCGGTGCCCTCGAGGAGCGGCAGGGTGAGGCACACCTGGGGCTTCATGCCCATCTTCTCCATGAGGTCGCGCCCGGCCAGGAGGTTGAACAACTGGTCCGTACCGCCGATCTCCACGTCCGCTTCGACGGCGACGGAGTCGTACGCCTGCATCACCGGGTAGAGGAACTCGTGCAAGGAGATGGGCTCTCGCTTCTGGTAGCGCTTCGAGAAGTCGTCGCGTTCGAGGATGCGGGCGATGGTGAACCTGCTCGTGAGTCCGATGATCTCCTCGAGGTGGAGCGGCTCGAGCCACTCCGAGTTGCGCCTGAGCTCCGTCTTCTCTTCATCGAGTATCCGGAACGCCTGTTCCATGTACGTACGCGCGTTCGCCTCTATCTCGGTGCGGGTCAGGGCGGGGCGGGTGGCGGACCGCCCCGAGGGATCCCCGATCAGTGCGGTGAAGTCCCCGATGATCAGCACGACCGTGTGACCGAGGTCCTGGAACTGCCGGAGCTTGCGCAGCGGCACCGCGTGACCGAGGTGCAGGTCCGGCGCGGTCGGATCGACGCCGAGCTTGATGCGCAGCGACGTACCCTGCTCGAGCTTGCCCTCGAGATCGGCCACGGGCACGATGTCCGCCGTACCGCTCGCGATGACGCGCAGCTGCGCCGCGGTGCTCTCTTCGGTGCTTGCCACCGATCCGTCCCCTCCCGGGAGGACGCCCTTCGGGGCGTCGTCGACGATACGGTGTCGGAGTGTCACGCGGCGTTGCGTGGCCCGACGTTTGCAGGCAATACTAGCACGCGGAATGCGACCTACCGTGCGCCTTCCGATCCCCTCTGGAGGCGCACCGCGAGCGACGGTGTGTCCCGCGTGGACCGACCCTCGCGCGGACACGAGCATACGGACCTCGGGAGCACATGAGCCGGCGCAAGAGACCGCAGCCACGCAAGCGTCCTCGTCCGACCGACAAGCGGACGGACGACACGGCCGCGCGTGGAGGGCCTCCCCGGCGTGGGGGAGCTTCACGCCGTGGTGAGGCTTCACGTCGTGACCGCCGGGGACAGGCTACGCAGGCGATGAGCGCCGTGGGTCCGGGCGGGCGCGGGAACGGGAAGCAGCGTGGGCGCGCCGAGGGTCGCAGCGGTGGCCGACCGGGGCCGCCGGGCAAGCGAGGTCGCCGGCCGGCCGGCAAGGGGCGCGAGGGAGAGCGCTCCAAGGGCAAGCGGATCGCACTGATGACGCTCGCGGTGCTCCTCGTGCTCGTGGTCGCCGGGATGGCGGCCGCCGGCATCGCGTACGCCACCTACTCCAAGGACCTCCCGGATCCGACCCAGGCGCTCAAGAACCGGGACCAGACCACGAAGGTCTTCGACCGCGACGGCGAGCTCATCGCCGAGCTCTTCGCGGAGCAGGACCGCACGGACGTCACGCTCGACCACATCCCGCTCGTCCTGCGTCAGGCCGTCATCGCCACGGAGGACGCCCGCTACTACGAGCACGAGGGCGTGGACCCGCTCGGTATCATGCGCGCGCTCTGGGTCGACATACGCACCCGCTCGACCGCCCAAGGCGGTTCCACCATCACCCAGCAGTACGTGGTCAACGCGTTCGTCGAGCGGGAGGACACCATCGCCCGCAAGATCCGTGAGGCGATCCTCGCTTACCGCGTCGAGAAGAACTACACCAAGGACCAGATCCTCGAGATGTACCTGAACACCATCTACTTCGGGCACGGCGCCTACGGGGTGCAGTCGGCGGCGGAGATCTACTTCGGCAAGCCCATCAACCAGCTCGCCCTTCCCGAGTGCGCCATGTTGGCGGGCGTCGTCAAGAGTCCCGGGCGCTACTCGCCGTACATGGACCCGGACGCCGCCGAAGCGCGCCGCACGACCGTGCTCGCCCAGATGCGCGACCAGGGCTACATCGACGAGGCCGCGTACCAGGAGGCCGAAGCGACGCCGATCGAGGTGGTCGGGATCGAGCCGCGCACGAACGTGGCGCCGTACTTCGTCGAATACGTGAAGGCCGCCCTCACCGAGGAATACGGCGCGGACGAGGTCTTCCGTGGCGGTCTCGAGGTGCACACGACCCTCGATCTCGACCTCCAGCGCATCGCCGAGGAGACCGTCGCGAACGCGCTGAACGAGGAGGGCGACCCCTCCGCGGCGCTCGTGTCGCTCGACCCGAGGACCGGCGACATCCTCGCGATGGTCGGCGGGAAGGACTTCGAGGTCCAGCAGTTCAACGTCGCGGTGCAGGGACGGCGTCAGCCGGGCTCCTCCTTCAAGCCGTTCGTGCTCACCGCCGCGCTCGAGCAGGGCGTGCTGCCGGAACAGACCTTCGACAGCGGGCCGAAGTCCCTGCCCGTCCCCGGCGGCCAGATCTGGAAGGTGACCGGCGCGCACGGCGGGGACGGCGGTCCCATGCGTCTGCGCGAGGCGACCGAGAAGTCGGTGAACTCGGTGTTCGCACAGCTCATCCTCGAGGTCGGCGCGGAGGAGGTGGTCGAGACCGCCGAACGCCTCGGCATCACCCACGACATCTATCCGGTCCCCGCGATCGCGCTCGGTGGACTGCGGGAGGGGATCTCCCCGCTCGAGATGGCGTCCGCCTACGGCACGCTGGCCGCCGGCGGGGTCCGCGCCGACCCGCACGGGATCTCCACGGTGACGAGAGCGGACGGCGAGGTCCTGCGCGAGGCGTCGGTGACGACCACCCAGGCGGTGGACCCGGCGGTGGCCTACCTCGCGACCGACATACTCAAGGGCGTCATCTCACGTGGCACCGGGACCGCCGCGCGCATCGGCAGGCCGGCCGCGGGCAAGACCGGCACGACCCAGGAGTATCGTGACGCGTGGTTCGTCGGCTACACGCCGGAGATGGCCACCTCCGTCTGGGTCGGGCATCCCGAAGCACAACGCGAGATGACTGACGTGCACGGCCGTCGGGTCACCGGCGGCTCGTTCCCCGCCGAGATATGGTCCGCGTACATGCGGCGCGCGCTCGAGGGCGTACCCGCGTCCGACTTCTCGCGGCCGGAAGGTCTCAAGGAACTGCGCATCTGCCTGGACTCCGGCGGGATCCTCACCGAGTGGTGCGAGCGCACCGGCATCGGGCTCTTCCTCGCGGGGCAGTCCCCTCCGGATTGCGACATCCACACGGGCCCGGTGAAGGTGGAGCTGGCGAACATGATCGGCTTCACCAAGGAGGACGCGCTCGCGAACCTCAACCGACTGGGACTCCCGTACGAGCTCACGGAGGAGGCCATGGAGGCCGTGCCCGCCGGCATCGTCGCGGACCAGACACCCCGCGGACCGAGCGAGGTCACCACCGACACGGTGGTCGCGCTCAAGGTGTCGACCGGACCGCCCAAGAACGAGGCCCCGCAGGCCGCGTTCACCTACTCACCGAGGGAGCCGTCGGCCGGCGACGAGGTCCGCTTCGACGCGAGCGACTCGTCCGATGACGGGGACGTCGTGAGCTACCTGTGGGAGATCGACGGCACGGAGCTCGAGGGCGAGCGGATCACGTACGTGTTCGAGACCGCGGGCAGCTACGACGTCACGCTCTGGGTGACCGACGACCGCGGCGAGGCGGACTCACGCTCGGTGGTGGTGAAGGTGATCCAGGCCACCACCCCGGAGCCTCCGCCCGAGGATCCGCCCGAGGAGGACGAGGACCGACCGAGGCGCTGAAGCGAACCGCACGCGCTCGACACCGGAGGGGCTCAGTCGACACCGCGATAGAAGTGCCCGGTGGTCGCCTCCTCGGCGATCGGGCCCGACGCGACGTCGCCGCCCCTCCTCTCGGCAGCCGTGCCCCGCGACACGGCGTCCAGCCGCTCCCTCACCCGTCGCACGACCGTCACCGGATCATCCTCGGCGGGTCGAGGCTCCACACGCAGGTCGGTGATCCCGCAGTCGAGCACCTCGTCGAGCGAGGACGTGAGGTCGAGCACCCGCGAGTTGTAGACGTGCGAGCGGCCGACCGGGTCCGTCTCGACCGGGAAGCGATATCCCTTGTCGTCCACGAACTCCCAGCTCGAGGAGCGCGACGCGCACGTCTCACACCGTCCGTCGCAGGAACGGCCCGTCGCGAGGACGCAGTGCTCCGTGACCATGAGCTCCTGGCGTCCGTACACGGTGAGCCCGACGCGCACCGCCGTCGAGCCGGTGATCGCGGCGAGCTGCTCTCTCGTGAGCTCGGGCGAGGCCCATATCCCGTGGACGCCCCACTCCTCGAGCAAGCCGGCGGTCCACGGGTTGAGCACGCCGACGGGCCAGTCGGCCTCCACCGCGCTGCCGTCCTCGGACAGGCGGCGCAGCATCCCGAGGTTACCCGCGACCACCGTGCCCGCGGTCCGCGCGAAGCCGAGTATCCGATCGAGCTCCCTCTCGTGAGCGATACGCGGCGCGAGCAGTTCGGCGCCTTCGGGCGGGGTCTCGGACGACGCGCCCCACACCCGCAGCAGCACCCGGTCCGCGCCGGCATCGCTCAACGAAGTCACCGCGGCCGGGTCGTCCGTGACCGCGGTGAGGCGGACCGCGTGCGTGTCTCCGCGCGTGCCGAGCGACGGCGGCGACACGCGATCGCGCACGCTATCGGGCATGCGTGACGCACGCGAACGGTACGGTGCGAGTCTGCGCTCGTCGAGCAGCTCGACCGCTTCGCGACGGAGCCGGTGCAGCTGCGAGTAGCCGAGTCCGGCGGCGGGGTCGATCTCGAGTTCCCACGACGCGGGCTCGTAGGGGGTCCCGCCGAGCCGGCCGACGTGCTCCATCACCTGCTCGGCGGTGATCGCCTTCGTCCGGGCGGGCTCCACGGTGACGCCCTCCGCCTCCGCGGACACCCCTTGCGCGGACACGCGGATCCTCAGCGGCTCGCCGACGCGCAGGCGCACCGCGATGTCGAGCGGGACCGGACGCATCTCCTCGGCACGGGTGAACGTCCGACGAGCCGCCTCCTCCAGCGAGGCGTGGCGCACCCGGAACACCCGATCGCCCGATCGGACAGATCCCTCAGCGGTGAGGGCGACGACCGTCCCGCCGGGCGCGGTGGAGACCTCCCGGTCACCGAGCCGCATCCGCCGGACGTCCTGGGTGAGCCGCCCCGACGCGGTCCAGAACTCCAGCCGATCTCCTTCCTCCACCGGCCGGTCGAGCGCGACGTGCGCCTCCCCTCCGCGAACGGAATCCACTCGTCCTACCAGGACACCGCGGTCGTTCGGCCGCGTGTAGCTCATCAGGCGATCGTCGGACACGCCGCCGAGGTAGCCCTCGGTGAAGCCCCGCGTGAACGCCTCCTCGAGCACGTCCCACTCGCCCTCCGTGGGCTCGAAGTCGTCCGGATCGTCCGCCATCCGATCGAGCGCGCGACGATACACGCCTACCACCAGCGCCACGTACTCCGGCGACTTCATCCGCCCCTCCACCTTGAGCGCGCTCACGCCCGTTCGCGCGAGTCCGGGGAGCAGGGACAGACCCGCGAGATCCTTCGGGCTCAGAAGGTGCCGCCCGGGGATGTCGACGTCCTCGCCGTCCCGGACGAGACGGTAGCGGAGTCGGCAGGGCTGGGTGCACAGGCCGCGGTTCGCCGAGCGACCCCCGACCATCGACGACATCAGGCACTGTCCCGAGTACGAGACGCACAGCGAGCCGTGCACGAACGATTCGAGCTCGAGACCCGTCGATCCGACGAGCCGGCGGATACCGGACAGGGAGAGCTCGCGCGCGAGGGTCACGCGACTCACGCCGAGGTCGTCGAGTGCACGCAGCGTGGCCGTGTTATGCGCGCCGATCTGCGTGGAGGCGTGGACGCACGCCTCCGGCAGATGGCTCCGCAGGAGTCGCACCAGGCCGAGGTCCTGCACGATCACCGCGTCCACGCCGGCCCGCCACGCGTCGGCGACCAGACCGACGGCCCGCTCCATCTCCTCGCCCAGGACGAGGATGTTGGCGGTGAGATACACCTTCACCCCGCGCAGGTGCGCGTGATCGCATGCCTCGGAGAGCTCCTCCAGCGTGAGGTTGCGAGCGCCCCGGCGCGCGTTGAGTTGGCTCAGGCCCAGATAGACGGCGTCGGCGCCGTTCTGGACGGCGGCTCGGAAGGCGTCCGGATCCCCGGCGGGCGCCAACAGTTCGGGAACGTGTGGATGTGGATGTCGGTCGGGCATAATAGGATGTCACCGTCCAGGTGACGCGGCATCGATGGAACGCGCGTTGCTCGGTTCACGGGGAGCAGGGAGGAGCCCCGCGTCCGGCGTGGACAGGGCCAGAGTCTTTCGGAGGGAGCCGCATGTCAAGACGCCGTCGCAGGAACGGCGGCAAGGGAGGCCGCAATGGAGGCCGCAAGCCGCTGCTGTTCGCGGCATACGGCCTCACCGCGGTCATCGTGCTCGTCACCGTGGCCGTGCTGCTCGCCGCGGCCACGGCGTACGCGGTCGCTTCCGATTGGCTCGAGGGCGTTCCCGGCGTCGAGGCGTCCGAGGCCTACGAGGTCGCGGAGACGTCGAAGATCTACTCCGCTGACGGCCGGTTGATGGCCAACCTCTACCTCGAGAACCGAGAGGTCGTGGGGCTCTCGGAGATCTCCACCGACCTCGTCGACGCGTTCGTGGCGGTCGAGGACGAACGCTTCTATCAACATGACGGTATCGACTACAAGGGCACGGTACGCGCCGCGGTCGTGGACATCATGGCGGGGAGCATCGAGGAGGGCGCCTCCACGCTCACCCAGCAGTACGTCGACAACACCATCCTGCTCGAGGAGAGGCTCTCCGCGGGCGGCGGGATGGATCGCTGGCGCGCGAAGTTCCGCGAGATGTGGCTCGCGCGGGAGCTCGAGCAGCACTACACCAAGGATGAGATCCTCGAGCTCTATCTCAACACGGTCTACTTCGGCGAGGGCGCCTACGGGGCGGAAGCCGCGGCCAAGACGTACTTCGGCAAGCACGCGCGCGACCTCACCCTGCCGGAAGCCGCGCTTCTCGCCGGACTGCCGCAGAGCCCCACGTACCTGAATCCGTACTCGAACATGGACGCCGCGCTCGCTCGTCGACGTGTCGTGCTCACCGCGATGGCGGCGAACGGTTACATCACCGAGGCCGAAGCGACCGAGGCCGCGGACACGCCGGTGGATCTCAAGAAGGTCGAGTCCGTCGCCGGTGTGTACGACTCGCCGTACTTCGTCGCTCACGTGAAGAAGCTCCTGCAAGAGCGCCTTTCCACCGAGGAGGTCTTCCGCGGCGGCCTGCGCGTGTACACCACGCTCGACCCGGAGATGCAGACCCAGGCGGAGCAGGCCATCCGTGAGGTACTCGACCAGCCCGAGGATCCCGACGCGGCGCTGGTGTGCATCGACCCCACCAACGGATACATCAAGGCGATGGTCGGCGGCGAGGACTACGGCGTGAACAAGTTCAATCTCGCCACGCAGGGCAAGCGTCAACCCGGATCGTCGTTCAAGACGTTCGTGCTCGTGACGGCCATCGAGCAGGGCATCTCCCCGAACAGCATGATCGACGGATCGGCGCCCGCGCGCATCCCCACCCAACCCAGACCGTGGGTCGTCTACGGCGGCAGCGGAGGCTACATCAGCATCAGATCCGCGACCACGGGATCGGTGAATGCCGCGTACGCGCGGCTGATCATGGAGGTGGGCCCGGAGGAGGTCGCCGAGACCGCCATGCGGATGGGCATCACCACGCAGGTCCCGCCCTACCCCTCCATCGCGCTCGGCAGCCAGAACGTGAGCCCGCTCGACATGGCGTCGGCCTACGGGACGCTCGCCGCCGGCGGCGTGCATCACGCGCCCGTCGCGATCACCAGGATCGAGGATTCTCGCGGAGAGGTCGTGTTCGAGCACGTTCCGGCGGGCGAGCAGGTCCTCACGCCTAACGTCGCCTACGCCGTGACGAGCATCCTCAAGGGAGTCATCTCCGGCGGTACCGGGCGTGCCGCCAACATCGGCCGTCCGGCCGCGGGCAAGACCGGCACCAGCCAGGACTACCGCGACGCCTGGTTCGTCGGCTACACCCCGCAGCTCTCCACGGCGGTATGGATGGGCTATTACGAACGTGAACTGCCGATGAACAACGTACACGGCCGTCGGGTGTTCGGCGGCACGTTCCCGGCGCAGATCTGGAAGCGCTTCATGGGGGCGGCGCTCCACTCGATCGAGCCCGCCGACTTCACCTACTACCCGTCGCCGCCGTACACGAAGCGGCTCGAGGCGCCACCCGAGCCCACGACCACACCGGAGCCGGCACCCGCGCCGGCGCCGGCGCCCGAACCCGCACCCGCACCCGAGCCCGAACCCGAACCGGAGCCCGAGCCGGAGCCGCCGCCTCCACCCGAGGAGCCGGAACCACCGCCCGAGCCACCCGAGCCGGAGCCGCCCCCCGAGCCTCCGGATCCGGAGCCGCCCGACACCGGCACGGTGGAGCCCGAGTGACCCCGAGGACCCCGGTCGGCTCGGCCGACCGGGGTCCTCTCGTCCGTTGCCTCAGCGTCGTGACGGGCCCGGTCGGGCGCGCGAGACGTACGGGTCACCCTCCACGAAGAAGCGCAGGTGCAGATCGTGACCCTCGGAGAGGCCGACGCGCGGACCCACCGAGACCGCGTCGGGCCTCGTGCCGTCGTCGCGCACCTCGAGCGGCCCCTCTCCGAGCGCGCTCCTGTCGTGCTCGAGTCGCACGCCGAGTGCCTGCGCGACCTTGCCGGGGCCGCTGGTGAGCTCCCGGCCCCCTCGCCCGTCACGCCGCTCCCGCATCACGTCCTCGCCGACGAGCGGGTGGATCGCGCGGATGAGCACGCCTCCCGCCGTGCCTTCCTCCTCCGCGATGAGGTTCAGGCAGTGGTGCACGCCGTACGTGAAGTACACGTACGCCACGCCGGGAGGTCCGTACATGACCTCGTTGCGGGAGGTGACGCGCTTGGTCGCCGCATGCGAACCGGGATCCTCGGGCCCGAGATAGGCCTCCGTCTCCACGATGCGCCCCGCGGTGATCCCGCCGCCGATCCGACTCACCAGGACCCTGCCGAGCAGCTCGCGGGCGACCCGTTCGGTGGGGCGTGCGAAGAACGAACGCGGCACCGGATCGGATCCGACCAGGAGGCGTTCACCCATCTCGCCGCCGGCCGCCGTGCTCACTCGCCGCGGAGCTCCCCGACGCGACGCTCGTCGTCGGCGATGCGCGCCCGCGCCGCGGCGAGTTGCTCGGCCACACGCTCGTGCCCGGTCCCGCCGGCGCTCGTCCGGCGGCGCACCACGCGATCGATGTCGACGACCTCCCGAGCGCCCTCGCCGAGCCCGACGGCGAAGCCGGCGAGCTCGTCCGCGGTGAGCTCCTGCAGCGTACGGTCGTGCTCCTCGCAGAACGCCACGATCCGCCCGACGACCTCATGGGCCTCGCGGAACGGCATCCCCGTCTCCACCAGGTGATCGGCGAGATCGGTCGCCGCCATGTAGCCGCCCAGCGACGCCTCGCGCATCGCGTCCGCATCGACACGCATCGTCGAGAGCATCCCGACGGCGGCGCGCAACGAATCGCGCACCGTGTCGATCGCGTCGAACGCGGCCTCCTTGTCCTCCTGCATGTCCTTGTCGTACGCGAGCGGCAGTCCCTTGAGCATCACCAGGAGCGCCTGCAGGTCCCCGAGCACGCGGCCGCTCTTGCCCCGCACGAGCTCGGCGAAGTCCGGGTTCTTCTTCTGCGGCATGATCGAGCTGCCGGTCGACCACGCGTCATCCATGCGCACGAAGCCGAACTCCTCGCTGGACCACAGGACGAGCTCCTCGCACAGACGCGAGAGGTGCACCATCGTCACCGAACACGCATAGACGAGGTCGAGCACGAAATCGCGGTCGGATACCGCGTCCATCGAGTTCTCGCTCACGGCGCCGAAACCGAGGCGGTCCGCCACGGCGTCCCGATCGATGTCGAAGGTGGTGCCCGCCAGCGCGGCGCTCCCCAGCGGCATCACGTCGGCGGCCCCGTGCGCGTCGAGCATCCGCCGGGTGTCCCTCGCGAGCATCCACTGGTAGGCGAGCAGGTGGTGCGAGAGTAGGACGGGTTGGGCCCGCTGGAGGTGCGTGTAGCCGGGCAGGACGACCCCCATGTGCTCGTCCGCGAGGTCGGCGAGCGCGCCGCGCAGGGCGAGGGCCGCCTCCGCGAGCCCGAGGGCCGCCTCCTTCGCGTACATCCTCATGTCGAGCGAGACCTGGTCGTTGCGGGAACGCGCGGTGTGCAGGCGTCCGCCGGCCGGACCGGCCCGGTCGATCAGCTGACGCTCGATCGCCATGTGCACGTCCTCGTCGGCGGGATCGAGCGTGATCTCGCCGTCACGGATGCCCCGGTAGATCTCACCGAGTCCCGCCTCGATCGCCTCGAAGTCCTCCTGCGAGATGATGCCCTGCTCGGAGAGCATACGCGCGTGGGCGAGCGATCCGCGGATGTCGTGCTCCCACAGCCGGCCGTCGACGGGCAGTGACGCGCCGAACCGCTCGGCGAACGGATCCATCCCGACGCCGAACCGCCCGGACCACGCCTTCCTGCCGGCGCCGTCACGCTTCGCCTCGCCCCGCTCGGTCCGTCTGTCTTCGCCCCGGTTGTCTTCGCCCCGGTCGCCCATCAGACCTCTCCCTCGTGTCCCGCCTTCTTGCGCTGGCGCGCCCACACCTTGGTGGGAAGGCCCCAGAGCTCGATGAAGCCCTTCGACGCCTCGTGGTGGAAGCTGTCGGCCTCGTCGTAGGTGGCGAGCTCGTAGTCGTACAGCGAATAGTCGCTGCGCC
This sequence comes from uncultured Eubacteriales bacterium, assembly GCA_964406675.1. Taxonomy (GTDB): domain Bacteria; phylum Actinomycetota; class Coriobacteriia; order Anaerosomatales; family JAUVQN01; genus CAYOSP01. The sequence continues at coordinate 5,342 of CAYOSP010000028.1, read as the reverse complement.
GCCCGACCACCACGCAGGTGCCCTTGAAGAACCGCAGCCGCACGTCGCCGGTGACGAGTTGCTGGGTCGCCTCGATGAAGCCGTCCAGCGCGTCCTTGAGCGGCGAGAACCACAGACCGTCGTAGACGAGCTCGGCCCACTTCTGCTCCACGCCGAGCTTGTAGTGCAGCAGGTCGCGCTCCAGGCACAGGTCCTCGAGCGCCTTGTGCGCCTGGATCAGCGTGAGCGCGCCGGGCACCTCGTAGATCTCACGGCTCTTGAGGCCGACGAGCCGGTTCTCGATCATGTCGATGCGTCCGAACCCATGCGAGCCGGCGATGTCGTTCATGCGGGTGATGATGTCCTCCAGGTCCATCACCCGACCGTCGACGGCGATCGGCAGCCCTTCGCGGAACGAGACCTCGACGTACTCGCCGTCGTCCCTGCCTCTGCGCGCCTCCGAGGTCATCACGTAGATGTCCTCCGGCGGCTCCGCCCACGGGTCCTCGAGGACGCCGCACTCGATCGCGCGACCCCACAGGTTGTCGTCGATGGAGTACGGGCTCTTCTGCGTCGTGGGCACCGGGATGTCGCGCTCGGCCGCGTACCGCATGGACTCGTCGCGATTCATCCCCCAGTCACGCACCGGTGCGAGCACCTCGATGTCGGGATCGAGCGCGGCGATGCCGACCTCGAAGCGGACCTGGTCATTGCCCTTGCCGGTGCAGCCGTGTGCGATGTAGCGCGCGTTCTGCCGATGCGCCTCATCGACGAGGTGCTTGACGATGATCGGGCGCGACAGCGCCGAGACGAGCGGATACTTGTTCTCGTAGAGCGCGTTGGACTTGAGCGCCTTGGCCAGGAAGTCGTCGACGAACTCGGTACGCACGTCGCGCACGATCGACTCAGCCGCCCCGATGCCCGTCGCCTTCTCGCGTACCATGTCGAGGTCCTGGCGGCGCTGCCCTACGTCGACCGCGAGCGCGATCACGTCGAGATCGTGGTGCTCGATGAGCCACTTGACGGCCACGGAGGTGTCGAGACCACCGGAATACGCGAGTATGACCTTGTCCTTCGCCACGCTTGTCCGCCTTCCCTAGTGCTTGCCGCGATACTTGTCGAGCGTGTCGACCAGTCTTTGGGCCGACGCCTCCCCGTCCATGATCACGAGGATCGTGTCGTCGCCCGCGATGGTGCCGAGGATGCCTTCGAGATCCGCCGCGTCCACCGCGGCGCCCACCCCCGAGGCGTTGCCCACCGACACCTTCACGATCACGAAGTCGCCGCTGCGCACCACGTCGGAGACGAGGTCGCTCACCATGCGCTGCAGATGCATGTCCTCTGAGAGCACGTAGACGCCCTCGGGCAGCTTGCGCAGCTCCATGTCCGCGATATCTCGCGAGACGGTCGCCTGCGTGCACGGGAATCCCGCCTCTCCCAGGTGCTCGACCAGATCCCGTTGGGTCCGGATCCGCTCCGCGCGCACTATCCGGCGTATCTCTTCCTGTCGTGCGTCTCGCTTCCTCATGGCCTCATCCCAGGATCGACGATATGAGCGCTCGCTGCGCGTGCAGGCGGTTCTCCGCCTGGTCGTACACCACGGAGCACGGGCCGTCCATCACCTCGTCTTGGACCTCCTCGCCGCGATGCGCCGGCAGGCAGTGCATGAAGACCGCGCCCTCCGCGGCCCCCGACATCATCGCCGCGTCCACGGCGAATCCGGTGAACGCGGCGAGCCGCTCGGCGCGTTCG
>CAYOSP010000028.1:0-3511 GCA_964406675.1 uncultured Eubacteriales bacterium | reverse complement strand
CGAGCGTGACCTCGCTCAGATCGCCGAGGTGCTCCTCGATGGTGAGCAGGTCGGCGAGTCCCTGACACGGGTGGAACGAATCGGTCAGCGCGTTGATCACCGGCACCGACGCGGTCTCCGCCACCTCGACCACGTGCGAGTGCTCGAACGTGCGCAGCACGACCAGGTCGACGTAGCGCTCGAGCACGCGGGTCGTGTCCGCCACGGTCTCGCTGCGCGAGAACGCGTCGCCGGGACCGAGCACGACGGGCGCCACCCGCAGGTCGTGGCAGGCCACCTCGAACGACACGCGGGTGCGCACCGACGGCTTGAGGAACACGAGCGCCGCGGCCCGTGTCTCGCGCGAGCCGTCGAGCGCGTCCGGGTCCATCCCCGCGGCGTCGCCCGCCTTGTGCGCGTGCGCGGAGTCCAGCACCTCGCGCACCTCCTCTGGCGTGAGGTCGGCGAGCGTGAGCAGGTCCCTCCCGATCAGGCTCATGCGCCCTCCTCTTCGGCGATCCCCTCGGACTTCGCGATCTCCTCGAACAGTATCGGCCGCAGGATGCCGAGCATCTCGTCGACGTCCTCGCGCGTCGCCACGAGCGGCGGCAGGAACCGCACGACGTCGGCTCCCACGTCGTTGATCACGAGCCCCGCTTCCAGTGCCCGATCCACGACCGCGGCGGCGACCGGTCGGGCGAGCCGGCCGCCGATCATGAGCCCCCTGCCCCGGATCTCCGTGAGTGGCCGGTCGAGTGGCCGGTCGAGTGGCCGGCCCGGATCGTAGCCGCCGCCGGACTCGTCCTCGGAGACCCACTCCCGCAGGCGGTCCACGAGGTATCCGCCCACCTTCTCCGCGTTCACGCCGAGCTCCTCGTCCTGCAGGACGCGGATGGTGGCGTTCGCCGCCGCGCACACCACGGGGCCGCCTCCGAACGTCGAGCCGTGGTCGCCGGGTCTGAGCACGTCGGCGACCTCCTCGGAGGCGACCACGGCGCCGATCGGCAGGCCGTTGGCGAGCGCCTTGGCCAGCGTGACGATGTCGGGGGTGACGGCGTAGGCGTGGTGCGCCATCGCGGGGCCGGTCCGGTAGCAGCCGCTCTGCACCTCGTCGAGGATGAGGAGCGCGCCGCGCTCCCCGCAGAGCGCCTCGACTCCCCGCAGGTACTCCTCGTCGCAGACGTACACGCCGCCCTCGCCCTGCACCACCTCGAGCATCACCGCGCACACCGTATCGTCGACCTCCTCGCGGAGCGCGTCGAGGTCGTTGAGCGGCACGTGCGAGAACCCCTCCGGCATCGGCGCGAACGGCGCGTGCTTCGCCGGCTGGCCGGTCGCCGCGAGAGAGGCGAGCGTGCGGCCGTGGAAGCTCCGCCGCGCGGTGACGATGCGCACGCAGTCCTCGCCGCGCCGCGTCTTGCCCCACCGGCGAGCCACCTTGATGGCGCCCTCGTTCGCCTCGGCGCCGGAGTTCGCGAAGAACACCTTGCGCGGGCCCCCGCCCACCAGACCCGCGACCCGCTGGGCGAGTTCGGCCTGGTGCTCGACGTGGAACAGATTCGAGACGTGGGTGAGTCTCCCCACCTGCTCGCGCACCGCCTCGACCACCTCCGGCCGGGAGTGACCCGCGTTCACCACCCCGATGCCGGAGAGGAAGTCGAGGTAGGAGCGTCCGTCCTCGTCCACGAGCCGCATCCCGCGTCCCTCGACGAAGAGGACCGGCTTGCGCGCGTATGTCGGGAAGTGATACGCCGCATCCGCGGCCGCTATCGCGTCGAGCGCCGTGCCCATCAGCCCTCCCCCGCTCCGCCGTCGTGGGTGATCATCGTGCCGACGCCTTCGTCAGTGTAGACCTCGAGCAGCAGCGCGTGGTGCTCCGTGCCGTTGAGGATGTGCGCCCGGGGCACGCCGTGCTCGATCGCTCGCACGCACGCCGAGACCTTCGGCAGCATGCCGCGCGAGACGGCGCCCCCCTCGACCATCCGGCGCGCCTCGGCTAGAGAGAGCTTCGAGATGAGCGAATCCTCGTCCTCGAAGTCACGGTACAGCCCGTCGACGTCGGTGAGGAAGATGACCTTGGCGGCGCCCATCGCGCCCGCGAGCTCGGCCGCCACCGTGTCGGCGTTGATGTTGTACGACCCGCCGTCCTCGCCCACGCCGACCGAGGCGATCACGGGGATGAAGTCGTCCTCGATGAGGCGCTCGATCACCGACGTGTCGATCGAGGTCACTCGTCCCACCCGCCCGAGCTTCTCGGAGACCGCGCACGCCTCGATGAAGTTGGCGTCGTCGCCGGACACCCCGACGGCGAGCCGTCCGTGCCGGTTGATGGCCGAGACGAGCGTCTTGTTCACCTTGCCGACGAGCACCATCTTCACGATCTCCATCGCCTCATCGTCGGTGACCCGCAGGCCGTCTTCGAAGCGGACCGGCAGTTCGAGGCGTTCCATGTGCGCGCTGATGTCCGCGCCCCCGCCGTGCACGATGACCGGGTCGATGCCGACGAGCTTCATCAACACGATGTCGGAGGCCACCGACTCGCGCAGCGCGGGATCGGTCATCGCCGAGCCGCCGTACTTCACCACCACGGTCTTACCGCTGAGCTCCTTGATCCACGGCAGTGCCTCGGTGAGCGTCCGTGCCTTGTAGAGCAGCTGGTCCATGGGTCCCTCGAGTCCTCGGCGGCGGCGTGTCCCGCCTTCGGTCGGTCCGTATCGTGGTCAGGTCGTGTACTCGGCGTTGATGCGCACGTACTCGTAGCTCAGGTCGCAGGTGAACACGCTCGCTTCGGCGGCGCCCACCCCGAGGTCGCACGTCACGAGCACGTCCTCGCCCGCGAGCTCGGCGGCCGCCTCGTCGCGATCGAACTCGGCCGCGCGGCCCTCCTCCGCGAGGAGCAGGTCGCCGAAACGCACGCTCATGCGATCGGGGTCCACCTCGACACCGGCGGCGCCGGCGGCCGCGAGCACCCGCCCCCAGTTGGGGTCCTCCCCGAACATCGCACACTTGAAGAGCGGCGAGCCCGCGATCGCCTTCGCCGCGCGCACCGCCCCGTCCTCGTCGGCGGCCCCGGTGACCCGCACCTCGATCGACTTCGTGGCGCCCTCGCCGTCGCGCACGATCATGCGCGCGATGTCGTCGCAGACCGCCTCCACCGCGGCGGCGACCGCCTCGAACGCTTCCGAGCCCGGCCCGATGGGATCGCCGCCCGCGGCGCCGTTGGCCATCAGGAGGACCATGTCGTTGGTCGACGTGTCCCCGTCCACCGTGATGCGGTCGAACGTGCGCGCGTTCGCTCCGGCGAGCGCGGCGCGACAGGCCTCGGCATCGAGCGGCGCGTCGGTCGTGACGAACGCGAGCATCGTGGCCATCGACGGGTGGATCATGCCCGAGCCCTTCCCGACGGCGCCCACCGTGTACGTGACGTCGCCCGCGATGACGGCGGCCGCGGAGGACTTGGCGAACGTGTCCGTCGTGAGGATGGCGTTGGCCGCGGCGTCCGACCCGTGCTCCTCCAGCGCGTCCACGAGGC
>CAYOSP010000027.1:14068-18641 GCA_964406675.1 uncultured Eubacteriales bacterium | reverse complement strand
GCCCTGCCTCAGGTCCCTGCGCTGGAACAGCCGGAACGACGCACCGACGAGCACCACGACGATCGCGGTGAGCACCGCGGCGTTCCCCCAGTCCATCCCCGTCATGAGCGGGTCGCTGCCCAGGTAGTAGTGGAACGGCGAGAGCACCGCCCAGTCGGCCACCGTCTCGCTCAGGTCGGCCAAGCTGTCGAGCAGGTGCAGCGCCACGCCGGCTCCCACCGCGCCGAAGATCGCGACCTTCTTGCGGCCGGTAGCCGCGCTCAGGGCGAGGGCGAGCGCACCGAAGACGAGCCCGACCAGGACCTGCAGCAGGCTCGTCGCGGCGATGTGGCCCACGTCGATGCCCAAGCCGCCCAGCAGAGAACCGGCCCACACGCCCGCGAACGTCACCAGACCGACGATCACCGCGAACAGCACCATGGTGAGCGTCTTCTCGACGATGATCCGCGAGCGGCCGATCGGATTGGCGAGCAGCAGACCCATCGTGCGCCGCTGCTCCTCCCCCGCCAGCGCGCTCGCGCCGACGGCGATCGCCGGGATCATCACCAACGCCGGCGCCATCATGCCGAACGTCTCGAGCTGGTAGAAACCCTCTGCCGTCGCAAGGTCCCCGCCGCCGAAGAGCGCGATCATCGCCTCCGGGAAGCCCTCCAGCGCCTCGAACGCCTCGGTGGGCATGGCCCCGTACAGCGGGCCCATGAGCACGCCCTGCACGAGGAACGTGTAGACGGCCACGATCCACATCATGCCCTGATACTCGCTCGCGGTCTTGACCCAGATACTCGACACGCGCGCCGCTCCCGCGAGCCGACCGACCGCCTTCTCGAAGAGCGGGTGTGTGCGGAGCCTGTCGAACAGCGTCTCGCCGACCGACCGGCCCTTGAGGTCGCGGCCTCGCAGGCCGATCACCGCGGCCACGCCGAGCGCCGCCGACCCGCCCAGGAGGAGCGCGACGTGACCCCACTCGATGCCGTTGAGCAGCGGATCGCTCCCGTCGAAGTAGTACCAGGGGGATGCCTTCTCCCAGCCCTCGGCGCCCTCCACCAGCGGCAGGATGCCTGCCGCGAAGAACGAGACCACCATCACCCCCACCGAGGCGCCCACCGCCGCGCCGCGGTTGCCCGTGAACGCACCCACCGCGAGCGCGACGAAGCCGTAGAACAGCGAGTTCGCGAAGAGATGCGCGCTCAGCGCGACCACGTCCAGGCCCTCGATGGAGACGTCCAGCCACGCCGCCGAACCGACGATGGTCGCCCACAGCGCGAACACGCCCAGCGCGGTGAGCACCACCAGCGCCGCGGTCTTCTCGAGCAGCACGCGCGTGCGGCTCAGCGGGTTCGCGAGCAGCAGACCGATCGTGCCGTCGCGCTCCTCGCTCGCCACCGCGGCGGAGCCCATCGCGAGCGCCATCGCCGCGACGATGAACGCACCGTACGACGAGACGAGCGCTTTGACGGCCAGACTCGCCACGTCGGCGGTCTCCGGGATGCCGAGGATCGCACGGAACTCGATCGGCAACTCGGTGTAGACGCTCAGGTCGATGCTACGGTACGCGGCGAGCGCGAACAGGAACATGAGGCCGAGGCTCACCAAGGCGATGACCCACCCCCTCCAGCGATCGGCGATCGTCTTGGTGAAGACGTCGGCGAGCATCACGCGGACACCTCCTCGCGCTCATCGCGCGGACCGGGACCACCGCCGGCGCCGGCGTCACCGTCGAACACGCCGTCGCCGTCCTCATCGCGATAGAAGGTGAGGAAGATCTCCTCGAGGTCGGCCTCCTCGGTGAGGATGTCGACTACCTCGTAGCGGTCCGACACGGTCTTGAGCAGCGCGTCCATCTTCCCCTCGTACGAGAGCATCACGCGGTGGTCCTCCACGCGGATGTCGCGCGCGCCCCGGACGCCCTCGAACACGGACGCCTCGGGTGACTCCGTGAACTCCATCTCCACGTGGCGCATCGCCTTCGAGCGTAGCTCGGCCACCTTCTCGACGGCGACCAGCTTGCCGTGGCGAAGGATCCCGACCCGATCCGCAACGCGCTGCACCTCGGAGAGCGTGTGGCTCGAGAGGAACACCGTGCGCCCCTCGGCGGCCACCTCGCGGATCATGCGCTGGAACTCCGTCTGGACGAGCGGGTCGAGCCCGGAGCTCGGCTCGTCCATGATCAGGACGTCGGGCCTGTTCATGAACGCCTGGATGAGCCCGACCTTCTGGCGGTTGCCGCTGGAGAGGTCGCCGACCTTCCTCGAGAGGTCGGAATCCAGGCGCCCGGCGAGCTCGTCGACGAACGCCCAGTCCACCCCGCCGCGCAGGTTCGCGAAGAACCGCAGCGTGTCGCGACCCGTCAGGCGCGGGTACATCGCGAGGTCGTCCGGCACGTAGCCGAGATGCGACCGTATCTCGACGCTCTGCTCGCGCGTATCCATCCCCAGGATCGACGCCCTGCCGCGGGTGGGCCGGATCTGGTCGAGCAGCGTGCGGATGGTGGTCGACTTGCCGGCACCGTTGGGGCCGAGGTAGCCGAACACCTCTCCCCTCGGGATATCCAAGTCGAGGTCGACGAGCGCCGGGAAGTCCCCGTAATGCTTGGTGAGCCCCTCGGCGCGGACGGCCGAGAGCTCGGCTCCGCCGGCTGCGTGTTCGCGTGCGCTCATGCGTCCTCCTCCTCGGACGTACCGGACTCGTTCTCGGGCACGGCGTCCCTCCCCGCGGCATCCCCTGCCGGGCCCGCGTCCCCCGCCATGCGGGAGAACGCCTCCTTCGCGCTCGCGGCGAACTCCTCGGTCATGACCCCGCCGCCGTATATCTCGTACACGGGGAGCGCGTAGCGCGCGAACGCGGAGCTGGAGGTGAGCTCGGGATCGGTGAGGTCGACCCCGAGCAACCGCTCCATGTGCGTGTGCAGGACGAGCGAACCCAAGGACCAGACGACGAGCAGCGCGGCACGCTCGCGCGGATACTCCGTGGGGCGCAGCATCCCGGTCTCGACCATCCGCTCGGAGTACTCCTCGGCGTCGGCCACCATGTCGTCGATCAGCTCGGCGACCGCCGGCGAGTCGTCCACGAGGACCGCCGCCAGGTACGGGAGGAGATACCCGACGTCGCTCTCCCGCACCGCGCCGATCACGTCCATCCCGGCACCTTGAGCCGCCGCGTCCTCCTTGAGCTCGCGGATGCGCGCCGCGGCGTACTCGTCGCAGGCGCGACGCAGGCCGTCCATCGAGCCGAAGTGGTGGATGACGAGCCCGGGAGACACGCCGGCCGCCTCGGCGATCTTGCGCGTCGTGGTGTCCGCGAGGCCGTGCTGGGCGATGACGGCGACCGCGGCGTCGCGGATGCGCGCCTTGGTGGTGAGATCGGGGTTCTGGTCGGGATCCTCGTGGACCACGCCGCGGCCTCCGGGCATCGCGTTGAACTGCCGCTCAATAGATTAAACGCCCGTTCAATCGCGAGTCAACTGGACTCCCGCCCGATCGATCGGGATCCCCATCGATCGCGAGTCGACTGGATCGCGCGTCGACTCCCCCGCTCGCTACCCGAGTCCATCCCACAGCGGCGTGGAGAGATAGCGCTCGCCCGTGGACGGCGCGAAGGTGACGACGGCGGAGCCCTCGAACTCCGCGCGCTCGGCGAGGCGCAGCGCCGCGGCCACGTTCGCTCCGGAGCTGATGCCCGCCATGATGCCCTCCTCGCTCGCGAGCTTGCGGGCCGTCTCGATCGCTTCGTCGTCGGTGACGGACTCCGCCCAGTCGATCACCCCCAGGTCGAGCACCTCGGGGATGAAGTTCGGCCCGATGCCCTGGATCCCGTGCGGTCCGGGCGTGAGATCCTCGCCCGCGAGCTTCTGCGTGATGAGCGGAGACCCGGTGGGCTCGACCGCCACGATCCTCGCGGAGTGGTGACGTTCCTTCAGATAGCGGCCGGCCCCGCTGATGGTCCCGCCGGTGCCGACACCGGCGACGAACGCTCCGAGCTTCCGGTTCACGAGAGCGATGTCGATCTCCGGTCCGGTGGTCTCGTAGTGTGCCTGCGGGTTCGCGGGGTTGGTGAACTGCCCGGGGACGTACGACCCCTCGATGTCCGCCGCGATCTCCTCGGCGGCGTCCACCGCTCCCTGCATACCGCCCTCCGGCGGAGTGAGCACGAGCTCCGCACCGTAGGCGCGCAGGAGCTTTCGGCGCTCCATCGACATGCTCTCGGGCATCGCGAGCACCACGCGATAGCCCCGCGCCGCGCCGACCAGGGCGAGCGCGATCCCCGTGTTGCCCGAGGTCGGCTCCACGATGACCGACTCGCCGGGCGTGATCTCGCCGCGCGCCTCGGCCTCGAGCAGCATGCTCCGCCCGATGCGGTCCTTCACGGAGCCGCCGGGGTTGCGGGACTCGAGCTTGAGGAGGACTCGCGCCGGAAGTCCCGCGTCCATGCGGGACAGCCCGACGAGCGGCGTCGATCCGATGGTCCCGACGATCGTCTCCATGCGCGTGTCCATGTCCGCCCCTCCCGACGACAGGCTACCAACCCTCCGACAGACCCTCGTCCGCCTCGCTCGCTCGTTCCGCCTCGCCCGCTC
>CAYOSP010000027.1:12176-13968 GCA_964406675.1 uncultured Eubacteriales bacterium | reverse complement strand
CGCTCGTTCCGCCTCGCCCGCTCCCGCCTCGCTCGCTCCCGCCTCGCTCGCGTCTTGCGCGTGCGGATCGAAGTCCGGGTCGTCGTGCGCGATCGTCCCGGCGGCGAGCGGCTCGCGCCCGTGGGAGACGAGGTAGTCGTCCACCGCCTTCTTGAGGCCGTCGGTGGCGAGCACGCTGCAGTGCATCTTCGCAGGAGGAAGGCCGTCGAGCGCGTCGGCGACGTCCTTCTTCGTGATGTGCACCGCTTCCTCGAGCGACATGCCCTTCGCCATGTCGGTGACGATGGAGCTCGTCGCGATGGCCGCGCCGCAGCCGAGCGTCTGGAACTTGACGTCCGAGAGACGGTCGTCCTCGACCTTGATCGAGATCTTCATCACGTCGCCGCACACGGGGTTGCCGACCTCGCCCACCCCGTCGGCGTCCTCGATGACGCCCACGTTGTGCGGGTCCTGGAAGTGCTCGATGACCTTGTCGCTGTACATGTGTCTCCTTTGCGGTCCCGTACCCGTCGCGCCGACTCGATCCGTCGACCCGATCCGTCGACCCGATCCGTCGACCTCGTCCGTCAGCCGAGCTCCCCGCTCCTGATGCGCTCCCAGAGCGGGTTCATGCCGCGGAGCTGCTCGACGATCGGCGGCAGCGCCTCGAGGAACGCCTCCACGTCGTCCTCGGTGGTGAAGCGGCCCACGCTCACGCGCATCGAGCCGTGCGCCTCCTCCTGCGGACATCCGATCGAGAGCAGGACGTGGCTCGGCTTGAGCGAGCCCGAGGAGCAGGCCGAGCCGGTGGAGACCTCGAAGCCCTTCGCGTCGAGGCGCAGCAGCACCGATTCGCCCTCCACCCCCTTCAGGATGAAGTTGGCGACGTGCGGGAGGCGCGGGACGTCCCGCGCCCCGTTGAGCGAGGTGAGCTCGATGTCGAGCACGCCGTCGATGAGGCGGTCGCGAAGGGACCGCAGCCGCTCGGACTCCTCCGGGCGCTCCTCGTCCATGAGCCGCAGCGCCGCGGCCATGCCCACCGCTCCCGAGACGTTCTGCGTGCCGCTGCGCTTCTTCGACTCCTGGCCGCCACCCATGATGAGCGGCGCCATGCGCGCGGCACGGCGGACGAACAGCGCACCCATGCCCTTCGGGCCGTGGATCTTGTGCGACGAGAAGCTCGCGGCGTCGACCCCGAGCTCGCCCACGTCGAGGTCGACCTTGCCGAGCGTCTGCGCGGCGTCCGTATGGAAGAGCGCCCCGGCCGCGTGCGCCACCTCGGCGAGCTCCCGTATCGGCTGGATGGTGCCGAGCTCGTTGTTGCCGTGCATGGTCGAGACGAGGATCGTGTCCTCACGCATCACGCGCTCGAGGTCCTCGGCGCGTACCAGACCGTCCTCGCGCGGCGCGAGCTCGGTCACCTCGTAGCCGTGCTTCGCGAGCCAGTGCGCCGGTTCGAGCACCGCGTGGTGCTCGATCGCCGAGACGACGACGTGCCCGGACGTGCGGCCGCCGCCCCTCGCGATGCCGATGAGCGCCATGTTGTCCGACTCCGTGCCGCCGCTGGTGAACACGATCTCGTCCGGTTTGGCGCCGATCGAATCCGCCAGGACCTGCCGCGCGTCGGCGAGCGCCGTCGCGGCCTCGCGCCCGCTCGAGTACAGACTGTTCGCGTTACCGAAACGTTCCGTGAAGTACGGCAGCATCTCCTCGACGACCCTGGGGTCCACCGGGGTGGTCGCCGCGTAGTCCAGATACACGCGCTGGCTCATCGGATCCTCTCCTTCGCGAGCGTCTCCTTCGCGAGCGTCTC
>CAYOSP010000027.1:9107-12076 GCA_964406675.1 uncultured Eubacteriales bacterium | reverse complement strand
GCTACGGCTGCTGGGCGAGCACGAGTTCGGCGACGTCGTCGACGCCCATCGCGCCCATGTCGCCCTGCGAGCGGTCACGAACCGCGACGCAGCCGCTCTCGATCTCCTGATCGCCCACCACGAGCATGTACGGGATCTTCTGCTGCTGGGCCTTGGCGATCTTGACGCGCATCGGCTCCTGCTCGCCGTACACCTCCACGCGCACACCCTGCTCCGCGAGCCGCGCGCGGACCGAGTCCGCGTACTCCGCGTGCCGGTCGGCGATCGGCACGACCGCCGCCTGTAACGGCGAGAGCCACACCGGCAGGTTGCCGGACGTGTGCTCGATGAGGATGCCGAAGAACCGTTCGAGCGAACCGAAGATCGCCCGGTGGATCATGATCGGCCGCTCCTCGGTGTTCTCGGCGGTGCGGTAGACGGCACCGAAGCGCTCCGGCAGGTTGAAGTCGACCTGGATGGTGGAGAGCTGCCACACGCGACCGATCGCGTCGCGGACCTTGATGTCGATCTTCGGCCCGTAGAAGGCGCCGTCGCCCTCGTTCACGTCGTATGCGAGACCCCACTCGTCGAGCGCCCGCATGAGCGAACGCTCCGCGTGCTCCCACTGCTCCGGAGAGCCGATCGACTCGTCGGGTCGGGTGGAGACCTCGGCGGTGTAGGGGAAATCGAACGTGTCCATGATGTACTCGACGAGGTCCAGCATCGCCTCGACCTCGGAGACGACCTGATCGGCGGTGCAGAACACGTGCGCGTCGTCCTGCGTGAACCCGCGGGCCCGCATGAGCCCGTGCACCACACCGGAGCGCTCGTGACGGTACACGGTGCCGAACTCGAACCACCGCAGCGGCAGCTCACGGTAGCTGCGGACGCGGTCGGCGTACACGAGCAGCGCGCCGGGGCAGTTCATCGGCTTGACCGCGTACTCCTGCTCGCCCTCGACCTCGAAGGGATACATGTTGTCCATGTAGTAGCCCCAGTGGCCCGAGGTCTTCCACACGTCCGCCTTGTAGATGTGCGGCGTGCGCAGCTCCTCGTAGCCGCGCTCGTAGAGCCCCTCGCGCAGCCAATCGGTGAGCAGCGTCATGACGCGGGCGCCCTTGGGGTGATACAGCACGAGGCCGGGACCGGCCATCTCGTCGAAGTGGAAGAGGTCGAGCTCGCGACCGAGCCTGCGGTGATCGCGCTTCTCGGCCTCCTCGATGCGCTCGAGGTACGCGTTCAGATCCTTCTGCGAGAACCACGCGGTACCGTAGATGCGCTGCAGCATGGGGTTGTCGGAGTCGCCGCGCCAGTACGCGCCCGCGACCTTCATGAGCTCGAACGCGTCGAGCCAGCCGGTGTGCGGCACGTGCGGCCCGCGGCACAGGTCGGTGAAGTCGCCCTGGGTGTAGATCGAGATCGTCTCGTCCTCGGGCAGGTCCTCGATGAGCTCGAGCTTGTAGGGCTCGCCCTCGAACATGTCGCGCGCCTCGAGCTCGTCGACCTCGGTGCGCTGGAACGGCAGCTCCTCGGCCACGATCTGGCGCATCCGCTCCTCGATCGCCTCGAGGTCCTCCTCGTTGAAGGGCTCCGGCACGTCGAAGTCGTAGTAGAAGCCGTCCTCGATGGCCGGGCCGATGCCGAGCTTCGCCTCGGGATGGAGCTGCTTGACCGCCTCGGCCATCACGTGCGACACGGAGTGGCGAAGGATCTCGAGGGCTTCCTCGGACTGCTTGGTGACGACGGCGACCCGCTCGCCGTCGCGCACGACGGTGTCGAGTCCCACCAGGTCGCCCTCGACGCGCCCCGCGACCGCGTCGCGGGCCAGGCGGGAGCCGATCGTGGCCGCGACGTCGCCGACGGTCGAGCCCTCGGGCACCCCGAGCTCGTCGCCGTTGGGGAGGATGACGGTGGTCTCGGGCATCTACTCGGTGCTCTGCGCGGGCTTGCCGGACGCCTTGCCGGACGCCTTGCCGGATGCCTTGCCGGAACCGCTCTTCGCCTTCGAGCCGCCCGAGCCGCGCTTGTCCTTCAGCGGGACCTGCCGCTCCTTGCAGTACGGGCAGATCGCCCAGTCCATGTCGAGCGGCCTCTCGCAGTCGACGCACGGCTTGCGCAGCGTGGTCATGCAGTTCGGGCAGAGCAGGAAGTCCTCGGCCACCGGCTTCAGGCAGGAAGGACACCTCTGGTGCTGCTGGTTCAGCGCGGCCTCCTTCGCGAGGATCTCGAGTTCGCGCTCGCGGATGTCCTCGAGGTACTCGGGCGGGCGCACGACCATGTAGACCGCCCAGCCCGCCAGGTTGAAGATCAGCACCACGAGCGCCCAGAACCACGGCATCGCGCCGCGCTTCTGCGCGTCCCGCCAGGTCCAGAACACGAGCGCCAGCGAGAACACGACGAAGAACAGCGTGCACAGCTGACGAGCGAGGACGAACGTCGGGTCCTGGAAGATCGGTGCGAGCAGGTCGCCCATCGAGCCCCTCTCGATCCGAGCGACCGACACCGGGCCGGTCGCGAGCGTCACTCACGGGATTCTATCAGAACCGTACTGGTATACTGACCTCCCTGGGCGATGAGACCCACCGTGGCTTACGACCCGAAGGAGCGTCATCCATGCGACGTCGCATGCTTCAAGGCAAGATCCACCGCGCCACCGTGACCGGGGCGGACACGTCCTACGAGGGCAGCGTCACCGTGGACGCGGACCTGCTCGAGCGCGCGGGCATCCTCGAGTCCGAGGCCGTCCGGGTCTGGGACGTCACCAACGGCGCCCGGTTCGAGACCTACACCATCGCGGGACTGCGCGGCTCCGGGATCGTCTGCGTCAACGGCGCCGCCGCACACCTCGTCGACGAGGGAGACCTCGTCATCATCGCCGACTTCGTCGAGATGGACGACGCCGAGGCGCGCCGGCACTCCCCTCGCGTGGTGTTCGTGGACGCGCACAACCGCCCCGTGAGCGAGCGCCCCGAACGCGGTGGGCAGGCCGA
>CAYOSP010000027.1:0-9007 GCA_964406675.1 uncultured Eubacteriales bacterium | reverse complement strand
GCGGACGCGCGAAGGCGCCCGTCACGCTCCGCGCTCGCGGGCTTCCGCCGCCGTGCGGAGGCTGCCGGTGACGACCACCCCGCGCGCCGGCCCGCTCACCGCCTCGTCCGCACCCATGGCGAGCGCCACCTCGCGTGCGCGCTCCACCGCCGCGCCCACGTCGGCGACCACCTCCACCGGGACGTCCACGGTCTCCCGCACCACGCCCGCGAGCTCTTCCGCCGGCAGCGCGCGTCCGCTCTCGGGCGCGCACACCACCACGCGCCCGACCACCGAGGCGAGCGCGCGCACGATCCCGGCGGCGTCCTTGTCCTCGAGCACGCCGAGGACGAGCACCGGTCTCGTCTCACCGAACGCCTCGGCGATCGCCCCGGCGAGGACCCGCGCGGCCTGCGGGTTGTGCGCGCCGTCGACGACCACGTCGACGTGTCCGCCCTCGTCATCCTCGTCCGGCACGTCGGCGGAGATCCCCTCGTCGGGCACCGTCCGCGGGAGGAGCTCGAACCGGGCGGGGAGTCGCAGGGAGGACAGTGCCGCGCGCGCCGCCTCCGCGTCGATCGCGCCGCCCAGCGCCACCTCACCGGCGGCGAGCGCCACCGCGACGTTCGGTGCCTGGTACGAGGGCGCGGCGATCCGGAACCCCTCGCCCTCGAGCGCGCCGCGCTCCATGACGAGCGAGAGCTCGCCGCCGGGCCGTGAGGGCCGCGCGGCCACCCTGAACGCCACGTCCGCGTCCGACCTCGCCTCGCCCACGCTGACGACCGGCACGTCCATCTCCTCGGCGCGCCGGTGCACGATCGCCTCCACGCCCCCGAGGCCCGGACCGAGCACCGCCACGGATCCCGGCTTGATGACGTGGGCCTTGTCGGCGGCGATCTCCTCCCGCGTCCGCCCCAGGTGCGCCGTGTGCTCCAGCGCCACGCCGGTGAGCACGGAGACGGCGGGCGAGGTCACGCTCGTCGCGTCCCAGCGCGCTCCCATCCCCACCTCGAGCACCGCCCAGTCCACGCGCTGGTCACGGAACGCCCACAGCGCGGCGGCGGTGGCGAGCTCGAACTCCGTGGCGGCCACGTCGGCGGCTTCGGCGGCGTCGATCGCGGCGGTGACCGAGGCGGCGAACAGCTCCATGCCCACCGAGGCGCCCGCCACCTGGATCTGCTCCTCGTACCGCGACAGGTGCGGGCTGGTGAACGATCCCGCACGGACGCCGTGCGCTCGTAGGAGGGCGGCCACCATCCAGGCCACCGAGCTCTTGCCGTTGGTGCCCGCGACCTGCACGATACGGAACGCGCTCTGCGGCAGGCCCATCGCCTCGGTGATCGCGCGGATGCCCTCGAGGGACGGATTCATCCCGAAGCGCTGGGCTCCGGTCAGTGCGGCGACGGCCTCTTCGTACCTCAGGCGAGCTCCTCCAGCTGCGCGCGCAGCTTGCTCGTCGCGCCGGCGAACTCGTCGCGCTTGGCGCGCTCCTTGTCGACGACCTCGGGCGCGGCGTTGTTCAGGAAGCCCTCGTTGGCGAGCTTCTTCTCGGTGCGCGCGAGGTCGTCCTCCGCCTTCGCGAGCTGCTTCTCGATCCTGGCGCGCTCCGCGTCGACGTCGATGAGACCGGCCAGCGGGACGTAGACCTCCATCCCCCGCACGACGTCGACCGCCGAGCGCTCCGGCTTCTCGACATCGGGTCCCACCGTGAGCGAACCGACGCCGGCGAGCTCGTGCAGGTAGCGCTCCTCCGACTCGAGCAGCGCCGCATCGGCCTCCGCGGCCTTGACCGCCACGTCGACCTCGGCCTTCGGCGGCACGTCGAAGCGGGAACGGGCGGAGCGCACGGCCGTGATGACCTCCTGCAGCGTCCGCATCCTCTCCTCGGCGTCCGCGTCACCGTAGCTCGCGAGCTCGTCGGGCCACTTCGCGACGAGCAGCATCTCGGGAGCCGCGCCCTCGGCACGCTCGCCCTCACCGTCCGCGCCGGGAAGCGGCAGGCGCGCCCAGATCTCCTCGGTGATGAACGGCATCATCGGATGCAGGAGCCGCAGGGAGCGGTCGAGCACGTAGACGAGGTTGCGCTGCGCGGTCAGGCGGGCCTCGCCGCCCTGGGCGAGTCGCGACTTGGACAACTCGATGTACCAGTCGCAGTACTCGCTCCAGAAGAAGTCGTAGAGCGCGCGGGCGACCTCGCCGAACTGATACGCGTCGAGCCCCTCGTCGACGCGCACCGAGAGGTCGGCCAGGCGCGAGAGGATCCACTCGTCGGCCATGGTGCGCGCCTCGGGCGGACCCGGCTCGTAGTCGTCGAGGTTCATGAGCACGAACCGGCTCGCGTTCCAGATCTTGTTCGCGAAGTTGCGCGAGTTGACGAGCTTCTCCTCGGAGAAGCGCATGTCCTGGGTGCCGGTGGTCTGCAGCATGAGGCCGAAGCGCATGCCGTCCGCACCGTAGTCGGCCATGAGATCGAGCGGGTCCACGCCGGTGCCGAGCGACTTCGACATCCGCCGGCCCTCGGCGTTGAAGACGGTCGGGTGGATGATCACGTCGCGGTACGGGACGTCGCTCACGAAGTACATGCCGCTCATGATCATGCGCGCGACCCACAGGAAGATGATGTCGCGGGCGGTGGAGAGCACGGTCGTGGGATAGAAGTAGTCGAGCTCGGGCGTGTCGGGCGGCCAGCCGAGCGTGGCGAACGGCCACAGCTGGGAGCTGAACCACGTGTCGAGCACGTCGGGGTCCTGGCGCACGGGGCCGCCGCAGTCCGGACACTCCCTCAGGTCGACCATCGAAGCATGGACGCCCTCGCACCCCTCGGCCTCGCAGTAGAACACCGGGATCTGGTGGCCCCACCACAGCTGGCGGCTCACGCACCAGTCGCGGATGTTGCGCATCCAGTCGAAGTAGACGTTCTCCCAGCGCCTCGGGTGGAAGACGACCCGCTCGTCCTCGACCGCCCTGATCGCCGGCTTGGCCAACGGCTTCATGTCGACGAACCACTGCTCGGAGAGCCACGGCTCGATGACGGTGTGACACCGGTAGCAGTGCCCGACCGAGTGTGCGTGCTCCTCGACGCCGAGCAGGAGCCCCCGCTCCTCGAGGTCGACCACCACGCGCTCGCGCGCCTCGTGGCGGTCGAGGCCCGCGTACGGGCCGCCCGCGTCCGTGACGACGGCGTTCTCGTCGAGGATGTTGATCGGCGGGCAGCCGTGCCGCTCGCCGATGTCGAAGTCGTTCGGGTCGTGCGCGGGCGTCACCTTGACCGCGCCGGAGCCGAACGAGGCCTCGACGTACTCGTCGGCGACGATCGGGATCTCCCGCCCGAGCAGCGGCAGCACGACCGTGGCGCCCACGACGTCCGTGTAGCGCTCGTCGTCGGGATGCACCGCCACGCACGTGTCGCCCAGCATCGTCTCGGGACGGGTGGTGGCGACCACCACGTGATCGCGCCCGCCGACCGGATCCTTGAGCGGGTACCTCAGGCTCCACAGCTTGCCGTCGAGGTCCTCGTGCTCCACCTCGATGTCGGAGAGCGCCGTGGTGCAGCGCGGGCACCAGTTGATGATCCGGTGCCCGCGGTAGATGAGACCGTTCTCGAACCAGTCCACGAAGACCCTGCGGACCGCGTCCTGGTAGTGCGGGTCCATGGTGAAGTGCTCGTCGGAGTAATCGCACGAGCAGCCCATCCGCTCGAGCTGGCTGACGATCGTCGAGCCGTGCTCCTCGCGCCACTCCCAGCACATCTCGACGAAGCGCTCGCGACCCACGTCGTGACGGGTCTTCCCCGCCTCGGCGAGCTTCTGCTCGACCTTGTTCTGCGTGGCGATGCCGGCGTGGTCGGTGCCGAGCACCCATCGCGTGGGCCGGCCGGTCATGCGGCTGCGGCGCGTGAGCACGTCCTGGATGGTGTTGTTGAGGGCGTGCCCCATGTGCAGGGAGCCGGTGACGTTCGGCGGCGGGATCACGATGACGAAGGGATCCTCGCCCTCGACGATGTCCTGGCCGAAGTACCCGCCCTCGAGCCAGCGGTCGAGGATCGGTCGCTCGACCGACGCCGGGTCGTACGCCTTAGGCATGTCCGTCATGGGGCGACGGCTCCTCCCTGGGGTCGCGTGCATGAGACTGCCGACGATCCGCGCGCCGCGGCGATCCGCGACGGACCGCGAAGCGACGGCGTCCCTCGATTCTATGGGAGGCGACTGCGAGCGGCGACCCTAGGCGCTCGCTTCGCTCTCGCTCTCGTCCTCGTCGGCGATAAGGCGCACCGGCGGCGACCCGTTCTCGACCGCGTCCTCGCTCACCACGACACGGCGCACGTCCGACCGGGACGGCAGTTCGTACATCGTGTCGAGCAGGAGGTTCTCCATGATGGAGCGCAGCCCGCGAGCGCCGGTGCCGCGCTTGATGGCCTTGCGGGCGATCGCGCGCAGGGCCTCGTCGGTGAACTCGAGTTCGACCCCTTCGAGCGCGAACATGCGACGGTACTGCTTGACCAGCGCGTTCTTCGGCTCGGTGAGGATGTGCACGAGGTCGTCCTCGGTGAGCTCGATGACGTGGCTGATCACCGGGATGCGCCCCACGAACTCGGGGATGAGCCCGTAGTGATGCAGGTCCTCGGGCAGGACCTCGCCGAGCAGCTCGTCGCGGACCTCTGACGCGGGCCCCTGGATCCGAGCGCCGAAGCCCACGCCCTTGCGGCCGATGCGGTCGGCGATCAGCTTCTCGAGATCGACGAACGCGCCGCCGAGGACGAACAGGATGTTGGTGGTGTCGATCTTGATGAGCTCCTGTTGGGGGTGCTTGCGGCCCCCCTGCGGCGGCACCGACGCGACCGTGCCCTCGAGGATCTTGAGCAGCGCCTGCTGCACGCCCTCGCCGGACACGTCGCGGGTGATCGAGAGGTTCTCGGCCTTGCGCGCGACCTTGTCGATCTCGTCGATGTAGACGATGCCGACCTCCGCGCGCTCGATGTCGAAGTCGGCCGCGGTGATGAGCTTGAGGAGGATGTTCTCGACGTCCTCGCCCACGTAGCCCGCCTCGGTGAGCGCGGTGGCGTCGGCGATGGCGAACGGCACCTGCAGCACGCGGGCGAGCGTCTGAGCGAGCAGGGTCTTGCCCGACCCGGTGGGGCCGAGCAGAAGGATGTTCGACTTCGCGAGCTCGACCGCTTCCTCGTCGGCGTCGATCGGCGTGGAGCGGATGCGCTGGTAGTGGTTGTAGACGGCGACGGAGAGGACCTTCTTGGCCTCCTCCTGACCGACCACGTAATCGCTGAGCAGCTCGTGGAGTTCCCGCGGCGTGGGGAGCCGCTCGAGCAGCTCCTCCTGCTCGTCGGGCACCTCCTCCTCGACGATGCCCGCGCACAGATCCACGCACTCGTCGCAGATGTACACGCCCGGGCCCGCGATGAGCTTGCGCACCTGCCGCTGGCCCTTGCCGCAGAAGGAGCAGCCGAGCTTCTCGTTCTGGGCGGTCTTGTCCTCGTCCGTCATGATCACTCGTCCTCGGAGGGGTCGGTCTCGGCATCGGTGTCGGTATCGGTGTCGGGCTTGG
The DNA here is from genome assembly GCA_964406675.1 of uncultured Eubacteriales bacterium. Taxonomy (GTDB): domain Bacteria; phylum Actinomycetota; class Coriobacteriia; order Anaerosomatales; family JAUVQN01; genus CAYOSP01. Next base: position 3,469 of record CAYOSP010000027.1, on the reverse strand, counting down.
TGTCGGCCTCGGTGTCGGCGTCGGTCTCGCCGCGCACGAGCCGGCTCGCGATCACGTCGTCGATGATGCCGTACTCCTTGGCCTCGTCCGAGGTCATGATGTTGTCGCGGTCCGTGTCCTTGTGGACCGTCTCCACCGGCTGGCCGGTGTGCTTCGCCAGGATCTCGTCGATCTGCTTGCGGGTGCGCAGCATCTCCCTGGCGCCGATCTCGATGTCCGAGACCTGGCCCTGCACGCCGCCGAGCGGCTGATGGATCAGGATGCGCGAGTTGGGCAGAGCGAATCGCTTGCCGGGCGCGCCCGCCGCGAGCAGCACCGCCGACATCGACGCGGCCTGTCCGAGACAGATGGTCGTCACGTCGGACTTGATGTACTGCATCGTGTCGTAGATCGCGAGGCCGGCCGTGACGAGACCACCCGGCGAGTTGATGTAGAGGTTGATCTCCTTGTCCGGATCGTCGCTCTCCAGGTGCAGGAGCTGGGCGATGATGAGGTTGGCGATGTGCTCGTTGACCTCGGTGCCCAGGAAGACGATCCGCTCGTTGAGCAGACGCGAGTAGATGTCGAAGGACCGCTCGCCCCTGCTGGTGTGCTCGATGACTATCGGGACGAGCTGGTCGTAGGCCTCGTGCGTCATCGGTCCTCGCTCCCTTCGGCGTCCTCGTCGTCCTCGACGGCCGCGGCCTCTTCGGGCTCGTCAGTCGCGGCGGCTTCCTCCGCCTCGTCCGACACCTCGGCCTCTTCGGGCTCGTCGGGTTCGTCCGGTTCGTCCGAGGGCTCCTCTTCGTTCACGGTGATGTGCTCGAGCAGCCACTCGGTGGCCTTGCGCTGCATGACCTGCTCGCGGATCGGCGCAAGCGAGCCCGTGGCCTCGAGCCGCTGACGCATCGTCTCGGCTCGCTCGGGGCCGACCATCTGCTCCAACTCGACATCGATGTCATCGTCCGTGTAATCCATCTCCTGATCACGGAAGAGCGCCTCCAGGGCTAACTCGGTGCGCAGACTCTCCAGTGCTTCGTTCTCCAGTTGTTGCTGCACCAACTCCGGAGTCGTGCCCGACTGTGCGTAGTACTGCTCGGGAGTCAACCCACGCGCGTCCATACCGTGCATGAAATCCTTCATCATGTCGTTGGTACGTCGTTCGATGAGCTTCTCGGGCATCTCTCCTTCAAGATGCGTCGCGAGTGCTCGACGAGCTTCGATCTCCACGTGGCGCCTGCGCTGCTGCTCCTTGCTGGTCTGCACCTTGGCCTTGACCGCCGCGTACATATGGTCGACGTCGTCATAGCCACCCGCCGCGAGTGCGAACTCATCGTCTATGTCCGGGAGGATCTTACGCTTCACCTCGTGCACATGGACGTGGAAGACCGCCTCTTGGCCGACATATTCGGGCACGGAAGAGGACTCCGAGATGGTGAAGGATACGTCCCGATCCTCGCCGGCGACGGCCCCCCGCAGACCTTCTTCGAACTCCTCAGGCATCTGATCCTTGCCGAACTCGTACACGTACTCGTCGACCTCGCTGTCCGGCACAGGATCCCCCAGGACATCCACCGTCCAGGAGAGAACCGCGAAGCTGTCGGGTTCGATGCCGCCGTCCTCGACGGGTTCGAGTGTGGCCAACCGGTCACGCATCGCGTCGATCTGCTGCTCCACGTCTTCCTCCGTCGCCTCACCCGCAGGTGCACTCACCTCGATGCCGGAATAGTCGCGTAGGGTGAATTCCGGTCGCACCGGGACCTGCACCTCGTACGTGTAAGCAACACCCTCGACCGGCAGGTCCAGCACCCCCAGTTCCGGCTCATCGATAGGTCTCAACGATTCGGCGTCCAGTGCCTGTGGGTAAGACTCGGTGACGATGGTCTCCTGGGCGTCCGCAAGCACGGAATCCCTGCCCACCATGTTGTCGATGACGCGCTCCGGCACATGACCCTTCCGGAATCCGGGCACGTTGAGCCGCTCCGAGAGACGCTTATAGGCTTGGTGGATGTGCTGATCTACCTGCTCGGCCGAAACCGTGACCTCCAGCCGTACCTCATTGCCTTCCAGTCGCTCGACACTCGTATCCAACAGAAGCCTCCCGATATCTCTCGTCTTCAGGATCCGCGGGCGCCGGATGCACGCATGGTGCGCCCGAGAGGTGTGCATGGTGCGGGCGAGAGGACTCGAACCTCCACGAGTCGTACTCACCAGGTCCTAAACCTGGCGCGTCTGCCAATTCCGCCACGCCCGCATATGCGCCGGTACGGACCGTCCCGGCGACGACGTACGACGCGGCGCCCGGACCGGCTCTTCAATATAGCAGACGGCGCAAGTCCCGAACTCGCGAGCCGGGGATCGTTCAGCCCGTTCGATCCGCGCACGTCCGCCCAGCCATCCGATCCGAAGGAGGTCGCGTACGCCAAGACCTCAGGCGAACCGCTCGCGGAAGTAGGTGACCGTGCGGCGCAGCCCGTCGTCGAAGGTCACCGCGGGCTCCCACCCGAGCGTCTCGCGCGCCTTCGTGATGTCGGGACGTCGACGGACGGGATCGTCCTCTGGCAGCGGCTTCTCGACGATGCGCGAGTCGCTCCCCGTGAGCTCGATGACGGCCTCCGCGAGCTCGCGGATGGAGCGCTCCTCCTCCGAGCCCAGGTTGATCGGCCCGGTCACCTCATCGGGTGTCTCCATCATGCGGAGCAGCCCCTCGATGAGGTCGTCCACGTAGCAGAACGAGCGGGACTGGGAGCCGTCGCCGTAGACGGTGAGGTCCTCGCCGCGCAGCGCCTGCATGATGAAGTTGCTGACCACCCGACCGTCGTTGGGGTGCATGCGCGGGCCGTAGGTGTTGAAGATGCGCACCACCTTGACGGGGAGGTCGTGCTGGCGGCGGTAGTCGAAGAAGAGCGTCTCGGCGCAGCGCTTGCCCTCGTCGTAGCAGCTTCGGCGACCGATGGGGTTCACCCGCCCCCAGTACTCCTCGGGCTGAGGGTGCACCTCCGGGTCGCCGTACACCTCGCTCGTGGAGGCCTGCAGGATGCGCGCCTTGACCCGCTTGGCGAGCCCGAGCACGTTGATCGATCCGTGCACGCTCGTCTTGGTGGTCTGCACCGGGTCGAACTGGTAGTGCACCGGCGAGGCGGGACAGGCGAGGTTGTAGATCTCGTCGACCTCGACGTAGAGCGGGAACGTGATGTCGTGGCGCATGAGCTCGAAGTACGGGTGGTCGAGTAGGTGGGCGACGTGGTCCTTCTCGCCGGTGTAGAAGTTGTCGACGCAGAGCACGTCGCAACCGCGCTCGAGCAGGCGCTCGCAGAGGTGCGAACCGAGGAACCCGGCCCCGCCGGTGACCAGCACGCGCTTGCGGACGCCCCGCATGGCTCACGCCCCTTCGGTCGGTGGTATCGTCGTGGAAGCCGGATGGTCGGCCCTACCCCATCGGCCGGTACCAGCCCCGCGACTCGATGACGAACGAGTCCGCGGTCGAGAG
>CAYOSP010000026.1:9093-19647 GCA_964406675.1 uncultured Eubacteriales bacterium | reverse complement strand
GAGACCATATGCGCGCAGGTCCGCGGGGCGGGATTCGAGGACTGCGAGGCGCGCAGGGACCTCAGCGAGACCCACGCCGTCGTGACCGCGACCAAGCCTCGCGAAGCGGCCGGTTAGGCGCGACGGCCGGCGGCTAGGCCGGGCCCCAGACGGCCGAGCTCAGACGGTCGGTCTCCGCTCGTTGTCCTCGGTGAGCTCGAAGAGGTAGAGCTTCACCTCGAGCGGCCCGTTGTACAGCGCGTGCTGCTTGTGCGAGCGCAGGCCGATCGCGCGAGCGAGCTTCGGGTCGGCGGTGAGGACGGCCGCCCGCCAGCCGCGGAACCGCGAGGCCAGCGTCGCGCCCAGCGTGTCGTAGAGCGCCTCGAGTCCCGCGCGCGAGTCTCCCGCGCGCGAGTCTCCCGAGCCCGATGATCCCGAGCCCGGGGAGCGCACGGATCCCGATGAAGCCGACCCTTCGAGCCGCACGCCGTACGGCGGGTTGGCGGCGAGCAGTCCCTCGGCCGATCCTTCCGGCGGTCCGGCCTCCGAGACCCCGCGTACGTGGAGCCGGACGCCCCGCGCGAAGCCGGCCCGGCGTGCGGCGCCCCGGGCCGTCTCGACGGCCGCCTCGTCCGCGTCACCCGCGACGATCGGCGGCAGCGCCTCCCGTCCCGCCTCCGCACGGTCGTCGGCCTCGTCCAACAGCGCCGCCCACGCGTCGGCATCGTGACCGAGCCAGCCCTCGAACCCCCAGTGGTCGCGGAGCAGACCCGGCGCTTGGTCGGAGGCGATCATCGCGGCCTCGATCGCGATGGTCCCCGTGCCGCACATCGGATCGCAGAACGCACCTCCGGCGGCTGCGACGCCGCTCCAATCCGCCCGAGCGAGCACCGCCGCGGCCAGGTTCTCCTTGAGCGGCGCGGCGCTCGCCTCGCCCGGGAGGCGATAGCCGCGCTGATGCAGCGGCTCGCCCGAGAGGTCGATCGACACCGTGGCACGCTCGCGACGGATGCGCACGTTGACGCGCACGTCGGGTCTGTCGAGGTCGACGGACGGTCGCCTCCCGTACCTCTCCCGTATCCGATCGACGACGGCGTCCTTGACCCTGCGCGCCGTGAACCCGGTGTGGGTCAGGCCCTCGCTGGTCCCGACCGCGTCCACCGCGAGCGTGCCGTCGACCGGCACGTGCTCCTCCCAAGGGACGACGGCCAGCCCCTCGTACAGCGAATCCGCGTCCCCCGCGTCGGTCTCGCCGAGCCGCAGCAGCACGCGGCTGGCCACCCGTGACCACAGGCACGCGCGCAGGCCCACGTCGAGGCTCCCGGTGAAGGTCACCGCGGCGACGGACGGGCGCACGTCCGTCGCGCCGAGTGAGACGAGCTCGTCGGCGAGCAGGTCCTCGACGTGCTTGGGACACGTGGCCGTGTAGCGGAGGGGACGTCCCATCGGGCGAGTGTAGCTCACTCTTCGCGCACGCCTTGGAAGGTGAGAGCGCCCTCCTCGAACACGATGTCGCCGAGGACGAGCGCGTCGTCGCTGAGGCGTCCGAGCACCACCACGTCCCGCGGCGTGATGGTGCCCTCCTCGGATGCGCCGGTGGTGTAGGTCACCGCGCTCCCCTCGCCCTCGAACGTGCCGTCCTCGAGCACGTCCGCCGAGAACGACCCCCGCGTGTGCCAGCGCAGCGGCTCCCCGCCGGGCACGTCCGCGACCTCGTCCCACGAACCGGTCACGCGCTCCGGTGTGACGGTCATCGAGAGCGGTATCGACACGGTGCCACGCCCTTCGAAGAAGCGCTCGAAGCGGCCTCCGTACGTACCGACGTACGCTCCCGGCTCCTCGGTCACCCACGAGCGGTCCTCGTCGAACAGCGAGGCGTCCTCGGCGACGCCCGAGTCCCGGATGCCCTCGTCGCTCGAGCAGCCGATCAGCGGACCGAGCGTGCTGAGGATGACGAGGATCGCCGCGAGGCCCGGGACGAGAGCGAGCGCGACGAGCCGACGAGCGGGCGCGCCCCGTGGCTCACCGCTCCTCATCGGACCGCGTCGCGCTCGATCGGACACGTCATGCAGTGACATCCGCCACGTCCCTTGCCGAGTTCGCTTCCCTCGATCTCGATCACCTCGACACCCGCCTCGCGCAGACGGGCGTTCGTGTGCGTGTTCTTGGCGTAGGCGACGACCACGCCGGGCTCGATCGCGACGATGTTGTTCGCGTCGTCCCACTGCTCGCGCGCCGCCTGGAAGGCATCGCCCCCGGTGGGGATGACCCGTATCGACTCGAGACCCAGCGCGTCCTCCACCGCCTCCAGGAGGCCGGCCTCCTCGGTGATGTCGAACAGTTCCTCGTGCGCTCCCGGTCGCACGCTGAACACCTGCATGTCCTCGACCACCGGCGGATGGATCGTCACGGCGTCGCGGTCCACGAACCCGAACACCGTGTCCAGGTGCATGTAGGCTCGATCCTGCGCCATGCGACACGCGATGATCCGCTCGACGGCGCCCTTGGCGAACAACGCCCTGGCGAGGTGCTCCACCATCGTGCCGGTCGAGCGCTGGCCCATGCCCACGAGCACGGTCCGCCCTCCGATCGGCATGACGTCCCCTCCCTCCAGCGAGACGCCCTGCCCCAGGTCCTCGATGGCGAAGCGGCCCGCGTCACCCGCCGGCGGATACCAGAACTCGAAGTCCGCTTCGGCGAACATCGGATGGAAGCGGTAGACCGTGGACACGTTGACCACCTCGTGGCGCCGCTCGTGCCAGAACAGCGGCGGCAGGACCACGCCGCCGTACAGCCACGCGCTCGAATCGCGCGTGAACATCGTGTTGGGCAGCGGCGGCAGGACGAAGCTGTTCGGCTCGGCGAGCATGGCGCCCAGCGAACGGCGGTTGAGCGCGCGCAGGTCGAGCTCCTCCAACTCGGAGATGAGCAGACCTCCGACGAGCACCTCGGCGAGACGTCCGGCCTCGAACGTCTCGAGGTGCGCGCGAAACTCCTCGACGAGTGACAGACCCACGGTGTAGGAGGACACCGCCCGCTCGACCGCGTGGCGCCTCGCCTCTCTCGAGTGCGCGAGCGTCTCCGCGAGCAGTCCCTGCAGGCGGAGCACCTCCACCCCGCGATCCTCCAGCGCGGCGACCAGCTGGTCGTGCTCCTCGCGGGCTCGCTCCACCCACACCAGGTCGTCGAACAGGAAGGCCTCGGCGTTGGCGGGGGTGAGGCGCTCCAGCGCGAGACCCGGCGCGTGCACGAGCACCTTGCGCAGCTTCCCGACCTCGGAGTGTGCTCCCAGCGACATCCCGCTTCCGCTCTCTCGGCTACCCAGACAGCATACCCGCGGAGGATCGTGTCGAGCCGGCATCAGGTCTCGTCGAGCAGGTCGAGCACGCGCGCGACCCCGTCGTCGGCCTCGCGTTCGTCGACCGCGACGAACCGGATACCCAACGGCTCCAGCCGCTCGCGGAGGACCTCGATGAAGACGCCCGAACGCTCCGCTCGCTCGCGGTCCCGACGCACCTCGAGCAGCCGCTCCTCGTCCTCCTGCATGCCGCCCCAGTCGCCGGAGCACGCGTATCGGACCCCACAACTCGGGCTCCCCTCGAACCCGATCACGGGACCGACCCGATACCCGCAGCGCAGATACTCCTCGACCTGGGCCGACACCGGCTCGGCGAGCCTCGCGCAGTGAGCGCGGAAGAAGGGGGTGTCGTACTGCTCCACCGTCTGCGGCCAACGTTTGAGGCCGGCACACGTCAGCTCCGGACACGGCAGCTGGAGCAGCCCGAGCCCACGCTCCGCGAGCGACTGGACGATCGGATGCGCCCCGCGATACCGCGCAAGCCGCTCGACCTTGGAGTTCACGTTGAGCAGGCAGTGTGCGAGCAGGACGATGCGGCGCGAACGCTCCACGGGGCGCTCCCCTTCTCTGCGACTACGGCTCCATTCTTCCACAGTCGCGGAACGGCGCCGAACATCTCACCGAACCTTCACCGGCGGTCGATCGGCGCCGCGGATCGAGTCCCGGCCCGCGGGCTCACTCCTCGGGGGGCGTGGAACCCGACATCGCGAGGGTGAGCAGGCCCTCCTCGTGCTCGACCTCGAGGACCACCTGCTTGACGAACAGCGTCAGCGGGATGGCGAGGATCGCCCCGACGGGTCCGAGCACCCAACCCCACACGATCAGCGACAGGAACGTGGTGGCGATCGACAGGTTTAGTCCGCCGCCCAGGACCCTGGGCTTGATGACGTTGTCGACCAGGCTGTTGATCACCACGAACGCCACGACCACGAAGATCGCCTCGGCGAGCCCGAACTGCAGCAGCGCGAGGAACGCCGGAGGGATGAGCGAGAGCACGAAGCCGATGTTCGGGATGAAGCTGAACAGGAACGCGAGCACCGCCCACAGGAGGGCGAAGTCGACGCCCATCACCAGCAGCACCAGGAAATCCGCGATCGCGACACCGAGTCCCGTCACGGCGGTGATCGAGAGATAGCGGCGCGTGTTCGTCACGAACGCGTGCCATTCCGAGAACGCCTCGGAACCGTGCGCCAAGGCGCCTCGGACGCGATCGGGATATCCCATCGAGTCGAGCAGCATGAAGAAGATGAGGATGAACAGGAGCGAGGCGTTGGAGAGCGCGTCGATGATCGAGCGCGCCGCGGCGCCGATGACGGAGGCGACCCGCTCGAGGCTGAGGAAGCTCGTGACGTCCACGGTCCGCAGATCCACGCCGAGGCTCTCGACGAGGGATTCCGTGCCCCGCACGAACTCGTCGAACCGGTCCTGATACTCCGGAAGCGTGTCCAGGAAGCTGACCAGCGTGCCGCCGAGCAGGAGCACGAGCAGCAGGAGCGCCACGATCACCACGAGCACGCTCACGACGAAGGCGAGCCAGGTGGGCATCCGGCGGGACAGGCGCTTGGGCATCGGCGCGATGCCGACGGTGATGACGAACGCGAGCAACAGCGTGCTCACGATGGCGGCCGCTTCCCGCATCCCGAGGAGGATCACCACCGCGGCGGCCGCGGCGAGCAACCCCCTCAACGTCGTGGACGACGGATCGGTCCGCTGTGCCGCTCCCAAGAGGCCCCCCAGGTGACGTCGACACGGTGACGTCACCGGGGTGACGTCCGTGCCGCCCTGCTCGCCGGACTCTCGCGTGTAGACTACCGCATCATGGACCCTCCGCGCTCAGGTCACGCTGCCCCGAGCGTTCGCTGAACGGACCGAGTCGGCACCGTGCACGTCGAGTACGGTGCAGGTCACGGCCTCCCTCACGATCTCCTTCCGGTGAGCATCCGGATGACTGCCGGACTACGACCACTCGGCCGACGGCGCGGAAGGCTCCGGCCTCGCCGATCGTTCGCCGAGCAGGCGCGCCTTCCAGCCTTCGAGCATGTCGTAGACGACCGGCACGACGAGGAGCGTGAGCCCGGTCGAGGTGGTCAGCCCGCCCACGACGATGACGGCGAGCGACTGGGACATGAGCGCTCCCTCGGCCATGCCCGCAGCCATCGGCAGCAACGCGCCGATGGTCGTGAGCGCCGTCATGAGGATCGGCCGGATGCGCTCCGCCCCCGCCTCGAGCAGGGCGAGACGTCTCGGACTCCCCGCGTCGAGCCGCTGGTTGACCCGGTCGATGAGCACGATGGCGTTCGTGGTCACGATGCCGACGAGCATCAACGCGCCGATCATCGCCGGCATGTCGAGCGGCAGGCCCGTGATCCACAGCCCGAGCACGCCGCCGATGATGGCGAGCGGCAGCGACATCATGATGGCGAGCGGGGCGATGGACTCGCCGAACGCGATCACCATCACGATGTACACCGCGAAGACGGCCACGATCATCGCGAGGATGAGCTGCTCGAAGCTCTCGTTCATCATCTCGGCCATGCCGCCGATCCGCACGTCCACGCCCTCCGGCAGGTCGAGCGCGTCGATCTCGGCCTGCACCTCTCCGATGACGGTACTGCTGTCCCGCTCCGTGACCGCCCCGGACACGGCGGCGTAGCGCTGTTCGTCGCGGGTGAGCACGGCCACCGGGGTCCCCGTCTCCTCCACCGAGGCCACCTCGCCGACCGTGGTCGCCTCGCCGAGCGGGCTCGCCACCTCGATCGCCGCCACGTCCTCGGCCGAAGCCACGCCCGTGGCGCCCACGGAGTAGAGCAGCGACACGTCCCGGCCGTCGACCTCGATGGTGCCGATCTCCTCGTCGGCGACGTGACTGCGCACCACCCCGGCGATCATCGCCGCGTTCAGTCCGCGCTCCGCCGCCGCGCGCTGATCGACCTCGACGGCGATCTGAGGCCGCTCCTCGCTCACGTTGCTCGACACGTTCTCGAGACCCTCGACGTCCGCCACCGCCTCCGCGATCGTGTCCGCCGAGGAACGGATGTCCTCGAAGTCCGAGCCGGTGATGATCAGATCGATGAAGTTGGTCCCGGAACCGCTCACGTCGGCCTGACTCACCGTGACGTCGGTCTGCTCGCTCGCCACCGCGCCGGCGACGTCGCGGAGCTCGGCGATGCGCGCGTCGATATCGGAATCGTCGTCGAAGCGCACGAACAGCACGCCCTGGTTATCGCCTGAGGAGACCTGGAAACCGCTGGAAGCGCCCACGTCGGACTGGAAGAACTCGACGTCCTCCATCCCGGCGAGCTCCTCCTCGATCTCGAGCAGCGCGGCGTCCACGGTCTCCGGCGTGGTACCGGTCGGGAACCTCAGGTCGACGTTGGCGAACTTCTCCGTGGCCGGCGGCATGAAGCCGAGTCCGACGACCGGGATGAGCGCGATGGAGCCGACGAACAGCACCAGCGCCGCCGCGATGACCGTGAGCTTGTGGTCCAGCGACCAGGTGAGTATCCGCGCGTACCGGCTCTCCTCGACCTCGTGCGATTCATCACGCTCGGGCACCTTGGCCTTGAGCAGCGTCCACTTCGCGACGAGGGGCACCACCGTCACCGACACCAGCAGCGAGGCGAGCAGCGCGATGGCGACGGTGAGCGCGAAGGGCGTGAAGATCTTGCCGACGATACCCGAGACGAGCGCCATCGGCGCGAACACCGCCACCGTGGTGAGCGTCGACGACGTGATCGCGCCGGAGACCTCACGGGTCGCCGTGCGCACCATCTCGGGAGTGCGCTCGTCGCCGATCTGGAGATGCCGGTAGATGTTCTCGATGACCACGATGGAGTCGTCCACGATCCGCCCGATCGCCACCGTGATCCCGCCGAGGGTCATGATGTTCAGCGTCACGTCGAACTGCGCGATGAGCAGCAGCGCGGCGACCACGGAGAGCGGGATGGAGATCGCCGCGATGAGCGTGGAGCGCCAGTTGCGTAGGAACACGAGCATGACCAGGAACGCGATGACCGCGCCCACCAGCCCCTCGCGCACCATGTCCCAGATCGACCGGTTGATGTAGTCGGCCGCGTCGTACGTGACCTCGAGGTCGTAGCGTGAGAGCTCCTCCTGCAGCGAATCGATCTCGGCCTGCACGAGCTCCGAGACCTCGACGGTGTTCGCGTCCTGGCTCTGGATGATGTCGACGAGGACGGCCCGCTCCCCGTCCATGCGGCTGCGCATCCCCTCGACCCCGGACTCGTACTCGATGTCGGCGAGCTCGCCGAGACGGACGAGCTCGATCGTGGGCTGGGTGGCCGCGGCGGTCGGTTCGAGCGAAGGGCTCGCGAGATCGCTGGACGCCGCGTCTGCCGTCGGGACGGCGGGCGACGCCCCCTGGGCCGCCTGCTGAGCCGCTTCGAGCTGCTGTTCGAGGCCGGCCACCGCCTGCTCGAGCGCGGGGATGCGGGCGGAGAGCTGCTCGGCGTTCTGCTGAGCCGCCGCCTTCTCCTCCGGAGTCGCCTCCGGGTCGTTGAGGACCGTCCTCGCCTCGTTGAGCGCGATCTTCGCGTCGAGGAGGTCGGATTGCGTCGACTGCAGCGCGCTCACGAGACCGATCTGCGTGCCGAGCCCCTCGGACAGGTCGCCGAGGCCCTGCCCCAGCTCGCCGACCGCGCTGCCGAGCTCTCCCACGACGCCGCCCAGCTCGCCCATTCCCTGGCCCATGTCCGAGAGCGCGTCACCGTACATCGCGTCGGGGTTCGGGTACACCGCGATGTGCAGGTCCTCGATGTCCTCCACGCTCTCGACCGTGCCGCTCACACGGATGGGTTCCTCGGTGCCGTCGACGACGACCGAGCCGACGGGGAAGGAGATATCGGCCGCCTGCAGCTGCTGCACGACATCCCGCGCGCCGAGACCGTTGGCCTCGAGCGCTTCGGCGTCGAAGACCACCCGAACCGCACCCGGGTCCTCACTCGAGAGGCGGACCTCTCCCACGCCGTCGATCGCGTCCAAGGCGGGAGCGACCTCGTCGCGCACCGCGTCCCGCAGCGCCTCGGGGTCTCCCCCTCCCGAGACGGCCACCTTGAGGATCGGCTGGGAACCGAAGCTGATGCGGACGACGTCGGGCCCCAGCGCGTTCTCCGGCAGCTCTACGGGGTCGATCGCCTCGAGCATCTCGGCTTCGACCTCGTCCATGTCCTTCGAGTATCCGAACTCGCCGACGATGACCGACACGGAGTCGGCAGAGGTGCCGTTCATGACCTCCATGCCCTGGACGCTCGAAAGCGCTCGCTCGAGCGGCTCGGTGACGTCGGTGTAGACGTCGGTAGGCGCCGCGCCGGGATACGGGGTCACGATGGCGACGATGGGTATCGACACGTCCGGCATGGTCTCCTTGTCGAGCTCACCGGACGTGTAGACGCCGCCGGCCGTGACCATCAAGGCGATCATCACGATCACGGCGGCGTTGCGCAGGCTGAATCTGGTGAAGCGATCCATCACGTCCCTCTCGTCACTCGGCCGGTGGGGTCCGGCCTTCCTGTTCGGCCACCGTCTCGACGATGGTGTCGAGTCCGCGTATGAGCGCCTCCATCTCGTCCCGCGAGAGCTTCGCGGTCATGCGCTCCATGAACCACCTGCGGTCACGCTCCGCGCGCCGGAGTCGTTCGTGTCCCGCCTCGGAGACGTCGAGCAGCGTCGCGCGGCGGTCGGACGGGTCGGTCGAGCGATCGACGAGGCCCGTCTCGCACAGCGCGTGCACGAGCATAGAGGCGGCCGGGTTGCCCACCCCGAGGTGGTCGGCGACAGCGGACACGCGCAACGGGCCTTCGTCCTCCAGCGCCTTGAGCACCATGTACTGGGGGGCCGGCAGGTGTCCGCCGGCCGACTCCATGTGCGGGCCGACCGCCCGAGCGAGCCTGTAGAGCAGCGCGTCGAACCGCAGGAGCAGTTCGTCGACGTCGCGCCTCTCGGGTGAGTTCGCTTCATGCGCTGAATTATTCACCCGCTGAACTATACGGGCGGCCGACGAGATGTCAAGCCGCCAGGGCCTTGTGTGGGGAAGGCGGGTACATGGACCGTATGGGTTCCCGGAGACGACACGGACCACACGACGGGAAGCCGCGGCGGAACGCCTTCGCGCGCACCTCGCTGGGGCTGACGCCGGCCGCGACGCTCCTCCTACCCCTCACGGCATGCGACACCATCCTGCCGCCGACGGGGAGTGGACGTTCGAGGTCACGGTCCAACACCCGGACACGGGATGGGACGACTACGTGGACGGCTGGGACGTGGTGGCGCCGGACGGGACGGTACTCAAGGCCTCCTCGGCCGACGCCTTCACACGCGAGCTCGCGCACCCCCACGTCTCGGAGCAGCCCTTCACTCGGAGACAGACGCAGGTCGCGGTGCCCGCGGAGGTCACCGAAGTCACCGTCCGCGCGCACGACGTGGTGGACGGCTACGGCGGCAGGAGTGTCGCCGTGGACCTCACCGCGGAAGAGGGGGACAGCTACGAGGTCGAGCGCCTATCCGAGTAAGCGCTTGAGCGAGTCGACGAACCGATCCCTGTCCTCGTCGTCCATCGCGGACGGACCTCGGGTCCGGCCGCCGGCGCGACGGTGCTTCTGCTCGGCGTGCCGGACGGCGAGTTCCGCGTCTATCGTCGCCGCGAGATAGATCCGCCCTCGCGGGCTCACCGGTCGCGCACCTCGACCGAGCGCCATCGCGGCGAGCCCGAGGTCTGCGGTGACCACGATGTCGTCGGGCTCGAGACGCTCCACGATCGCGAAGTCGGCCGCGTCCCGCCCACGAGAGACCTGGAGCGCCTCGACCCCCGCGCGAGAAGCGAAGCGGGACAGGTTCTGCGTGGTGTTGCCGACGAGCACGACCGGCACTCCCCGGGCCCGGGCGATGCCGACGGCCTCGCTCTTGACCGGACATGCGTCGGCATCGATGAAGAGCGTGATCACGAGGTCACCATCCAGGCGGCGACCGCGATCCCGATACCCATGACGACCACGAAGACGGCGGCTGTCGCACTCAAGGCGGCCCCCTATCTCAAGCTGACGCGGACGACGACGGTCCCGCGCCACCGGCGGCCAGGTCATCGATCAGACCGCGCAGGAAAGACGCTACCCCGACGACGACGGCCGGGTCCACCAGATCCAGTGTATCCCGCTCCGTATGGGCATGGGTCGCCATGAACTCGCGCATGCCGCTGGACGCGA
>CAYOSP010000026.1:0-8993 GCA_964406675.1 uncultured Eubacteriales bacterium | reverse complement strand
GGATTCGCCCAGTCGTCCTCGCCGTTGAGCGGCACGATCTCGACGTCGGGACCTTCACCGCACTCGTCCAGGAGCGATCCGAGCCCCAGCAGCGCGGCGACCCCGCCGGCGTTGTCGAGCGCTCCCGGCGATCCTCGACGGCTGTCGATGTGCGCGAAGATCACGATGCGACCCTCCTCGGTCCCGTGCCTGGTGCATACGAGGTGCTCACCCGTGGCGGGTACCCGACCGGAATCGATCCGTAGCTCGACATCCCGGCCGACGCACTCGAGGAGCCCCTCGCCGTCGACATCCTTGACGTACGCGTTCGGGATGTCGAACCCGCCGTCCTCGAACAGCGGGAAAGGGTACTGAGCGCCCACCATCTCGGGGTCGTAACCTGTGGCGGCCACGACCGCGCCGGGCCGGACGGCCTCTATCGCACGGTAGATCCGCTTGTGCGCGTCGGGATTGTAGAACTCGAAGTTCTCGGGCATGAGTTGACCGGACGCCACGTCCCCATGCAGCAGCAGGACACGGCCTTCGAGCGATGCGTCCGCCATCTCCTCGAGCTCGTCGATGGAGGACGCGGCGAAGAGTCCGGCGCGGCCTTCGTACGGGAGCGAGTAAGGGCCGACATGGGCCTCGACCGCCTGGTCCGGCCGCCCGGCGGGCATGAGCGAAGCGCCCACCGGCCGCCACTCCACGCACTCGAAGGTGGTGCGCTCGACCTCGATCCCGTGAGCCTTCATGACGCGCGCGAACATCCGCGTGGCCGCGTGGTTCCCCGAGCCGCCGACGTGCCTGTCCTCGTGCGCCGTGAGCTCCCGCAGGTACTTCTCGACGCGCTCTACCAAGGTGTCCATCCCGCCCCCCATCGTGTCGTCATCCCGGGCGGCATCGTACCGCCGCGGTCTGACATCAGGGCCGAGGAGCGAGAGTCGAGCGAGGACGCCTCAGAGCCGACGGTGCCACACGTGCATACTCTCGATGCGACCGCTCACATGTGTGTTGGACACCAGACGGCCGCCGAAGCCGTAACCCGCCCGAGCGAAGACGAGGTTCATGCCCGGGGACGTCGATCGAGCGATCGTGTACGCGGTGCCGACGCCGCGTCCGGCCGCAGCGGCCTCCGCCCGCGCGAGCAGCATCCCGGCGATGCCACGGCCACGCGCCTCGGGGCGGGTGGCGAAGTCCGTCATCTCCGCGATGCGGAGCCCCTCGTCGATCTCGGCGGACGCGGCGCCCAACAGCCGCTCGTCCTCCCAGGCCCCGAGGAAGACCGTGCCCTCCTCGAGTCCCTCGCGCAGGAAGTCGACGTCTCCTATCGGGAACGGGTAGCTGTCGAAGACCTCGGCGTACAGGTGGGCGAACCGCTCGAGGTCGTCCCGGCCGGCGAGTCGCACGTCGACGCCGTCGACTCCATATCCATCCCGAGAACGCTCAGCGGACCCGCCGTCGGGTCCGTCGCCGTCCAGCTTGGAGGCCACCACGCCGAGCGCGGCCTCCACCTCATCCGGGTGACGCTCGACGTTGCGGTCGGGGTCCATGAACCGCGACACGAAGGTGAGTCCGCCGCCCCCGGGCAGCTGGACGACGGCCTCGCGCTGGAAACCCACCCTCTCGAACGCCCGCGGCCGCACCGTCTTGGCGAACAGCTTCCCGTAACCGAGGTCCTCCCCCAGCGTCCGGAGTACCATCGCGTCGACAGTGGGATGCCCGCTGGAACGCAGGAGGTACGCACGGTCGTTGAGCGGCCCGTGCTGGACGAGCGCCCCGCCGATGCGCTCCACGGTGTCATTCTTGGTGAGGAGCGCCTCAGTCACTCGCGGCCTCCGAGCCGTCCCGTCGATCGATACGCTCCGTCGACTCCGGCACGAGCGCCTCGCTCTCACCCCCGAGTAGACCGGCCACACCGGCGTCCCGCCGCGCACGCGCCGCCGGAGCGGAACGTTCACAGTCTTCGCATTCCTGATCGCACGCCTTGCGCTCGTACAGCGACGGCTCGGTGTATGTGGAGATGACGCCCTCGTAGTTGCGCAGCACCACGCGGTCGGGCGCCCACGACACGAGGTAGTTCGGCATCACCGGGATCTTCCCGCCGCCGTGCGGCGCGTCGATGACGTAGGTCGGGACCGCGAAGCCGCTCGTGTGCCCGATGAGCGACTCGACGATCTCGATCCCCTTCCCCACCGGCGTACGGAAGTGGCTGAGCCCCTCGGAGAGGTCGCACTGATAGAGGTAGTAGGGGCGCACCCGGTTGGCGACGAGCCGGTGCACGAGACGCTTCATGATCCGCGTGCAGTCGTTGACGCCCGCGAGCAGCACCGATTGGTTGCCGAGCGGCACGCCCGCGTCGGCGAGCCTCGCGAGCGCCGACTCCGAGGTCGGGGTGAGCTCGCGGGCGTGGTTGAAGTGCGTGTTCACCCACACCGGCTGATGCTTCGCGAGCACTTCGCACAGACCGTCCGTGATCCGCTGCGGCAGCACCACCGGGGTGCGTGTCCCGATACGGACGACCTCGACGTGCTCGATGTCGGAGAGAGATGCGAGGATGCGCTCGATACGTTCGTCCGAGAGCATGAGCGGGTCGCCGCCCGAGAGGAGCACGTCGCGCACCTGCGGGGTGCGCGCTATGTAGTCGATCGCGGCGTCGAGCATCTCGGGCGTGGGCACGTCGTCCACGTCACCCACCGTGCGCTTGCGGGTGCAGTGGCGACAGTACATCGCGCAGGTGTTCGAGACGCGCAGGAGCACCCGGTCCGGATAGCGGTGCGTCACGAGCGGCACCGGGCTGTCGGCATCCTCGGCCAGCGGGTCCTCCATGTCGACCTCGTCGACGAGCAGTTCGTCGGGCGAGGGGAGCGCCTGCTTGTACACCGGGTCGTCGTGCCGGTCCGAAGCGTCGATCAGCGAGAGGTAGTAGGGGGTGACGGAGAGCGGGAACCGCTCCAGGGTCTGCTGGAGCAGACGACGTTCCGCCGGGTCGAACCCCACGCCCAGCGCCACCTCGACGTCCTCGAGGCTGCGCACGGAGTTCCTGACCTGCCATCTCCAGTCGTCCCACGCGTCCGGGTCGGCGGATGGGTCGAACCTGTCCACGATAGCTTCCGGCGTCATATCGTCTGTCAGCACGCGATACGCGACCTCCTCGATGTGCTTGCGGCCATACGTGTCCGCACACGCGTCCGGACACGGGAAAGGACGCAGCGAGTGCGCCCTCAGAGTACCGTAACACATGTCATGCCGGTTCATGGGCTCGATGGAACGTACAGGGACCCAGGGAGGGGGCCGACGCCGACGCGAACTGCTACCGTACGGGGGTCGTCGGCCACGTCGTGAGGCCACCTTTGGACCGCCGCAGACTCGTCGTCATCTTCATCATCGTGTTCGTGGACGTGCTGGGCTTCGGGCTCATCCTGCCGCTGCTTCCCTACTACGCCACCGGACTCGGCGCCGGCCCGACGGTCATCGGCCTGCTGATCGCCTCGTACGCGGCGGCCCAGGTCGTCGGGGCGCCGCTCATCGGTCGCCTCTCCGACATCTACGGCAGGCGTCCGCTGCTCATCCTCAGCATCATCGGGACCGTCACGGGATTCCTCATCCTCGGCTTCGCCGACACGATGTGGATGCTCTTCCTGGGGCGGATCGTCGACGGGCTCACCGGCGGGAACTTCGTGATCGCCCAGTCGTACATCTCCGACGTGACCGACGAGCGGGACCGCGCGCGGGGGCTGGGGCTGACCGGCGCGGCCTTCGGCTTCGGCTTCATCGTGGGTCCGGCGCTCGGCGGCGCGCTCTCGCTCGTCAGCTACGCGACGCCGGCGTTCGCCGCGGCCGGGGTCGCGTTCACGAACATCTTCCTCGTGCTCGCGTTCCTCCCGGAGACCCTGACCGAGGAGCGCAAAGCGGAACTGGCGAGACATCCGCGGCGCGGTTTCACGCTGGGTCGGCTGATCGAGGCGCTGCGGCGACCGGTCTTCGGCTCGGTGCTCACGGTACGCTTCTTCTACTGGCTCGCCTTCGCGATCTTCCAGGGGACGTTCTCGCAGTGGGGCATCGTCGCGCTCGGCATCGAGGCGCAGACCAACGGGTTCGTGCTCGCCTACGTGGGGTTGACCGCCGCGGTCGTGCAGCTCGCGCTCATCGGCCCCCTCACCCGCCGCTTCCCGGAGGCGAAGCTCGCGGTGTGGGCGCTCGCGGGAGTGTCGATCTCGTTCGTCGCCTGGGGACTCTCCCCGACCCTTCTCGCGCTCGTCGTCGTGCTCGCGCCGCTCGGCGTGGCGGTGGGGGTGGAGAACACGGTCGTCGCGAGCCTGCTGTCGAAGTCGGTGTCGCGCGATGAGATCGGCGGCGCGTTCGGCCTGTCGAGCGGCCTGAGGAGCGTGGCGTCCGTGGTCGCCCCGATCGCGGGAGGCGCCCTCCTCGACTCGGTCGGGTCCTGGGCGCCCGGGGTACTGGCCGGCGTGATCGCCGGAGCGTTGGTGCCGTTCGCGTACGCGAAGCTCGTCGGCTCGAGCGTGGACACCGTCCGCCGGACCGGCTGAGACCCGGGGCTGCCGCGGTCGCATTCACCGAGGATGCCCGCGGCTCAGTCCTGCCTGGCCTCCAGGTCCCTCAGCGCTTGGCGCAGCGCCTCCACCACCTCGTCGTCGCCCTCCTCGGCAAGGGCCTCGACGAGATACGGCTGCGCGTCCGGCGAGCCGGTGGCCGCCAGCGCCTGCGCGAGCCGGATGCGCCCCTCGCGGTCGGTGGTGGCCTCGAGCTCTCCCCCGATCACCCGCACGTACTCCTCGACGCTCATCCCGGCCGCCTCCCTCAGTCGGACCCTCGATCCATCTTATCGGCACGCGGGACGCGTAACGGAAGTCACCGCGGCGACCGTCGGGGTCGACGGCGACCGGCGGGGTCGACGTCGCCGGCGGGGGTCTCGGGTTCTCGGCGCTCACTCCGCCCGGTCCCCGAAGCGGCCGTCGGGACCCAACTCGAAGGTGTCGGCGAAGTCCTCCCTCGACAGGTCGCGCACCAGCGCGAGACCGCGCCGTTCGGGATCCGGGGTGGGCACCCCCGGGACCTCGAGCGTGAGCGAGGTGAATCGGCCGCCGAGCACCTCGCCGTCGGCGGACACGCGCACGGTGAGCAGACCCGAGAGACCGAGCGTGCCCGCGGTGCCGTAGTTGCGCCAACCGGCGAAGTTGCCGAGCGAGTAGGCGATCAGACGCCCACCGTATCGCTCGATGCCGCGCACCACATGCGGACCGGAGCCGAAGACGAGATCGGCGCCGGCGTCGACCGCCGCGTGCGAGAAGGCGCGCGGATCCCCTCGGAACTCGCCGTACGCGTACTCGGGGCCCTCGGGCGTGTGCGTCTTGTCCGCGCCCTCCGCGCCCACGTGCATGAGCACGACCACGACGTCCGCCTCGGCATCCGCGCGGGACACGAGTGTCGCCGCCTCGTCGAGGTCGCCGACGGGTGCACTCCACCAATACGGCGAGAAGCCCAGGAGCGCGACGCGGACCCCCTCGACCTCGACGACGGTGTACTCGCCGCCCAGGCCCGCGTAGACGATGCCGTTCTCGTCGAGCGCCTGCAGCGTGCTGCGGCGGCCCGCGTCCAGGTGATCGTTGAAGTGGTTGTTGGCGACGTTGACGCCGTCGATCCCCGCCCACGCGAGGGCGGCGGCGTTCTCGGGCGGCGCCTGGAACGCGTAGCAGTGGGTGCTCTCGACGCTGTCGCACTTCGAGGGCCCACCCCTCCCGAACGTCCCCTCGAGGTTGGCGAGCATGAGGTCCGGCTCCTGCAGGAGCGCGCGCGTCTCGGTGAACAGCGCCCGGCCGTCGTCCGGGGGGAGCCCGTAGCGCGAGCCCGGAGTCAGATCGCCCACCCAGCCGATCTCGACGACCGTCGGCGTGGAGGCATCGGAGGAGTCGCCGGCGTCCGAGGAGTCGCCGCGGGCGTCCGCCGTGCCGGTGGACTCGGATGGACCGCCGATCGCGCTCGCGGGGAGCGACGCGGAGGCGGTGGATCCGACGCTCGGGCCCGGGCCCGAGTCCGCGACCGTGATGGTCCGCTCGCCGCGATCGCCCGCGAGGGAGGCGAGCGGCCCTTCGCCCGTGGTGAAGCCGTACGCCGCCGCCACGAGGACGGCGAGCGTGACGAGGGCCGCCGACACGTAGCCGGCACGGATCAAGAACGCCCGGCGGCGACGCGCGCGATACACCTTCCGACGCTCCGCGCGATCCGCGGTGTCGTTCAGCGGCGTGTCCCCTCGGCTGCCTGCCTGTCCCCCCATGGCGGTCGCGCCTAATCCGCCGCGCCGTCACCCGGGTCGTAAGCCGAGATGTCGTCGATCTCGATCTCGGGTCCCGCCATGCGGATCGAGACCCCGTCGATGCGCCGTCCGGCGACCGAGACCGTCCGCCCCGCCAGTCCGTCCAGCGTGTCCACGAACTCACCGCCGTTTGCGATCACCGCGACGGTCTCGTCCTCGCCGCCCTCATCGGCGACGATCGCCCAGAAACCGCCCTCCAGGTCGCGATACACGAGCGTGCCGATCGCCCGTACGGTGCCGTCGGATAGGTCATAGAGGCCGGGGGCCGGCTGCGTGCCTTCCGTCGGCTCACCCGGCGCACCATCCGGAAGCGCGCCGTCATCGAGCTCGCCGTCCCGATCGGGCTCGTCCTCCGTCTCCCCGTGAGCCTGACCGGCGCCGGGCTCGACCTGCTCGACATCCCCCGCATCCCCATCCGCCGGATCGGCGTCACCGCACGCGGTGAGCCCCAGGAGCGAGACCACCAGCACGAGCGCGAGGAACAGCATCGGGAAGGTGTGGTTCGGCACGTAGCGCATGGTACCTCCAGGTCCGTCGGTCCACACTCGGATGGATACCCAACGAGAGGCTAGGACGCTCGCGACATGGGGACGGTTCTCATCACCGGCCTCGTCCGCCCGGACGACCCGCCTCGCCGCGACCCGTCTCGCCGCGACCCGCCGCGAACGCCGCGCGCCAGAAGATGCGGTCGGCGATCACGAGTGCGATACCGATGCCCAGGTAGACGGCGCCGAGTATCCCCGCCCCGACGGCGTCCGGATCGACGACGGCACGGCGCAGGGCGATGCCGCCGCCCATCATGACGGCCACGAGCAGGTAGGCCCGCACCGAGAAGAAGCCGAGCACCCCGGCCCTCCCTCGCCCGCGGATCCGCGCGACCGCCTTGGAGGCCACCCTGTCGAGCAGGTAGCGGGACTTCAGCGCGGCGATGACCAGCGCGCCGCCGAGCGCCCAGACGTGCCACGATCTCCCGTACACGTAGCCGGTCCCGCGCACGAGCAGGATCGACGCTCCCACCAGCCACACCGTGGCTGCGAGCACGAGTTGGGCGCGGACGCCCGCCTTGGGGACGAGCCGGCGCGCGAGGGACGCCGAGGACCGCCCGGCGGGGCGCCCGATCGGCCTCGACGCCGTGTCTATGGAGTCACCATCGGTCATGGTCACCGAAGGTAGCACGCATCGTGCCGCGCGCGGCCGCTCCTCGGCCTCGCCGTATCGCGTACCATCGGCGAGGGCGCACGAGCAGGGCGCACCTCACCTGGATCGCACCGAGACGTCATCGACCGATACGCCGTCGACCGAGCCGGAGGCCGAGGATGGAACGAGAGGTCCGACGGGCGCAGGACGTGAGCCGCATGTGCATCGTGTGCGGTCGAGAGAACCCCGCGAGCCTGCATGCCCACTTCTACGAGCTGGAGGACGGCGAGATCGTCGGCGTCTTCGCCCCGCTGGAGGAACACCAGAGCTACCCGGGACGACTCCACGGCGGCATCGCGACCGCCATCCTCGACGAGACGATCGGGCGCGCGATCAACATCCACGACACCGAGGCCTGGGGCGTCACCGCGGAACTCACCACGCGCTTCAAGAAGCCCGTGCCGCTCGACGGCTCCGTCCGCTGCCTGGCGCGGATCACGAGGGACACGAGCCGGCTGTTCGAGGGGACGGGCGAGATCGTGCTCGACGACGGGACGGTCGCGGTGGAGGCCACGGGCAGGTACGTGAAGATGCCGGTCGAGCGTATCGCGGGAGAGGCCGACATCGACTACGAGGTGCTGCCGGACGAGAAGCAGGCGCCCGAGCGCATCGACATCTGACGACCGGACCGCCCGTCGGGTGCCGACCCCTCGATGGAGACCGGCGACCGCCGCTCCTTCAACGGACCCCGTCCGCCCAGTACGGCACGTACGCCCACGCGGACGAGAGCGCCTGGCGGTGCTCGCGCCAGGCCGGGTCGTGACGCTCGACCAGTCGCCAGAACCGGTCGGAGTGGTGCAGGTGCACCGTGTGGCACGACTCGTGGACCAGGACGTGATCGACGAGTTCGGGGGGCAGGAAGAGCAGCTTAGCGTTGAGATTCAGTCGACCCCTGCCCGAGCAGCTCCCCCACCGGGTCCGCTGGCAGCGCACCGCGACCCCGCTCACGCTGAAGCCGTGATGGTCCGCCAGCGCATGGAGGCGGTCCGGGAGGATGTCCTTTGCGGTCCGGTGGAGCCAGCGCCGCAGGGACGCGGCGCACGCGTCCTCGTCCCGGACGGCTCCCGACACGGTGAGCGTTCCGTCGCGGCCCCGGCGGGTGGAGACGCTCGCGGCGTCTGTCGACCGGTAGGAGACGGGCACGCGCTCTCCGATCGCCCTGAGGTCCACGAAGGACGGCAGCACGTCGGCTTCTCGTGTCACACCGACCGACGCGCGCTGTCGCTCTATCCGCGCGAGCGCACGTTCGATCCACTCCCGTTCGCGAGCGATGAAGCGTTCCGCCTCAGCCTCGGTCGCGCCTCGCGGCAGGACGACCTCCACGGCGCCGCGGGGCGTCACGCGGATGCGCATCCTGCGAGCCCGGTCACTGCGCCGGATCGTGTGGTCCAACCCGGACCTCGTCGGACGGTCCCGCATCAAGAGGTCGCCCCCGCGATCAGGTAGGCCACGGCGAGCAGGGCGTTGGTCGAGAGCACCGAGGCTA
>CAYOSP010000025.1:0-20099 GCA_964406675.1 uncultured Eubacteriales bacterium | reverse complement strand
CCGCGGCGTCGGCGCGCACGGCGTCCGCCACGCCGATCACCCCGATCGCCTCCTCACCCGAGTACACCACCACGCTCGTCATCCCGCGCTCCCGCTGCGAGGTGATCGCGTCCAGCACGTCGTGATACGGGACGCCGCGTTCCTGGGCGGCCTCCGGACTCGCCACGCCGTAGGCGACCCCGTCGATGGTGCCGCGCACGCCGCGCCCCGCCTCGTCACGGAACCGGTCCAGGTGTCCGACCTCCCCGGAGACACCCGCGGCCCGCACCACGGCCTTCGCGATGGGGTGGGTCGATCCCGTCTCGAGGAGGGCCGCGATCTCCAGGACGCGGTCCGACGAACGGTCGCCGAGCGCCGTGACCTCCGCCACCTCCGGCCGCCCGTGGGTGAGCGTACCGGTCTTGTCGAACGCCACAGCCCGCACGTCGGCCGCGATCTCCAGGAACGCGCCGCCCTTGACGAGCATGCCTTTCCTCGCCGCGTTGGTGATGGCCGAGACCACCGCCACCGGTGTCGAGATGACGAGCGCGCACGGGCAGGAGACCACGAGCAGGACGAGGCCGCGGTAGAACCACTCGCCGAAGCCTCCCCAGTCCGCACCGAGCACCTGCGAGACGACAGGCGGCGCCACGGCGATCCCCACGGCGAGCGCGATCACCGCGGGCGTGTAGTAGCGGGTGAAACGGTCCACCAGACGCTGCGCGGGCGCCTTCTGCGCCTGGGCCTCCTCGACCAGGTACACGATCCGCGAGAGTGTCGAGTCCTCGGCGAGGGCGGTGACCTCCACCTCGATGAGCCCGTCGGCGTCGAGCGTGCCCGCGTACACCTCGTCGCCCACCTCCTTCGCGACCGGCGTCGACTCGCCGGTGACGGGAGACTCGTCGACGGCTGCGGCCCCTCGGGTCACGCGGCCGTCGAGGGGTACCCGCTCGCCCGCGCGCACCACCAGCGTCTCGCCGACGCCGATCTCCTCGGGCGGCAGCCGGATCTCCTCGTCGCCCCGCCGCACCGTGGCGGTCTCCGGAGCGAGATGGAGCAGCTCGGAGATGGACCGGCGCGTGCGGGTGAGCGAACGCGCCTCGAGCACTCCTCCCAGCGCGTACAGGAACACGACCATCGCGCCCTCGGACCACTCGCCGATCGCCATCGCCCCGATGACCGCGACGGTCATGAGCACGTTCATGTCCAGGGACCGGGACATGGCGGAACCGACCGCCCGGCGCGCGGTGAGCCGGCCGCCAGCGACGATCGCTCCGGCGAATGCGGCCGTCGACGCCTCGGCCGCATCAGCGAGCCCGAGCAGCCAGCCCAGCACGATCAGCACGCCGGAGGCGGCGGTCGCGACCTCGAGCCGATTCGCCGAGAGCCATCCCTCGGGGTGCTCCGGCTCACCGGCCTCTCCGATCACCTGCACGCCGTAACCCATGCGGCGCACGGCGGAGACGATCTCGTCGGTAGGCTCGACACGCGGGTCGTATTCCACGAAGAGCAGGCCGGTGGCGAAGTTCAGGTCAGCGTAGTAGACGCCGTCGATGTGAGCGACGGACTTGTCGAGCGTGGCCGCGCAGTCGGGACAGTCCAGGCCGCTCACCCGGAACGAGCGATGACGGACGTCCTCCGCGATACGGCCCGCCTCCGCAGCGTCGTCCGCCGGCGGATCCGAGCCGTCGATGATGTCGGGAGGGTTCTCGTCCATAGGTGAGTTGTACGTTCCCCGCCCCGCGGAGCGCAACCGTCGCCCGACTACCGCCGCCGCTGCTTCTTCGGGCGGCGCAGCCCCTTCTTGAAGCGCGTGAACGCCTCGTCCTCCGAGGTCTTCTCGGTCTTGGCGCGCAGCTTGACGACCTGGTCGCGCAGCCGCGCCGCCGCCTCGTAGTCGAGCGACTGGGCGGCCTCGGCCATATCCTCCTCGAGACTGGAGATGATGCGCCGCAGCTCCTCGGGCGGGATGCCTGAGAGCTCCTCGGCGACCTGCTCCGAGGTCCCGTAGCCGGCCTCCATCTCGCGCGCGTACTGCACGATGTCGCTGATCGCCTTACGGATGGTGCGCGGCTCGATGCCGTGCTCCTCATTGAACGCGAGCTGCTTCTCGCGGCGGCGGTTCGTCTCGTCGATGGCGCCGCGCATGGAATCGGTCACGTGATCGGCGTACATGATGACCTCGCCCGAGACGTTGCGCGCCGCACGGCCCATCGTCTGGATGAGCGAGCGTTGGTCGCGCAGGAAGCCCTCCTTGTCCGCGTCCAGGATGGCCACGAGGCTCACCTCGGGCAGATCGAGCCCCTCGCGCAGGAGGTTGATGCCGACGAGGCAGTCGAACTCCCCCGCCCGCAGGTCGCGCAGGATCTCGACGCGCTCGATCGTGCCCACGTCGCTGTGCAGGTAGCGACAGCGCACCCCGTGCTCGAAGAGGTAGTCGACGAGGTCCTCCGCCATGCGCTTGGTGAGCGTGGTGACGAGCACGCGCTCGCGGCGCTCGGCCCGCTCCTTCACCTCGTACATGAGGTCGTCGATCTGGCCCTCGGACGTGCGGACCTCGACTTTGGGATCGACGAGTCCCGTGGGGCGGATGATCTGCTCGACGACCTGCACGCTGCTCCCCCGCTCGAACTCGCCGGGCGTGGCCGAGACGTAGACGAACTGGGGGACGCGCGCCTCGAACTCGTCGAAGCGCAGCGGCCGGTTGTCCATCGCGCTCGGGAGGCGGAAGCCGTGCTCCACGAGGGTGCCCTTGCGCGAGAGGTCCCCGTGGTACATGCCGTGCAGCTGCGGCACGGTCACGTGGGACTCGTCGATGACGCAGAAGAAGTCGTCGGGGAAGTAGTCGATCAGGCAGTTCGGCGGCTCGCCGGGTTCGCGGCCGTCGAGGTGGCGCGAGTAGTTCTCGATGCCGGTCACGAACCCCATCTCCGCGAGCATCTCCAGGTCGTAGGAGGTGCGCATCTCGAGACGCTGGCCCTCCAGGAGCTTGCCCTGCTCCTTCAGCTCGGCGAGACGCTCGCGGAGCTCGGCGCGGATGGCCTCGATCGCCACCTCCAGCCGGTCGGGCGGCGTCACGTAGTGCGTCGCCGGCCACACCGGCAGCTTCTCGAACTCGGCCGTCACCTCGCCGGTCAGCCGGTCGATCTCCGAGATCGCCTCGATCTCGTCGCCGAAGAACGCCACGCGCACGGGGTGCTCGGCGTACGGGGGGAAGATGTCGAGCACGTCCCCGCGGACCCGGAACGTACCGCGCGCGAGCTCGTAGTCGTTGCGGTCGTACTGGATCCGCACGAGTTCGCGGATGAGCGCGTCGCGCTCCCACTCCGCCTCCGTCGCGAGGAAGACCGCCTGCCCGGCGTAGTCCTCCGGCGAGCCGATGCCGTAGATGGCCGAGACGCTCGCCACCACGACCACGTCGCGTCGCGAGAGGAGCGCCGCGGTGGCGGCGTGGCGCAGGCGCTCGACCTCCTCGTTGATCGAGGCGTCCTTCTCGATGAACGTGTCCGTCTCGGGGACGTACGCCTCGGGCTGGTAGTAGTCGTAGTAGGAGACGAAGTAGACGACCGCGCTGCCCGGCAGGTACTCCTTGATCTCGCTCGCGAGCTGGGCGGCGAGGGTCTTGTTGGGCGCCATGATGAGGCACGGTCGTTGGACCGCCTCGACCACCTTCGCCATGGTGAACGTCTTGCCCGAACCGGTCACGCCGAGCAGGGTCTGGCGCTCCATGCCCTCGGTGAGCCCGCGCGCGAGCGACTCGATGGCCTGCGGCTGGTCGCCGGACGGCTCGAACGGGGACACGACCTCGAAGCGCCCTTGCGTCATCGCGCGTCCCTCCGTGTCATCGCGCCTGGTCGAACGCGTCCGGGTAGAGCTGCTCGTACTCCGCGCGAGCCTCGAGCACCTTGCGGACATAGTGACGCGTCTGGGCGAAGTCGATCGTCTCGATGAAGCCCTCGACCGACGGGGCGGCCTCACTCGACGTGTGCTCCTCGATCCAGGCGTCGGCCGTGGTGGGACCGGCGTTGTAGCCGGCGAGCGCCGCCGCGCGCGCCAGGTCCTCATCGGCGGTGTCGTCCCGATATCGCTCGACGAGCTCGGCCAGGTACGCGGTCCCCAGCCTCACGTTGTCCGCGGGGTCGGCGAGGTCCCACGAGGTCGAAGAGACCGCGCCGGAGGCCTCGGCAGCGGCGACCTCGTCGGCCGTCCCCGGCATCACCTGCATGAGGCCGACCGCGCCCTTCTCGGATACCCGGTCCTCCTCGAAGCCGGATTCCGTGTCGATGACCGCCGCGATGAGGTAGGGATCGATCCCGTGCGTCATCGAGGCCGCCTCGATCTCCTGCTCGAAACGCAGCGGGTAGTAATGCGCGCGCTTGTACCAGTCGGGACCACGGACGGCGAGCAGCGCCACCGCCGCGAGCGTCAAGATGACGACGATCAGCAACACCCGGTGCGGGGCGAGCGGGTGCTCACGAGACACGCGGCGCCACCTCCCGGCGCCACAGCGCGTCGAGCTCCTCCTCGAAGTCCTCGAGCGAGCCGGAGTTGTCCAGCACGACGTCCGCCACCCGCGCGCGCTCCGCCGGACCGGCCTGACGCTCCATCCGCGCGATCGCGTCCTCCCGGTCCAGACCACGGGCCACCGCGCGCTCGATCCGCTCCGTCCCGGGCGCTTCGACGCTCACCACGAGGTCGGCGAGTTCGGCGACCTCGGGAGCCTCCACGAGCATGGGGACCTCGACGAGCACCACCGCCGCCGGGTCCTCCGCGCGGATGCCTTGCAGCCGCTCCGCGAGCGCGTCGGTCACGTGAGGGTGCACGGCCGCGTCGAGGGCCTCGGCGGACGCGGCGTCCGCGAACGCGCGTCGTGCGAGGCGGGCGTGCGAGACACGACCGTCGGCCTCGAGGACGTCCGCTCCGAACGCGGCCAGAACGGGACCGTAGGCGGGGGCCCCCGGCTCGATCAGCTCCTTGGCGAGTTCGTCGGTGTCGATGCGCAGCGCCCCACGCTCGGCGAGGTACGACGCCGCGAGGCTCTTTCCCGCGCCGAGTCCGCCGGTGATGACGATGACCAGCACCCGCACTACCTCCTGAGAGCATCGGGGCCGGACCCCCGGATGGGCCCGACCCCGGTCGGCTCGCTCGTTCGCGTGCGCCGCGAGCTACTCCTCCTCGGACTCCTCGTCGGCGTCCTCGGAGTCGTCACTCTCGGGCTCTGCTTCGTCCTCGGTCTCGAGCTCGGGCTCGAGCTCGGCCCCGGGTTCCTCGTCGGCGTCCGCCTCCTCAACGGCTTCGGCCTCCTCGGGCTCCTCGGCTTCCGCTTCGGCCTCCTCGGGCTCCTCGGCTTCCGTCTCCTCGGCGGAATCGGCTGCAGCGTCGTCGGCCGCCTCGACGGCCTCGCCCATGGCCTCGGCCATCGAGGTCATGTCCTCCGGCTCCTCGCCGGGTTCGTAGATCGGCTCGGGCATGTCCGGAGCCGGCGGCTCGAGCGGGAAGCCGAGCTCCTCCGCCGCGGCCTGCATCGAGAGCGATATCCGCCGGCGCTCCAGTTCCACGTCCATGACCTTGACCTGGACCTCGCCGCCCACGGTCACCATGTCCTCGGGCTTGTCGACGTGGCCGGACGCCATCTCGGAGATGTGCACGAGCCCCTCGACGCCCTTGCCGAGCTCGACGAACGCGCCGAACGGCACGATCTTGGTCACGCGACCCGTGACGATGGACCCGACGGGGAACTCCTTGACGAGCTCCTTCCACGGATCCTCCTGCGTCTGCTTGAGGCCCAGCGAGATGCGCTCGCGCTCCAGGTCGACGTCGAGCACCTGCACCTCGACGTCGTCGCCGACGGAGACGACCTCGCTCGGATGGTTCACGTGATTCCATGAGAGTTCGGAGATGTGCACGAGGCCGTCGATACCGCCGAGGTCCACGAACGCACCGAAGTCGACGATGGACGACACGGTCCCGGGAAGGATCTGTCCCTTGACCAGCTTGGTGAGTATCTCCTGACGCTCCGCGCGGCGCTCTTCCTCGAGCACGACGCGACGCGAGAGCACGACGTTGTTGCGGTTGCGGTCCATCTCGATGACCCGCGCCTCGAGGGTCTCCCTGAGGAAGACGGAGAGATCCTTCACGCGCCGGAGATCCACGAGCGACGCCGGCAGGAAGCCCCGCAGACCGATGTCGAGGATCAGGCCGCCTTTGACGACCTCGATGACCTCTCCGTAGACGACCTCCTCGTTCCTGAACTTCTGCTCGATATCCACCCATGCGCGCTCGTACTCGGCGCGCTTCTTGGACAGGATGAGCCGGCCTTCCTTGTCCTCCTTCTGGAGGACAAGCGCCTCCACCTCGTCGCCCTGACTGACGATCTCGGAGGGGTCGGCGTCCTTGCGGATGGAGAGCTCGCGGGCGGGGATGACGCCCTCGGACTTGTAACCGATGTCGAGCAGGACCTCGTCCCGCTCGATGCTCACGATCACGCCGTTGACCAGGTCTCCTTCGTCGAACTCGGTGATCGTCTCGTCGATCAGCGCGTGCATCTCTTCGTCGGAGTACTCCACTTGCTCGATGACCATGCCGTTGTTCTCGTCGCTCACGTTTCTCCCGATACCTTCATCGCTTCCATTACGCGGCCCTCCGGCCCGGACACGGACACACGAACGACCCTGCCCGGAAATAGAGCGCCAGATTGCGATACTACACCACGAGACATGCGCTGAACAGGGAAGGTACACTGTGTGAGAGGTTCAGGACCCGACATCAGGGGGTGCACGGCATGACCAGCAGGATCGTGCTCGCAGCGGGGCTCTCGCTCGTGCTCGCAACGCTCACGCTCGGAACGGTGGGCTGCCAGAGCGTCGCCGAGAAGGCGGTCGAGGAAGCGACCGGGGTCAAGGTCGACGAGGACGAGGGCAGCGTCACCATCGAGGGCGAAGGCGACGACGGAGAGAGCGTCACCATCTCCGGCGAGGAGGGGTCCGTGCCGGAGGACTTCCCCGACGACGCGCCGCTCTACGACGCCACGGTGGTGGGCTCCAGCTCGTTCCAGAGCGGCGAGAGCGTCAACCACAGCGTCACCCTCCAGACGAAGGACTCCATCGACGACGTAGCCGCCTTCTACCAGGACGAACTGGAATCCGAGGGCTGGGAGATCGAGGGCACCTTCAACACGGAGGCCGACGGTGAGGCCGCCACGATGATCAGCGCGGTCAAGGGCACGGGACGCACCATCATCATCAACGCGAGCCATTCGGAAGGCATCACCGACATCGTCGTCAACGTGAACAGCGAAGGGTAGCCGGAGGACGTCCGAGCGGATCGCGGTCGACGGACGTCGCCGCGGCCCTCACTTCGCGGCCGCCCAGTCCTTCCCGGTACTCACGTCGACCACCAGCGGCACGGCGAGCTTTGCGACGCCGGTCATCGCGTCGCGAACGAGCGTCTCGAGCCGGTCCGCGTCAACCGAGGTCGTCTCGAGCACGAGCTCGTCGTGCACCTGCAGGACGAGCCTGCTCGCGGACGGTCCCTCGCCCCGCCCCTCGCGCAGGCGGCGGTCGACCTCGATCATCGCGAGCTTCATGAGGTCGGCGGCGCTGCCCTGCATGGGGTGGTTCATCGCCGTACGCCGACCGAACCCGCGGCGGGCGTGATTGCGCGAGCGGAGTTCCGGGATGTATCGCCGGCGGCCGAACATGGTCTCGGCGTACCCGTCCTTCGCCGCCCGCTCGACGGTCTCGTCGAGGTAGCGCCTGACACCGGGATACGCCTCGTAGTAGCGGTCGATCATCTCCTGCGCCTCGCCGTGCGGGATGCCGAGCTGCAGGGCGAGCCCGTGCGCGGAGATCCCGTACACGATGCCGAAGTTCGTCGCCTTCGCGCGGTTCCGCAACTCGGTGGTCACGTCGTCGGGGTCGACACCGAACACCCGCGAGGCGGTCACCCGGTGGAAGTCCATCCCCGAGGTGAACGCCTCGATGAGTCCCTCGTCCCGTGAGAGATGAGCGAGGATCCGCAACTCGATCTGCGAGTAATCCGCCGCCATGAGCAGGTCGAAGTCACGCCCCGGCACGAACGCGGCCCGGATGCGGCGACCGAGCGCCGTACGGACGGGGATGTTCTGCAGATTGGGCTCCGAGGACGAGAGCCGACCGGTGGCCGCGACCGTCTGGTTGAAGGTGGTGTGCAGCCGGTCGCCCTCGTCCATGAGCCGGGGCAGCGCCTCCACGTAGGTGGACCGAAGCTTGGCGAGCTCACGGTACTCGAGCACCTTGCCCGCGATCGGCCACGAGGCGGCGAGCGGCGCGAGCACGCTCGCGTCGGTCGAGTAGCCGGTCTTGGTGCGCTTGCCCGTGGGCAAGCCGAGCTGCTCGAAGAGGATCTCGCCGAGCTGCTTGGGCGAGTCGATGTTGAACTCCACCCCCGCCTCCTCGACGATCTCCGCCCGCAGCCGGTCTATCTCCGCGTCCATCTCCTCCGAGAGCTCCGAGAGCGCGTCCCCGTCGAGCGCCACGCCGACCCGTTCCATCCTCGCGAGGACCGGCACGAGCGGCATCTCGATCTCCCGATAGCACCGCTCCGAACCCGTCTCGGCGAGCTCGTCCGCGAGCACCGGAGCGAGCAGCGCCGCCGACTGCGCCTCGGCGCCCAGGCGCTGCGTCTCGTCCTCCCCGGCCTCCGGCGCGCCCGTCCGCTCGGCGGCGAGCGTGAGCACGTCGTACGAACCGCGATGCGACTCGAGGAGATACGCCGCGATGCCGCAATCGAACGCGGTCCCGGGATCGAACCGATCCAGCGCGCCGTCCGAGTCCGCGTCGTCGCACACGAGCGTGAGGCCGGCCTTCACGTCACCCGAGGCCACACGTACGGTCCCGAACGCGAGGCCGAGCAGGTCCGGCGCGTCTCCCTCGTCGAGCACGCACGTCTCCTCCGCGAACGCGAGCGCGAGCCGCCGCGAGGGCAACAGACATGAGGTGCCGTCCTCTACGGAGAGGCCGACCCATCCCCCGTCCGCGGCGACGGACGTCCCGCCCTCGGCGGCCTCCAGGCGCTCGCGGGCCACGCGCAGCGCCTCCGGACCGGTGAGGACCCGCTGCAGGCTCACCGGGGCGGACGGCGCGTGGTCCGAGGGCGTCCCGGCGGCGGACTCCTGGAGCAAACGGTCGATCAGCGACGTGAAGCGATACTCCCGGAAGACCTCCACCACCTCGGACCGGTCCCACTCGCCCCAGGAGAGCTCCCGCATGTCGCACTCCACCGGCACGTCGCGCGCGATGGTGGCGACCTGTCGGCTGTCCAGCGCGTCCTGCACGTGGGAGCGCAGGTTCTCGCCCATCTTCCCCTTGAGCTCGTCCGCGTGCTCGATGACGTCCTCGAGGCTCCCGTACTCGCCGATGAGCTTGGCGGCGGTCTTCTCGCCGATGCCGGGGATGCCGGGGATGTTGTCGCTCGTGTCGCCCTTGAGCCCCAGGTAGTCGGGTATCTGTCCCGGGGTGACGCCGTAGCGCTCCTTCACGCCTTCCGGGTCGTAGACGACGATGTCGCTCATCCCACGCTTGGTGGTCACCACGCTCACGCGGTCGTCCACCAGCTGCAGCGCGTCCCTGTCGCCGGTGACGAGCAGCACCCGCATCCCCTGCTCGGCGGCCTCGCGGCTCAGCGTGCCGAGGATGTCGTCGCCCTCCCACCCCTCCAGCTCGACGACCGGCACCGAGAGCGCCTCCAGGAGGCGCTTCACCATCGGGAACTGGCCCTTGAGCTCGGGATCCGTGGGCTTGCGATGGATCTTGTACTCCTCGAGCACCTCGAGCCGGAACTCCGGCTTGCCCTTGTCGAAGGCGGCCACGACGGCGTCCGGCGAGAGCTTGTCGACCATGCTGAACAGCATCGTGGTGAAGCCGAAGACGGCGTTGGTCGGGCGACCGTCCGAGCCGGTGAGCGTGGTGGGCAGCGCGTGGAACGCGCGGTGCAGCAGGCTGTTGCCGTCGATGACGGCGATGGTGCGCTCGGACACGCGGCTCCTCCCCTTCGATGTGGAGCGTGGCTGACGGTACGATGATGGCACACGTGACCGACATCGGCGCCGTCCCCGTCGGCGCCGTCCCCATATACGTTCCCACGACGGAAGGACGCCCGGATGGGCATGTTCGACTGGCACCTCGGCACACCGCTCATGCGCCGCTACGGCGAGAGGTGGGCGCCCGAGGACGTCGCGCGCGTGGGCGACTGGCTCCGGCCGCATCTGGAGCGGGGCCGGCGCGTCCTCGACCTCGGCGGCGGGACCGGCGGGCTCGCCGTGCGACTCGCCGAGGCGCTCGAAGCGCACGTGGTCGTGCTCGACCCCTCCGAGCGGATGCTCTCCCACGTCCCCGAACACGAGCGCGTGCGACCGGTGCACGGCGACGGCTCGACGATCCCGTTCGACGACGACGCGTTCGACGCCGCGATCGTCTCCGACGCCTTCCACCATTTCCGCGATCAGGACGGCACGGTCCGCGAGCTCGCGCGGGTCGTGCGTCCGGGAGGCGGCGTCGTCGTCATGGAGCTCGACGCCGCGCACGTCGCCGTCCGGCTGGTCCGTCTCGTCGAACGGCTCCTCGGCGAACCCGGTGCGTTCATGACCGCGGCCGAGATGTGCCGCTTCATGGCCGCGCGAGGTATCGAGGGCGACTGCGAGTCGCTCGAGGGCGCGAACTACGTGTTCAGGGGGATGGTCGCGGCCGAGTGAGATCGGGCCACGAACGCGGTTGGGATCGCTCGCTCCCTACCCCTGCCAGAGGTAGCCGACGCCGCGCACCGTCTGCAGCCGGCGGGCCAGTTCGCCGCCGAGCTTGGCGCGCACACGACGCACGTGCACGTCCACCGTGCGCTCGCCGCCGAAGTAGTCCGAGCCCCACACGCGGTTGAGCAGCAGCGCGCGACTGTATGCCCGGTTGGGATGGGTCACGAGGAACGAGAACAGCGAGTACTCCTGGTAGGTGA
Source organism: uncultured Eubacteriales bacterium (assembly GCA_964406675.1). Lineage (GTDB taxonomy): Bacteria > Actinomycetota > Coriobacteriia > Anaerosomatales > JAUVQN01 > CAYOSP01. Next base: position 9,137 of record CAYOSP010000025.1, on the reverse strand, counting down.
AGTCGATGGGGCCTCTCGAGGTGTGCGCCTGGTAGGTCGCGAGGTTGAGCACCAGGTCGTCGACCCGCACGAGATCGGCCTCCGAGCGCTCCTCGCCCGGCCACAACAGCATGCGCACGCGTGCGGCGAACTCCTCCGAGCTGCCTCCGCGCACCATGAAATCGGACGGGATCCTCGCGGGCATCCGCAGCCCCGCCAGGCCTTCCGGCTCGACGAGCAGGAGGACCCTCAGGTCGACGCCGGAGGACGCCGCCTCCTCGACGCGGTGGACGAGATCCATGGCACGCGTGCCGCCGTCGAGCATCACGAGATCGAACTCGCCCTGGAGCAGCTTGTCGCCGAGGCGCTCGCGGTCGACGTCGACCACGTGCGTGTCCATGCCGGCCAGGGCCCGGTGCATCCAGGCCTTCGTATGGTCGTCGTCGGTGACCACGAGTACGTGCTTCATGTGCATGCATCCATGGATACCGCCTCGAGGTTTCCGACTCGTTTCCGGACGACTTCACCCACTCCCGTATGGTACCGCCTCGGAGCCAACGGGGTGAGAGGGCTGCGAGGACGACGCGACGGGGGGAGAGCGCGCGGGTGGCACGGCCTCGGACACCGCGATCCCGTCGACTACTCCCGCTCCACTCTCTCCGCGCGTTAAGCATGCGTTTCGTTGCGAATAAGCGAGGAGACGCATCATCGGTCACGACTATGCCGATCACGTCCTCCGACAGCGTCGAATTGGACATGTGTAAAGTTTTTTGTTTACACTCTCGATGCGTGAATGACGCGGATGGGAACGAGCGGGTGAGGGCTGAACGGATAGGTGACAGGACATGGATGCTCACCTCTCGGACCGGTCGGTGCCAGCCGCTCAAGTACCTCAAGAAGAACCGAGAAACCGCCCCGTACATGCTCGCCCGCATCCGAGATGTCGACCGTAATGGCCCGACTCCGAACCGGGAACTCTTCAGGTGGCTGGCTGGATCCAAGTATCGCGGTTTCCGACTGTGCGAGTACAAGGTGCATCATCCGCGAGCGTGCAGAGCGTACGCGTTCCGAACGGATCGTGGATTCGTGATCGCCCGTGTCGCCGACAAAACGGAGGATGACCGCGAGCTCAACGCGACACTCGACGCCGTCAGAGCGGCGATCGATCGATTCATCGAAGGAGGCCGACAGTATGAGTGACCTCTCCGATCGGCTCGACTCTCTCGTTTCCGATGAGACCGCGCGTCTCGCCTACAAGCACGAGTCGGCCGTGAGCGCGTTCACCAACGGTATCGCGCTGCGCATGCGGGAGGAGGACGTCTCCCAGTCCGAACTCGCTCGCCGCCTGGGGGTCTCGCGCGCACGCGTCTCGCAGCTCCTTCAGCATCGGTCCAGTCCCACCGTACGCACGATGGTCGAAGTCGCCGCCGCCCTGGGTTGCGACGTCGGTATCCGCGTGATCCCAGCGGATCCCGACCCGCCCGACTCTGCATCCGCGACGGAAGAAGGAGTACCGCCGCGCACCGCCGCCGAGCACCGGTGACGATCAGTCCGGGTACACCGTCCAGACCTCGGCGATACGCCATACGCCGCGCTCGGGCACGAGCGCGCCCGAGAACTCCATGCCGACACGCGCCACCTCGGCCACCTCCGCGGGGACCGGACTCGCTCCGAACCGATCGGGATCCAGGGTCGCCTCCAGCCACAGGGCGTCCGCCTCCACCCGCACGATCATGAACTCACCCTCCACCAGCTCCTCCTCGTCGGCGGGAGCCGACCGGTCGCACCAGTCATCCATCAAGCGCTTGAACCGGGCCGCCGCCGGGAGCGACGTGCGCGAGGATTCGGCGTGCTCGACGGCGACCGCCATGTCCTCGTCGGCGACCATGCCCTCTCGACTCAGCCAACGCAGCAACTCATCGGCGAAGCGGGCCGCCTTCACGGCCCCGTCCTCCGAGACCCCCACCTTGCGAGGAAGGAACCATCTCAGGAACGTCACTATCGCGTCCGGGACGTACTCGACACCGAACACGTCACAGAAGCGCGGGGGCTCCTCGTCCGTCGTCTCCGGCATCATGTCCTTCGCCGACTCCCACGCTTCCCTCACCCCGGCCGGCAGATCGTTCGCACCGTATCCGTCCAGATACGAGGCGAGCAGTTCCGCGTTCCAGCGGAACGCCGACGACGTCCGCGCGGGCAGCCCCGCCGCCACCTCCTCGAGGAACCGCTCCAACGCCACACGGACGGGCGGACCGTCGTGACCACGCAGGCGGACCGGATCGAAGGGCTCCACCTCGTCGAAGCGCACCCATTCGTCGAGCAGCGGCGTGACGCGATAGCGGGACTCCCCGGCCGAATCGTCGGGATCGCCCTTCTCGAGCAGTCCCATCTCGACGAACGGGCGGAGCAGGCGATACTCGACCAGCCACGTCGGACGACGCCGGAGCGCCGTGACGCACTCCGTGATGACCGGACTCGGGAGCGCATCTCGCCATATATCGGTGGCGGAGACCCAACCGCGAGCGACCTCACGCAATCGCGCGAGGACCTCCAGGTACAGATGCTGCAGCCGGGGCGCATCCCCGCCGGGAGTCAGATACGCGATGTTGTACTCCTCGAAACGCGTACGCATCAGCGTGGCGGCCAGTTCCGCCCGACGCGCCGGATCGACGAGCAGCTTCCCACGGGGCGTGAGCGCCTCGACACCGCCCCGGCGCCGCAGCAGTCCCGCCACCTCGAGCACGGTGCGTAGCTCCTTGATAGCGGGCACGTCGTCCTCGGAGCGGATCGGCTGGTGAGGGTCCAGTCGGATACCCAACGCCTCGCACGACCGCACCACCGAAGCGACCGACAGGTTGCCGCTCCGGGTGAGCGGAGCGGGCTCATCCTCGAGCATCCGCAGCATCTTTGCCGCGTCGCGGATGAAACGCGCACCCTCGAACCGCTCGGCCGGCAGGTCGCGCACGAGTGAGGCGCCCACGTGCGCCCTACCGGCCCTCGCGCGCCCACGAGTAGGGACCGGTCCTCCCAAGCGGAACGTCTCGAGCCGGTCGTCCCACGGACCGGGCCGAGCGGGACGGTCACCGAACGTCACGTCGAGTCGGGCCTGTGCCTCGGCGACGTCGAACGACTCGGGATCGTACTCGCCCGCCCATCGTCGGAGCTGCTCGCGTTCCTCCTCGCCTACGTCCGATCGCGGCGTTCCCCGGAGCGCCTCCACGATCACCCGATGTCCTCGCGGCCCGCCGCTGTCCTCCAGCGGGCAGGCTCGCGTCCCTTCGACGACACGCGGGTACGCGACACCCTCGTCCTCGGAGCCCGCGAGCGAGAGCTCGACGTCGTGCACCCAATGATCGCCCAGGTCGTACTGGTACTCGAACCGGGAGAGTCCGGCCCGCATCATCGCGCCGAGGGTCGCCGTGTCCTGGTCTCGGTACTCATCGTCCCCGACGAGATCCTCCTCCCATCCGTGGAGGGGATCGACGTAGTACGTGGACTCGTCGACCAGGAACCGGTGGAGGTGCCGCTCCTCCCACGGCATCACGTCCTGGATCGCGAGATGGAGTTCGCCGAGCGTCGAGGTCGAGTACATCTCGAGCGTGCGCCTGACCGGCGGCTCGACGTCCACCAGATCGATGTCGACGCGGACTATGCGCTTCCCCATGGGACCCCCGTCGATCGCCGCTTGCGATGGGTCACACGATACCGCAGACCCTTCGGAGTGCGCCCCTACAGGATCGGGAGGTACTTCTCCTGCTCCCACGGGGTGACGACGGCCTTGAACTCGAACCACTCGGCCTTCTTGTTCGCCACGAAGTACTCGTGGATGTGGTCGCCCAGGATCTCCTTCATGGCCTCGGACGACTCGAACAGCTTGATGGCCTCGCCGAGATCCTCCGGCAGGATGCCGATGCCCGCGTCCTTCATCTCCTGGTCGGTCATCTCGAAGATGTTGTTGGTGGCCTCCGGCGGGAGTTCGAGACCCTCCTCGATGCCCTTGAGGCCGGCGCCGAGCATGACGGCGAAGGCGAGGTAGGGGTTGGCGGCCGGGTCCGGGCTGCGGAGCTCGACGCGCGTCGCCTCCTCCTTGCCGGGCTTGTACATCGGCACGCGGACCATCGCCGAGCGGTTCCGGCGGGCCCACGTCACGTACACGGGAGCCTCGTAGCCGGGCACCAGGCGCTTGTAGGAGTTCACCCACTGGTTGGTGACCGCGCAGAACTCGGGGGCGTACTTCAGGAGACCGGCGATGTACGCCTTGCCGACCTCGGAGAGGTGATACTCGTCGTTCGCGTCGAAGAACGCGTTGCCCTCGTCGGTGAACAGGCTCTGATGGGTATGCATGCCCGAGCCGTTCTCGCCCTGGATCGGCTTGGGCATGAACGTCGCGTACACGCCGTTGTCGTAGGCGACCTCCTTGACGGTGAGGCGGTACGTCATGACATTGTCCGCCATGGTCCGGCCGTCGGTGTAGCGCAGGTCGATCTCGTGCTGGGACGGCGCCACCTCGTGGTGCGAGTACTCCACCGGGATGCCGAGCTTCTCGAGCGTGAGCACCGTCTCGCGACGCAGGTCGGAGGCGACGTCGAGCGGCGTGAGGTCGAAGTAGCCGCCGTGGTCGAGCACCTCGGTGCCGCCGCTGTCCGCGAAGTAGAAGAACTCGAGCTCGGGGCCCACGTAGTACTTGTAGCCCATGCCCGCGGCCTTATCGATCATGCGCTTGAGCGCGTAGCGCGGATCGCCCTCGAACGGGCTGCCGTCCGGGCTCTGCACGTCGCAGAACATGCGCGCCACCGGACCGCCGTCGTCGTTCGGGCGCCACGGGAGCACCTGGAACGTGGTCGGGTCCGGGAACGCGATCATGTCCGATTCCTGGATGCGGGTGAAACCGTCGATGGACGAGCCGTCGAAGCCCATCCCCTCCTCGAACGCGTTCTCGAGCTCGGAGTCGGTCACCGCGAACGACTTGAGCGACCCGAGCACGTCCGTGAACCAGAAGCGGATGAAACGGATCCCCCGCTCCTCCACCGTCTTGAGTACGTAATCCTTGTCGAACTGCGTCACTGCGACCTCCTCGATCGTCGACACCTGAGAGCCCACGCGCGCGAGAGCCCGCGAGGACCCTTACGCGCTTCCCGGACGATGGTACGTGGGCCGTGTTTCGCCGATGTTTCGGTTCGAGACACGATCCGCGGGGCCCGAGCGCCGGTCCCGTACCCCACCATCTACGCACTCTGACCAGGGTTTGTTTCGAGCCCATTTCGGTATCGTTACAATCCGGACGTCACGCCTTTCCCGGCAGAAGGAAGTGAGAGACACGTGAACCTCCAGCAACCGAACGCGAACGAAGCCACCCTGACCTCGAACCGGTCACGGGACGTCAGCCCCGTCTCGGGCATCTGCACGAGGTGCCTCGACGGATGTCGCGGCAACTGCGAGGTGTTCAAGTCCACCTTCCGCGGCCGGGAGGTCATCTACCCCGGTCCCTTCGGCGAGATCACCGCGGGCGGCGACAAGGACTACCCGGTCGACTACTCGCACGTGAACATCATGGGCTACGCGCTCGGCGCGGAGGGCCTCCCGGAGGGCATGGAGCCCGGGCCGGACACGACGCTCTTCCCCAACGCGGACACCGAGACCGAGTTCGGGTGGAAGAACAAGGTCAAGATGAAGGTGCCGGTGTTCACCGGCGCGCTCGGCTCCACGGAGATCGCGCGCAAGAACTGGGAGCACTTCGCGATCGGAGCGGCGATCAGCGGCATCTCGCTCGTCTGCGGAGAGAACGTGTGCGGCATCGACCCCGAGCTCGAGCGGGACTCGAACGGCAAGGTCACCCGTTCCCCCGAGATGGAGCGTCGCGTCGAGACGTACCGCCGCTACCACGAGGGCTACGGGGACATCCTCGTCCAGCTCAACGTGGAGGACTCGCGCCTGGGCGTCGCCGAGTACGTACTGGGCGAGCTCGGCGTCGAGACCATCGAGCTCAAGTGGGGCCAGGGCGCCAAGTCGATCGGCGGCGAGATCAAGGTCCACTCCATCGAGCGCGCCCACGAGCTGCAGGACCGCGGCTACCTCGTCACGCCCGACCCGTCCGACCCCTCGGTGCAGGCGGCACACCGCGACGGCGCCATCCGCGAGTTCGAGCGCCACTCGCGTCTCGGCTTCATCGACAAGGAGACGTTCCTCTCCGAGGTCGAGCGGCTGCGCGGCCTGGGCGCCAAGCGAGTCACCCTCAAGACCGGCGCGTACGGCATGCGCGAGCTCGCCATGGCGATCCGCTGGGCGTCCGAGGCCAGGATCGACTTCCTCACCATCGACGGCGCGCCCGGCGGCACCGGCATGAGCCCGTGGCGCATGATGGAGGAGTGGGGCGTCCCCACCTTCTACCTGCAGAGCATGACGAACCAGCTCATCGCCAAGCTCGCCGAGGACCGCGACGCCTACATCCCGGACATCGCCGTCGCCGGCGGCTTCAGCACCGAGGACCACATCTACAAGGTGCTCGCCATGGGCTCGCCGCACACCAAGGCGGTCTGCATGGGCCGCGCGCTCATGATCCCCGGCTTCGTGGGCAAGAACATCGAGCTGTGGATGCAGGAGGAGAACCTCCCGAAGACCATCAACAAGTTCGGGACGACGAAGGAGGAGATCTTCGTCACCTACGAGACGCTCAAGGAGAAGTACGGCAAGGAGCTCGACGACATGCCCATGGGCGCCATCGGCATCTACACCTTCGCCGACCGGCTCAAGGTGGGGCTGCAGCAGCTCATGTCCGGCTCGCGCAAGTTCGACATCCCGTCGATCTCGCGCAGCGACGTGTTCGCCCTCACCGAGGAGGCCGCCGAGATCTCCGGCCTCACCTACGTGATGGACGTGCAGCGCGACGAGGCCATGCGTATCATCGAGCACGGCGAGTAGGACGACGCCGACAGCGAGCGGTACGGGTAGCGCCGGGAGGCGCTGCCTCATGGAGCGTGAGCTCGGGTAGCTTCGGACGGAAGAAGGGCCGCCCCGGAGGGCGGCCCTCCCGTCGACTGCGTCACGGATGTGCGCGCGGTCGGTCCATCCGTGCGGGGTCAGTCGACGATGCCGATCGCGTCGTTCAGGACGTCATCGCTGACCACCGCGCTGCCGCCGTACGCCTCGACCCAGCCGGTCGCGCCCTTCGCGTCGGCGAGGAAGTCGGCCACGTCGGTCGGCAGCTGATCGGGCATGGTGAGCAGGAGCGAACCGAACTCGCGTCCGCACGCCGCGCCGCCCGCGAGAGCGTCGGGGAAGTTCGTCCCCGTGGCCAGTCCGACCAGCCCGCGGCCGGACCACCAGCGGTCCGCGCCCTCGGTCGCCACGGCCACCGCCGTCTCGTAACGGCTCGGGCCCCACCAGCGATCCGACGGCGTGCCGCCGTTGACGGAGAGGGCGGCGTCCACGATGTCCTGGACACCCGAGCTCACGGCACCGGTGCCGCCCGCGATCACCGCGGTCTCGATGTCCATGTCGCCCAGCGCCTCAGCGGTCACCGGCGGCATGGCGGCGGGACTCACCAGCAGGATCGGGAACCGGTTGTAGTACGCCTGCGGAGAGACGGCGAGCGCGTCGGCGAAGTCGTCGCCGCGTGCGATGAAGGCCGTCTTCTCGAAGCGGGTACCGGTCATGGTCATGATCTCGTCGGCGATCATGGCGGCGGTCTCGTAGCGATCGGCGCCGCCGATGCGGTCGACGGTGAGCCCGAGATCGTCGGCGAGCGTCTCGGCCACGTCCTGGCTCACGGCTCCCTCGCCGCCCACGATCACGGCGTGGGTGGCCCGCAGCCGAACGATCTCGTCACGCGCCTCGGCCGAGAGTGCGCCAGGCGTGGTCAGGATGAGCGGGCCGCCGTAGCAGCCGGCGAGACCGGACGCCGCGAGCGCGTCGGCGAAGTCGGCGCCGGTAGCCACCACCACAGTCTTCGCCGAGAAGAAGTGGTTCGCGGAGATCTCCGTGGCGGTGCTGTATCGGGTGGCGCCACCGGAGCGGTCCTCGATGACGGGCATCTCCTGCATCCACACATCGTCGGTGCCGGTGCGCCGGTCCTCGTAGACCACGCGATTCGCCCAGGCCTCGGGAGCGTCCTGCTGTCCTGCGGCGTCGGTCATCTGCTCGACCGTGTCGTCACCCAGATCGAAGCCGTAGACGTCATACGACGTGGTGCGGTCGTCCTCCCAGAAGACACGCGGGCCCCAGATCGACGGGAGATACTGCTCCCCGGGGTAGGTCAGCCGCTCTTCGGTACCCGACGAGAGGTGGTGCAGGAAGACGTCCCAGTCGCCGGCGCTATCGACGTCGTACGTCCAGGCCACGGTCCCCATCTGCACGTCGGGCCAGTAATCGTCGTTGCCGTGCGCCGCACCCTGGTCCTCATCGGTGAGCAGCGAGTTCTGACCCGAGATGAGATCGTACATGCCGATGTCCGCGAGTCCGCTGGTCGTGTTGTACTGCTCGTAGACGATCGTCTGACCCCACACGTCCGGGTAGTCCTGGCCGTCGGCCTCGTCGGTGACCCGATGCGTGGTCCCGTCGGTCAGGTCGAAGCGCCAGATGTCCCAACTCCCGTCAGCGTTGTTGCGGCTGTAGACGACCGTGTTGCCGTGGACACCGGGTTCGTCACCATCGCGGACGCTGGATATCTGGAACTCCTCGCCCTTCGAGAGGTCGTATCCCCAGATCTCATCCCCCGCGGCGTCACGATCGTCGGTCCAGACCACGATGTCGCCGTAGATCTTCGGCTCCCACTGGTTCCAGGCATCCGTGGCGATCTCGAACTCCTGGCCCATGTAGAGGTCGTAGCCGTAGATGTCCTCATTGCCGTTTCGATCGTCCGTCCAGACGATCACGTCACCCCAGACCACCGGCTCACTCTGTTCGTCAGCGTCGTCGGTGATCTGGACGCCCGTCGACGTGATCGCCGCTCCCGCGGGCAGCGTGGTCGCCACCATCGCGAGCCCCACCAGCAGTGCGAGCCAGACCATTCGTGAACGTCTCATGCACATCCCCCCTCGCAGGAGCCCGGGCCCCCATTGGGCCCGACCGGGCACGACGTCTCGTCGGCGACGATGCGTCCACCACTAAGCATCCCACAAAGAGGTCCTGCCTACACCGTCAGTACGCGTACAGCTTCCCGT
>CAYOSP010000024.1:17008-20710 GCA_964406675.1 uncultured Eubacteriales bacterium | reverse complement strand
CTACTCGATCGCCGACATCGCCTCCTGTCGCACCGCGTCGGTCACCGCTCCGGTGCCGCCGAGTATGCGCAGCGTCACGATGCTCGACGCGTTGGCCTCGAGCGCCGAACTCGTCGCGGCGGGCAGGAGGTCGGTGCGCGTGAGCATCACCACGCTGCGGTCCAGGCCCTGCATGACCCCGCCGGCGAGCGCGTCGGGGAAGTCGGCGCCCGTGGCGAGCGCGACCCCGTCCCAGTGCATGCCGACGGTGTCCACACCGTACTCGGCGACCTCGGCCGCGGTCGCGTAGCGATCCGCGCCCCAGAGCCGCTCGACACCGCCGGGGAGCTCCCTGTCGAGACCGGTCTCGACGGACGCGGGCACCACGCCCGTGCCGCCGAGGATGATCGCGTCGGTCACCCCCGCCGAGTCCATCGCGGAGAGCGTGCTCACACGCAGCCCTCCGGTCGAAGCGAGGTAGATCGGCCAGCCCTCGGCCGTGGCGAGCGGCGAGCCGGCGAGCGCGTCGGGGAACATGTCGCCGGTGGCGACGAGCGCCGTGCCGTCGTAGTCGTCGAGCAGACCGACGGTGCGGGCCGCCACCTTCTCGGCCGTCTCGTAGCGGTCGGCGCCCGCGACGCGCTCGACCTCGTCGACGCCGGGTATCGCGCCGAGCGCCGAGGCCACCGCGTCGCTCACCGCACCGGTGCCGCCGAGCAGGAACACGCGCTCGGCGCCCAGGCGCTCGATCTCGGAGGCGACCGCCCCGGGCAGCACGTCGCCACCCACCAGCAGGATGGGCCCGCCGACGGCGCCCGCGAGCGAGGAGCCGCCGAGCGCGTCCGGCCAGTTCTCGCCGGTCGCGACGACCACGCTGCGGTGACCCTCGGGGTCCTTCGGCAGTGAGCCGGCAGCGGGGAACGCCGCCTTGGAGGCCTGCACCGCCGTCGCGTAGCGGTCGGCGCCCCAGACCCGCTCGTCGGTCGGATCGCCGTGCCGGATCGAGACGTGCGCGGGGTCGCTCCAGTTGCCGGCCCCGTCACGCGCGAAGGCGGTGTAGTAGTAGAAGCCGGACTCGACGTCGTCGACCTCGAACGGGATCTCGTCGTGCGAGACGAGCGTCATACCCGCGGTGTCGCCCGGCCCGTCGGCGAAACCGTCCTTCGAGCGGTACAGCTTCGTCTCGGCGAAGTCCGGGTCGGTCGGGTTCGACCATGCGAAGTGCACGTCGCCTCCGCTGCTCACCGCGGAGAGGCGCCACGGCGCGCCCGGGGCGGTCGTGTCGGCGGGGCGCCCAGCACCGGGCGTGCACAGCGCGAACATCGAGCAGTGCTCCACCACACCGGTGACGTGGTCGGCCGGCCAGTCGGGACCGACGGGCAGCGGCGCCGTGGGGATGGGCAGCCACTCACCGCCCGCCTCGTCGTACCAGAAGATCTCGAGCGGACCGCCCTCACCCCACTGCGTCGCCATCTCGAGCTCGAGCGGGGCGGGCAGCGGCCCTTCGATCGGGATGCGCTCGGACTCCACCGGCGTCATCGAGGTGACCTCGCCCATGAGCACGCTCTGCGCGACCTCGTACAGCGAGAGGTCGTAGACCTCGCCGGCGTACTCGTAGCCCGCCGGCGGGTCGGGCTGGAACGCCCGCGGCACCTCGCGCACCACCATCTCGTACGTGGGGCCGGGATCCGCCGCCGTACCGGGCGCGAACGGCGCCTCCGTGCGCACGCCGATACCCGGCAGCAGGCCGCACGCGTTCACCTCGATGTCGCCCGCGAAGCAGGCCTTGAACGTCGGGGTGGGCTCGCCGCCGAAATCCGGGTCGTAGTAGACGTCGAAGAAGCTGTCCGGCGGCGTCGGCGGGTCCTCGTCGACGTCGATGTCGCCGTCGTCGTCCGAGTTGTCGTGCTCGATGCCCGGCTCGTCGGCCGGCCCCGGCTCGGACTGCAGCGCGAGGAGCGCCTCCACCTCCGTCGCGTCACCCATGTCGGTCTCGTGCTCCGGCCCGTCCTCGTTGTGCAGGCCGTCCGAGTCGTTGTCCAGGTTCAGGTAGGTGACCGCGGAGGGCCCGGCCCAACCGAAGAGCTCGCGCGTGGTGGTGCGGTCGTCCTCGTCGCCGAGGAAGTCGGCGAGGGACGTGTCGTGCCCCCCGGTGATCAGGTCGTCCATCCGGGTGAGGCCGTCGAGGATGCCCTTGGTGAGCACCCCGTGCGAGACCGGCATCTCCCACGCGGGCTCGTCGGCCGGGGCCGCCGCGATGACCTCCAGATGCCCGGGCCGCAGCGGCTTGCCGTCCGCGTCGCGCACGTTGTCACGCAGGTCGGGGATGAAGCTGCCGGAGTAGCAGGCGTCGATGATGACCACGATGGTGACCGACTCCGGGAAGCCCGAGAGCCAGGAGGTGAGGTCGTCGTCGGAGACCTTCTGCTTGCCGGCCACCAGGAGGACGTCGTCGAAGGCGACCGTGTCGTCCTTGTCGCCGTCACCGTTCATGTCCACGCCGCCGTCGTCCCCGTCGACGTCACCGTCGCCGTCCGTATCGATGCCGGCCACACGCCACGCCGGAGGAGGCGACGCGTTGGGGCGCCACACCTGGACGTCCCCGTGCTCATTCTTCACGGTACGGGTATCGGCGGTGCCGTCGCCGTCCAGGTCCTTCTCGTAGTAGCGGATGAAGCCGGCGGCGGGCGTCGCGAGGTCGCTCCCGTCGAACGTGCCGACCTCGCTCTCCGGTATCGGGATGGCGGTCTCGTCACCGTCGGTGTCGAGTCGCCCGCCCGCGTACCCGTCGTCCTTGTCGTAGCCCCCGCCGTGCCCGGAGAAGTAGAACAGGAACTCGTCACCGGGCTTGGAGTCGGCTTTCGCGGCGTCGATCGCGTTCTTGATCGCGTTCGGGGTCGCCGAGGCGCCCTTGAGCTTCGTCATGTCCGAGGAGTCCCACGAGGACTCGTACTCCCCGAGCTTCTCGGTGAGCGCGTCGACGTCGTCCTCGGGATAGGTGAGCCCGTTCTTCACGCCTACGAACACGCCGCGGAACCGCGTGGCCTTGGTGTTGTCGACGACCTTGGACTCGGTCTCGTAGACGTCGGTGTCGTCCACGTCACCGTCGCCGTCGTAGTCCCACCAGCTCTCGTCGTAGGACCCGTCGCCGTCCCAATCGATGAACCAGGCCCCGCCGCCGTTCTCGAAGCCGACGTGCCTCACGCGCATCCCGGGACGACCCCTCGGCGAGCGACTGTCGTCGCCGCCGGCGTTCAGGACGCGGGTGGAGTCGATCGTGCCGTCCTCGTCCGGGTCGGACCACTCCTCGTCGTCCGTGCCGTCACCATCCCAGTCGACCCGATACGTGTCGTTCTTCCCGTCGCCGTCGGTGTCGCTCGCACTGATGGACGTCTCGCCCTCGCGCGCGGCGAGCGCGCCCGCGGGCATGAGCGCCACGACCATCGCGACCACCACCATGAGCGCGAGTACGCGCCGCGTCCGACCGCGTCCCGTGAACCCGTCCATCTCGACTCCTTCCGTCACGACCCGCGGCCCGCGACCGCCGATCGTGCCCCTCTCAACGCCGTCGCGCCCCGAAGCGCGAGGCGTCATCCCGACATGCGCCTCACATCCCAGGGTCGAACCGGGCGACGGGCTCGACGCCCGTCTGGCTCTCGTTCGCGACCACGTAGTCGAGGGTGAGTCCCTCGGCGTCGGCGGGGATGTCGGCGTCGGAATCGA
>CAYOSP010000024.1:0-16908 GCA_964406675.1 uncultured Eubacteriales bacterium | reverse complement strand
GGACGCGCGGATACACCGTCCGAGCGAGCGGTGCGTACGGATGAGCATGCGGAGACCCCCCTCGCCGAGACCGCGCGGACCCCCTCCGCGCGTCGACACTGAGTATACCCCTCCACTCGGATCCGACCTCGGATCCGACCTCGGCGCCGGCCTCGGATCCGACCGCGGCGTCTTTCCTGGACGCCGGTCTCTAGGCGCCGGGTCGCCCGTCGGCTCCCGAGGAGCACACCTCCGCGTCCGCTTCATCGCCCGATCCCGTCGCGAGCGGGACGGTCAGCATGAACTCGGTGCCCTCGCCCTCTCGACTGTCCACCGAGAGGCCCGCGCCGAGCAGTTCGCACAAGCGCTCGACGACGGCCAGCCCGAGCCCGGTACCACCGGTATCGGCACCCGTTTCGTCTGCGGCGCCACCGCCGGTCACGTACGGCTCGAATACGCTGTCGATGCACTCGGCGGGTATCCCCGGACCGGTGTCCCGCACCCAGAGCTCCACCTCGTCCTCCGCGTGCCGGTACCCGATCGTCACCGAACCGGAAACGGTGTAGCGTACCGCGTTGCTCAGGAGGTTCGAGACGATCTGGCGCAGGCGCGTCGGGTCCGTGAGCACGACGCATCCGACTGAGGGACGATCGACCACGAACCCGAGGCCCTTCTGCTCCGCCTGGTGCGCGTAGGAGGCCACGGTCTCGGACAGGAGGTCGTCCAGGCCCACCTCCTCGAACAGGACCTGCAACCGCCCGGCCTCCAGCTTGGAGAGATCGAGGATGTCGTTGACGAGCGTGAGCAGGTGGTAGCCCGAGGATCGGATCATGTCGATCTGCCTGCGCTGCTCGTCGTTCAGCGCGCCCGCAGCCCCACTGAGCAGGATGCCGGAGAAGCCGATCACGCCGTTGAGGGGCGAGCGCAGTTCGTGACTCGCCGAGGCGAAGAAGCGCGACCTGGACGCCATCACCTCACGGAGACGGGCGTTGGCCTCCGCCAGCTCCCCGGTCTTCTCGGCGACCCGCTCCTCCAGCTCCTCCCTCGACCGGCGCGAGTCGGTCACGTCCGTGAAGACCGCCGCGTAGTGATCCGGCTCGGTGCCGTACGCGGTCACGTGGAGCCACTTGTCGGTGGAAGCGAGATACTGCTCCGTCTCGTCCACCGCGCCCGGCTGCAGTCCCACACCGTCGAAGAAGCCCAGCCAGTCGAACTCCTCCTCGAGCGTGTGCGGAACCACCTCGGAGACCCTCCTGCCGACCAGCCGGCCGACACCCCCCGTGATACGGGTCACGAACGCCTCGTTGACCTCGAGGAAGACGGCGTCCACGGGACGGCCGTACTCGTCGTGGATCAGGCGGCCGTAGGCGAATCCGTCGTGCATGTGGTCGAACAGCGCGCTCAGGCGCCTGCGGCTCTCCTCGACGTCCGCGAGCAGCTCCTGCCGTTCCGCTCCCGCCCTCGCGAGCTCCGACGCCTGCGTCTCCATCTCGCCGAAGACCCTGTCCAGGCCGTGGATCCCGACCAGCATGAGGACGGAGATGAGCAGGATGATCGACTCGGGGAGGAGGGCGGGCGGGTATGCGGGATCGGCCAGGTGCTCGGACAGGGTGATCCAGCGGCGCAGGGCCATCAGGGAGAAGCCCAGCGTGACGAGCGCCCACGCGGTCTTGCGCCCCGACACGAGGATGCGACGACCCGCGACGACCGCGGCCGCCGTCTGCGTGAGGGACGATACGAGCAGTATCGTGAAGGATGTCATGTCCACGGGTACTTGTATCGGCACCGGGGCGGACGCGGTTTACCGGAGTCGCGCCGCAGGACCGCGCCGGCGGACCGCGCCGGAGGACTCGCCGGGGCTCGACACGCTGGGGTACGATGCCAACGTCGCCGTGGAGATGGGGTACCGATGGCATGCCCGAACTGTGGTGGACCGACCGGACCCGAAGACGCGTTCTGCGGGAACTGCGGAGCCGATCTGCGCGGCGCCCCGCAGGCCCCCCGGCAGAACGCGCAACCTACCCCGCAGCCTACGCAGGAGATGCCGCAGCAGCCCCCCTCCTACGGGCAACAGCCTCCCCCGTTGACCCAGCAGCCGCCTTCTTACGACCAGCAGGCCTATCCGCAGGCGGACCCGTATGCGCCGAGCGGCTGGCGGCAGCCCGCCGCCGGTCCCGGAGCGCCTCCTCCCTCGGGCGGGAGCAAGACCGTCATCATCGTGATCGCGGCGGTGCTGGCGGTGGTCGTGCTCGCAGGTGGAGCGTTCGGCGCGTTCCTGCTCCTGAGAGGTGACGGTGAGGCGGACGACACCGCCGCCGTCACCGAGACCGTGGTCGACCCGGTCGTGACCCCGACCGAGCCCGATACCGACCCGACCGGCGACGCCGCGGGCACCGCGAGTGAGGAGCCGGTGACGGAGGAGGCTCCCGAACCGATCGGCTTCTCGACACCGATCGCCGCGCTGGAGGACCGCTACGGCGCCGACTGGGTGTTCGACCCGCTCTCGGAGGCGCCGGACCGCAAGGAGTTCCGCGTCGGGCCGCCCGCGAGCGAGTTCATCGAACTGGTGGTCGTGGAGCGCGCGGCCGACGGTTCGTGGGTGATCAGCGGCGCCTCCGAGTACGTGTTCGAGGGAGGGGTGGAGGAGTCGCCCGAGCGGGTGGTCTTCGACTTCCTCGACGCGATCATGGAGGACCGGCCCGAGGACGCCCAGGCGCTCACCATCCCGCCGTTCTCGAACGACCCGGCTTCGGCGAGCTACTCGAACGGTGACTTCTACGGCTACGAGTTCGTCGAGGTGGTCCCGGACGGCGACGCCTACTGGGTGCGGGTCCGCGAGGAGTGGGTGTACGGCGTGGAGCCGTGGCAGTACCACGTGGTACCCACGGACGCCGGCTACCGCATCGACGAGATGTCGCCCTGGTAGGAGCGGGACGAAGCCGACGCGCTACGCGTACCAGTCCTCCCGCGTGAGGGGCAGGGCCGAGCGCCCGCGCTCGTCCGGCTTGACGAGCAGCGTCTGGTAGAGGCGGAACTCGCCCTTGGCGAACCCATGGGCCGAGCCCGACATGTACAGGCGCCACACGCGGTAGGTGACCTCATCGGTGAGTCCGACCGCGCGCTCGCGATGTGCTTCCAGGCGGCGCACCCAATGCCGCAGCGTGCGCGCGTAGTGCTCGCGCAGGTTCTCGACGTCGCGCACCTCGAACCCCGCGCGCTCGGCGGCCTCGAGGGTGACCGCGATGGTGGTGAGCTCGCCGTCGGGGAACACGTAGCGCTCGCTGAAACCGTCCGGCGTGGGATGACGACGTCCGTCGTCGGCGCACCCGATCGCGTGGTTCATGAACACGCCGCCGGGCCTGAGCAGGTCGTGGACCGTGGCGAAGTACTCGGGCAGTTTCTCGGAGCCCACGTGCTCGGCCATCCCGACGCTCACCGCCTTGTCGAACGTGCCGAGCTCGGAGGCGTCGCGGTAGTCGAGGACGCGGACATCTGCGCGGCCGTCCAGGCCGCGCTCGGCGATGGTCGCACGTCCGACCCCGGCCTGCGGCTCGCTCAGCGTCACCCCGACGACCTCGACGCCGTAGCGCTCCGCCGCGTGCGCGACGAGCCCTCCCCATCCGCAACCGATGTCGAGCAGGCGCTCGCCGGGACGCAAGCGCAGCTTGCGGCAGAGGTGGTCGAGCTTGCGCTCCTGGGCGTGGTCGAGCGGGCGCATGGGATCGGCGTCCGGGTGTTCGCCGGCGCCCTCGGGGAAGTACGCGCACGAGTACTGCATGGCGCCGTCGAGGAAGAGGCGGAAGAACCCCGGCGGGACGTCGTAATGGTAGCGGACCGCGTCGGCGTCGCGGTGCTTGGTGTGTCGACGGCCGCGTACCTCGGCGGCGCTACGCTCGCCGTCGACCGTCGCCGGCGGCTCGCCGTCCTTCGGCAGGCGCATCAAGTGCGCGGCGGCCTTCGCCTTCCGCATCGCGGAGAAGCCGTCGTCGAAGTGCTCGAAGGCGGCGAACAGCGACTCGATGGAGCCCTCGAGGTCGACGTCGCCGAACAGGTACGTCTCGGCGAGCGAGACCTCGTCATCCGCGGCGGCGAGCTTGCGAAGGGAGCCCGGGTGCGTGAGCACGATTGTGAAGGCGGGCTCGAATCGCTCGCTGTCCGGACGCCAGAGAGTGCCGTCCCACAGGCGAACCGCCATGGACGCGTCGACGCCGCCCAGCATGGCGTCGAGCGCTCGCAGCGTGCGGTCGCGGAGTGCCTGGTCAGCGGCCGTGGCGACCGGGCGTGCGGTATCACTGCCGGTGCGGGGCATAGCGATCACTCCCGTGTGCTGGTAGACGCCCCTTGAGACCGTTCTACCCGGAACGTGCGCGCGGCTCTCGCTCGGCCCACACGGGCCTGGCCGAATCCAGGATGTGCCTGCGACGGATGTGGTTCTCGGATCCTTCCAGCAGTCGGCGCTCGACGAGGTCGACGTTGCGATGAAGCAGGCCCCGCAACGCTCGCTCGGTATCGAGAAGCGTCTCCACGTCGGCGCCCGTGCGTCGGAGGGCATCCACCGCGAGGGGGTCGACGCCGGCGGGAGCCACGGCGTAGGCGGCGCGAGATTCGGCCGCGCGATCCGCGGGCACGCGCCGCACGGCGTGCAGATCTATCCCGAGCGCGTCGGCCACCTTCCGCATCCGGTCGAGCGGCACGGTTCGATAGCGTGACTTCTCCCAGCGCGCGACCTGTGGTTGCGCCACACCGATCCGGTCCCCCAGTTCGCGCTGGGTAAGACCGATCTCCTTGCGCCGGGCGACTCGCGGGCCCCCTCGGAGTCGAACGTGTGGACGTCCTCGCGCTCCAGGATGCGCCGGCGCTGCTCGGAGATCGCATCGCCAGACACGGGCGGCGTGTCTTCGATCGGGACCCCCGCAGGGCCACCGAAGCGGAGATCCGCGCGCTCACCGCGTACTGGGACTTCGCGCCGGTCCTCGAGATGAAGCACCGTGTCCTCGCCGAGAGGATGGGCGAGTATGCCGACGTATGACCGCGCGGCGATAGAGGCGCGCCTCGAGCGGTTCGCTCATTCGATCTGGGAGTGGATGGAGCGAAGCTGATCACCTGCGGCGCGGCACCGGTCTGCCGGGCGGCTCCACGCGGGTGCCCCCGACCGGGCTCGCCGGTCGTCGCTCCAGATCGGTGAAGGCGTCGATGACGTCCGGGGCCTCGAAGGCCCGGTTGCGCTTGCCGACGGTGATCTGTCGCAGCACGCCTGCATCCTCGAGGCGCGAGACGGCCTGGTTGGCGGCCGGCAGGCTTCGATCGATGAGCTCGGCCGCCGTCCGGACGGTAAGAAGCGGGCTGCCCGGGATGACCGCGAGGAGCAGATCCACCGACGAGTCCGCGCGGATACGACCCAGTTCTCTGCGCCAGCCGCGCTGGATCTCGGCCATGCGCCGCTCGAAGACCTCGGCGTCCTCCACCGCTCGGCGACAGGCGGTCGCGAACAGGCCGACCCAGCGGCCGATGCCCTCCTCGGCGGCCTCGCCCGTCGACGGTCCGCGGTACCTGTATGCCGTCAAGCCGGCGATGTAGTCCTCTGACCAGGTGGCGAGGATGAGCGAGACCGGCGCGAGCACGCGTCCGACGAGTCCACGACGCGTCATCACCATATGGGTCAACGCGCGGCCGACCCGCCCGTTGCCGTCCATGAACGGGTGTATCGTCTCGAACTGCGCATGGGCGATCGCGGCTTGCGCGACCGCCGGAAGCCGATCCTCCGAGCAGAAGACACAGAGATCCTCGAGCAGGCCCGGCACGTGCCCGGGCGGTGGAGGCACGAACTCCGCCGAACAGGGATCGTATGCGCTTCCGCCGATCCAGTTCTGGGCCTCGCGGATCCGGCCGGCTTCGGCTTGCAGGCGCGTTCCCTCCATGAGTCGAGCGTGCACGCGAAGCAGCTCGTCGACGCTGAGCACATCCTGATGCGCGGCCATCCGGATCGCCTCCTGCATCGCACGGACGTTGCCGAGCACGGCCTCGGCCGTCACGTCGCGAGGGGCGGACCCCTCACGCGCTTCGGCACGGAGCAGCCTCCTGGGGCCGACCTCCAGGCCCTCTATCTGTGAGGAGGCCACCGCTTCCGCGCGCAGGAGCAGCCGCGAGAGCGCCTCGGTGTCGGTGAGCGTCGTCGCTTCCGTCTCGAAACGCGCCAGCGCCGCCTCCGCATCGGCGACGTCCGCAGCCACCTCGCCGGACAGGATGAAGTCCCGCTCGACGAGCGTGTCCGGCACGTAGGCTTCGTACTCGCACGAGCGACGGTCGCGACGCGGGAGGCCCGAGGTCTGCTCGGCGATCCATCGCTTCCGGATAACCTTTGCCATGACTCCTCCTTGGTAAATGATACTGCGTAACCTTTACTATGGAGTCAAGTCAGTGAAGGTTATCCGATCAGCCGCACCCGCCGATGGGCGCCGTGCGCCCGAGCGTCGGCCGAGTACAGCGGCGCCTCGAGCAGGTCCGCGAGCCCGGCGGAGAACGCGTCGTAGAGCGTGCAGCCGGTCTCGGCGCGCACGCGAGCCGCCGCCCCGACGAGCTCGCCGGCGAGCGGCACCACGATGAGGTCGAGCGCCTCCAGATCGCCCCACACGCGCACGGCGTCCTCGGGGTGCGCGTCGCGCGAGGCGGCGCGGAGGACCTCGTAGAGGAAGAGCGGGTCGCAGGCGAGGGCGAGCGTACCGCGGACGTGGTCCCGGACCAGGCGACGTGCCTGCTCGGACCCGTCCTCGTGGCGGAACCACTTCACGCCCACCGACGCGTCCACCACCGCGACGGGCGTGCTCACCCGGGCGTCCTCTCATCGGACACGCCGCGCCCCTCGGCACGCATCGCGCGCAGCTTCTCGAGCGACGACGGCTCGAGCTTCGTGCCCGGATCCGCGTCGTACTCGTCGGCGTAGCGCCGCATGTCCTCGAGGGCCGCCTCGGCCCTCGCCCGATACGCCGTCTCGTCCTCGTGGCGGCGCCGGCGGATCACGTAGTCGGTCACGGCCTCTTCGACGAGCGCACTCCTGCTGGTCCGTGCACGGTCCGCAACACCGTCGAGCTCGTCGACGAGCCAGTCCGACATGGCGACTGCGATCTTGCGCTTGGGCATGACGGCCTCCACGGACGGAGCGTTCATACCTATCGTTCATACCACATCGAGAGAGTTCCCGTCGATTCTTGGGCAGCGGTTCATCCAAGGCCCAGTGCACGGGCAGTCCCCTCCATCCATGAGAGCGAACGCCGCCGGGTCTCGGCATCAACGGGCAGCGACTCTATCCGGTCGACGAGCACGCTCGGAGACACGAGCTCCTCCACGAGCAGCGTGGTCACGAAGTCGAGGTCCTTGTCGCGGTACGCCGCGAGCTTGCTCGCCGCCAGGTCGTGAGCTTCCACGCAGTAGCCGATTGCCGTCCGACGCTGCCCGGGCGCTCGCACGCGTACGGTCCGTCGCTCCCATCCTCGAGGCAGATACGCGCTCTCGATGGAGACACCGTGCACGTAGAAACCGTAAGCGCTGTGAAACGGCGAGAATTCACCGAGTGCGCCGTCGATCCGGTCGACCGTCTCTGGCCTGTTCTTCGGCTGGACGTCGAGTTCGACCGACGCCCTCAGCGTGTCGGCTGCATCGGGATACTGTCCGAGGATGGCCTGCGATCCGAACACGAACAGCTCGTCATCCTCGGCCACCTCGCACGCCGCCCGGATCGCGTGCTCGAGCTCCTCACGATCCATCTTCTCGCTCCAGTCCCGCGATGAGCCGGTCGCGCTCGTCCGCGGAGAGGACGGCGAAGAACGGCGAGCTCTGGCGCAGCCTGCGAGCGCGTGAGGTGTCTGAGGTCAGGAAGCCGGTGAGGCGAGGAAGGGAATACGATTCCAGGATCCTTCGCCATTCGAGGAGGTCGTCCGTGGCTGTGCCGGCGCCCTCCCTCAGACGCAGGTCGACATGGTGCTTCGCTCGCTCGACGAGTGAAGGATCGCGGCGAACCATGTCAGCGATGGTCGCCGCGGCTCGCAGGGACCGCTGCTCTCGGGCCTCGTGCGTAGCGGGCACGCCAGTGCCGCTTCGCCAGTACGATCCGGCTGCCGCACCCGGCAGTGCACCGACGAGCGAGACGACCTCATCGGGATCGGGTTCGGGAAGGTCGGCCTCCGTGTGCACCGCCGGTTCGATCACGACATCGTAGCCCTGCTCGAGCGAGGCCATCCGGCGCCCGACCTCCTGCCCGATCCAAGGGCGCGCGACCGCATCGACGACCAGTGACAAGGCCAGCGAACGCTCCGTATGCTCAGGCGCGTCGGATAGCCACGCTGATGCGATCTCGGGCATCTCACGCAAGCTCTCGCGGAGCTGTTCGACGAATCGCTCGAAACGGTAGCGCTCTTGCGCGAAGGCGTCGCAGACGGCTGCGATCATCACATCGTCCGACCTCAACTCCCAGTAGCCACCACGACCGCCCCCGCGCCTTACCACGAAGCCGGTATCGGCCAAACGCTTGAGCGACCTGCGAGTCGCCGCCTCGGTCAGACCCACGCGCTTCGCGGCCTGCGGAGCAGATACGGGACCGGCGGCCTCCGTGCAGAGATATCTGAGCAGCCGTACGTTGCCGACGCTGCCGAGTAGGTCGTCCAGCGGACGCACGAGGAAACTGCTTTGCATGGCGCTACCTATCTATCTTTAGCGATAGTCCTGTACCGTCCGCGATACTAACGTATCTATTGCCAACCTGTCCACCTCATTCGCCCACCTCGATCGCGTCGGGTGACTCGACGATGATCTGGGGCCCACCCTCGTAGAGTTCGACGAGGCCGGTCACGCGGATGGTCTTGTCGCGGTACAGCTCCTCGGGCGGCTGCGGGAAGGCGCTTCGGTCTTCGCCCCAGATGAGCACGGTGAACCGGTCGGGGTCCGGGTGATCCACGCCGAGGTTGATGAACGTCGGCTGCCCGCCGCTGCCCTGCGCGTAGTAGGTGCCGACGACCGGGCCCTGGATCGTGACGGTGTCCCCCTCGTACCGCTCCGCATCCCGCCAGGAGACGACGCCGGATGACTCGCCCGGACCCTCCGCAGCGCTGTCCTTGCCGGACGCGTCAGAGTCCTGACCGACACCGTCCGCGGCAGCGCCGTACTCCTCCAGCCCCCACAGCCCCGCCCCCGCCTCGCGGGCCTCGGTCTGGAAGGCGCGGAACTCGTCGACGTAGCGGACGTTGGGCGGGATGGTGAGCAGCTGCGCGTACCCGTCGAGCAGGAGGTGAGCGTTGAAGCAGTCCTCGCGCAGGTCGGCCTCGTCAGGGTCGGCGGGCGGCGGGTCGAGCCACACGTAGGCGAGCAGGCGGTCGTAGGGGTCGTAGCGCTCGACGCCGATCTCGAGGTAGACGGTCTCGCGGTGCAGCGACGCCCGAGTGTAGCGGGTGGCCTCGGCGCCGTAGGGCTCGATCTCGGTCGTGGCCTCGGGGGTGTCCACGCCGATGAGGCGCACCCTCTCCTCGCCGCCGTCCGCGAAGCGCACGTCGATGGTGTCGCCGTCGACCACGTGGGTGACGACGACCTCGAGCGCGTCGGCGTCGGACGAGTCGGCGCTCGATGCGCCGGGCTCGAGCTCCACACGCGCCGCCTCCGCGCAGCCGGCGAAGAGGAGCGAGGCGGCGGCGAAGACGGCGAGCAGGAGTACAAGCGGCACGCTGAACGGTCGGCGCATCGTCATCCCCACCCGCGGATCACCCTCCATCGTCGCGTAGCCGATCGCCGATCGCGGCGAGCACGGCGTCCCGGCGTTCCTCCCGAGAAGCCCCCTCGGGCACCACCCGCTCATCGCTGCCGAGCGCGCCTCTCGCGACCGCACGTGCGAGTTGCTCGGTACCCACGTAGTGCGAGGACCGTCCGGCGCCCTCCTGGGCGAGGAGCCCGGCCGTCGTGAGCCTGCCGAGATCATGGGAGGCGGTCACGTCGGAGACGTCGGCCATCCCGCGGTAGTAGCGGTTGGTGACCTCGCGTGCGAAGAACGCGTCGTAGAGCGCGTGCGTGACGCGCTCCCGCAGTCCGAGGTCGTGTACCGCGACGTCCTCGAGCACGGTCCACACCGCGTGTTCGATCCGGTTACGAAGCGAGAGCGCGTCCACCTGCGCGGCCTGCGCGCACACGTGCACGCGCACGAACCCGGTCACGTCCGCGTCCGGATCCCACTCGGACCCGAGCGAGTCGAACGCGGCGTAGTACTCGTCGAGGTGCCGGCCCCACCACTCCTCCAGACTCGTGAAGTAGGGGCGCTTGTAGCCCGCGCGGTACATCACGAGGGAGGCGAGGACGCGAGCGGTCCTGCCGTTGCCGTCGCGGAACGGGTGGATCCCCGCGAGACGTACGTGGGCGAGCGCGGACGCGACCGGCGCGGGGAACTCGGTCTCCTGCAGCCATGCCGCGAGTTCGTCGACGAGGGCGGGAACGTCGTCCGGCGCCGGCGGCAGGTAGCGTTGCAGGCCCGTGTCCGAACTCACCACCCAGTTCTGCGCCTGACGGAACCGCCCGGCCTCCGCCGCGAAGGAACCCGCGAGCACCCGATGGTGGACGGCGAGCATCAACTCGCGATGCCACTCGAACGCGGGGTCGTCGGCACGTGCGAGGACGTAGCGCATGGCCTCCTGGTATCCGGCGACCAGGTCGGCGTCCTGTTCGGAGACGCCGCTGGGGCGGTCCCCCACGAGGATGCGGCGCGCCTCGTCGACGGTCACCGCGACGCCCTCCATGCGAGTCGACGCCGCCACGGCCTCGGCCTCGATCTCCTGGCGAGTGCGTCCATGCCACACGCGTGGGAGCGGGCCTACTCGATCGAGTCGCTCACGGGCGGACTCGATCCGATGCAGACAGCGCTCGATCCCCGTGGTGATCCGGAAGCGATACATCCCGCGTCCTCGCAGACTCCCGCTGGTGGATCCGCCGGTAAGGGCGGCGCACCAGACGAGGTGCTTAGCGATTAATCACTAAAACACTAACATGTTTATATGAATCTGTGCCGATGCCGCAGCCGCCGCAACAGCGCGACGACGCTCCCGTCCTCGAGCCTCGCCGCGAGGAACCCCTCGCAGAACCGGTCCTTTCGCACACGGCAGCTGCGTGACGCCCGGTTCGGTCTCCTCCCCTCCGCGCCATTCGCCGGGACTGAAACCGTCGGCCTCGAAGACCGGCAGGAAGGCGAGGAGCGTGTCGATACGGCGGCCTCGTCGGTCACTCATCGGAAGCCGATCTCCAAGCACGCGCGGAGGGGAACCACCGCCCGTTCGCGGTACCGGCCAACACGGGTCCGAGGAACGCCTCCATGAGCTGTGCCGCCTGTCGCGTATCTCATGAGTCCTCGCGCTCCGCGAGTACGCCGTCCACCGCCTTCGCGAACCGTCCGCCCCTCCGGTCCGCCTCGGCGCGCAGCTCGTCCTCGCTCACCATGCCCCGATCGAGCGCATCCGAGATCGCGTCGGCGACGTGTTCCGAGGCCATGCCGGCACGGGCGACGTCGGCGATGGTCCGGATCACCGTCGTGACGGGCAGCCCGTCGCGGGTGGTCACCTCGTCGGCTGTCACATCCGAGGTGTGCATCCTGATCCCACTGCGCCTTCGGGAGCTCGAACGCGGCAGCGTCAGATGGATCGCCGACGGAAGGATGTCGGATAGTCCGTGCAGCTCCAGAGCGCTCTCGTGCGAGACCACCGCATCCGGCCCCGATCGCAGCCATGCGACGTAGAGATCCTCACGCGCGGAACCCGGGAACCGCTTGAGTCGGTACACCCCTCGACGGACACGCTCGAAGTTTCCCGCCCGTGCATGGTGGGCGACCAGCTGGCGAGAATACCCCGCACGAGCGGCTTGTCCGGTCGTGAAGTACCCTGCCTGCCCCTCGGCCACGGCGAACAGGGCGTCGAGGTCGGGAGCGTCCACCGTCGAGCGTGTGTGTGCATATCGTCCAGTATTATTTGTCATAATGCACACATTAGCCCCCCGTGCCCTCCTCGTCAAACGCGCTCGCGTCCCTCATGACGCCGTCGACTCGCACCATACGCCCCGACTCTGACACCGTACCGTCGAGCGTGTCGGACCCATCCCTTACAGTCGTCTTAGCGTCAGCTATCCGAGACGGCCGGCGATCCAAGGGGGACCATCATGAGCGACACCGACCATCCACTCTCCAAGGACGAGTCGCGAGTCCTCTGCGACGACCTCATCGAGCGGATCTCCGCCGACACCCGAGCCCGCCACGCGCTCCTGGAGCTCATGCACGTGCCTCCGTTCCGCAAGCATGTCCTCGGCACCGGCGGCGCGCGGGACGTCGACGTGTGCAAGGCGTCCTCGCTGTCGCGCCGTCGGCTCATCGAGTTCATGCTCGACGACCGCTGGGCGTGCGAGCTGATCGCGCGGTTGCGACCCGGCCTCGCCGAGACCGCGACGGACCTCCCGCGCGTCGGGCCGAAGCGGCTCGCGGCCCTGCAGGAGGAGCACGGGGCGGTGGACGCGATGTGGATCGTCATCGCCTCGGGCCAGGACATCAAGCACGAGCTGTTCGACAAGATGCTCCGGGACGCCGGGGACGAGTTCGAGGCGACGGGCCCGGACGCCGACGGTGCCGGAGACGAGACGGAGACCGAGGACGAGCCGGCCCCCACCGAGACCCCCGACGCATCGAACGACCCCGAAGCCGAGCTGCGCACGCTGCGCATCGCGCACAAGAAGCTGCGCCGCGAGCGGGACCGCATGGCGAGCCAGATCAGCTCGCAGAGCGGCACCATCAACGAGCTCAAACAGGAGCTCGACGACGAGAAAGCCGAGGCGAAGCGTCTCGAGCAGGCCCACGAGCGCCTACGCGAGGAGCTGCGGTCCGCCCAGACCACGGCCCGCAAGAACGACGAGAGGGCCTCGCAGATCGCCGGCAGCCTACGCAGCGAGCGCGACAGCGCCCGAGAGGAAGCGGAGGCGCTGCGAGCACGCGTCATCGCGCTCGAAGAGGATCTGGAGCGAGCGGTCGAATGGGCCGAACGGCAGGAGTCCGAGCTCGAGGAGACCCGCGGGCGGATGACCGACCGGCGACTCCACGTGATCGAGGACCTGCTCGGCGAAGGTGACCGATCGGTCGAGGACCTCGCCGACGGATTGCGCACCGCGGCCGACCTGCTGAGCCGCATCGAGGCCGAGCGCACGGAGGCGCGCGACGCGAACGAGGCCCGCGAGGCCGCCGAAGAGCGAGCCCGGCGCGCCTACACCGAACACGAGGAAGCGGTCGCCGCAGCCGCGGAGCATGAGGCGAGCGCCGCGGAGGAGATCGACGCCGCCTGGCAGCAGCGC
This sequence comes from uncultured Eubacteriales bacterium, assembly GCA_964406675.1. GTDB lineage: Bacteria > Actinomycetota > Coriobacteriia > Anaerosomatales > JAUVQN01 > CAYOSP01. Next base: position 3,582 of record CAYOSP010000024.1, on the reverse strand, counting down.
GACCTCCACGAAGCGCGCGAGCAGGTCGAGTTCTGGGAGCGTGAGCTGCTCAAGAACGGGACGCCCGGACACCTGTTCATCGACGGCCACAACCTCATCCTGCGCCGGTTCGGCAAGGCCAAGGAACGCACGTCGCGCCAGTGGCTCGAACAGCGCGTCGTCGAGATGGCGGACCGGTTCGGCGTACGCACCCACCTCGTGTTCGACACGAAGTACCCGTCGAACGACTACCCCCTCAGCCCGCACGTGCGCTGCTACTTCGCGAACAAGCACGACGAGGGCGGCGCCGACGGCATGATCGGCGACCTCGTGCGGGAGCACGCCAACGGGGGGCACATGATGGTATGCAGCAGCGACCGCCGCCACGTGTGGGCGGACACGATCCGTGCCTGCGACGAGGAGGGCATCGACGTGGAGCCCGTCGACGCCGACCTGCTGCACCACTACCTGATGGCGGTCGAAGACCTCGCCGCGGTCGAGGGGCGGTAGGATCCACCTGCGTCCCCCCTTCGACGGGTTGACGTGGTTTACTCCACTGCGATAAACCACGTCTAACTCGTCAAACCTGTAAGAGTCGAGTGTGCCCTGTGCCGCCTCCCGGGGAGACGACACCGCGAGCCGGTTTCGAATCGGCAGGATTCGGGTCAGTAACTGTTTAGACGGGTACGGCACACTCCGGTAGCCGGATGAAGGCTGCTGGAATGGAGTCTGGATGGGAGCGACCGGTGCCACACCTGAACCTGAGAAGCAAAGTGGGGCCACCCCTGGGGATGATCGTCCCGAGCCTGGGGCTGGACGGCGGCCACCGCATACGGAAGACGCGGATGGCGAGCATGGCGCTCGCGAAGCAGCGGCTGCGCATCCGGGCGAGGGCGAACCAGCGTCCGAAGATGGTCGCCCACTGCGGCGGGCCGTCGACACACTCGAGGGACTCGGCGTCGAGTCTGGAGAAGCCGACCAGATAGTCAACGCCATCTGCGAGACCTTGCTCGTCGAACAAGAGATCGCGTGGGGCGGCCTGTTACCGCACCCGGAATCCTTCAGCCGGTATCCCGAACACGTACAAGAACGCATCATGCGCTGGAATGACGCGTTCACCACGGACGAATCCCAGCGTCAGGATCGACTCGTGGAATGCGAGATCAGCGAAGCAAGGCGTGGCTCCACACGGACCACCTGGTTTCTTGGGATCTGCCTCGTGCTGGCGGCACTCGCGGTCTTCGTGTTCGACACGGTAGCCGGTGGGGCACTGTTCCTGAGCGTCCCGGTCCTGAGCATCATCGGGGGTTTCATCCGTGACGTCCGCTCCAACAGCAGTCGCAGGTCTGACGGCTAGAACCGCAGAAGCCGTCACCCCGGACGAACCGACCCGAGACTCCGCCCGACACCTTTGAGGCCGCGGCCGACGCGAACGTGATCCTGTGACGGGCCGGCAGCAAGAGACCGGCGGACTGGAGCGGTCCTCCGTCTACCGCAAGCAGGTGATCGGGTTCTGACTCGGACCCGCAGCGGCCTCCCCCTGCTATCCTCCCAGTAGCGTAATCGGTCGCCCCGACACGGGAGCCCCATGCTCGTCTATCAGTCGACCAAGTCCGGCTTCATGGACCACGTCGAGCGGGACGTGATCGTCGAGCGCATCAGCGAGGGCTTCCGCCGCCACGTCCGCCAGCCGCCGAAGGCCGAGATCCGCGCCTGGCACAACTCCATGCAGTACATGTACAAGGTCCTGAACACCGACGACATCCCCGGCGGCTGCGGCGTCGCGGTCGAGTACGGCGTCCCCTACACCTCGAGCCGCATCGACTTCCTGCTCACCGGCCGGCGACCGCCGGACAGCGAGTCGGCGGTCATCATCGAGCTCAAGCAGTGGCAGGACGTCGAGGCCGTCCCCGGCAAGGACGGGATCGTGAGAACGTTCGTCGGCAGGGGCATGCGCGAGACGGCGCACCCCTCGTACCAGGCCTGGTCGTACGCGCGGATGATCGAGGACTACAACGAGTCGGTGCGCGAGGCGCGGATCGGCCTCGGCCCGTGCGCGTACCTGCACAACTACCGGCTGAACGGACCGGAAGACCCGCTCGTCGACGAAGCGTACGCCGACTACCTCGAGGCGGCGCCGGTCTACTGCGCCGGGGACGTGCTCCGGCTGCGCGACTTCATCTGCCGGCACATCACCCACGCGGACGACGGCCGGGTGCTCTACCACATCGAATCGGGCCGCCTGCGCCCCTCCAAGTCGCTGCAGGACGCGCTCGCCGGGATGCTCGACGGCAACGAGGAATTCGTGATGATCGACGACCAGAAGGTCGTCTTCGAGGAGGCGCTGGCGCTCGCGAAGGAGGCGCGGGAGGCCGGCGAGAAGCGCGTGCTGCTCGTGCGGGGCGGGCCGGGGACCGGCAAGTCGGTGGTCGCGGTGAACCTGCTCGTGCGGCTGACCGGCGAGGACATGGTCGCCCAGTACGTGTCGAAGAACGCGGCGCCGCGACACGTGTACTCCACGCTGCTGCGCGAGCACCGGCGCACCAAGGCGTTCATCGACAACCTGTTCCGCAGCTCCGGCGGTTACTACGACGTCCCGGACGACTCGTTCGACGCGCTCGTGGTGGACGAGGCACACCGGCTCAACGAGAAGTCGGGCTTCTACGGGAACCTGGGCGAGAACCAGATCCAGGAGCTCGTCGACGCCGCAGGCTTCTCGGTGTTCTTCATCGACGAGAGCCAGCGCGTGACGACGCGTGATGCGGGCACCGTCGAGGACGTCCGCCTCGCGGCGCGTCGGGCGGGCGCCCGGCTGCACGAGATGAGGCTCACCTCGCAGTTCAGGTGCAACGGCTCGGACTCGTACCTCGACTGGCTCGACGCGACGCTGGGCATCACCGCAGACGACGGCCGCTCGTTCTCATCGCTCGAGTACGACTTCCGGGTGTTCGACGACCCGCACGAGCTCTTCGAGGCGATACGCGCACGCAACGCCCGCAACAAGGCGCGCGTGGTGGCCGGCTACTGCTGGGAGTGGCCCACCTCCGAGCGAAGCGATCCCGACGCGCCCGACGTCGTCATCCCGGAGTACGGCTTCGCGAAGAGCTGGAACCTCGGGTCGACGGATACCTGGGCGATCGACGGGGACTCGATCGAGCAGGTCGGCTGCGTGCACACGGCGCAGGGCCTCGAGTTCGACTACGTGGGGGTGATCGTCGGCGACGACCTGCGCTTCGAGGACGGCGAGGTGGTCACCGACCCGGACGGCAGGGCGAAGTCGGACACCTCGCTGCGCGGGCTCAAGAAGATGGCGAAGACCGATCCGGAACGCGCGCGACGCCTCGCCGACGAGCTCATCCGCAACACGTATCGCGTCCTGATGACGCGCGGGATGAAGGGATGCTACGTGTTCTGCACCGACCCCGCGCTCGCCGCGCACCTGAGGAGCCGCATGCCCGAGACACGCTACGCGCCCGAACCCGCAGCACCGCCGATGGCCGCCGAGGGATCCCCGGAGGACTAAGAGATGCTGGACGAGCTGACCGACCGGATCGTCGCGTTCAGGGACGAGCGCGACTGGAAGCAGTTCCACTCGCCGAAGAA
>CAYOSP010000023.1:17398-30116 GCA_964406675.1 uncultured Eubacteriales bacterium | reverse complement strand
CGCTCACCGGCTCGAACCCGTTCGCCGCCCGCTCGGTGCGAGAGGCGCTCGCCCGCGCGGAGACCGAGGAGCCGCCCTTCCCCTCCGAGGCCGGAGCCCGCGTGGATCCCACGGTGGACGACGTCGTCCTGCAGGCGCTCGAGCCGGACCCGGACCACCGCTACCCGGAGCTCTCGGCGATGACCGAGACGCTCCTGCCCCATCTCGGTGATCCCGCCGTGGGTCGCGCGCGGCTCGCGGCGATGGTGGCGGAACTGCGCGAGGGGCCGCTCGTGCGCACCCCCGTGGACGTCGGGGCGCTCGTGGGACCGACGCGCAGGCTCGCGGGAGGACTGTGGTCGGGGTGGGCGACGTGGGTCGGCCTCAGCCGGCTGCTCCCCAGCGAGATCGCCTGGGCGGGCGCCGCGCTCGCCCTGGCCGCCGGCCTCGCGGCGCCGGGGCTCGGCCTCGCGCTCGGGCTGCTCGCGCTCTCGGTCGGGCTGTTCGCGGTCTCGGCGCCTGCCGGAGCCGTCGCGCTCACGCTCTCGATCGGCTTCTGGCTGCTCTCGGGGCGCCACGGCCGCGCGGACGGCTTGCTCGCCGCGGGCGCCCCCCTAGCGGGCATCGCGTGGGTGCCGCTCGCGCCGCCGCTGCTCGGAGGCCTCGTGCGCGGACCGCTGCGCGCCGCCGTCGCGGGCGGGACCGGCTTCGTCGCGCTCACGCTCGCCTCGGCGCTCACGGGCCATGAGCCGCCGTTCCTGGGGGTGGGGCCGGAGCTGCTCTGGGACGCTCGCACGCTGGTGGGGACCGCCGACCTCGGCTCGCTCCTGCCCGCGTGGTGGCTCCTCGCGCTCGCCGGCTGGGCCGGAGGCGCCGCCCTCACCTCCTACACCGCCGAGGGCGCGGGCAAGGGGGGGCGGATGCTCGCCGTCGCCGTCGGCGCCGCGCCGGTGCTCGGCTCCTACGTCCTGTGGCTCCTCTTCGACGAGAGGGTCACGCTCGGCGGCCCCTGGCTGTATGGCGTCGCCGCCTCTCTTATACTCGTACTCGTGGTCCTGCTCGTCGCGCCGGCGCCCGAACGCTGAGACCGTCCGGCCGATCCGCCGGGACACACTCGGAGCACGCATCCACGGGAGGCACACGGATGAGCGCACGGGCATGAGGGCGAGGGCGTGAGCGCACGGGCATGAGCATCCTCTCCGACTTCGAGGACCGCGTCGCCAAGACGATCGAGGGCGTCTTCAGCGGCGCGTTCCGCTCGCCGGTCCAGCCGGCGGAACTCGCGCGCGCACTCTCGCGGGAGATGGACGACCGACGGGTGGTGGGCGTGGGACGCGTGTACGTGCCCACCCGCTACGAGATCTCGCTGTCCGAGGAGGACCGGCGCGAGATGGGTGGCCTCGCCGACGTGCTGGCGGGTGAACTCGCCACCTACCTGCGCAATCACGCCCGCGAGCGCGCCTACCACCTCTCGACGAAGCCGGATGTGGGGTTCGTCGTGGGCGAGGACCTCAAGCTCGGCCGCTTCCGCGTGCGCTCCGAGCATCCCGAGACGCCTCCGGTCGCGGCGGAACCCGCCTCCGACGCGGCCGGGGACGCCGCCGACTCCGGGGACGCGGGCGACGCATCCGTCGCGCGGGACGTCGCTTCGAGCGGCCGCACGGTACCCACCGTCACCGTGGGTGACACCGGGCACGACGTCGCGCTCCTGGGCGGCCGGATGACCGTCGGGCGGCTCGCCGACTGCGAGATACATCTGGACGACGCGAACGCCTCGCGGCTGCACGCCGCGCTCGTCAAGGAAGGCGAGCGCTGGGTCGTCGAGGACCTCGGCTCCACCAACGGGACGCTCCTCAACGGCCGAAGGATCGAGCGGGCGCCGCTCTCCGAGGGGGACGTGATCACGATCGGACTCACGCGGCTGACCTTCCACGAAGCGAGGGACTGACGTGGTAGACACCGTCCTGCTCATCGGCAGGTTCCTGCTCCTCGCGCTGCTGTACCTGTTCCTCTTCGCGGCGGTGCGCACCGGCCTGGGCGCGATCTCGTCGCCCGGCCGCAGGGAGGGGACATGGCGACTCGGGCTCAAGGTGGTGGACGGGCCGGCCGAACTGCGCGGCGCGGTGCTCGACCTCGCCGAGCCGGTGCGCATCGGACGTGACCCGGATGCCGAGCTCACCGTCACCGACGGCTACGTCTCGTCCGCACACGCCCGCGTCGAACCCACGGCCGGCGGACCGGTCCTGCACGACCTCGGCTCCACCAACGGGACGTTCGTGAACGGACGCCGCATCGAGCGCCCGATGCGGCTCTCGCAGGGTGACCTGGTGGAGGTCGGCACGGTCTCGCTCGAGGTGGACTCGCTGTGAGCGCCGCGCGCTATCACGGCGCGACCGACCGCGGGAAGGTGCGCTCCGGCAACGAGGACGCCTTCGCGGTGGAACCGCCGCTGTTCGTGGTCGCGGACGGGCTCGGCGGGCACCAGGCGGGCGAGGTGGCGAGCGGCATCGCGGTGGACGCGGTCGTCGAGCTCGCCCCCGAGGAGCTCGACGTCGACGCGCTCGCCGACAGCGTGCGGGTCGCCAACGAGCGGATCATCCGCGCCGCGCACGAAGGGGTCGGCCGCGAGGGCATGGGGACCACGGTCACGGCGGCCGTCGTCCGAGGCACCCGCATCGCGCTCGCCCACGCCGGCGACTCCCGCGCCTACCTCCTGCGCGACGGCCGGCTCGACCGTCTCACGCACGACCACTCCGTCGTGGGCGAGATGGTCCGCAGCGGCACGCTCACCGAGGAGGAGGCGCGGCACCACCCCAGCCGCAGCGTGATCACCAGGGCGCTCGGCTCGGACCCGGACATGCCGGTCGACCGGCTGGAGGTCACGGCGAGCCCCGGAGACCTGCTGCTCCTGTGCACGGACGGACTGCACGGCATGCTCGACGAGGATGCGATCGCCGACATCCTCGTATCCGCACCCGATCCGCGCCACGCGGTCGACCGGCTCGTGTCGGCCGCCCTGGACGCGGGCGGCGCGGACAACGTGACCGTCGTGGTGGTGCGCGTCGGCGCGGACCGCGACGAGCCGGTGAGCCCCAAGCGCCGGAGCGCCGCCTACCTGCTGTGGGTGCTCGTCGCCGTCCTCCTGGCGGCGACGGCGGCCGGCGGCGCCTACTCCTACGCGCGATCCAAGGCGTACCTCACGATCGAGAATGGGAGGGTGGTCGTCTACCGCGGCCTTCCGGGCGAGTTCGCCGGCGTGCGGCTGCGCTGGCCGCTCGAGGAGACGACGATCGACGCCTCGGCGCTCGATCCCCAGGTCGCTTCGCGTCTGGCCGGGGACCTCGAGGTCGACAGCCCGTCCGAGGCGCTCGAGCTCGTGGGCGAGTACCGGCTCATGGCCGCCGAGGCGGAGACCGCGACCCCCGCCGAGACGGAGACCGCGACCCCGTGAGCCGCACCCGGAGGAACACCGAGCTCGCGCTCCTTCTCGCGCTCGTGCCCGTGGCGCTGCTGCTCTTCGCGCTCGTGCACGGCGGCGCCGGGGCCGAGTTCGACCTGATCGCCGCCGCCGTGCCGGCCGGGCTGATCGCCGCGTTCCTCGTGGCCCACTCCGCGGTCCGCCTGCTCGCTCCCGACGCGGACCCGGTGCTCCTGCCCGTCGCGGCGCTCTGCACGCTCGTCGGCGTGGCGTTCATCACCCGGCTCGACGCCGACCGCGCGGCGGCCCAGCTCGTGTGGGTCATGGTGGGGCTGGTGGCCATGGTGGCGACGCTCGCGGGCGTCCGCTCACTCGAGCGGCTCGGCCGCTACAAGTACACCATCGCGCTCGCGGGCCTCGTGCTCCTCGTCCTGCCCGCGATGGTGGGCGTCGAGGTGAACGGCGCCCGGCTGTGGCTGCGCGTGGCGGGGCTCTCGTTCCAGCCCGCCGAGGTGGCCAAGATCCTGCTCGTCGTCTTCCTCGCCGCCTACCTCGCGGAACGGCGCGACCTCCTCTCGATCTCGACGCGCCGCGTCGCCGGGCTGTGGTACCCGCCGGCCAGGCACCTCGGGCCCCTCGTGCTCATGTGGCTGGTCTCGCTGTTCGTCCTGGTGGCGGAGAAGGACCTCGGGAGCTCGCTGCTCTTCTTCGGCGTGTTCCTCGCGATGATCCACATCGCCACGGGGAGGCCCGCATACACGGTCACGGGGCTCGCCCTCTTCGCGGTGGGGGCGACCGGCGCCTATCTCGCGTTCGCCCACGTGCAGAACCGCATCGCGATCTGGCTCCGGCCGTTCGACGACCCCGCCGACCGCGGGTACCAACTCGTGCAGTCGCTGTTCTCGCTCGCGGCGGGGGGCGTGACCGGCACCGGTATCGGCAGGGGGCTCCCCACCCGCATCCCGTTCGTCGAGACCGACTTCATCTTCACCGCGATAGCCGAGGAGCTCGGCCTGCTGGGCGGCGCGGCGCTCCTCGTCGCGTACCTCGTGTTCTGCTTCCGCGGCCTGGCGATCGCCGCGCGCGCACGGACCGACATGGCCGCCCTCACCGCGGCGGGCCTGGTGGCGGTGGTGGCGCTGCAGGTGTTCGTGATCGTGGGAGGCGTGACCCGTCTCATCCCGCTCACCGGCATCACGCTCCCGTTCGTGTCCTACGGCGGCTCGTCGATACTCGCGAACTTCATCCTGCTCGCCCTGCTGCTGCGCGCCGGTGACGACGCGGTCGCGGAGGAGGAGGCCGCCCGCGGGTCGACCGCCGAGGCCGCCGGGCGCGCCACGCTCGCCCGCCGCCTGCGCTGGACCGGCGCGGCCGTCGCGCTGCTCATCGGCGCGCTGGTCGCCAACCTCACATGGGTGCAGGTCGGTCAGGCCCGCGAGCTCGCCGCCCACCCCGCCAACACGCGCGACCTCGTCCGCGAGATGCGCCAGGAGCGCGGGGCGATCGTGTCCTCGGACGGCGTGGTACTCGCCCGCTCAGTCGAGCAGGAGGACGGCACGTACGGGCGCGAGTATCCGCAGGGCGACCTCGGGGCGCACGTGGTCGGATACGCCGATCCGCGATTCGGCCGCGCGGGGATCGAGTCCGCGATGCACGAGACGCTCCTCGGCCGGAGAGACGTCGCGACGTTCCGCGACGCGGTGGAGGCCGCCGCGGGCATCCCGGTGCGCGGCAACGACGTCGTGCTCACGCTGCACGGCGACGTCCAGCGCGTCGCGGAGTCGGTGCTCGAGGGGCGCGCGGGCGCGGTCGTCGCCCTCGACCCCGGGGACGGGTCCGTCCTCGCGATGGCCTCCTCGCCGACGTTCTCGCCCGAGGACCTCTCGGAGCGCTGGGACGCCCTGGCCGCCGACGAGTCCGCCCCCCTGCTCAACCGCGCCCTCTCCGGCCTCTACCCGCCCGGCTCGACGTTCAAGGTCGTCACCCTCACCGCCGCGCTGCGCAGCGAGACGGTCGCCGCGACCACCTCGTATCCGGGCACGAGCCCGATCGAGATAGGCGGCGGTCGCGTGACCAACTACGGGGGTGCGAGCTACGGCGACGTGACCGTCGAACAGGCGCTCGTCTCCTCGATCAACACGGTCTTCGCACAGATCGCCGTGGATGTCGGGGCGCCGGGCCTCGTCGGGCAGGCCCGCGACTTCGGCTTCGGCGCCGAGCCCCCCGTCCGCCTGCCCACGGACCCCTCCCTCATGCCCGACCCCGACCTGATGGCCGAGTGGGAGCTCGCCTGGGCCGGGGTGGGCCAGCCGGTCGGCGAGCGTGACGACGTCGGCCCGGTGGCCACCCCGCTGCAGATGGCGCTGGTGGCGGCGGGCATCGCGAACGACGGCGAGGTGCCGGCGCCGCGCGTCGTGGCGCGGGTGACCGACCCGGCCGGGCGGACGCTCTCCGAGAGCGCTCCCGCAGTGTGGAAGACCGCCTGCGAGCCGGAGGTCGCCGACGAGGTCACGCGGATGATGGTCCGGGTGGTCGAGGCGGGGACCGGCCGGGCGGCGGCGCTCCCCGGCGTGACGGTGGCCGGCAAGACCGGCACGGCGGAGATCGGCGAGGACCGGCCCACGCACGCGTGGTTCATCGCCTTCGCGCCCGCGGAGGACCCGCGCGTGGCCGTGGCGGTCATCCTCGAGGAAGCGGGCACCGGCGGCTCGGTCGCGGCGCCGGCGGCCGCCGCGGTCATGAGCGCGGCGCTGGAGGTCGTACGCTGACGGGAGACGCGGCGCCCAGGCCGCGTCGGCGGAGGTCGTACGCTAGAATACGGCAGGAAGCGGGCGGTATACCCGGACACGCGACATACCCGTACGCGCGGCGTACGCGTACACGGGCCCCCGGACACGGGATCAGGAGACACACGTGGAGGACAGACTCTTCAGCCGCAGATATCGGGTCGTCGAGCGGATCGGCTCCGGCGGCATGGCCGAGGTGTTCAAGGCGAAGGACGAGGTGCTCGGCCGCACGGTCGCGCTGAAGGTCCTCCATCGCCAGTTCGCCGACGACGCGAGCTTCGTCGCCCGCTTCCGACAGGAGGCCCAGGCGGCGGCCAACCTCTCGCACCCGAACATCGTCAACATCTACGACTGGGGCCGTGACGAGGACGACTACTACATCGTCATGGAGTTCATCCGCGGGATCGACCTCAAGACGCTCGTCGAACGCCGCGGCGCGGTCGACCCCTTCGAATCCGCCGAATACGGCGTCCAGGTGGCGGCCGCGCTGAACGCGGCACACGGCTACGGCGTGGTGCACCGCGACATCAAGCCGCACAACATCGTGCTGACCGGCGAGGGCACCGTGAAGGTCACGGATTTCGGCATCGCCCGGGCCGGCGACACGAGCATGACCCAGACCGGCTCCGTGCTCGGCACCGCGCAGTACATCAGCCCCGAGCAGGCGCAGGGCAGGCCGCTCGGCCCGCAGGCGGACATCTACTCGCTCGGCGTCGTCCTCTACGAACTGACCACCGGCCGCGTCCCCTTCGAGGGCGACCAGCCCATCACCATCGCGCTCAAGCAGGTGAACGAGGAGCCGGCGCCGCCGCGCGACATCGACCCCTCCATCCCCGAGGCGATGGAGGCGGTCATCCTCCGCGCCATGCGGAAGGACCCGGCCGACCGCTACGCCTCGGCCGACGAGATGCGGCGCGACCTCAAGCGGGTCGCCGCGGGACAGCCGGTGGAGGCGCCCGAGCCGCGCGTGGACCGCACGACGGTCATGCCCGCCGCGCCCGTCGAACGTCCCGATCGCTACCAGGAGCCGAGGCGCCCGAGCCGGCGCCGCCGGCCGTGGGGCTGGATCGCCGCGGCGGTCGTACTCCTCGCGCTGCTCGCCGTCGGCGTCGCCTACACCCTGGGCGCCTTCGGCGAGGAGGAGGTCACGGTCCCGACCGTCGTCGGGCTGACCTCCGAGGAGGCCACGGCCACCCTGCAGGCGGCGGATCTCGCGCCCGGCGAGGTGACCCTCGAGTACAGCGACAGCGTGGCCGCGGGGGTCGTCATGGGACAGGACCCGGCGGCGGGCGCCGACGTCCCGATCGGCTCGACGGTGGATGTGGTGATCAGTCGAGGGATCGAGACCGCCACCGTCCCCGGCCTCGTCGACATGCCCGAGGCCGACGCGATCCGCGCGCTCAGGGACGCGGGCTTCGAGCTCGAGACGATCCAGCGTGAGTACAGCACCGAGGTCGAGGAAGGGCTCGTGATCCGGCACATCCCCGAAGCGGGGACCAGCGTCGCCGCGGGCTCGCAGATCACGCTCGTCGTCTCCAACGGCGAGCAGCTCGTCGAGGTGCCTGACGTCTCCGAGATGGCGGGCGAGGAAGCGAGACAGGCGCTCGAAGCGGTCGGGCTCACCGCCGTCGTCGATGAGCGATTCAGCGACGAGGTCGAGGAGGGCGACGTGATCTCGCAGTCGCCCGGACCCGGCGTCTCGATCGCCGCGGGCAGCTCCGTGACCGTGGTCGTCTCGAAGGGGCCCGACATCGTCACCGTACCCGACGTCACCGGCGAGGACGAGGAGGACGCGGTCGCTCTCATCCGGGACGCCGGGCTGGTCCCCGAGGTCGAGTACGTCGACAGCTCGCAGGACGGCGTCGTGATCTCCCAGTGGCCGATCGCGGACGCATCGGCGAAGCGGGACTCCACCGTCACCCTCACGGTGGGTCGCACGCCGGCCGATGAGGGGGACGGCGCGGGCGGGTAGACGCCCGGCTCACTCCGACGCGAGCGACCGCTCCATCCGACGCGCGAGCCACGCCACCAGCGGCACGAGCGCGGCGATGATCGCGCCCGCCACGGCGAGCTCGAAGGCCACCTCGCCGATCGGCTCGCCCATGATCGACACCTGCCAGACCGGCTCGATCACCCAGTAGAGCGGCAGCAGCTTGGCGATCCACTGCGGCCAATCCGGGAACAGGTAGAAGATCACCGGGCCCAACAGGAAGATGCCCGCGCCCTTGATGAGCGTGAAGAGCATCGCGCTGTTCTTCGAGACCACGCCCGCGAGCATGCCGAGCACCGAGCTCATGAGCGCGGCCACCGCCACGACCGCCACGGTGTGCAGCGGACGCGCGCCCAGCGCGTCGTTGAGCACGAGGGTCATGACGGACAGCACCGAGGCGAGCAGCAACCCGAGCAGGCCCTTCGCCACGAGGATCTCCGAGGTCCGCACCGGCGTGACGAGCAGCGCCGAGATGGTGCCCTTCTCCTTCTCGTCCACGAGACTCGAGCCCGGCACGAACACGCCGGCGATGATGAGCGCGTACATCATGATCACCGGCACCAGCCGGGTCGCGATGGGCATGCCCTCCTCGCCGAAGTCGACGATCTCCACCTCGACCGGCGCCGTGGAGCCCTCCACCTGCCGGATGAGGTCGACGGTCGTCACGCTGAGGATGATGCGGTTCGAGGCCAGGCTCTCCCCGCCGATGTGGAACCGCAGCTCGGGCCGCTCGCCGCTCCGGACAGCCTCGTCGAAGCCCTTCGGGAGCACGAGTCCGGCGTCGACGTCGTCGGCCTCCACCATCTCGCGCAGTTCGGCCTCGTCGTCGACCATCACGAGGTCGATGCCCTCCATGCCCTCGATCTCCTCGGTGATCTCCGAGTCGCCCCCGTCGACGATCGCGAGGCGGGGCTGGGGGGTGAACAGCGAGCCGAAGGCGAACTGGAACAGCACCGTGAGGATGACCGGGAGCACGATCGCCCACAGGAAGATGGGCGAGCGCGGTCCGAGCGCGAGGTCCTTGCGCAGGATCCTGAGGACGCGGGCGAGACTCATAGCGCCTCCACCTTCCTCTTGAGCGTGAGCAGGCCCACGCCGTACAGCGCGACCACCCAGAGCAGCGCCACGCCGAGATACGGCAGGGCGTCACCCCACGTGCCGCCGTAGGCGGTCACCTCCACCAGCACCTTGATGATCCCGTAGGTGGGGAGCACCTTCACCCACGCGGCGGAACTGCCGGGGAAGAGCACCGAGACGGCGGGGATGATGAGCGGCACGGTCATCGCCATCGCGTAGAACAGCGTGCCCATGAAGTCCTTGCCCGCCGAGCCGACCACCATCGCGATACCGGTGAACATGAACGCCCCGACGAGCACGGTGCCGAGCAGCAGCGCCCAGTTCTCGGGCGTGAAGGCCCTCACCGCGAGCAGCAGGATGATCGCCTGGCCCAGCGCGAGTATCGCCCCGTACAGCGTCTTGGCCGCGAGGAAGTCGCCGAGCTTGGCCGGGGTGACCATGACCGCCGTGACCGTTCGGTGCATCACCTCGGTCGAGATGAGCGAGGCGAGCGAGAACGTCTCCATCATGAGGACGAAGAACGCGAGCATGGGGCGCATCTTCTCGCGCAGGGAGATCTGGTCGCCCGCGCGGTCGGTGCCGAGGATGATGGTCTCCTCGTCGGGCATCACCACGGGGAGCTCGTGTCCGGCCACCTGATAGGCGGCCTCGCGGACGAAGCCGGTGACGCCCTCCTCCAACTCCGGCGGGATCGACGCGTCCGCGTACACGGTGACCGTGGGCGGCCCGATCCCGGACCCGCCGTCGGACTCGACGGTCGGGGTCCCGCCGTCGGACTCGACGGTCGGGGTCCCGCCGTCGGGCCCGGCACCCGGAATCCCGCCGGCAGCGGCCGTGCGCACGATGAAGTCCTCGGGGAACACCACGCCGACCTGCGGTTCCAGACGCTCGGCCCCCTCGGGAGCCTCCTCGCCGGCCTCGGGGTCGACGAGCGTGAGCTCCCCGCCCTCGGTCCGCCACGCCTCGAGTTCGCCCGCCACGACCGCCCGCAGGTCCTCGGCCGACTCGAACTGCAGCAGCTCGAGGCCCTCCTGCTCCTCGCCGGTCAGGCCGGTCTCCTCCAGTTCGGCGAGCGTCTCGGGGTCGGCGCCCATCTCGAGGAGGGTGTCGCTCGCCTCCTCGACGAGCGTCTCGACCGAGGGCGACACCGCGAGCGTGATGGTCTCGTCCACGGTGTCGGGCAGCAGCCAGAAGATCACGATGAAGAACACGAGCCCGAGGATGGTGAGGAACAGGTACACCCGGTCGCGCGTGAACGCGAGGAAGTCCTTCTTGAGGATGGAGCCGACGATCGAGGCTCGCGAGACCGGCCGTCCGCGATCCGCGCTCATCCCTCCAGCCCCCTCCCGGTCAGCCGGATGAAGATGTCCTCCAGCGTGGCCTCCTCGGTGTGGATGGTCATGAGGTCCGGCGAGGCCGCCAGCTCCGCGAGCCGCGCCGAGGAGCCGTCCCCGAGCTCCAGGTGCTCCTCGCGCACCTCGCCTCCCTCGCGGTAGCGGACCTTCACCGTCCGCTGCCCGTACTCGATCTTGAGGTCCTCCGGGGTGTCCAGCGCCACGATCTCTCCCTCGTTGAGGAACGCGACGCGGTCGGAGAGCTCGTCGGCCTCGAACATGTCGTGCGTGGTGAGCAGGACGGCGGCGCCGCGCTCCGCCTCCTGCTTGATGGTCTTGCGGATGGCCGCCGACGACACCGGGTCCAGCCCGTCGGTGGGCTCGTCGAGGAAGAGGACGTCCGGGCGGTTCACGAAGGAGCGCGAGATCATCATCCGTTGGCGCATGCCCTTGGAGAAGGCCTTCACCCGGTCCTTCTTGCGGTCCACCAGACCGACGCGGCGCAGCACCTCGTCGGTGTCGAGGTCCTTGATGCCGTAGAGGCTCGCGTGGAAGCGCAGGTTCTCCTCGGCGGACATGTCCAGGTAGAGGTTCTTCTCCTCGAAGCACACGCCGATGCGCGCCTGGATCTCGGGGTCGTCCTTCGTGACGTCGGTGCCGAGGATGCGCGCGGTGCCCGCGTCCGGGGTGAGCTGACCGGTGAGCATCTTGATGGTGGTCGACTTGCCCGCGCCGTTGGGACCGAGGAAGCCGAGTATCTCGCCGGGCTGCACCTCGAAGCCGATCCCGGCCACGGCCTGGAGTTCGCCGTACGAGTAGCGAAGGTCGCGCACCTCGATAGCGGGGGTATCGCTCATGATCCGTTCCTCTCCCTCTTGTAGCGCTCGATGAGCTCCGGGAACTCCCGCTCGAAGAAGCCGTACGTCGCGCTGATGCGCTCGAGGCCCGCACGCGCGTCGGGGTCCTCGCCCACGAGTTCGAGCCCCTCGTCCGCCATCTCCCGCATCGCCCTGATGCCCTCGAGCTTCTGGTCCAGGATCCGGTCCCACGCGTCCACGTCCATGCGGTAGTACGCCTGCCGCTCGCCTGGGACATGCACGCGTCTCAGCAGGCCCAGGTGCACGAGCAGGCGCGTCGCGTTGCTGATCGAGCTCTTCGAGAGGTGCAGACCCTCGACGATGTCGTTGGTGGAGGCGCCCGGGGAGGGCGCGACCGCCACGTAGGCCATCACGCGCGAGACCGTCCGGGGCAACCCGACCGATTCGAGCGCGCGGCCGAACTCCTCCACGAACGCCTGCTTCTCCGAGCCTTCGATCGGTGCCACCGACACTCACCGTCCATCCCGTCCACTACTTCCAATACTTCCACAACGTCCAGATAATAGTAAACGCTCAGGACACACGGCGTCCAGCCTGACGATCGGGAGAGCGTGCGAGAGCACACGAGCACGGCCGCCGATCTAGCCGAGGTGCCGACCGATGATGTCCTGGACCTCCGAGTCGCTCACCTGATCGAACTCCCGGTAGAAGGCGCCCACCGCGAAGAAGGGCTCGGGCACGTCGAGCGCAACCAGGTCGTCCACGTCCGGCTCCAGCCTGCGTGCCGCCTGCGCCGAGATCACCGGCACGGCGAGGACGACCCGTTCGGCCCCGCGAGAACGGAGATAGCGCACGGCGCCGAGGGCGGTCGAGCCGGTGGCGACCCCGTCGTCGACCACCAACGCGGTGCGTCCGCGGACGTCGACCTCCTCGCGCCCCCGCCGATACGCCTCGAGGCGGCGACGGATCTCGTCGCGCTCGCGCCGGGCCTCGCGCTCGAGGTACGCGCGGTCGACCCCCGCGGAGGGGTTCTCGATGACGTTCCCGTCCGGATCGACCACGCCGGCGGCGAACTCCGGGTTGCCCGGCGCACCCACCTTACGGACGATCACGAGGTCCAGCGGCAGGTCGAGCCGCTCGGCGATCGTAGCGCCGATGACGGCGGCCCCCCTCGGGATCGCGAACACCACGGCGTCCTCGGACACGCCCCGCTCCTCCAGCGCGTCGGCGAGACGCTCCCCCGCCTCTCGGCGATCGCGGAACATGCTGTCACCTCCTCGAGGGTGGATGATCCGTCACTGGGACATGTACCCGAG
>CAYOSP010000023.1:0-17298 GCA_964406675.1 uncultured Eubacteriales bacterium | reverse complement strand
ACATGCTGTCACCTCCTCGAGGGTGGATGATCCGTCACTGGGACATGTACCCGAGAGCAGGCGGGAGGTGCGGATGCGGGTGAGTGCGCGGGTGTCGCGCGCGAGGACGCGATCGAGAGGGCGGCGTCAGTCGAGCACGCGGAAGACGACGAGGCGGCGGGACTCGATCACGGGCTCGAAGAGCTCGTCCTGCTCGCCCATCGTGGGGAGCGCGAAGGCGTCCTCGTCGTTCGCGGTCCACAGCGCGACGTACTCGGCGTCGTAGCGCTCGAGGATGTCGCGGCGCTCGACGGCGCCTGCGTCGGGGTCGAACAAGGCTTCCATGTCCTCGCGGCGCTCGAGACCGCTCTCCTGCGCGATGACGAGCGGGGTGTGCGAGACGGGGGAGGCGGTGATGCGCACGGGCGCGAACGCCGCGATCGCGTAGCCGGTGGGCGGGGTGGCGGCGATGACCGGATAGTCGTCCTCGGCGAGATCCTTCAGCGCGAGGTAGGCCGAACGGCCCCAACTCCCGCGCACGTCGGCCTCGCGGGATTCGGCCACCGTGTACGTCTGGCCCCGCCGCTCGAACTCCTCCGGCGGCGGGCGGAAGGTCGCGGCGGTCCGCGGGAGGGACCACGCACCGTGTGCGAGCAGGAGGGCCGCAGCCAGCAGCACGCACAGGCGTCCGCGCCGCCGATCCGGGTCGTCGGACCGGCCCAGGCCCCACGCGACCACCATGAACGGCGCGAAGGCCAGCAGGCCGCCGACCCGCTCGACCATGTACTGCGAGTAGCGCATGAGATGCGGGGTGACCAGGGGGTTCGTGAGCAGCACGAGGGCCACCAGCCCCAGCACGCCGGTCAGCCCCGCGGCCCCGTCCCGTGACCGGGCGCCCCGGTACACCGCGACCGCGGCGAGCACGGTCATGAGGATGAACGCCGCCAGCCCGCCCCCGATCACGTATCCCGGTCGGACGAGCGCGAGACCGTCACCGATGAGCAGGACACTCTCGCGTTCGATCTCGTCGAGCACGCCGACCACGTTGGAGCCGGCGACGCGCCCCACCCTGCCGAGGACGAGCGGCGCCGAGATCGCCGCGAGCACCGCCGCCGATCCGAACGCGACCGGGGTCGACCGCCAGCAGCGCTGGATCGCGTCGGACACGATCGCCCAGAAGACGACCAACACGGTGAGCACGACCACCAGCTGGGCGGTCCCCAGATGGGCGGGCATCGCCGCGAGTCCGGCGAGCACGAAGAGGACGCCGGCCGTCACGCGCTCTCGGCGGTCCTCCTCGTCGCGGCGATCCTCATCGTCGTAGCGGTCCTCCCGGTCGAGCAGTTCGACGGCGGCGAGGACGAGCACGAGCGCGAACGCGATGGTCAGGCGGTTCGGCTGGCCGAACATCCGGAAGTCCGCGAGCAGCCCGAACACCCCGTAGCCGACCGCCGCCACACTCGCGGCGAGCGCGGAGCCGGACACCCGCCTCGCCAGCGACCAGAACGCGAGCATCACCATCCCCGCGCCGACCGCCGTGACGCCCACCCACAGATACGCGACGTCGACCCCCAACGCCGCCGACACCATCGCGAGGTGGCCGTGCAGCGTGCCCGAGGTGGGATCGAGCGCGGTGGTCGACGTGCCGAAGAACGGATCGGTCACCATGAGCTCGCCGCGTTGGATCAGGGAGCGTACGGCCGCGAGATGGTAGAAGGTGTCAGGGCTGAACGCGAACCACGGACGCTCGAACGCCGCGGCGAGCATCGCCGCGAGCGCGACCGCGGATCCCGAGAGGTCCCAGCGCACGGGCCGGCCGAGTCCTCCGGCCCTCCACGAGAACACCCACCCCGAGAGACCGACGCCCCCCAGCGCGGCGGCCCCCACGACCGGTCCCGCTCCCGCCAGGTGACCGAGACCCGCGACCGCCGCGGCCATCGCCAGCGTGACCGCGAACGCCGCCGACACGATCGCCGCGAGACCCCACTCGAGCCTTCGGCCCGCCCAGAGCGCAACACCGAGCCCCGGCAGCACCGAGGCCGCCAGGTATGCGGGGATGGTGAGCCATTCGATCAGACCGGCGCTCACGACGGTGCCTCCCGGCTCACGAGCGCATCCTCGCCGCTCACGAGAGGACCTCCCGGTACAGCCGCACGGTGCGCTCGGCCACGCTCGGCCAGGTGTACCTCGACGCCACCAGCTCGCGACCCCGCTCCCCCCACTCGCGTCGCACGCGGGCATCACCGGCCAGCCGCTCCAGCAGGATCTCCAGCCGGTCCACGTCCCCCGGCTCATGGAGGGCCTCGGCGGGGAGGAAGTCCGGGATGGCGCCCACCGTGCTGCCGACGACCGGCGTGCCCACCGCAAGCGCCTCGAGCACGCACAGCGGACAGCCCTCGGCGTACGAGGGAAGGATGAGGCAGTCCGCGCGGGCCATCTCGTCCAGCGCCACCGAGTGGTCGACCCGGCCGGTGAAGCGCACGCGCCCACTCGCGCCCGCCTGCTCCGCGGCGGCGGCCAGCGCGTCCCGCCGGGGCCCGTCACCGATGAAGGTGAGCGTGACGTCGCCCTCGAGGCGGAGGAACGCCTCCATGAGGTCGTCCACGCCCTTCCCCTCGATGAGGCGTCCTACGTAGAGGAGGCGGGCCGCTCCCGCCTCGCGCTCCGGCCGCTCGCGCTCGACGAGCTCCGCGGGCACGCCGTTCGCGATGACCTCCACGCGGCCGGGCGGCGTCCGCATCCCGCCGAGCGTCTCGGCGAGCCGGCGCGACACCGCGATCACCGCGTCCGCCTCGCCGACGCCTCGGGCGAGCAGCCTCGCGAGCGGACCGGAGCCCGTCGCGGCCGACACGTCGCTCCCGTGCACGGTGAGCACCGCCGGACGGCCGAGACGGCCGGTACGGCCGAGCGCCGCGGTGGGCGCCCAGTGCGCGTGCACGAGGTCGGCGCCCTCCGCGCCGTGCGCGACCGCCCCGCGCAGCGCGCGCGCGAACCCCGGCAGCGCCGCCCAGGCGCGCGGGTCGTGACGCAGGTTGCTCAGGATGCCGTCGCCGAACGCCACTCGCTCGAAGCCCTCCGGTGCGTAGCGGAACCGGCGGACCTCGACCCCGTCGATGACCTCCGTCTCGAGCGCACCGGGATCGTGAGGCGCGACCACCGTCACCTGATGCCCGAGGTCCGCGATCGCCGAGGCGAGCGCGCCCACGAAGTGGCCGGCGTAGTCGCCCTCCCAGCGCGGGTAGGAGGTGGCCGCCATGCAGATGCGCAGGGAAGCTGCATCCGGCCCGGCGCTGCGCGTGGCCGGAGCCGGACTCACCGTCGCTGTTCCTTGTTGTAGTCCATGTCGAACCACATCGCGAAGAACAGCATCTGCAGACCGGACATGACGAGGATCGCGACGAGCACGACCGTCGGCACGGCGACGTCGATGCCGTGTACCCAGCGATAGTACGCCTGCTGGAGTCCGAGCAGCAGTCCGAGGAGCAACGCGAGCATGCCCGTCATGTAGAAGAGCACGAGCGGGTGGGTGTCGTGGATGACGTACTTGTGGAACAAGCGCCACCAGAACCTCCTGAAGAGGAGCCACGAGATCGTCGGGATCACTTTCCAGATCCTCATCCCGGACTTCTCCCCGACCCCGTAGACGGGTCGGATCGGCAGGTCGACCACGGTGAAGCCGTACACGTTGAGGTTCACCAGCATGTCGTTGGGGAAACCGTAGCTCGGCCAGAGGTGGTCGAGGTCGATGGTCTCGAGCGCGCGACGGCTGATGACGGTGTAGCCGGTCTGGGAATCGGCGATGTGCCAGTAGCCCGAGGTCACCTTCGTCATGAGGCTGAGCGCCGAGTTGCCCAGGTAGCGCACCTTGGGGACCACGTTCCACGCCTGATCCGTGAAGAGCCGGTTGCCCTTGGAGTAATCCGCCTCGCCGTTCGCCACCGGCTCGACGAGCGCCGGCAGGTCGGCCGGGTCCATCTGCGCGTCGCCGTTCATGACCGCGACGAGCTCGAGCCCCTCCTCGAGTGCGGCGCGGTATCCCGTCACGGTGGCCTTGCCGACCCCGCCGTTGCGTTCGTGACGGACGAGCCGCACCCTCTCCGGCATCTCGCGCACGTAGCCGGCCACGACCTCGACGGTGGAGTCGCCGCTCTTGTCGTCGACGATGATGATGCGGTCGACGAAGCCGGGCATGGTCTCGATGACCTGCCCGATCAGACGTTCCTCGTCGTGGGCCGGGACCACGACCCCGAGTGTCTTGCCGTCGTACATCGGTCTCCTAGGACGGGGACGGGTGCCGCGAACAGCGCGACATTAGCATAACGAGCACGTCAGCCGCTGTCTGCGGACGCCTCCGCGAGCAGGCGCTCGTACAGCGAGGCGTAGGCCTCGACCATGCGGCCGAGCGAGTAGCGCACCTCGGCGCGCGCGAGGGCCGCAGCCCGGTAGCGGTCCATGCGGGCGGGATCCGTCACGAGCGTCTCCATCGCGTCCGCGAGCGCTTCGGGATCGCCGGGCTCGACGAGCATCCCCGCGTCGCCCGCATCGAGCGCCTCGGGGATGGATCCCACGGCCGAGGCGATCACCGCCTTGCGCGCGGCCATCGCCTCGAGCAGCGCCATCGGCAGACCCTCCGACAGCGAGGGCTGGACGAACACGTCCACCCCCGCCAGGAAGGAGGCGGCGTCCTCGACCTGCCCCACCAGCCGCACCTCCTCGGTCAGCCCGTGCTCCGCCCGAGCGGCCTCGACGGCCTCGCGCTCGGGGCCCTCCCCGGCGATCTCCAGCACCGCGCCGGGCACCCGCTCGTGCAGCCGAGCGAAGGCCTCGACGAGGACACGGTGCCCCTTCACCGCCTTCAGGCCGCCCAGCGCGCCGAAGACGACCCGCTCGCCCGGCTCCTTCCACGCCGGCCGCATGCGCTCGAGATCCACGCCGTTGTCGATGCGATACAGACGGTCGTCCGGGATCCGCAACCTCTCCCTGCAGAACGCCTCCACTCCCGGCGAGCAGGCGACGGTAGCCGCGATCATCCGACCGGTGATCCTCCGGTAGAGGTCGTAGGGCCACGGACGGTCCAGTTCGTCGTGCTGGGTGCTCAGCACGACCGGTACCCCCGCGGACAGCGCGGCGATGCGCCCGAGGATGTCGCTGCCTATCATGTGCGTATGGACCACGGAGGGCCGCACCTCGCGCATGTGCCGGCGCATGTCCCGTAGGGCGGCGAGGAAGCGCTCGTCGAAGTCGTGGCCGGTCGCGTGCAGGGGCACTCCCCGCCGGAGGACATCCTCGTCCATCGCTCCCTCACGGACGGTGAGCACGCGCACGTCCCACCGGGCACGATCCAGCCGGGTGGCGAGGTCGACCGTGACGCGCTCCGCCCCGCCGCGATCCAGACCGTTGACGACCTGGAGTACGACCGGACGCGCTTCGATGGACGCTTGAGCTTCCACTAGACGTATAGTACACAGGCGAGCGGGCCTGAACCGGACGGCCCCGGACCGAACGCTCGTACACGCCGGACGAAGGAACGCGGTGCACGTAGTCATACTCACCGACCTCGCCGAGAACGGGATGCCGCAGGGCGGGGTGCAGCGATCCGTGGTCGCGCTCGCGCGCGGCCTCGCCGGAAGCGGCGCGCGCGTCGACGTACTCGCCCCGAGTTCCCGCAGCGAGTCCTCCGTCGATGATTCGCTCGGCTTCCGTCTCACGCGCCTGCCGATGCTCACCCGCTACCAGATCCTCCGCGGATTCCGGCCGTGGATCCGGGAGGTCGCCGGGGCGCTCGAGCGCTTGAAGCCTGACGTGGTGCACGGGCAGGGCCTCCTGCACAACGGGGTCGCCGCGGTCGCCTGGCGGGACGCGCCGTCCGTGGTGACCGCGCACGGCGACCCCATCGTCGACGCTCGCTGGGGCTATCGGCCCGCCGTCCACGCACTGGCCGCCCCGCTGTTGAGACACACCGTGCGTCGCGTGCTGCAGCGAGCGGACCGGGTACTGAACGTGACCCCGGACTGGCGTGTCAACTGCGTCGTGGAACCGCGCCATCACACGTTCGTGCCCAACCCCGTGGAGCCGGTCTTCTTCGAGACGGAAGCCCACCCCGAGGGCAAGCGCGTAGCGTTCTTCGGGGGTCCGCGCAGGATCAAGGGCGCCGACATCCTCCTGGAGGCGTGGCCCGGCATCGTGAGCGCCCATCCCGAAGCTGCGCTCACGCTCTACGGATTCGGCGACGAGCGGAGCGGTACCGGCGCTATCGGCGAGGACCCGAGCATGCCCTCGGTGACGTTCCGCGGCGCGGTGTCGAAGAACGAGGTCGCCCGGGCCATGGCCTCATCCGCGATGGTGGTCGTGTCGTCCCGCTACGAGGTCGCGCCGATGGTGGTGGCCGAGGCCTGGGCGGTGGGCGTACCCCTGCTCGCCACGGCGGTCGGCGGTCTGCCCGGCATGGCCCGGGACGCGGCGATGCTCGTCGCCCCGAACGCCGAGGCGCTGGCGGAAGGCGCCACCCACCTCCTGCACGGCGGGCCCGAGGTCGATCGCATGATCACGAGGGGGGGCCAGCTCGTGGCCTCCCAGCACCCGGACGAGGTGATCTCGGCGCACCTCGCGGCCTACGAGGAGACGCTGAGAGAGTCCTCCTCGTGAACCCGCCCGCTCCCCGTTTCTCGGTCGTCGTCCCCGCCCATCAAGCCGAGGACGACCTCCCCGGCGCCATCGCCTCCGTGCGGGCGCAGACGTCCGAGGAGTGGGAGCTCATCGTGGTGGACGACGGCTCCACCGACGGTACCGCGGGCCTGGCCGACGAAGCAGCGAAGACGGACGAGCGCATACGGGTGATCCGTCAACCGAACACGGGATGCGGAGGGGCGCGCAACACCGGCCTGCGAGCCGCGAGGGCCCCGTACGCCATGCTCCTGGACGACGACGATCGGCTCCTCCCCCACGCTCTCGAGACCTGGGACGTGTTCATCCGGGAGCATCCCGGCTACGCGATCTACGCCTGCAACGGCCGCATCAAGACCTCGGGTGGTCACACCGGCCTCTGGCACGAGGGTCGCGAATGGCAGGAGGTGCGCAGCCTTTCCATCGACGACCTGATCGAGTCGAACCCCGTCTTCGCCCGCGTCGTGGTCGATGTCGGCGCCGTCCTGGCGGTGGGTGGATTCGAGCACGAGACCGGGGCCGAGGACTACGACATGTGGATCCGGCTCCTCCTGGCAGGCTACCGACACGTCTACACGCCCGACGTGCTGGTGGAGTACCGCTCGACACCGGCCGGCGTGTCGGCGCGCCCCGCGGGTCAGTGGCGGGACACGGCCGCCGCACTGAGACGCAACGTCGCGGAGGAGCCCGCGCTGGACCCCGATCTGCGCGACGGGGCTCGTCGCGCCGCCCGGCGCTACGACGCGATGGCGCTGCTGGTGGACCTGCTCGATGATCCGGTCGAGGAGGGGATCTCGCGAGGCCTCCTCATGCGCACGGTGCCGGCCTTCGGCACCTTCTGGAAGCGGGCGGCCGCCGGGTCCGGCATCGCACTCGCACCGAGACGGTATCTGGCGACGCTCGCGCGACGACGAGCGAGAGAGCTCACGGCACGCTACGGGGAGACCTCGCGCTACGGGGAGACCTCGAAGATGGCGGGATTGGAGTAGGAGCCGACCTCCTCGAGCAGCGGCTCCCGTCTCAGGTCTTCGAGGATGAATGCCTCCTCCGGCTCACTGGCCCAGTAGAAGACGTAGTCGATGGCGTACTCCTCTATCACCTCGCGTCGTCGCTCCGATGTCGCGTCGGGCTTGAAGAACGCGTCCATGTCGGCGCGACGGTACGGTCCCTCGCGCAGCTCCACCGCCATCGGGCTGTGCCCGGAGGGGGTCGCCACGATGGTGAGCGGGGCGAGGCCCGCGATCGAGTACCCGATGTCCGGCGGCGCAGCCACCACCGCGTACTCATCCCCCACGATCCGCGCGAGCTCGCCGACCGCGACCTCGCTCATCCGAAGGACCGTCGCGTTGCGCGCACTGATCCAGAACGGCACGTTCTGGGTCCCGCGACGAAGCACCTCGACCTGGAGCCGGGGGGTCACCGCGTTCTGGACGTAGGGTGCGACGGCCGTCACCCCCATCACCACGACGATGACGACGCCGGCCACCGTCTCGGCGGTCCGCCACTCC
This sequence comes from uncultured Eubacteriales bacterium, assembly GCA_964406675.1. Taxonomy (GTDB): domain Bacteria; phylum Actinomycetota; class Coriobacteriia; order Anaerosomatales; family JAUVQN01; genus CAYOSP01. Next base: position 9,148 of record CAYOSP010000023.1, on the reverse strand, counting down.
TTGGAGAGGGCCCTGTGGAACATCCAGCCCAAGCCGAGCGGCAGGACGAGTGGGCTGAGATCGATGAGACGACCGGTCATGTAGTAGGCGTGGTCCACGAGCCGGCCGGTGACGAGTGGGTTCCACGTGATGAACGCGGGCGTGAACAGCACGAGAGCGCCGGCGAACAGCCTGACGTCACGCTCGCGCCAGCCGACGACCGCCATCGCGACGCCCAGCGTGGCCGCGAGACCGACCACGTACGAGCCGGCCTCCAGGAAGACGCTCGGGTCCTGTATCGCCAGAGCGCCGGCGATCCGCACGACCCCCGGGAGCTCCGCGGCGGCGGCCGGCCCGCCTCCGGTCAGGTCGATCATGCTCGATTGCGAGAGGGTGAGCAGTCTGCTCCAGGTGGTGGCGAGCACACCGAGGCCCATCAGCCCCGCGGTACCCCAGAGCCGGCCCATCCGACCCTCGGCCGGCCGCCGATAGCCCGGGACGACCATGAGTACCGTCAGCCCCGCCACGACGACCAGTACGAGCAGCGCCAGATACTCGGCCACCCCGACGTGCAGGGCGCCGACCCCGATCGCGCCCGCCACCGCGAGCAGGGATGCGGGGATAGAGCGCCGGTCCGACACGTCGAGGAACCCGCGCAGCGACAGCACCGCCAGAGCCTGCGCGAAGCGCGAGGGGTAGCCGAGATCGCGCAGGTCGAGGAAGAGCCCTACCACCAGGTACAGGAGCACCGCGAGAGTCGCCGTGCGGTCGTCGTCGGTGAAGGCCCGAGCGAGGACCCACAGCGCACACACCAGCACCAGCGCGCCCAGGGCGGTCAGGCCGGTCCAGATGTAGGCGACGTCCCCCACTCCGAGCCGCGACCATCCCGCCAGCATCCAGTGGAGCATGCCGCTGGTGGGATCGGCCCACTGCGTCGCGGTGCCGAGCATGGGATCGCGCACGATCACCGCACCGCGCTCGAGCAGGGAGCGCGCCGCGGCGAGGTGATAGTACGTGTCGGCGTCGCTCACCATCCACGCGCCGGTGAACAGAGAGGATATGAAGGTCGATCCGGCGAGCAGCGATCCCCAGAGCGTGGACTCCAGCGGCGGCCCGGAGAACGCGCGCCTCCACGTGAGCGCGGCCGCGATCGCCGCCAGCACGGCCACGGCGATCAGGCCACCCTCCAGCGAGGGCTCCAGCACCGTAGCCGACGCGTACACGAGCGCGTATAGGCCCGCGGACACCGCGAAGACCGTCGCGATCACGCCGAGCCGGCCCACCCGCAGGCGACGCGCGAGCGCCAGACCCGGCACGAGACCGGGCAGGAACAGGAGCGGCGCCGTCTCGACCGCGGATACTAGTGTGGAGAGTGGATCCAAGCTGCGCTCCGGTCGTTCGACGATGCGGCCGGGGCCGTGGTCGGCGTCAAGTATACTTCTGGCGTCCCGGTCGTCACACACGTGGCGGCGAGCCCGACACCACGCCGAGTGGATCGAGGCGGCTCCTTGAGCATCACCCGCAACAGCGTCCTCGCGTTCCTGCCCCAAGCGGTGGGCATCGTCGTCGGCATCGCCACGTCGATCATCACGGCGCGCACCCTGGGCCCATCCGGGCGGGGCGTCCTGTCGCTCGCCATCGTGATGGTCGGCATCCTCGTCCTCGTCTCCGACTTCGGCATGGGCGCGGCGATCACGTACTTCACGAGCAAGCGGACGGTGGACGAATCGCGAGGACTCGCGGTGTGCACCTACTCGGCCCTCGTCCTGGGCGCTCTGATCATCACCCTCGCCGGGCTGCTGTGGCCGGTGATATCGGGCACGGTGCTGCGGGGCCTCTCTCTGAACGAGTACCTCATCGCCATCGCCGCCGTGCCCTTCATGCTCTTCGCGCAGCACTGGACCCGGATGCGCATGGCCCTCGATCGCTTCGCGTCCGCGATGTCCTATCAGATGTCGTTGAGCATCGGGACGCTCGCGGTCGCCGTCGTGGTGCTCATCGCCTTCGACGGCGGCGTGCTCGCCTACATCGGCGCCGTCACGGGACTGAACGCGCTCATCGCCCTGGCGCTGTTCGGCGCATCATACTCCACGGCCGGCTTCAAGGCGCGCATCCCGCTCGACGTGATCCGCGACTTCCTCTCGTACGGGGCGCGAAGCTACCTGGGTGGGCTCGTCAACTACGCGACCCTGCGCGTGGACGCCCTCATCCTCAACGCCTTCTCCACGAACGCGGCGGTGGGCTACTACACGATGGGGGTGACGCTGGCGGAGAAGGCCTGGCTGGTCGACCAGTCCGTGGGTCAGGCGACGATGCCCCAGGTGGTCGCCCGCGACCGCGAGGGCGCGGCGCGCGTGGTCGCGGTCACCAACCGCAACATCCTCCTGGTGGTCGGCACGATAGCGCTGGCGCTCGCCGTCCTCGCCGAACCGATCATCCGGCTGCTGTACGGCGTGGAGTACCTGCCCGCGGTCATGCCGCTGCGACTGCTGGCCCCGGGGATCGTGACGTACAGCTCGGCGCGCATACTCCTCCAGTACCACCAGGGTCAGCTCGGCAGGCCGGGCGTCGGCTCGATGGTGATGACCGGGGCCGCCTTCGTGAGCGTAGCGCTCTACCTGCTGCTCATACCGCGGTGGGGCATGAACGGCGCCGCCGTCGCCTCGTCCGTCACCTACACCCTCATCTTCCTGGTGGCGCTCACGCTGTTCGTCCGCGCGAGCGGGATGTCGCCCAGGGAGACGCTCATACCCAGGGCCGAGGACTTCAGGCGCTACGCCTCATGGACCCGTCGCGTCCTGCGCGGTCCGACGGGCTGATCCGGGACTCACCCCGACGGCCTCCTCGAGAGCCGCCTCCCACAGCAGGCCGAAGAGCCAGAACAACAGCGGCAGCGCATGGAACGCGATCCTGTTGAAGCTGTCACCCCAGCCGATCCGCCCGGGGTGGGTCGCGGCATGGATCACGAAGGCGAGCGCGAAGAACTGGACGATCGCGTACAGCAGGTATCCGCCCCAGCGGTCCCTCCGGTACAGGCCCGCGGCGATCACGCCGACGAGCACCAGACCGAACCCGAAGTACCAGAAGCGGTTGTACGCTCCCATCTCGAACAGGTTCGCGATGCCCATCTCCCATGCCCGCCGCGCCTGCTCCGGGAAGCGCACGAACACCGTCGCGACGGCCGCGCCGTTCACCGCCGCGAGCACGAGCCCGATGCGCACGACCCGAGCACCGAGGAAGCGGGCGACTCGCCCGGACCTGCCCAATCCGAGGGAGAACAGGGCGAAGAGCGCGTTGGCGGCGAGCATCGCGGAGACGGCCGTGCCGGAGAGCCTCCCGGGCGCGTCGTACAGGCCCTGCTTCGCGATCACGGCGAGATGGGGCAGGGCCAGCACGACGACCGCGGTCGCGAAGTACACCGTCGCCGCCCTGGGGCGCAGGCGACCCCTGAGGAGCAGGATCGCCGCGACCGTGTGGATGATGAGCACGTACGCGGGACCGTCCGGACGGGCGAGCGCGAACGCTCCGGCCGCGAGACCGGCCGCCGTCGCCCAGGCGATACCCTCGTCCTCGGTATCGGCCTCCACAGCGACCCCACCCATGCCCGCGACCGGGCTCGCGGACTCGGCCGCCTCATCGCCCCGGGCCGGATCGAGTGAAGACGCCATCCGGAGAGCGAGCAGCCCCATCAGCAGATACATCGCCGAGACCATGTGGCTGTGCACGTAGAAGGTGTTCGCCAGGAACGGGGCCACGCTCACCATGAGCGCGCCCGTCACGAGCGCGACGACCCACGTGCGCAGGCGCCTCCGCCCATGGACGGTGAGCGCGTAGAGGAGCAGTCCGATCACGTGCATCGCCATGACCGGATACAGCACGTAGGTCCACTCGCCGCCGAACGCGTGCTCCGCGGCGTGCGCGGCGGGGAGGATGAGGGCGCGGTTCGCGACGATGTTGCTCACGATGCGCCCGGTGTCGCCGATCCACACGCCGAACGCCTCGTAGTTGCTCCAGCTGTCGGTCGTCACCAGCGTGAGTCCGGCCCAGGACGCGATCACCGCCACCACGCCGAGCCCCAGGGCGTACAGCCCGTACGACCACCACGGGACCGCGCGCACCCCGGAGGGAGCACGCCGCGTGAGAAGCGCGAGCGCCGCCGCCCAGGAAGCCATCCCCGCCGCAGCCACCCAGGGGCTCCAGGGGATCCGGATGAGCGTCGTCACCGCACCCACGAACGTCCACCCGAGCAGACCGACGGGGAAGGCCAGCAGATGGTACGCCCACGGGCCCAGCGAGCGCCTCACCGGGAACAGGCCGGCCGCGCCGCCGAGCGCCGTGACCACCACCATCAGGATGCCTCCGACGCTCATCGGGATCACGGCCGGACCCCCTCGGGCCACAGCGGCTCGGGCACCACGTAGGTCCGCACGGTCTCGCTCGTCTCGACGCGGAAGAGCGCCTGGGAGCCCTCGTGAGACTCGGGCGGCACGACCGCCGTCACGTGCCACGGCATATCCACCAGCTCCGCTCGCTCGTCCCATCCCTCGACGGTCGGCGCTTCGACGACGTGATCGTAGTCGCTCCGTCGCAGTCGTCCCGCCATGAAGTCGTCCGCGATCATGAAGTCCGGGACGACCGCGTTCTCGCCACCCGGTCCCGGCACGCGCAGATCCTCGTCGTCCTCGGGCGCGAACACCGTCCCCGGCGTGCCGCCGGCGATCTCCCGGGCGGCGGCCGCCACGGACAGCGAGGCGTAGTGTCGATAACGGTTCGGGATGCGCTCCACCGTGAGGCGCTCGATGAGTCGCGGCAGACTGTCACCGATGCGATACGGGCCGTCGTAGCCCCACCAGCGCTCCGGCTCCCACCAGACCTCGTCGTCGCGCGGATCGTCCATCTCGGTGAGGTCCCAGGCGAGCGGGACGACGGTCGCGGCCAGCAGCACCAGCACCAGCACCGCGTATGCGGACCGCCTCATGCCGTCACCTCGATCCCGTCGCTCGCCCGCCGCCGACCGCGAGCGCCGGACACCCATCCCGAGACCGCGGCCACCAGGAGCTCACCGTACAACCAGAAGAGGACCGGCGCGATCTGGATGAGCACGCGATTCTGCGAGTCGCTCCACCCCGGCCTGCCCGTGTGCAGCAATCCGTGCACGGAGACGTCGATGATGAGGAAGAGGGCCACGGCCGTCCAGACCGCTCGATCCGCATGGCCCTCGAAGAACGAGCGGGACGCGACCGCCGCGGCGCCCAGCGCCAGGACCCCCAGAGCCCAGTACCAGTACCGGCCCCATCCGCCGACCTCGAACAAGTTGCCCCGCAGGGTGACGGACATCTCCGAGAACGTGTCCGGCGAGACGAGGACGGCGGCGGCGAGCCCGATCCCGGCGAGGCCGACGGTCACGAACGCCAGGGCCCTCGGCGAGCGGATCCGCGCGTCGTCGGCGAGGAGGCGATCGAGGACCCACACGACGACCGGGACCGCGGCCGAGGCGGCGATCACCGCGACCGTCGCCGCGGCGCTGAGTCGGCCGGGCGTCGCGTACCAGCCGTAGCGGTGGATGAGCAGGCCGTACAGGAGCGCGCACCCGAGCACGTAGGGAGCGAAGAAGGCGAGCGTGTCCTTCACCCTGATCGTGCGTCCCAGAGCCGCGACCGCGACCAGAGCGTGCAGGACGAACGCGTACGCGAGACCGTCGAGGCGCTCGTAGACGAGGGCCACGCCCATGAGCCCGCCGATCAGCAGCCACACCCGGGCCTGCCCGGGCGAGGTGTCCTGAGCCATAGCCGCGACCACCGCCACGATCCCCGCCGTGAGGAAGAGCCCGGACAGCATGTTGCTGTGCAGGTATACCGCGTGCGCCCGGAACATGGGGACGCTGATCATGAGACCCGCGACGACCACCGCGACCGCCCCGTACCAGCCCGCCCCCAGACCGCGTGCGCGCCCCGTCCGCGCGATCGCGTACACGACGACGGCGGCGAGGACCGAGGTGGCGACCGGATAGATCACGTAGGCGAGATCGCCGCCGAGCAGGCGGTGCACGGCGAGATACGCGGGCTGCAGGAGTCCGCGGGTCGAGACCATCTCGGACGGGACCCTCCCCGACATCCGCAGGAACGCGCCCCATTTCGAGTAGCCCATCCAGCTGTCCAGGGTGATGACCGCGAGGCCCTGGCGCTCGAAGAACGCGGCGACCGCACCGAGGACGAGCAGGTATCCGGCGGCCGGGGCGAGCAGGCGCGTCCCTCCGCGCGGATCGGCTCCTCGCGAGACAGCATGGGCGACCCACGCCACGACTGCCGCGGACACGAGAGCGACCGGCAGGGTGACGCGCCACTGCGAGGGCGTCCGGGTGAGCGTGGTGACCAGCGGCGGGAAGCTCCAGGCGAGCAGACCGGTCGGCAGCGCGAAGAGCAGCCAAGGCCACACCCCGAGGACCCGTCGGACCGGGACCAGGGCGAGCAGGCCCACGAACGCGGTGAGCAGTATCGCCTCCAGTTCCGGCGACATCAGTCGAGATCCTCCGCGAGATGCTCGGGCACCAGATACACCTTGGTGCCCGCGCGGTCCCGCATCACGTAGACGGTGTCGTCGGGGACGTCTCCCGCCACCGCGTACACGCTCCAGGGCCGCCCCACGATCCGTCCCTCCCTCGTCCAAGCGCGCACCGCGGCGGGGGAGACCGTGACCTCGTGCGAGGAGGCGAACGTGCGGTTCCCCACGATCACGTCGACGATCGTCTTCCTGATCTCGGTCACCGAACCGTCGGCGGGCCCGCTCGTGCCCATCGTGGTCACGGCGCGTCCTCGCGGCCACCCCACACGGGGGGTCTCGTACCCTGCGGCCACCGGCGCCGCCAGGCCCACCACGATCGCCGAGGCGTCCCTGTTGTAGAAGGGCTTGTCCTCCAGCCTCCCCATGAGTTCGCTCATGTCGTGGGTGACGTGCCCGATGTTCGGCGCCTTGTAGGGCGGGGAGCCGCCGGCCGCCTCGACGAAGTCCACGACGAGGAACGCCGCGAGACCGAGGCAGACGGCGAGGACGAGCGCTGAGACGAGGGTGCGGCGCGACATATCAGGCAGACGTTACCACAGGCGAGCAGGGGTCGAACCCGCGATCAGTACTCGTCCTTCGGCGGGATGGGCGGCTTCTTGCGGAGCTCCTTGCGCCGGGAACGCTTGCGCTTGCGCTCCACGCGCTTCGCCTTCTGGGTGCGGGGCGTCCTCGTCGGTACGCGCTCGGGCTCCGGCTCGTTCATCTCCTGGAGCCGCTCGCGCAGGCGTGCGAGGCAGATCGCCTTGTTGCGGTGCTGGCTGCGCTCCTCGCGGCACGTCACGGTGACGCCGGTCGGCTCGTGCACGAGACGCACCGCGCTCTCGGTGGTGTTCTGGTGCTGGCCGCCCGGACCGCCGGCGCGGAACGTCTGCACCTCGCACTCGGCGAGGAGCGCGTCGTCGGTCTCGGGGATGTCGATGTCGGGAGGGGACATCATCGCCTCCGGGTCATCGGCGTCGGCGTCTCTGCGCCTCGGCGTCCCCTCACGCCGGCTCTCGGCCTCGCTTGCGCCGCACGTAGGCCCACGCGACCAGACCGGCGGCCACGAGCACCGCCACGGCGCCGAGAGCGAGTATCGGTCCGCTGATCCCGCCCGCATCCGCGCCTACGTCCTCGGGCGTGTCCGCCTCGTCGTCGGGCTCGGCGGCGTCGGCCTCATCGTCGTCCGCCGGAGGCTCCTCGGCCTCCGCGTCCTTCACCGCCTGCGACACGAAGACCGCCCGGCTGGCCGAGGCCATGCGCGTCGTGGGGTTGTCCACGCCGGCCGACTCGGCCATCTCGTCGGGCACCGAGCGGTAGTTCAGCTCCGCGAACACCGTCGAACGCTCCGCGTCCTCGGGCATCTCGAAGGAGTAGGCCTCGCTCACCGACTCGCGGGGCGGGATGCGGTCGTCGGAGTGGATCGCCACCGCGTCCCACATCTCCACGGGGTGGTTGCCCTCGGCGTCCTGCATGATCGTGCCGAACCGGCGCTCCCCGATCTCCGTCACGGCGCCGTCGGCGTCCTCCGCGTACACGCTGAGCCACATCTCGCGCACCTCGGTGAGGCCGGTCGGCAGGTAGTGACCGGCGCCGACGTTGGTGATGGTGACGGTCATGGACGCCGCCGTCCCCGCCGGGACGATATCGGGCATCTCGAGCTCCATGCTCGCCGCGCTCTGCAGCAACGCTCGCGACGCGTCCGAGGGGCCCTGCCCCACGTTGGCGCCGACGAAGGACATGGCGTAGATGTCATCGCGCGTCTGAGCCCCGGAGGCCGCCTGTCCGGTCGAAGGACCGATGACGGTACCGGGATCGCTGCTCATGTGGCAGTCCTGGCAGACCACGCCCTCGTCGGCGTAGGGGCTCTCCGCCCATTCGGTGTAGCTGGTCTCCAGGTGGGTGCCGTTGGCGGGGTGGTCGACGTTGTGACACGCCCCGCAGATCTCGGCGCTTTCGTGGAACTCCGAGTACTCCGCGGGGTGCGGCGCGTCGGGATCCTTCAGCTGCGCGCGTCGCGTGAGGTCGGGCTGCAGGAGGTGGGAGGTGTTGGCGACGCCGCCCTCGACGCCGACGACCTGGTGACAGTACATGCAGGTCACGCCTTCACCGGCGACCTCCGTCTCAGCGCCGTCGGGGTCGCCGATCATGTTGCCGATAGGCGTGTGACACCGCTTGCAGAACGCGGCGACCTCCTCGCCCGCCTCGGCCTCCGCTCGTGCGAGCTTGTCCAGGAACACGGGGTCGGTGATCGCCTGCGCGTGCATCGAGGGCTGCCACTGCTCGACGAGGGAACCGTGGCATCCGCAGCCCGACGACGGCAGGAAATCGTCGACGGTCGCGTTGCCCGGCTGTACCGGGACGCCCTGCGCGAACGCGGACGCCGCGAAGGCGAGCGACACGACCGCTGCCGCGAGGCAGGACGATACCGCGATGGCCGACCTGGTGATCCTCATCTCGACGCCGCTCCCGTCGTCCGCTCGGTCCGTGACTTCAACGTACCCCAAGCGAGCGACCTGCCGAAGCGCGTCAGGCTCAGCGTCCGGCTCGGCTTCCGACTCAGCCCCTCGCCTCCGCGTCCGGCTCAGCCCGTCGCCTCCGCGAGCTTGCGGACGAGCTTCACCAGCTT
>CAYOSP010000022.1:21295-31265 GCA_964406675.1 uncultured Eubacteriales bacterium | reverse complement strand
CGCGAGAGCGCCGCCATCCGGCGACGCCTCACCCCTGCGGTCCCTCACCCTCGCCCCGGTCCACCGCACGGCGAGCCAGCTCGCGTTCCAGGGGGTCGAGGTCCGCGGAGCCGACGAGGTCCGGACGGACGCGTGCGGTGCGCTCGATGGCCTTGCGGCGCCGCCACTCGGCGATGCGGGCGTGGTCGCCGCTGCGGAGCACGTCCGGCACCTCGAGTCCTTCCCACTCGGGAGGTCGCGTGTAGGTGGGGTGTTCGAGGAGGCCGTCGCTGAACGAGTCCATGGACGCGGAGTCCTCGTGCCCGAGCACGCCCGGGAGGAGGCGGGTCACGGTGTCGATGACCACGAGCGCGGGGATCTCCCCGCCGGAGAGCACGTAGTCCCCGATGGAGACCTCCATGTCGGCGAGGGTGCGGATGCGCTCGTCGAACCCCTCGTAGCGGCCGCAGAGCAGGATGAGGTGATCGCGAGCGGCGAGTCCCTCGACCGTCGCCTGGTCGAGGCGGCGTCCCTGCGGCGTGAGCAGCACGACCGTGGACTCCGGAGCCGGTCCGCGGCGCAGTTCGCGGACGGCGCGGAAGAACGGCTCGGGCTTCATCACCATGCCCGGCCCGCCCCCGTAGGGTTCGTCGTCCACCTGTCGGTGACGGTCGGTCGTCCAGTCGCGCAGGTCGTGCAGGCGCACGTCGAGCGTCTCCTTCTCGCGGGCGATGGCGAGGATGGAGGCGTCCAGGGCGCCCTCGAGGATCTCGGGGAATATCGTGATCACGTCGATGCGCACCGCTCATTCCCCCAATCCGGCGGGCAGGCGCACGACCGCTCGCTCTCGCCCGGGGTCGTACTCGATGAGCACGTCCTCGATCACGGGCACCAGCAGTTCCCGGTCGTCGTCCTCGAGCACCCAGACGTCGTTCGCGCCGGTCTCGATCACGTCCACGATCGTCCCGAGCCACTCCTCGGTCTCATCGTAGACGTCCGTGCCGATGAGGCCGGCGGCGGGCAGGATCCAGTCTTCGGGAAGATCGGCGGGATCGACGAGCACGGTGGTGCCCCGCAGCGCCGATGCGGCGTCGGCGTCGTCGATGCCGGAGACCTTGAGCAGCGGGCCCTTCGGGCCCGGGCGCACGCTCTCGATGGGACCGTGTCTGGGACCGAGTGGAGGCGGCACGAACCAGACCTCTACGCCGGGGTCGATGCGGTCGGGATCGTCGGCAAGGGGCCGGATGGAGAGTTCGCCACATACGCCGTGCGTGCGCACGACGGTGGCCACGGGGACGTGGAGACGGGTCACCGGTCTCACCCGATGACGTCTACGTAGACCTGCTCCTCCTCGAGGATCCCGGCGGCCCTGGCGATCGTGCGGATCGACTTGATGATGCGGCCGCCGCGGCCGATCACCTTGCCGACGTCGTCGTCATGGACGCGCACCTCGTACTTGATGCGCCGGGACTCGTCGAGCTTCTCGATCTCGACGTCCTCGGGATGGTCGACGAGGGACTCCACCACGTAGCGGACGAGAGCTTCGGTGTCGATGTCGGAGGCCATGGGAGACGCGACCTATCCGGACTCTTCGTCGGAGTCGGCGGACGCGGCGTCGGCTTCCTCGCTCGCCTCGTCGCCGGTCTCGTCCTCGGCGGACGCTTCGTCCTCGGCAGGGCCTTCGGCTTCGGTCGGTGCTTCCGTCTCGGCAGCGGCCTCCGGCTCCGCGACCTTCTCCTCCGCGGTCTTCTCCTCCGCGGCTGCCTTGTCGGCGGCCTTCTTCGAGGGACGTTGATCCTTGGCGGTCTCCGGGGCCTGGGCCTCGGGGTCACGCGCGATCGAGATGAGCTTCTCCACGCGCTCGGAGGGCAGGGCGCCCTTCGCGAGCCAGTCGTCGATGCGCTCGAGATCGAGCTCGAGGGTCGCGGGCTTGGTGCGCGGGTTGTAGCGCCCGACGATCTCGATGAACCGGCCGTCGCGAGCGGAGCGCTTGTCCGCGATCACGACCCGGTAGGACGGCTTCTTCTTCGCGCCTGTGCGAGCCAGGCGGATGCGTGTCGCCAAGTCGTTCACCTCCGTGTCGGGGCGGCCGCGACGCGGCCGCCGGTGCAAGAGCGACTGCTAATGATAGGCGATGCGCTCAGAGGGGTCAAAGCGGCGCAGCGTACGGGCGACGAGCCGGATGGCGCCACCCCCGCGGCGTGTCCCGGAGCGCTAGAAGGGCATCTTGAAGCCGGGGAGCTTCGGCCCGCCCTTGCCGCCGCCCTTGGTCATCTGCTTGAGCATCTTCTGCATCTCCGCGAACTGTTTGAGCAGCTGGTTGACGTCGTAGACGGTCACGCCCGCCCCTCGAGCGATCCGCTCGCGCCGCGATCCGTTGAGGAGCTTGGGGTCCTGGCGCTCCTCGGCGGTCATCGATTGGATGATCGCCTCGGCTCGGACCAGCGCGTCCTCGTCGATCTCGGTGTTCTTGAGCATCTCGCGGTCCACGCCCGGGATCATCTTGAGGATCTGCTCCATCGACCCCATCTTCTTGAGCTGGCGCAGCTGTATGAGGAAGTCGTCGAAGGTGAGCTTGCCCTTCTTGAGGCGTTCCTCCATCTCGAGTGCCTGGTCCTCCTCGAAGGTCTGCTCCGCTTTCTCGATGAGCGAGAGCATGTCCCCCATACCGAGGATGCGCTGCGCCATGCGATCGGGATGGAACGTCTCGATGGCGTCGAGCTTCTCGCCCGTGCCGACCAACTTGATGGGCTTGCCGGTCACCGCCTTGACCGAGAGTGCGGCACCTCCTCGGGCATCACCGTCGAGCTTCGTCATGATCACGCCGTCGAAGTCGACGCGCTCGCCGAACGCCTCGGCCACCTTCACCGCGTCCTGGCCGGTCATCGCGTCCACGACGAGGAGCACCTGGTCGGGCCGGGTCTCCTTCTTGATGACGGCGGCTTCCTCCATCATCCGCTCGTCCACGTGCAGGCGCCCCGCGGTGTCGATGATCGCGACGTCGCGGGCGGCGGCCACGGCGGCCTTCACGCCCTCCTTGGCGATGTCGACCGGGTCCGCGCCCTCGGCTCCGCGATGCACCGGCATGTCGAGTTCGCGGCCGAGCGCCTCGAGCTGGTCGATCGCGGCCGGGCGGTACACGTCGCACGCGATCATGAGCGGGTGCTTGCCCTGCTTGCGCAGCATGTTGGCGAGCTTGGCGGTGGCGGTCGTCTTACCCGAGCCCTGCAGGCCCACCAGCATCACCACCGACGGCATGCGCCCTGAGAGGACGAGCCGAGACTCGGTGCCGCCCATGAGCTCGGTGAGCTCCTCGTCGACGATGCGGATGACCGCCTGAGCCGGCGTGAGGCTCTCCATGACGTCCGTGCCCACCGCGCGCTCGCGGACCCGCTTGACGAAGTCCTTGACGACCCTGTAGTTGACGTCCGCCTCCAGCAACGCGAGCCGGACCTCGCGCATCGCCGCGTCGACGTCCGACTCCGAGAGGCGGCCGCGCGTCTTGAGCTTGTCCATGACCGACTGCAGCCGGTCCGAGAGATTCTCGAACATGTGTCCTCCGGTCGGGTCGGTGCTCCGGTCGCGCCGATACAGGCTCCGGGTCGGTACGGGCTCCGGGTCGATACGAGCCTCGCCCCGGTGCGGGCTACAAGGCTAGGCGGCTCGGTTGAGCGTAGTCAACATCAGTCGATGCGCCCGAGGCGGTGGAGCGGCAGGAAGACGGCGATGGCCCGTCCGGTGACGATCTCGAGTGGTATCGGACCGAAGAATCGGCTGTCGAGCGAGATCGGGCGGTTGTCGCCCACGACGAAGACGTGTCCGTCCGGGACCGCGAACTCCCCCACCGGGGCCTCGTACTGGAGGATGTGCGCCGGGTAGGGCGTGAGCTCCCCGCCGACCCAGATCGCGTCGCCCTCGAAGCGGACCTGGTCGCCGGGGATCCCCACGACCCGCTTGATGAGCCTCACGTCGTCGGCGCCGTCCCGGGTCGGGCTGACGATCTCGACGATGTCGCCCCGGGCCGGCGTCCGATATTCCAGGGTGATGAGCAGCCGATCCTCGTCGTGCAGGGACGGCTCCATCGACGCGCCGTCCACCCGTGCGAAGTCGTAGGCGACGTAGAGCACGCCTACCAGCGCGATGAGTACGATGGCCAGCGGGACGGCGAGCCGGAGGAGCCGGCGGTCGCGGGCGCGATACTCCTCGGGCGCGTCACGGAGATAGAACGGCATGCGGCCTCACTCCTCGAGGAGCGCCCTCGCGAAGTCCCGGGCGTCGTAGGGTTTGAGGTCGTCGACGCCCTCTCCCACGCCGAGTCGGACGATGGGGAGGCCGAGCTCCTTGGCGACGGCCACGACCACGCCGCCCTTCGCGGTGCCGTCGAGCTTCGTGAGCACGATCCCGTCCACTCCGAGCGCCTCGTCGAAGCGCTTCGCCTGGGCGATGCCGTTCTGACCGGTGGTGGCGTCCATCACGAGGACGGTCCGCACGGGGGCGGCGCTCTCGCGTTTGACCACGCGTGACACCTTGGCGAGCTCACCCATGAGGTCCCGTTTCGTATGCAGCCGTCCGGCGGTGTCGATCAGCGTGACGTCGAATCCCTCGTCCGCCGCTCGGTGCACGGTGTCGAACGCCACCGCGGCGGGGTCGCCCCCGCGCTCTCGGGAGACCATGGGTACGCCCACGCGCTCCGCCCAGGTGTCGAGCTGCTCGTTGGCCGCGGCACGGAAGGTGTCCGCCGATCCGAGGAGCACGTTCGCTCCCTCGTCGGTGAAGCCCTTGGCGAGCTTGGCGATCGTGGTCGTCTTGCCGGTGCCGTTCACCCCCACCACGAGAACGGTGAGCGGGCGCATGTCGAGGAAGTCACCGTGAGCGAACTCGGTCTCGGCCGCGATCTCGTCCTCGAGGCGGCGCACCACCGCGTGCGCGTCCGGGAGCGCGTCGCGGTCGGCGGCATCCCGGAGACGGTCCGTTATCTCGGTGACCGCCGCGACTCCCATGTCCGCGCCGATGAGTGCGGTCTCGAGTTCCTCCCAGAACTCCTCGTCGAGGTCCGGACCGCGCCGGAGCAGTACGTTGAGCTGGCCCGTGAGCTCCTCGCGCGTGCGGGTGAGCCCGTCGGCTATACGCCTATACCACGGCGTGCTCATCGGACGTCTCCTTGTCCTCGCCGGCATGACCCAGTCTCTGCGAGACCACCTTGGAGACGCCGTCGGCCTGCATGGAGACGCCGTAGAGCAGGTCGGCGGTCTCCATCGTCCTCCGCTGATGGGTGATGACCACGAACTGCGTGTGTCCGCGAAGCGACTCGATGAGGCCGAGGAACCTGCGCAGGTTCACGTCGTCGAGCGCGGCTTCGACCTCGTCGAGGATGTAGAACGGCGACGGTCTCGTGTGGTACAGCGCGAAGAGCAGCGCGATGGCGACGAGGGACTTCTCCCCGCCCGACATGAGCGACATGCGGGAGAGCTTCTTGCCGCGTGGCTGAGCCACGACCTCCACACCGGTCTCGGCCGGGTCGTCGGGGTCGGTGAGCTCGAGGCCGGCGGTCCCGCCGGGGAACAGGACGGCGAACACGCGCTGGAAGCTGCCGTCGACCGCCTCGAAGGTCTCGAGGAAGCGGTCGCGCATCTTGCGGTCGATGGCGCCGACCACCTTCTGCAGGCCACGCTTGGTCTCGAGCAGATCGCCGAGCTGCGCGTCGAGGTAGGCCCGACGTTCCTCCAGGGCGGCGAACTCCTCGACGGCGATGGGGTTGACCGGGCCGAGGTGTTCGAGACGTTTGCGCAACGTGTGCGCGTGCTCCTCGGTGGCGGGGCGATCCTCGACCGGCGGCGCCTCGAGGGCGCGCTCGAGAGGGACGCCCATCGTCTCGACGATCCGACCCGCGGCTTGCGAGATCCGTACCTCGAGTTGGCCCTTCTCGACGTGGATGGACGAGATGCCCTGCTTGAGCCCGTCGATCTCCTCCTGAATGGCGCGGTAGGAGTCCTGGGCGTCGTCGATGGTCTGGCGCAGGGATTCCGAGTCACTCTGTTCGAAGCGCGCGCGGTCCTTGAGTCTATGCGCCCAGAGCTCGGCGTGTTCGAGGAGTTCCTCGTAGAGCTCGTGGACCGGATGGATGCGCTCCCTGAGCAACTCGAGGCCCTCCTCGGTGAGACGCGAACGCTCCAGCGTCTCCTCGAGCTCGGAGATCTCGGCGGAGATCGCGCCCACGCGGCGCTTCAGGTGCACCTCCCGCTCGGAGACCGTGGCGATGTCCACCTGACACTCGGAGAGCTTGGCGGAGACCGCGGCCTCGTCGCGGTAGCGTGCGTCGCGTTCGGCGCGCCGCTGCTCGAGCGCCTCGGTGAGGCCCTCCACGCGCGCTTCGGTCTGCGAGATGGAGGTGCGGAGGCGCTCCGCGACGGGGCGCTCCCGCGAGGTGCGCTCGGCGAGCTCGCTCATGCGCTTCGAGATCTGGTCCCGTTCCCTCTCGATCTCCTGGTGCGACTCCTCGAGACGTCCTACCTCCTCGCGCAGGGACGCGAGCTCGGCGGACTGGGTGGCGAGGCGCCGGCCGAGATCGAGCGCGTCCTGCTGCGCCGCCGCGAGCGCCTCCTCGCCGTCGCAGACGGCCGCCTCCATGTCGCCGAGGTGGCCGTCCGCGTGCTCGAACGCGTCCTTGAGCTCGTTGATGTGCCGCTTGCGGGCCAGCACCCCCGCGGCGTCGTCGACCGCGGGACCGTAGGACAGCTTGCCGTTGGGCCACGCGACGTGCCCGTCGGGGGTGGCGAAACGCAGGACGTGAGCGCGCGCCGCGGCGATCGCCTCGTCGAGCCGGTCGACCACGCGGACGTCGCCGATCAGTCCCTCGAGCGCGGGCCGGGCCGCGTCGTCACAGTCGATGCGTTCGATGAGCCGCTCACCAGGCGCGTCGGCGGGGTGGCTCGCGGAGGCCATCGCGTTCGCGGGGAGGATGGAGATCTCGCCGGCGTCGGTGTCCGAGAGCGCGTCGAACAGGCGGACGGCGTCCTCGGGCTCGCGGACGACGATGGCGAACAGGTCGGCGCCGAGGACGTGCTCGACGAGTTCCTCCACCTCTACCGCCGGGGTGAGTGCGTCCGCGAGCGGGCCGACGAACCCGTCGATCTCGTCCTGCTTGCTCAGCGCCCAGGCGAGCGCGGGTGAGGCGGTCTCGAACGCCCGGTGGACCTCCTCGAGGCCGCGGACCTCGGCGCGGATCTCGTCCACCCGGTCCTTCGCGGATGCCGCCTCCCTGCGGCGCGATTCGAGCACGCGCACCCGCTTGTCGACGTCGGCCTCCGCGAGCCCCAGATCCTTGCGGGTCCGGGCGGTGGCCTTGTCGAGGTGATCGACCCGGTTGCGACGGGCGGAGAGTCGAGAGCCGAGATCGCGGCCGCGCTCGTCGAGCGCGGTCAAGCGCTCACCGAGCATCTCCGTCTCGAGCTCGGCCTCCGACATCGAGCGTTCCGCGGCGGTCAGATCGCCGCGCAGGTCCTCGAGCTCCTTGCGCGTGCGGTTCAGCGAACCGGTGACCGCCTCCAGGTCCTCCTCGGAGGACAGACGCTGCTTCTTGATGCGTTCGGCCTCACGGCGCAACTCGCCGAGCCGCTGGTACTCGGACTGGAGGGACGCGTCGAGACCGCCGCGCTCCTCGATCAGCTGGTCGAGCTCGGCGCGGCGGGCGGCGAGGCGGGACTCGCCGTGGTGGACCTTGGCGCGCAGGTCGCTCAGGCGCGCGATCAGGTTCTTGCCCTTCTCCTCCAGGAGCAGCAACCCGGAGTTCAGGCGTTCGAGGACCGCCTGCAGACGGCGGCGCTGCTCGGACAGGTCTCCGACGAACAGACCCTTCTCCTCGAGCAGCTTCTTGAAGCGCTCGAGTTCCGTCTCCTTCTCCTCCAGACGCAGCCGGAGGAGTTCGAGCTCGGAGTCTTGCTCCTTCTCGCGGGATTCGAGCGCGTCCCACTCTTCATGCAGGTCGCGCAGGTCGTCCACAGCGAGCACGAGTTCGATCTCGTGCAGCTCCGCGGCGAGATCCTCGTGACGCCGCGCCCGGTCGGCCTGCTTCTCGAGCGGTCGGAGCTGGCGGCCGATCTCGCGGATGACGGAGCGGGCGGCGTCGACGTGCCCGTCCATGGAGCGAAGCTTGCGCAAGGCGCGCTCCTTGCGCTTCTTGTGCTTGCGGATCCCCGCCGCCTCCTCGATGAGGGTGCGCCGGTCCTCGGGCTTCGAGTCGAGCACCTCTTCGATGCGTCCCTGGCTGATGATCGAGTGCGTGTCCCGGCCGAGACCCGCGTCGGAGAGCAGGTCTTGGATGTCCATGAGCCGCGACGGCGTCTGGTTGACCAGGTACTCGCTCTCGCCGCTGCGGAACATGCGGCGCGTGATGGTCACCTCGTTGAACTCGAGTGGGAGGAGGCCGTCGGAGTTATCGAGGACGAGGTCCACCTCGGCCATGCCCACGGACCTGCGAGCGGAGGAGCCGGCGAAGATCACGTCCTCCATCGACTGACCCCGCAGGGACTTCGCCGACTGCTCGCCGAGCACCCAGAGCACCGCGTCGGTGATGTTCGACTTCCCGGAACCGTTCGGTCCGACGATGCTCGTGACCCCCGGCTCGAGGAGGATCCTCGTGCGCTCGGCGAACGACTTGAAGCCTTTGAGGGTCAGCGACTGGAGGTACAAGAGGCATGCTTCCGCGTCGGGTGCGTCCTCCCGCGAAGGCCGCGGGAAACGGGGACGATTCTACCACACGGAGGTGCGCCGGAGGGGTCACGAGGGCGGGGGCCGCCCCTCGTCAGGATGTCGCGGAGAGGCGTTCGAGCGCGGTCTCGGCCGCTGCCCGTTCGGCGGCCTTCTTGGACGGTCCGGAACCGGCGCCGGACAGGGCGCCCTCGACGTATACCTCCGCGGTGAAGATGCGGTCATGCGGAGGTCCCTCGACGGAGACGATGCGGTAGTCCGGGAGCGAGCCGTCCCGCGCCTGGGTGTGTTCCTGGAGGAGGTTCTTGGGGTCGTCGGAGGAATCCTCCTCGATGGTGCGCGCCAGCAGTCCCGGGGGGAACACGCGGTCGAGGAACGCGAACGCCTCGCCGGTCCCCCGGTCGAGATAGACGGCGGCCACGAGCGCCTCGAAGCAGTCCGACAACGCCGAGCGGGCGGCTCCCGCGTCGTGGGCGGCGGAAGGCCCCATCAGGATGGCCGCTTCGAGTCCGAGGTCCTCGGCCAGGGTCGCGAGGCTCTCGCCGGACACGAACGAGGCGCGGACCTTGGACATCCGGCCCTCGGGGAGCTGGGCGGCGTCCCGGAAGAGACGGTCGGCCATGTAGAAGCCGAGGAGCGCGTCACCGAGGAACTCGAGGCGTTCGTAATGCTCCTCCGCTCCCTGCGAATGTGAGGGGTGGGTGAGCGCCCGGCGGAGCAGGGTCGCGTCGCGGAAGGTGACGCCCAGGATCGACTGCGCGACGCGCAGGCGATCGGGATCGGGCAGCGGGCTCATCGGACCGCCTTCACCGCCAGCGTGGCGTTGTGCCCACCGAATCCGAACGAGTTCGAGAGCGCGGAGTCGACGCGGGCCTCGAGCGCCTCGCCCCGTATGTGCTCGAGCCGGCACTCGGGGTCCGGGTCGTCGAGGTTGGCCGTCGGCGGCAGGAGTC
The DNA here is from genome assembly GCA_964406675.1 of uncultured Eubacteriales bacterium. Taxonomy (GTDB): domain Bacteria; phylum Actinomycetota; class Coriobacteriia; order Anaerosomatales; family JAUVQN01; genus CAYOSP01. The sequence continues at coordinate 21,627 of CAYOSP010000022.1, read as the reverse complement.
CCCTCGTGAGGGCGAGTGCCATCGCGACGAACTCGACCGAGCCCGCACCTCCGAGCATGTGACCGGTGACCGACTTGGTCGAGGAGACCGGCGGGGTGCGCTCGCCGAAGACCTCGCGGATGGAGAGCGCCTCGATGGCGTCGCCCGCTTCCGTGGAGGTGCCGTGCGCGTTGATGTAGCCGATGTCGCTCGGTTCGAGTCCGGCCTGGTCCAGTGCCGCGCGCATGGCCCGCACGGCCCCGTCCCCGCCGGGGGCCGGAGCGGTGATGTGGTACGCGTCCGCGGTGGCGCCGTATCCGGCGAGCTCGCAGATGACGTCGGCCCCGCGAGCC
>CAYOSP010000022.1:0-21195 GCA_964406675.1 uncultured Eubacteriales bacterium | reverse complement strand
GTCCGCGGTGGCGCCGTATCCGGCGAGCTCGCAGATGACGTCGGCCCCGCGAGCCTGCGCGTGCTCCCACGCCTCGAGTATGACCGCCCCCGCCCCCTCCCCCATCACGAACCCGTCGCGGTCTCGGTCGAACGGGCGCGAGGCGCGCCGCGGTTCGTCGTTCCGCGTGGAGAGCGCCCTCGCCGCGCAGAATCCCGCGAGGCCCAGCGGGGTGACCGAGGCGTCCGAGCTGCCTGCGATCACCACGTCGGCGTCACCGCGGCGGATGGCCTCGAACGCCTCGCCGATCGAGTGGTTGCCGGTGGCACACGCGGAGACCGGGCAGTAGTTGACCCCCTTGGCGCCGGTGCGGATCGATATATGGCCCGCGGCGAGGTCCGCGATCATCATCGGCACGAGGAACGGGCTCACCCGCCGCACGCCTGAGTCCATGAGGCGTTTGTGCTGCTCCTCCATCGACTCGAGCCCGCCGATCCCGGAGCCGTAGATGACTCCCACTCGACCCTCGGGATCGTCGATCTCCAAGCCGGACATGCGCAGCGCCTCGTCGGCGGCGACGATGGCGAAACGGATGAATCGCGACATGCGTCGCGCTTCCTTCGGGTCGATGACGGCGGAGTGGTCGAAGTCCGAGGCGAGCGCAGCGAATCGAGTCGGGTATCCGGAGACGTCGAAGTCCTCGATCGGCTCGGCGCCCGAGCGGCCGTGGACGATCGAATCCCAGAACCGCTCCACGCCGACGCCGACCGGGGACACCACTCCCAGACCGGTGACCGCGATCCTCCTCATGCGCGCTCCTCCTCCCGAGCGAGTGCGGCCCGCGCGTACTCCTCCTCCAGCCGGGCGACGAGCGCGCCGGCGGTGGGGATGTCGTGGACGCGGGAGACGCAGCTCCCTGCGAACACCAGGCCGTCCACCACGTCGCCACGCTGGGCGTCCTCGAGCCGCTCCACGATGCAGTAGTCCTTCCCGCACTTCTTGAGACAGGCGATGCACCGGTCGATCGAGGGGACACGCCCCGCGTGGAGCTCGTCGACGAAGCGGTTGCGCAGCGCGCGACCGGGGAGCCCGACCGGGCTGTTCACGAGCACCACGTCGTCTTCGCCGGCCTCCACGTACATGCGCTTGAATCCCTCGGGCGCGGAGGACTCGGCAGTGGCGGCGAACCGGGTGCCCATCTGTACCCCGGCCGCTCCGACCTCGAGGACCTCGGCGATGTCGGCTCCGGTGACGATCCCTCCCGCGGCGATGACCGGGATGTCCACGGCATCCAGTACGTCCGGCAGGAGCTCGCGCATCGGCGCGTCGGCACCGAGGTGACCGCCCGCCTCCACGCCTTCGAGCACCACCGCGTCCGCGCCGAAGCGTTCCGCGAGCTTCGCCACACGCGGGGCCCCGATGACGGGGACGATCGCGACCCCCGCCTCCTTACACCACCCGAAGACGTCCCGCGAGAATCCGGCGCCGGCGATCACCACGTCGATGCCCTCATGTATCGCGGCCTGGACGAGCTCCTTGAACATGCGGACGGCGACCATCACGTTGACCGCCAGGACGCCGTCCGTGCGCTCCCTCGCCCACCGGATCTCCCGGCGTGCCTCGTCGACGCTGAGACCGCTGAGCGCGATGGTCCCCACGCCGCCGGCTTCCGCGACGGCGGCCGCGAGCGGGCCGAGCGAGATGCGCACGGCCATCCCGCCCTGCACGATCGGCAGTCGAGCGGTGCGCTTCCCGAGCTGGAGCGGAGGCATGGTCTGTGTCGAAGGAGGCTTCATGCGTCCTCTCGTCATGCGCGTCTCGTACGGCTCGTGCGGCCGCCCGGGAGCGCTTCCCGGGCGGCGCGTCGTCATCCGCGGGTCTAGGAGTTCTGGTCGATGTAGTTCACGGCGTCGCCGACCGACCTGATCGACTCGACCTCCTCGTCGGGGATCGAGACGTCGAACTGCTCTTCCAGCGCCATGACCAGCTCCACCAGGTCGAGCGAGTCAGCGCCGAGGTCGTCGATGAACGTGGCTTCCTCGGTGACTTCGGACTCGTCGACGTTGAGCTGGTCGACGATCACGTCCTTCACTTTCGCGAAAGTGTCTGCCATAGGGCTTCGGGCACCCCCTCTCGTGTGCTCGTCCTCGTCCGTCGTCCTCGTCCGTCATCCTCGTCCGGTGCACTCTACTCGAAGGTCATGCGAAGGTCATCCCGCCGTCGACGGCGAGCACTTGCCCGGTGACGTAGGAGGCCTCGTCGGAGACGAGGAATGCGACCACCGCGGCGACCTCCTCCGGCGAGCCGAAGCGGTCCATCGCGACGGTGTCGCGGGCGGCGTCCCTGACGGACTCGGAGAGCTGCGCGGTCATGTCGGTCTCGATGAACCCGGGGGCGACCACGTTGCACCTCACCCCGCGTCCCGCCAGTTCGCGCGCGACCGAGCGGCTCAGTCCGATGAGGCCCGCCTTGGCGGCGGCGTAGTTGGCCTGCCCCGCGTTGCCCATCATGCCGACCACCGAGGAGATGTTGACGATCGATCCGGAGCGCGCCTTCATCATCGGCCTCGCGGCGGCCTTCGTGACGAGGAAGGCGCCGCGCAGGTTCGTGGCGATCACGTCGTCGAAGTCCTCGGCCGACATCCTCACGAGTAGCCCGTCCCTCGCGATGCCGGCGTTGTTGACGACGATGTCGAGCCCTCCGAGGCGCTCCATGGTCTCCGATACGAGTCGTGCGGCGTCGTCCGTGTCGCTCACGTCCGCCTGGATCGCGACGGCGCTGCCCCCGGCGCCGCGGATCCGCTCGCACACCACCTCCGCGGCGTCGGCGCTGTGCGCGTAGTTGACCGCGACCGCCGCGCCCTCCGAGGACAGGCGTTCGGCGATGGCGGACCCGATGCCCCTCGACGCTCCGGTGACCAGGGCGTGTCTCCCTCTCAGGCTCGCCATGACGCGACCTCCTCCATCACTCCGTCGATGCCCACGTCGTCCACCGAGACCGCCTCGAGACCCTCCACGCGCCGCGCGAGTCCGCGCAGGACGGAGCCGGGGCCCGCTTCCACGAGGAGGCAGCACCCCGCGTCCCGCAAAGCGTACATGGTCTCGGTCCAGCGGACGGGCGAGGTCATCTGCTCGGCCAGGCGCGCCTCCAGCGCGGCCGCGTCCCGGGTGGGGACCGGCTCGGTGTTGGAGACGACGTCGATGTCCGCGTCGCGGAACGCGGCCGAGTGCAGCGTCTCGTCGAAGTCCTCGCGGGCGGGCCGCATGAGGGGCGAGTGGAAGGCGCCGGACACGTCGAGCCCCACCACCCTGCGCGCTCCCGCAGCGGTGAGCTCCGAGGTCGCGCGTTCGATCCCGTCGGGCGTGCCGGAGATCACGACCTGACCGGGCGCGTTGTCGTTGGCCACCCACACGTGGTCGATATGCTCGACGAGGTCGAGCACGTCGTCCCTCTCCATGCCGAGGACCGCGGCCATGGCGCCGCCGCCGGCGACCGCGACCGAGGCCATCGCCTGCGAGCGCCGGGCGACCAGTTCCAGCCCCGCCTCGACCGAGAAGACGCCCGCCACGGCGAGCGCGGCGTATTCGCCGAGGCTGTGCCCCGCGACCATGTGGGGACGCAGCCCGGCGTCGATGAGCGCGGTCGCCCACGACCAGTCAGCGAGGTAGAGCATCGGCTGGGCGACGCGCGTGTCGGTCACGTCCTCGGCGGAACCGAGCATGTCCAGCTGTCGCAGCGGCAGGGTGGTGAGCGCCTCCGCGGCGTCGATCAGGCGGTCGAGGTCCTCGATCGGCGGCAGGGAATCGATCATGCGAGGTCGCTGGGCTCCTTGGCCGGGGAAGACCATCGCGACCTTGGTCGCCTCACTCACCGGCCGGCACCTCCACGAGCCCCGCCCGCGCGCGCAACACACGCTCCGCGTCGCCGACGATCTCGTCGATGATCTCGGCGGCGGGAGCGATCCGATCGACCATGCCGGAGGCCTGTCCGGCCATGAGGCTGCCCATGTCGCAGTCCCCCTCGCGCATGGCGAGCGAGAGCTTCCCCTGTCCGAGCTCCTCCAGCTCGTCCGCCTTGTCCTCGCGGTCGAGCTCGGCGAGCATGCGGGAGAGCCGGTTCTTGAGCACCCTCACCGGATGGCCGGTGGAGTAGCCGGTGACGACGGTATCGCGGTCCTTGGCCTTCAGGACCCGCGCCTTCACGGACTCGTGGATGGTGCACTCCTCGGCGCACATGAAGCGCGTGCCGATCTGGACGCCGTCGGCGCCGAGGCAGAGAGCGGCGGCGAGTCCGCGCCCGTCGGCGATGCCGCCCGCGGCCACGACGGGCACGTCGACGGCGTCGGCGAGCTGTGGGATGAGCGCCATCGTGGTGAGCTCGCCGATGTGCCCGCCCGCCTCCATGCCCTCGCCGATGATGGCGTCGGCGCCGATACGCTCGAGGCGCCGTGCGAGCGCGACCGAGGGCGTGATGGGGAGGACCTTGATCCCCGCGTCCTTCAGGGCGTCCATGTAGGGGGCGGGGTTGCCCGCACCGGTCGTCACGACCGGCACCCCCTCGTCGACGACGAGCTCGACGATGTCGGCGATGTGCGGGGTGAGGAGCATCAGGTTCACGCCGAACGGCTTGTCGGTACCGGCCTTCGCGTGCCGAATCTCCTCGCGGAGGATGTCGGTGGGCATGTGGCCCGCACCGATGATCCCGACACCGCCGGCTTCGCCCACGGCGACGACGAGTTCGGCGGTCGAGGTCCAGGCCATGCCGCCCTGGATGATGGGGCGCTCGATGCCGAGCAGCTCCGTCAGTCTCGTCGCGATGGCCATTCAGCGAGCCTCCTTGGTCCAGTGGAGCGCCGCGGCGCCCCAGGTCAGCCCCGCTCCGAATCCCAGGAGGAGCAGGTGGTCGCCCGGGGCGAGGTCGCCGTCAGTATACAAACGGTCCATGGCGAGCGGTATCGAGGCCGTGGACGTGTTGCCGGTGTCCGCGATGGTGGACACCATCCGCTCCGGACCGACGCCCAGCCGGTCGGCGATGGCGTCGATGATGCGCTGGTTCGCCTGGTGCGGCACGAACCATCGGATGTCGTCCAGCTCTAGCCCTGAGTCCCGGCACGCGTCGCGGGCCACGTCCGGCACCGTCCGCACGGCGAACTTGAACACGTCTTTGCCGGACATGCGGACGTACTGCGCGTCGGCGGGGGTATCGCGCGCGGGGCCGTCTTCGCCCTCGGCGAGGGCGAAGGGTCCACCCGAACCGCCTCCCGGCACGTAGAGGATCTCGGATCCGTCCCCGTTCGCACCGAGCCGGATGCCCAGCACGCCCGGGGACCGAGCGGCGCGGAGGATGACCGCGCCCGCGCCGTCACCGAAGAGCACGCAGGTGGAGCGGTCGGTGAAGTCCACGTAGCGCGTGAAGGCGTCGGCGCCGACCACTGCGACCGTGCGCGCCCGTCCGGACTCGATCGCGGCGGTGGCGTCGTGCAGCGCGTAGATGAAGCCGGTGCACGCGGCCATCACGTCCGCCGCCGGACAACCCAATCCGGCCTTCGCCTGGGTGAGCGCGGCGGTCGACGGGAACACCATGTCCGGGCTCGAGGTCGAGAGCAGCAGGAGGTCCAGCTCGTCGCCTCGGATGCCCGCGTCGGCGAGCGCGGCGTCCAGCGCCCGCGCGGCGAGGTCCGAGGTCCCCTCTCCCTCCGCGGCGACGCGCCGCTCACGGATGCCGGTGCGCGAGAGGATCCAGTCGTCCGAGGTATCGACGAGACGTTCGAGGTCGGCGTTGGTCAGCCGACGCTCCGGGAGGTACGAGCCTATCCCGATGATCCGTGCGGAGTCCATGGGCGTGGGTCTTCCGTCTCGCGGTCGTGTCCACGTCTCGAGTCGTGTCCCGGCGGACCGCTCGACGACGTGTGAGGGAGTAGTCTACACGTTCTCGACCTCGGTCCCGGCGGCCATGGCGGAGCGTATCTCGTCCACCAGTCCCCGGCGCACCGCGCGGGCGGCGGCGGCGATCCCGTGATGGACCGCCTGGGCGCCGGAGCTTCCGTGCCCGACGATCGCGACGCCTTCCACCCCGAGCAGAGGCGCGCCGCCGTACGCGTCCGGATCCAACTCATCCGCGATCTCGCGGAGGGCGGGGCGTAGCGCGAGCGCCGCCGCGCTCCGGGCCATGCTCGAGGTCATCGCGCGCTTGAGACCGGTGAAGAGCGTGGACGTGAGGCCCTCCATGAGCTTGAGGGCGACGTTGCCGGTGAAACCGTCCGTGACGACGACGTCGACGGCGCCCCTCGGGAGGTCGTGGCCTTCGACGTTGCCGACGAATCCGTCCAGTGCCGATCCCAGCAGCTCGTGAGCCTCCTGTGCGAGCGCCGAACCCTTGGAGGCCTCCTCGCCGATGTTGAGCAACCCCACTCGTGGGGTGTCCACTCCGAGGACGAGGCGCGAGTAGGCGCTTCCCATGCGTGCGAAGCCCAGGAGGTGCTCGGCACGACAATCGGCGTTCGCCCCGACGTCGAGGAAGACCACCGGGTGCGAAGGGGTGGGTACGACCACGGCGAGCGCCGGCCGCTCCACGGCGTCGATCCGTCCGATGAGCAGAGTGGACGCCGCCATCGCGGCCCCGGTGCTGCCGGCGGTGAACCAGCCGTCGGCCCGTCCCTCCCCCACGACCCGTGCGGCCACCGCGAGCGACGAGTCCCGTTTGGAGCGGACCGCGCGCACCGGGTGCTCCCCCATGTCGATGCGTTCGGAGGCCGGCAGGGCCTGGACGCGGTCCCTGGTCGCGGCGAACGGGGTGACGACCCCCTCGGGTCCGGTGAGCGAGATACGGAGTGCGGGATCCGAGGCGAGGACGCGGTCCGCGCCCTCCAGCACGGCTTCGGGGGCATGCTCTCCCCCCATGCCGTCGACGACGATACGCGGTCGTGTGTCGTCCACCTGGTCCTCTCCGGCAGGGTCCACGTGCGTCCTCCCACTCGTGCTCAGACGAGTCCGAGCGCGGCGATCGCGGCGTCGACGTCAACCGCGGCCTCGAACATCTCGCGCATTCTAGCAATCTTGCGTTCGTCGTGGAGCCGCGTCTTGCCGAAGAGACCCTCCATGTGCTCGACGGCGGTGAGGGTGTCGGTGTCCACGAGCAGTATCGGCACGCCGAGTTCGTCCGCGCGAGAGAGGATGGGGGCGCTCGGCGGCATATCGCCCGTGAGCACCAGGCAGCGGGTGTCGGTCTCGAGCGCGGCCGACTGTACGTCCGCCCGGTCTCCGCCGGTGACGACGGCCTTGGCCCCTCGGCGACGGAAGAAGCGCAGCGCCTTCTCCTGGCCCATGGCGCCCACCATGAACGACTCCACGAGCCCGTCCAGCCGGTCCTCGGCACTCAGCACCGCGGCGCCGAGTGAGTCGACGATCTCCTCCACCGTGACCGCGCCCAGGGTCGGGTCGTGCGGGATGGCGCCGAGCACCGGCACCCCCTGCGCTTCGAGATGGGGCGCCGCCGTGGCGTCGAGGAGGTCCAGGTGGGACTCGGGGACGTTGTTGAAGATCACGCCTGTCAGGCGCTCACCGAGTTGCTCCCGGAACGCCATGATCGCATCGGGCAGCGCGATCTCATCGAAGCGCGCGACCACGAGCACGCCGCAGCCGAACCGTTCGGCGAGACGCTCTGGGGTCACGCCGAGGGAAACCCCCTGCGTGGCGTCGCTCGGGCCTTCCGCGATCACCGCGTCGCGTCCCTCCCCGACCCGTTCGCAGGCGTCGACGACCCGCTGCAAGGGATCACCCACACGCCCGGAGAAGTAACGCTCCACGAGATCCCGCGTGGTGACGATCGGACACACGGCGTCGAGCGGCGCGGGCGGCTCCATGCGAGAGTTGATGTAGTAGGCATCCTCGTCGGTGAGGACTCCCTCCATCGTCGTGGGCAGGGTGCCGTAGGTCTTGACGTAGCCCACGGACAGACCCTTGTCGCGCAACACCTCGGTGAGGGTGAGGCACAGTCCGCTCTTGCCCGAGTACGGACGGGTGGATACGACCAGCGAGGTGCGCATGTCAGCCTCCGATCCCGATCCGGACGTCGGCGGCGACGCTGCCGTCGCCCGCGTCCATGACCATCAACGGGTTTATGTCCAACTCGACGATCTCGGGGAGCTCCACGGCCATCCTCGAGACTACGAGCAACACCTCGACCGCCGACGCGACGTCGGCGGGCGCCTGTCCCCTCGCGCCTCTCAGGAGACCGTACGAGCGCAGTCCGGCGAGCATCTCGCGCGCCTCCTCGGCGGTGACGGGGCACAGCCTGAACGCGACGTCACGCATGACCTCGACGTAGACCCCGCCGAGCCCCACCATGAGCAGCGGGCCGAACGTGGGGTCGCGGTCCACGCCCACGACGAGTTCCCGGCCCCCGGTGACCATCTTCTGCACCGTGACGCCCCAGATGTCCGCGCCGGGCATCCTCGAGCGGACCGTGGAGAGCATGTCCTCGAACGCGTGCTCCAGCTGCGTCTCGTCCTCGATACCGACGCGGATGCCGCCGACGTCGGTCTTGTGCGGGATGTCCGGACTGGACACCTTGAGCACCACCGGGTACCCGATCCCGTCGGCGCACGAGCGGGCGTCTCCGAGATCGCGCGCGAGCTCCGCCGGCGCGAGCGGGATGTCGTAAGCTCGGGCGACCCTTCCGACCTCGTCAGCGGTGAGGAAGTGACGATCCGACGCGGTCGCGTCGACGATCGCCGATGCCGCGTCGGGCGGCGGCTCGGAGGCCGGCGGTCTCTCGGCCGGTGGTTCACGGAGTCGCTCGGCATGGCCGTACATCGCCGAGTACGTGGCCACGGCCCGCTCGGGGAACGGGAAGGTCGGCACGCCGCGCTCGTGGAAGGCGGAGTGGGCCTCCCTCACGGCCGCGGAGCCCATGACGCACGCGTAGAGCGGCAGATCGCTGCCCTCGTGTGCGTCCGCGAGCGCGTTCGCGGTCTTCAGCGGCTCGGTGGTCGCCTGCGGTGTGATGACGCACAGCACGGCGCCGACCCCCTCGTCCTCGGACACGACGGCGGCGGCCTCGGCGTAACGCGAGGCGGGCGCGTCGCCCAACACGTCCACGGGGTTGTAGACCGCCGCGGCCCGGGGCAGCGTGTCCAGCAGGCGGTCGATGGTCTCCCCCGAGAGCGAGGCGAGCGGGACGCCGAGGCGGTCGCATGCGTCCGTCGCCATGATGGCCGGGCCCCCCGCGTTCGTGATGATCGCGAGCCCGCCTCCGCGCGGCAGGGGCTGGAGGGAGAATCCGGTCGCGAAGTCGAACAGTTCCTCGACCGTCTGCGCCCTGAGGACGCCGGCACGCCTGAAGGCCGCCTCGTAGGCCCTCTCCGAGCCCGCGAGACTACCCGTGTGCGAGGAGACCGCACGGGCGCCCGCGTCCGATCCACCCGCCTTCAACACGATGAGCGGCTTGCGAGGGACCAGCTCGATCGCCGCGCCGATGAAGGCCGACCCGTCCCGCACGGATTCGAGATAGGACACGACCACGGCGGCCTCATCGTCCTCGGCCCACGCGCGCATGAGATCGGCCTCGTCGATATCGGCCTTGTTGCCCAACGAGACGAGGTGGGAGATGCCGAATCCCTCTCCCGCGGCCCAGTCGAGGATCGCGGTGCCCATCGCGCCGGACTGCGACATGACCGCGATGTCGCCCCTGGTCAAGGCGGCCGGAGCGAAGGACGCATTCAGGGAGTGATGCGTCGAGACCACCCCGAGGCAATTGGGGCCCAGTATCCGCACCCCGCCCGCCTTCGCCGCTTCGACGACACGACGCTCCAGCGCGGCGCCCTCCGGCCCGGTCTCCTTGAAGCCGGCGGTGATCACGACCGCGACCGAGGCGCCGATCCGGCCGCACTCGGAGATGACCGAGGGCACGATGGGCGCCGGTACGGCGACGACGACCAGGTCCGGTACCGACGGCAATTCGGAGAGTGAGGCATGGCACCTGAGGCCGTGGATCTCCTCGACCTTGGGATTCACCGGATAGAGCTCTCCGGGGAAACCCCCCTCGATCAGGTTGTCGAGGACGAGGTGGCCGACCTTCGTCTCATCGCGAGAGGCGCCGACGACCGCGACGGAGCGCGGCTCGAACAACGCTTCGAGCACTCGCGGTCACCCCCATGGACCGGACACGCTCCGCGCGCGCCGGCGTACTACTCGGTCTCGATGACTTCCTTACCGTCGTAGTACCCGCATTCGGGGCACACGTGGTGCGGGAGCCTGGCCTGGTGGCACTGGGGGCACTCCGAGCGCGTGGGCGCGGATATCTTGTGCTGGGCGCGGCGGCTGTCGCGCACGGCTCGCGTGGTCTTCCTCTTCGGGACGGCCATCTCGGCGGTTCTCCTTCCTCAGCGCCGGTCGTCACCGGCGCGGCATGTCGGATGGTGCGCTCTTCCAGCGAGCGCGACGAAGCATGATAGCACACGCCGGGGGGCCGAGGACGCCGGATGCCTCACGACGCCGGCGCCTCAGGGATCCCCCGCGTCGTCCTCTCGATCGTCGAACATGCCCTCGAGGACCGCGAAGGGCGACCGCGACGCGGGCGGAGGACACTCGCAGGTCCCCTCGTTGAGATCCACGCCGCAGGTAGGGCAGATCCCCTCACAGGCCTCGTCGTGGATGGGCGCGAACGGCGCCACGGCGGCGAGGGCGGTGCGCAGGTACGGCATCAGGTCGATCTCGTCCTCATGCAGGACCTGGTGATCCACGTCGTCCGGAAGGCCGTCGACGGTTCCCGGATCGACGAGGAAGCCCTCGACCTCACCCTCCAGCGGCAAGGTGAAGGGCTCCAGACAGCGCGAGCAGTCCACCGTCGCCTCGCCGCGGACGCTTCCCGTGAGCACGATGCCGGTCCCGGCCTGCACGGCGAGGACCTCGTAGGAGACGGGCCGGGGGAAGCGGTACTCGTGGGGCCCGAGGCGTATCGGTCCTGTGGACGTCTCGCCGGAGTAGGTCTTGCTCGTACCGCCGGGTCCCGCCACCTCGCGCAGGTCGACGGGGAGCGTGTGATCGCTCATGCGGATCTTCCTTCGGGCTCGGTGACGGCCGGGCTCGGAGGCCGGTTCGGCCGGAGTGGAGGCGTCGGACTCGGTCAGGTCCTCTGGTTGACCTTGCCCTGCAGGCGGTCCCTCCCGCGTTGCACGGCGGTGAGGAGCTTGCCCAGGTTGACCTCGAGGTTGGCGAGCATCTCGTCGGCGTAGTCCTCGGCTCCCAGCCGTATCTCACGTTCGCGGTTGCGAGCGCTGTCGAGGATGTCGGCCGCCTGCTGCTCGGCGAGCTTGACGACCTCCTCCTCGGAGGCGAGTGCCTGAGCGCGGTCCCTGGCCTCCTCGAGGGTGCGGTTGGCTTCCTTCTCCGCTTCCTCGAGCATCTCCTGGCGCTCTTTGACGATCCAGCGAGCCTGCTTGAGCTCGTCCGGGTACTGAGCCCTGATCTCGTCGATGATCTCGTAGACCTTGTCGGTGTCGATCATCCGCGAGGAGCTGAACGGCACGGCTCGACCGGTGTCCACCAGTTCCTCGAGTCGGTCGATGAGGGCCAGGATGTCCATTCCGTCCTCCTTATACAGCTCGCCCGTACCGCTCGGAGAGCGCTTCGGCGACCACTTCCGGGACGAGGCCGTCCACGGGTCCCCCGTGTCGAGCGATCTCCTTGACGGCCGACGAACTCAGGTATGCATACTTCGGCGCGGCCATGATGAACATGGTCTCGAGGCGATCGTCGATCCCGTGGTTGAGCTGCGCCATCTGGAACTCGCGTTCGAAATCCGACACCGCCCGGAGACCCTTGATCACGACCCTGGCCTCCATCTGATGCGCGAAATCCACCAAGAGGGTATCAAACGACGTCACCTCGATGCCGTCAAGGTGCGCGAGGGCTCCGCGGATCATCGTGACGCGCTCGTCGACGTCGAAGAGCGGACCGGCGCCCTTGTCCGGGCTCAGCGCGACCGCGACCACGACCTCGTCGCAGAGGGAGCGCACCCGTTCGATGATGTCGACATGTCCGGACGTCACCGGATCGAACGTCCCGGGGACTATCGCGCGCTCGGTCCTCACATCAGCCCTCCCGGTAGACGGCGACGTCGACGAGGGTGCTCCCGTAGCGCCGGCCGACCTCGGCGAGGAAGCGTGCCGGCCATGCGACCGGGCTCCTCACATCGTGCTCGTAGACCACCACTGCCTCCCCGGCGATCCGCCCGGCGTCCGCGAGGCCGTCGACCAGTGTCATGACCTGCACCGGCTCGATTCTATAGGGAGGGTCCAGCAAGAGCAACGTGAACGGGGGCGTGTCGGGCATGCGCGTGGACGGCAGGCGACGCACGTCCCCGCGTACGACGACGGCCCGCCGCGGGTCGAGCCTCTCGATGTTCGTCTCGAGCGCGCGGAGAGCCGCGGACTCGCGCTCGACGAACACTGCCGTCTCGGCGCCGCGGGACAGCGCTTCCAGGCCGAGCGCGCCGGAACCGGCGAAGGCGTCGAGCACCACCGCCCCATCCGGCTGTCCCCAGCGCGCCTCGAGCATGGAGAAGATCGCTTCGCGGACGCGGTCGGAGGTGGGCCGGGTCGAGTCCCCTTTGGGCGCGACCAGCGCGTGGCCGCGCCACATCCCCCCGACGATCCTCATCCCGATCCCGTCCAATCCACCGCTTCCCGGTCCGACATCCACGGGTCCATCTCGAGACACCGGTGACGCGGGTCGTCGAGCTCCGGGTCCGCACGGACGATGTCCACGGCGTCCACTCGCGCGGCCTCCAAGAGATCCGCATCCTCGCTCAGAGAGGCGAGCCTGAACCCCGAGAACCCGCTCTGACGCTCGCCGAGGAGTTCGCCCTGACCGCGGAGTCTCAGGTCGAACTCGGCCAGCTCGAAGCCGTCGGAGATGTCGGCCATGGCCGCTATCCGCTTGTGCCCTTCCGGTGTGCGCGGATCGGCGAACAGGTAGCACTCCCCCGGCACCACGCCGCGTGCCACGCGCCCCCGGAGCTGGTGGAGTTGGGAGAGACCGAAGCGGTCGGCATCCTCGACGATCATCACGGTGGCCTCGGGGACGTCGATCCCGACCTCGATCACGGTCGTGGCCACGAGCACGTCGATGTCCCCTTCGGCGAAGTCGCGCATGATGCGCGCCTTCTCCTCCGGCCGGGTCTGACCGGTCAACGGCTCGAGGCGCAGGTCCGGGAACACGTCGCGGGAGAGCCGGTCGGCCTCTGCGGAGACAGCACGCGCCTCGGTCTCGGGACTCTCCTCGACGAGGGGACACACCACGTAGGCGCGCCGCCCCTCGGACACCGCCCGTCGCACCGCGGCGTACGCGGGCTCGCGCTCCCCACGGGTGACCACGTGGGTGCGCACGGCGTCCGCGCTCGTGTGACCGGTGGGTCTCTGGCGCAGGTAGGAGGTGTCGAGGTCGCCGTGCAGGGTGAGCGCGAGGCTCCGCGGGATGGGGGTCGCGCTCATCACGAGCAGGTCCGGGGAGGCGCCCTTCTCGCGCAGGGCGAGGCGCTGCATCACACCGAACCGGTGCTGCTCGTCGACCACCGTGAGGCTGAGTCGGTCGAAGACGACATCCTGGGAGAACAGGGCGTGGGTGCCGAGGACCACGGAGAGCGAGCCGTCGGCCAGACCGGCCAGGGCCTCCTCCCGCTCCGGATCGCGAGTGGAGCCGGTGAGCGTCGCCCACGGGACCCCGGCGCGTTCGAGTAGCGCGCCGACCGCGCGTGCGTACTGCGTGGCGAGCACCGACGTCGGAGCCATCATGGCGGCCTGGGTGCCGGTGTCGTGCACCGCGGCGAGGGCGATCGCGGCCACCACGGTCTTCCCGGTCCCGACGTCGCCGAGCAGCATGCGGTTCATCGGCTCAGTGCCGGCCATGTCCTCGAGGATCTCAGCGACCGCGCACTCCTGGTCCTCGGTGAGTGTGAAGGGCAGCGTGCCGCGCATCCGCCGCGGCGTCGGTCCGTCGACCACATGGCCGACACCGCTCCCGGGTCCGCCCCGGCGTGCGCGACGCCTGGCCGCTCGCAGTTGGGACGCGAGGAACTCCTCGTAGACGAGGCGGCGTCGCGCGGATGCGAGTGACGCGGCGTCGTCCGGGAAGTGGATCTGTTCGACGGCGGTCGCGCGGCGGAACAGGTCGTGACGACGCCTGAGACGCGCGGGGAGCGGGTCCGGGACCCCGGCGAACGCGTCGACGGCCTCCCTGACGAGTCGGCGGATCCAGTTCGGCGAGAGCCCTTCGGTGGCGGGATGCATCGGGATCAACCGCCCTGCCTCCTCCTCGTCCTCCGCGAGTGGCTCCACGAAGGGGTTGCGTATCTGGGGGAGGTCGAACTCGAGTCTGACCTTGCCCGCGAAGGCCACGCGGTCGCCCTTGGAGAAGCGCTTGGCGACCCACGGCTGGTTGAACCAGACACCGAGTACGACGCCGGTCCCGTCGACGAGGGCGACCTCGGTGATGGTGAGGCGGGGCCGTGGACGCTTGACGCGCACCTCGTGCACCCGCCCGACCACCGTGACGTCCTCGCCCGGACGCACGTCCGCCAGGCGGGGAGCGCGCGTGACGTCGAGATACCGGTGCGGGAAGTGGCGCAAGAGGTCCCCCACGGTACGTATCCCGAGACGATCGAGGAGGCGTGCGCGTTCCTCATCCACGTGGCGGACGAGGGTGACAGGCTCGCTCCAATCGGCCGCGCGCACGTACCGTTGGCGCGCCCCCCCGCTCACCGATCCGTTCGGACCGTATGGTAGGCCACGCCCACCGCGCCGGGGCCCGCGTACGTGCCGATCACCGACCCGACCACGCCGGTCGAGTCGAACGCGCAGTCGCAGCCGACGGCCTCGATCGCGGCTCGGAGGTGCTCCGCCCTGTCCGGCGCCTCGGCGTGCAGGAGCGCGAGCACCAGAGGCCCACGGCGAGACTCCTCCCCCACGTGTTCGGCGAGCGTCGCGAGGGCCTTACTCGTACCGGAGACCTTCTTGAAGGGTGCGACGATCCCGTCCTCGAAGGTGAGGATGGGCTTGATGCTCAGCAGGCTGGCGGCCAGCCCCTGCGCTCTACCCGCTCTTCCGCCCTTCACCAGGTAATCGAGGGTATCCAGGATGAAGAACATACGCGTGTCCTCGGCGGTACGACGAGCGGCGTGCTCGATCTCGTCGGCCGTCGAGTCGGCGTCACGGGCGGTGATGGCCGCCTTGACGGCGAGCCCGAGTCCCTGACTGACGAGTCCGGTGTCGATGACCCGGACGTCGACGTCCGTCTCCTGTGCGGCCATGTGGGCCGACTCGTAGGTCCCGGAGAGAGGCGAGGTGAGGTGGATGGAGACGATCGTCTCGGCCCCTTCCCGCGCGAGCCGCTCGTACACGGCGGCGAAATCGGCGGGCGACGGCTGCGAGGTGGTGGGCAGCCGCTTCGCCTCTCGCAGCATCCTGTAGAAGCGATCGGGACGCATCTCGGTCCAGTCGAGATACGTGTCCTCGCCGAAGAGCACCTTCAAAGGCACCATCGCGACGTCGTGCTCGTCGAGGAACTCGGGCCCGAGGTCGCAGGTACTGTCACAGACGATCGCGGTGCGGCTCATGACGTCCCCCTCAGTCGTCACTCCACGGACATGATCACGGGGTACAGCGGTTGATCCCCTCGATGGCTCTCGACCTCCAGCTGTGGGTGCGCGGCGCCTATGCGTGTCGCGAGTCGCTCGAGCTCCTCATCCGAGAGGTCGCTGCCGGCGAGCAGGGTGAGCGTCTCCCCGCCGTCCGCCATCGCGGAGAGGGTATCGAACGCCACGTCGACGACGTCGCATCCGGTCACCACGATCTCGTGATCCACGATGCCGATGACCTGGCCTTCGGTGATGTCGCCCACGGCGGCGCCCTTCGAGTCCTTGACCGCCGTCGTCACCTCGCCCACGCGGACGTCCTCGGCCGCGGCCGTCATCTCCTCCACGTTGACCCGCGGATCGGCGTGCTCGTCGAACGCGAGGAGGGCCGCGAAGGCTTCCGGCACGCTCGAGGTGGGCACGACATGGATGGGCACCGAGGCGACGTCGGCTACCTGGTGGGCGGTCATGACGACGTTCTTGTTGTTCGGGAGGATCACGATCCGCTCGGCGTTCAGCGTCTCGGTGGCATCGAGCAGGTCAGCGGTGGAGGGGTTCATGGTCTGGCCGCCCGAGACCACCACGTCGACGCCGAGGCTCTCGAGGATACGGGCGAGTCCCTCCCCCGCCGCGACCGCGACGACGCCGTAGGGTGACCGCGGTTCCCGGGCGAGCCCCCTGCTCCGTTCGGCGGACTGCACGCGCATGTTGTTCACGTGGACGTCGGCCAGCTGACCGAACGTCATGGCGCGGGCCAGTATCTCGGCGGGATCGTCGACGTGCACGTGGACCTTGAGGGTGTCGCCCTCCCCCACGACCAACTCGGAGCCGCCGCGAGAAGCCACGAACGCGGCCATCTCCTCGCGATCGAGATCCTCGCCGACGATCAGGAACTCGGTGCAGTAGAGGTACTCGGTGTCGTCCCAGTCGCCCTCAGGTTCCGCCTCCATCTCCGACAGCGGGACGGCGGGCGTGCGGACGTCGAAGCTGCGTACCCCGTGGCCCTCGGCTGCGGCCACGAGTCCCTCGACGAGCAGGGCCAGTCCGAATCCTCCGGCGTCGACCACGCCCGCCTCGGCGAGCACGTCCAGGAGTTGTGGTGTGCGACGGACCGACTCCCATGCCTCGTCCGCCACCCGTTCCAAGAGCGTATCGAGATCCGCGTCCTCGTCGGCGGCCTCGCGCGCGGCGGCGGCCGTGTCCTTCACGACGGTGAGGATCGTGCCCTCGACCGGCTTGCGGACCGCCTGGAAGGAGACGGTGACCGCACGCTCGAGAGCGCGCGCCACGAGATCGGCGTCGACCGTCTCGGCTGTCTCCAGTACCTCGCAGAGTCCGCGCAGGATCTGGGAGAGTATGACGCCCGAGTTGCCTCGGGCCCCCATCAGGGAACCGTGCCGGATCGCGTGACACATCGCGGTCAGGCTCGGCTCAGCGGGGAGCTTGCCGACCTCGTCGAGGACGGCCTCCATCGTGAGCGCCATGTTCGTGCCGGTGTCGCCGTCGGGCACCGGGAACACGTTGAGCTGATTGACCTCCTCCTTGCGGTCCGCGAGAGCACCGGCTGCCGCGGCGAGGAGGTCTTTGGCGGTCGGTTCGCTCTTGGGGGTCACCCGGCCACTACTCCTCGGTCACTCCTTGCGGACCTTCACGCCCTGGACGTGCACCTGGACGTCCGAGACCTTCACGTCGGCTTGGGACGTGAGCGTGTAGCGCACGCGATTCGCGAGGCTGTGGGAGACCTCCGTCAGGTTCGTCCCGTGTTCGATGATCACGAAGAGATCGACGCGGATCGCGCCGTCCTCCGGGGTGATGCGGACGCCTTTGCGCAGCTTCTCGCGGGACAGCGCCTGCGCCACCCCGTCGCGCAGGGTGGGACTGGCCATGCCGACGATCCCGTAGCATTCGAGCGCGGCGAAGCCGGCGATCTCGGCCAGGACGTCGTTGGCTATCTGGATGTCGCCTCGACTCTCATGGGTCATGACGTACCTCCGCGTGGTAGCGCGCGTTGCTGCGGCGGACGCACGTAGTATAGCTCAGGCTCCCAGAGCCACTCGGACGGTTCCGTGGCTCGTGCCGGTGGTTGAGCACCCCGAACACCGTGTGGTACTATCGCTCGGCCCTGCGCCTCGGTGAGCGGCGCGGCCCGATAAGACGATCGTCGCCCGCCGGGCGGCATGAAGGAAGGCAGATAGAGATGTCCAAGGTCTGCTCCATCTGCGGCAAGCATCCCAGCGCCGGTCGCAACGTGAGCCACTCGCACAAGGTCACGCTGCGCACCGTGAAGCCCAACATCCAGAAGGTCAAGACCGTCGTCGACGGTACGACCAAGCGCGTCAACGTGTGTACGAAGTGCATCAAGGCCGGCAAGGTCTAGCGAGACGGTCGGTTCTAGCGAGACGGTCGGTTCAGCGCCGACGAAGGGTCAGCGCGAACCGCCCTTGACGGACGCGGGATCCTTCTCCAGCAGATCCAGCAATGCATCCACGACCCGAGGGTCGAACTGTCCGCCGGCCTGCGCTCTCAGTTCGCAGACGGTCTCCGCCAGCGTCTTGGCCCGCCGGTACGGGCGCTCCGAGGTCATCGCGACGAAGGCGTCGGCCACCGCGAGCACCCGCGAACCCACGGGTATGTCCTCTCCTCGCAGGCCGTCCACGTAGCCCGAGCCGTCGTAGTGCTCGTGGTGGTGGTACACGATCGGGGCGACGTCGCGCAGCGCGGGCGACTCGGCGATCAGGTCCGCGGCGACCGATGGATGCACGGCGAGCATGCCTCGCTCCACGGTGGAGAGCGGCCCACTCCTCGCGGACAGATCGCCGGCGCACACCATCCCGAGGTCGTGGACGAGCGCGGCGATCTCGATGGACCTGGTGGTGCGTTCATCCAATCCCAAGCGTCCGGCCAACGCGACGCAGATGCCCTGTATGCGGTCCGCCGCTCCCCTCGCGTACGGGTCCTTGCTCTCCATGGCGGTAGCCAGCGTACGCAGCGTGGAGAAGTAGAGGTCGCGCGCCTCGCCCACCGCGAGCGCGTTGCGATACGCCACGGTGGCCTGCGAGGCGAGCACCTGGAGGGCATCCAGGTGTGAGCGACCGAAGCGTGCCGGGAAGTCCCTGCTCCCGACGTTGAGGACCCCCAACGCGCCCGCCTCGTCGGTCAAGGGCACGGAGATCGCCGACCGCACGCCGGGACGGGGTGCGGCGGTGCCTCGCCCGGGCAGGTCTTCGACCAGGAGCGGCTTGCCCGAGGCGAGCACCCACCCCGCGATACCCTCGCCGGGGCGCACTTCGGCCCGCTCGACGACGTCCTCGTCGAGGCCGTCGGCGAACCGGATCCGCATGTTCCCGCTCTGCTCGTCGCGGAGCATGACGCTCCCGGTCGCGGCTCCGACCAGCTCCATCGCCAAGTCGAGCGTGGTGCGAAGCACCGTGTCCGGGCGGAGGGCCTGCGAGAGCCTGCGCGCTCCGTCGAGGAGCGACCTGGTGAGGCGGGCTTCCTCGCGCGCGATGTGGACGGCGACGGCGCCGGCCAGAGCACCGCGCAGCCGGGCCGATGTGTCCACCAAGGCGGCCTCGTCAGGATCGGGGGGCGCGAGGAGGTCCACGACCGCGGCGGCAGCGTGGTCGCCCACGTCGAGCGGTACCGCGAAACGGTACATCGTCCGACCGGGACCACCGTCGGTCATGGACGCCACTCGTTCGATCCGGGCCGTCTTGGTCCCGACCGCACGGCCGATGACGGAGTCGTCGAGACGGCGGGGCTCGTCCGAGGGAGGCATGGGTCCATACGCGTCCAGGAGTCGGAGCGTGCCGCTCGCCGGGTCGTCGATCCACAGATGGGACGCGACGGGCGAACCCGCGCTGCGAGCGCCTTCGAAGAGGCTGCGGAGCACCACGTGCGAGCGAAGACTGTGCGGCACGCCGACGCGATCCTGATCGATGAACGGCTCCTGCTCGGTCGACGTCTCCGGGCGGGTCTGACGCTCATCCTCCTCGGGTGCGGCGGTGGGACCCTGGGGATCGCTGGGGCGCGGCCGCGGGTCCTCACGGTCGTCCGCTCGCGGTCCCGATCCGGACTCTCGCCGGTACGACGGATCCTCCGCGTGGGATCCTTCCGCGGACGCGACAGACGCGGAGGACACGGGCTGAGCGGTGGTGAGTAAGCGTCCGGCTTGGAACGCGATGACGACGACGGCGAGCGCCACGATCTCTCCCACACCCAATCGGCCGCGCACCACCAACAGCACCAGGGCCACGGCCCCGGCGATGAGGAACGGGGCGATGCGCGTCAGTCGCCCTGCATGACGCTGGGCGCTCATGGGGGCAGTGCTCCTTCCGGGATGTCGCAGACGCACATGTTACTACGGAAAGGGTACTCCCGTCGGCTCGCACGCATGGTGACCTGCGTCACACGCGTGCATGGGCGTCACACGCGTGCATGGGTACGCTGCAAGCTCATCCCTCGCCGGGCTCTTCGGCGCCGTAGCGGTCGCCGATCGTGCGATAGAGCCCGCGCGCCACGGATTCGACGAAGGACGGCTCGCTCAGTCTCGCGAGGTCGCCCGGGTGGTCCACGGAGCCGAGAGCGACCACGATCCATGGGGTGGACACGCTCGAGAGCACCCGGTCGGTCCCAGGGCGGTTCGGCACCGTCATGGCGAGCGTCTGACCGAGCCGTTCCGAGGCGGCCCGGGCCAGCAGCACGGACTGGAGATACGTGTCGCTGGTGTCTGTGTCACTCGGCTGGTGCA
Organism: uncultured Eubacteriales bacterium; assembly: GCA_964406675.1. Lineage (GTDB taxonomy): Bacteria > Actinomycetota > Coriobacteriia > Anaerosomatales > JAUVQN01 > CAYOSP01. The sequence continues at coordinate 836 of CAYOSP010000022.1, read as the reverse complement.
GTGCGAAGGCGCCGCTCTCCTCGCCGGTGGAGACCCGAAGGCCGACCGCCGCCGTGGGCGAGGCGATCCGAGACGCCGTCGCGATCCTCCGAGCGGGTGTGGTGTCGGTGTCCACGAGGGATCGGGACACGGCGACCTCCGCGTTCGAGGCCTCCAGGAGCGCTCGGAGTCGGCGCGCGACCTCGAGGGTCACGTCGGCGACCCCATCCGGTGTCGGCGCCGGATCGATGACGAAAGACAGGCCGGTCAGGTCCACCGGCAAGAGGAGCCCGTCGAGGGATGTGGCCGAAGACACGGATAGTTCGACGTGGTCTCCTGCCTGAGCGGGCGAACCAGGCGGCGGGACCATCCCGACCACGGTATCGGTCGGCTCGGTCGACGGGACGGAGACGGCGTCGACTCGCAGGCCCAGTTCTTCGAGCGCCGCGGAAGCCGAGTCGTACGGACGACCGATCATGTCGGGGACGGCGAAGGAGTCGGATCCTGCCGAGACGATCACGGCGACACGCCCACCCTCCGGGAGCTCGGTCCCCGGTCTGGGGTCCTGCGAGAGGATCTCCCCCTCCGGCGCCGTCGCGGAGAAGCGCGCGTCGACGACCTCCATGGTGAGACCGGCGGCGGCGAGTCGGCTGCGCGCGACCACCCGCTCGAGGCCGACCACCGCGGGCACGCCGGACGTGGCCCGATCCTCTGGAAGGAGCAGGAGGACGGCACCCGCTACCGCCGCGACCGCGAGCAGGACCGCCGTCGCGACCAGCCAGCGGGGCACGAGTCCTCTACGTCTGGTGCGCTCAGCCATGCGCGCGAGTATACCAGGGACGACCCGAGAGACGACT
>CAYOSP010000021.1:3553-40680 GCA_964406675.1 uncultured Eubacteriales bacterium | reverse complement strand
CTTCCCCACCTCGGGGAAGTCGGTCACGTACACCCCGTGCGGAGCGTCGGCCTGCTCCTCCGTGAGATCCCGTCCCGCCTGATGCATGCCCTCGTGGTCGCCGCCGCCCCACATCGAGCTCTCGGTCACGTCGTAGACCGCGCCCTCGTAGGCGACGTATGCGGGCTTCCCGTCGCTCCCGTCGAACTCCGCGAGCCTCGCGGCGTCGAATTCCTCCATCACGGCTCCTTCCGCCGATGGACGGCCTGTCGTGATGATGGATACCCCACTGGAGCGGAGCCGCTCACCGATCTGGTGCGAAAGCCTCCTGCAGGGTGAAGAGGTCGACGACGATGCGACGCCCTTTCGTCGCGAGGATGCCCTCGCTCACCAGGGAGGAGATGATCCTGCTGACCGTCTCTCTCGAGGTGCCGGCCAAGGTCGCGATCTCGTAGTGCGTGAACCCCTCGACGACCGGGACCCCCTTGGCTTCGTAGGAGGCGGTCGCGACGTTGAGCAGGACACGCATGACCCGCTCGCGCGCGTCCCTGAACGCCATGTCCTCGAGCCGCACGATCGTGCCGCGGAGTCGCTGCGAGAGCGTGGCGATCAGCGAGAGCGCCAAGCGCGGCTGTACCTGCACCGCGCGTGAGAGGTCGCGGGCTTCGATACTGAGCGTCTCCACGTCGGTCATGGCGATCACGTCCGCGGAACGCGGTCCGCTGTCCACGAGGCTCATCTCGCCGAAGTGCGAGGGAGCGTCAAGGTAGCCGAGCGCCAACTCCTTGCCGTCCGGAGAAGCGAGGGAGACCTTGACCCTGCCCTTCACGAGCAGGTACATCGAGGTCCCCTCCTCGTTCTGAGCGACGATGAAGGAGTCCTTCGGGAATCGCTTGAGGACGACCATCTCGGCGAGCGCGTCCAGGTCCCGATCCTCGAGTTCGGCGAAGATGGGTATCGCCCGAAGCCGCTCTGTCGTGGCCGCGTACGTGGGTCTCGTCTTCATGTTGACGATTATCGGCGCACGCCGTTCGTGACTTGACTCGCGCTCCGTCGCCGAACGCTCCTCGGCGTGTCCCCGTTCACATCTCGGTGCGGATGTACTCGATCATGCGCGGAGTCACGTGCGGGATGAGCTCCGGCAGATACGTGGGCATGAGCGACTCCATGGTCTCCGGGAGCAGATCCGGCATGAGCTCCTCCATGTCGTCGGGCATCTCGCCGATGTGGTCGCCGACGGCCTCGATCATGTCCGGCATGACCTTCTCCATGATCCCGTCGATGAGCATCGGGAACATGAGGGGCATCATCCGCTTCATCATCGTGAGGCCGCCCGGTACGTACTTCATCGACTTCATCATCGGCTTCATGCCCGGCGGCATCGCGTCCATCATCTGCGGGAATATCCGCTCCATGAGCGCCGCCATGTGCTCCGGCTCCATGAGGATGATGAACTGCTCGAAGAAACTCCACATGTAGAGCGCCTCGTCGGTGCTCTCGGGGATGTCGTAACCGGCCGATGCGGCGACCACGCGCGAGAGGTCGTCGACGTGCAGGCCGAGATCGTTCTTCACGTTGGAGTCACGGAGCTGCACCTGACAGCACGGGCACAGCGCCACCACGGTGTCGGCTCCCACGTCGACCGCCTCTTGGAGACGCGCCTTGCCGAGGATCGGCGCGACCGGCATCTCGCCCACCAGGGTGAGCACCGAGCCGCAGCACAGTCCCTCTTCGCGGTTGTGCTCCATCTCGACGTAGTCGACGTCCGGGATGGCCTTCAGCATGTCGCGAGGAGGCTCGTAGATGCCCTGCGCCCTGCCGATGTGGCACGAGTCGTGGAAGGTGACCCTGCCCTCGAGCGGCTCCTTGAGCTCGATATCGCCCCTGGCGAACGCTTCGGAGACGAGTTCCGAGTAGTGCTTCACCTCGAACTCGTACTCCTCACCGCGCTCGGCCGCGAGGTTGGCGTACATCTCCCTCCAGATCAGACCGCACGCCGGGCACGACGTGACGATCGTCTTCGCGCCGCGCTTGCGCGCCTCGGAGACGTTGTGCTCGTAGATCTCCTCGAAGAGATCCCACTTGCCGGCGACCTTCATGGGGATACCGCAGCACGCTTCGTCGGTGCCCATGTAGGTGATGTCGTAGCCGGCGTCTCCCAGGAGACGCACCGACGCCTCGGCGATGTCCTTCTCGACGAAGCTCGCGGTGCAGCCCGCGAAGTATACGATGTCGGCCTGCTTGTCCCAGCCGCCGTCCTCGTCGGTGAGCGATCCCTTGATGTCGTCGGGCACCCACTCAGCCCGATTCTCGGCCTTGCCGGCCCAGATGTCGCGCTCCCCGCGCAGGGAGGCGGCCATCATCTCGAACGGCGGGAACGTGCCGCGCTTCTCCTCGTGGACGAGCTTGCCGCGCATCTCCATCCAGTCGTGCTCCACCGGGAGTCGGAGTTGGCATCGCGTGTTGCACACCTCGCAGGTGGTGCAGACGAGGAACGTGTCCACCGCCTCGCGGTCGAACTCCTCGCGCCCGGCCAGCACCTCGCGGATGAAGGCGTACTTCCCGCGAGGAGAGTGCGACTCCCAGCCACGGCCGGTGTACTGCTCGCACGTCGGCACGCAGTAGCCGCACCGAGCGCACGCGTACGCCATGAACGCCACCCCGCCGGGGATGCCGTTCTTCTCCTTGGTCAGGTCGGCGAGATCGCCGGTGGGCGCCTTGGCCTTGTCGGCGAAGACGCGCGCGAGCGGCTCCATCGCCCCGGCGGCGCCCATGAGCGCGTCGATGGCACCCGAGCCGAGGACCTTGCCGGGATTCATGACCCCCGTGGGATCGTGCTTCTGCTTGAACTCGGTGAGGCGCTTCACGCGCTCCTCGCCCAGGACGGTGGGCGCCTCGCGACGGAAGTACGCGCCGGTCGAATACGCCGCTCCGCCGTGCTTCTTCGCGATCGAGATGACCGACAGCGAGAGGGCGAACGCCACGTTGAACGCGAAGCTGCGCTCGTCGTGCGGGATGAACCCGAGCAGGACGACCCGATCGCCCTTCCCGTGCATGCCCTCGAGGATGAACGGCTGGTCGACCTTCTCGTCGATCTCGGCGAGCACGTCGGCGAGCGACCCGAGCGGCACGACGACCTCGGTCGGGATGATCGACGGACCGATCCGCTTGAGGCGCATGGGCGCGAACCGCTGGTCCCACTCGTGCTCGGCGTCCTCGGCGGACTGCTCCGTGCCGCCGTCGGCCTCCACGATCGCTTCAAGCGCGGTGTCGATCGCACCGCGACGCGAGGCGGGGTACGCGATGACGAGCAGGAAGCGCTCGGGCAGTTCCGGCTCGTGCGCGGCGTGCTCCTCCTCGTAGGGGTGCCCGTGCCTGTGCGGCAGCCGCTTCTTGAGCCGCACGCTCTCGGGATTGAGGAAGGTGATGGACCAGATCGGCAGCTTCTGCGTGGAGACCGCCTCGAGGGCGGCCTGCAGCGAGCGGGCGTCGGGGAAGGCGACCAGGCGGTGCACCTCGTCCTCGAGCGGCCGCACGCGGAAGGTGACGCTCGTGATGATGCCGGTGATGCCTTCGGCGTCAGCGATGTACTCGCGCAGCTCGTCGCCTTCGAACTCACGTACCTCCCCTGTCGGGAGCACGACGCGGGCCGAGAGGACGTTGTCCTTGAACATCCCGTACTCATACGATCCGAAGCCGGCGCCGCCCTGTGCGAGCCAGCCGGCCACCGAGGACGAGGGGGTGGACGACGGATACGAGCGCAGCGACAGGCCGCGCTTCCCGATCTCCCGCTCGACCTCTTCCCAGACGGCGCCGGGCTGCGTGGTGACGGTGAGCGACTCCTCGTCTATGTCGGTCACCGCGTGCATGCGCGAACCCAGGTCGACGACCACCGCCCCCTCCTTCGGGAGCACGCCACCGTACCCGGAGGTCGCCCACCCACGGGGGACCAGCTCGAGCCGCTCCTCGCGCGCGAGGCGCACGAGCGCGACGACCTCTTCCTCGGTGCCGGGCCGTACCACGGCGCCCGCGGTGCCGGTGCGCACGAACGGCTTGATCAGCTTGGGGAGCGCTCCGATGTCGAACGAGTACATCTTGCGCTCGACCCGGTCGGTGCGCACCTTGTCACCGACGATCTCCCTGAGCTTCGCTTCGATCCGCTCCGACACTGCAGCCATCGCTCGTCCCTTCGTCCGATCGCGCTCCACGGGGGGATGTGAACGCTTGCACTATACCCCGCTGGGTATCAGGACTCAAGTCGATCCGCGAGCCGGGCCGCGTGATACCATTCCCTGCGACCACCCACGGACGGCTGGAGGCCGGGCGATCACCATGCGAGCGGTCCTCTTCGATCTCGACGGCACCCTGCTAGACCTCGACATCACCGAGTTCATGCCACGCTACCTCCAGGCGCTCGGCGGGTTCGCCGCTGAACGCTACGGGTCCTCGCATGACATCCTCGAGGCGCTCCTGGAGGCCACCTCCGTCATGAGCCGCGCGCATCCGGGGCGCACCAACGAGGAGGCGTTCTCCGAGGCGTTCGAGACGGCCACCGGGCTGGACATGGACGAGGAGTGGCCCGCTTTCGAGGAGTTCTACGAGACGACCTTCGACCGACTCGGCCGGGATCTGGGTCCACGGCCCGGCGCACACGAGGCCGTGGATCTGGCCCGGCGACTCGGGCTCCGGGTGGCCATCGCGACCAATCCGCTGTTCCCCGAGGTCGCCGTGCGCAAGCGGCTGGGATGGGCAGGGCTCGCCGACAGGGAGTACGACCTGGTGACGACATACGAGCGCATGCACTCCTGCAAACCGCATCCGGAGTACTATCGCTCGGTGGCCGAGATCCTGGGGGTGGGTCCCGAAGAGTGTCTGATGGTCGGTGACGACCCCGCGCTCGACATGCCGGCGGCGGACGTCGGGATGCGCACCTTCTACGTCGGGGACGGTAGCGCCGCGCACACCGCCGACCACTCCGGTGATCTGCTCGACCTGATCGATCTACTACCCCGGCTGACCGGTCCCTAGATCCCTGCCTTGCGGCGGATCAGACCCACCCACGCACCGTCGAGCCGCTTGTCGTAGTCGAACTCGAAGAGGCCCTTCGTCTCACGGCGCAGCTCCAGCTGGTAGCCGAGCCCGGCGGGCTCGGCATCACAGATCACGACGATGCTGTCCGTGCAGTCCATCTGCAGCATCTTGTCGATGACGCTGAATATCAGCGGACGACGATGCGTCGGCGTCACGCCGCGCACGTCGATCACCAGCCCGCTGCTGAACTCGCTCACGGTGCGTCCCTGCCCTCGCCCCTTGCGACCCTCAGGTCGCCCCGGCGGTCACGAACCGCCGTCCTCCTCGTTCTCGTACTCGTCGGCCAGCCCCGCACCGGCGCAGTCCGAGGTCTCCTTCGGGGTCATGTCCGAACGGTCGGTCTCGCAACGCTCGAGGAACTCGTCCCGATCGCCGTCCTCCACACCTCCGGAGGCCGGACCGATATCGGATTCGTCGTCTCGAGGCACGTCCTTCTTGGGATCATCGGCTGTCATGCCGCGAGCACCTCCGGCTACATCGGATCTCATCGGACTCGTACCGCGACCGTGCTCACGGTACGCCGTTCTCAGTGTAGAATAACCCGAATTTCGGTACGAGAACCGTACAGGGACTGTTCGACGGTGACCGTGCGCCACCTGCCGGGGACGGCGGCGGCTCATCGGAGATGTCGGTGCTCCTTCGATCGGGCGACGAGACCCTGCGTCGGTCCGGCTGCCGGGAAGGGGGGATGCTCGCGCGACACACCTCTGGGACAGACCGCGGGCGGTCGACCGCCTCAGCGGACATCCCGGCCGACGGTTGGACCCTGAGACACCGTGACCGGGTACGGAATCTCACCCCTACTCATGAGGAGGTGTACGTATGGCGCAAGAGACACAGAGCCCGCTCTATGACCTGCTCGCTTCACGCGGGGTCACGCGGCGGGACTTCATGAAGTTCTGTGGCTCTCTCGCGGCGATGATGGGGCTGTCCGACATGTACGTCCCGCGGATCGCCGCCGCCGTGGAGGACGCCGCCGGAGGCGGATTGAAACCCACCCTGTGGCTGAACTTCGGATCATGCACGGGCTGCACGGAATCGATCGCCCAGGTCGACTCCCCCGACGTGGCCACCATCGTGCTCGACATCCTGTCCCTCGACTACAACGAGACGCTCATGGCCGCCGCCGGTGAAGCCGCCGAGGCGAACATCGCGGCACGGGTCGAAGAGGGCGGATACATCCTGATCGTCGAGGGCACGGTGATGACGGGCCAGGACGGCAACACCCTGAGGATCGCCGGCCGCACCGGCATGGAGATCCTCGAAGAGGCCGCGGGGAACGCCGAGGCGATCATCGCCGTCGGCTCGTGCGCGGTGGACGGCGGCTGGGTCGCCGCCAACCCGAATCCCGCCGAGGGGACGGGCGTCATGCACGTCGCAGAGGAGCTCGGCTACTCCGACGTCCCGATCATCAACCTTCCCACCTGCCCGATGAATCCCGAGTGGGTCGTCGCGACCGTGATCGACTATCTCATACTGGAGCGCGTCCCCGAGCTCGACGGGCAGAACCGGCCGAAGCTCATCTTCGGTCAGACCATCCACGACAACTGTCCTCGTCGCGGCCACTTCGAGAACAACGAGTTCGTCACGGAGTTCGGAAGCGAGGAGGAGGCCCTCGGCTACTGCCTCTACCAGGTGGGCTGCAAGGGCCCCAGTACGCTGACCAACTGTCCCATCGTCCGCTGGAACCGGCGCTCGAGCTGGTGTGTCGAGGCGGGTTCGCCCTGCATCGGCTGCGGCAGCATGAGCTGGGTCGACAACAACGCACCCTTCATGGAGCGCATGGCCGACATCGGCGGCGTCGTCGACCCCGAGACCATCGGTCTCGTGGTGGGTGGCGCGGCGGCGGCCGGTCTCGTGGTGCACGGCATCGCACAGACGGCGACGGGGCGGATGGGCCACGGCGCCCCCGTCGAGGACGAGAAGGGAGGCGAGTAGCGCATGGCTAGAGTGGTAGTCGACCCCATCACCAGGATCGAGGGTCACCTCCGCGTCGAGTGTGAGGTGGAGGACGGTCAGGTCACCGACGCGTGGGTGGCGGGCACGTTGTTCCGCGGCATGGAACTCGTGCTGCAGGGCCGCGCTCCGGACGACGCGTTCTACGTCTCCCAGCGCATCTGCGGCGTATGCCCGATCTCTCACGGCCACGCATCCACACTCGGCACCGAGGACGCTCTCGGCATCGAGCCGCCGGACGGCGCTCGGCTGGTCCGCAACATCATCGAGGGTGCACAGTATCTCCACAGTCACATCCTGTGGTTCTACACCCTCGCCGCGCTCGACTACGTGGACGTCACGTCGGCTCTCCAGGCGGACGTCGCCGACACGTACGCGCTGGCCCAGCAGGCCGGCACCAAGACCGCCGATTTCGGCGCCATCCAATCGAGGCTCGCGAACTTCGTCGAGGGCGGTCAACTGTCCATCTTCACCAACGGTTACTGGGGCCATCCCGAGTACAAGCTCCCGCCGGAGCTCAACCTCATCGCCGTGGCGCACTATCTCGAGGCGCTCGAGATGCAGGCTGAATCGGCGGCGATCATCGCCGTCATGGGCGGCAAGTTCCCGCACTTCATGACCTCGGTGCCCGGGGGCACCACGTTCGTGCCGACCTCCGAGAAGCTCGATGACGCACTGTTCCGCCTCCAGCGGGTGACGTCCTTCGTCGAGCAGGCGATGATCCCCGACACGCTGGCCATCGCGCCCTTCTACCTCGATGCCGCGACCTACGGTCGGGGCGCCGGGAATCTGCTGAGTTGGGGCGTCTTCGAGGAGGCCGGCCGCGACGCCAACGAGCGCGCGCTGCCTCGCGGCGTACTCCAGGACTTCAGCTTCGACGTCCAGGACGCCGATCCGGCCAACGTCGTCGAGTACGTCGACCACTCCTGGTACACCGCCGATTCGGGCGGCAAGAACCCCAGCGAGGGTCAGACCTCCATCGACTACACCGACTACAGCACCGACGACAAGTACTCGTGGGGCAAAGCCGCGCGCTATGACGGCAAGCCTCACGAGGTGGGTCCGCTCGCACGCATGGCCGTCGCGTACGCTCGAGGCGTCGAGCCCGTGCAGGATCTCATCGACGGCACCCTCGAGGCTCTCGGCGTCGGCGGCCAGACCGACATCCTGTTCTCGACGCTCGGCCGCGTGGCCGCACGCAACCTCGAGACCAAGTACGTGGCCGACAAGACCGCCGGATACGTCGGCGAGCTGATCGAGGCCATAAAGGGCGGAGACGCGTCCATGTTCAGCCCGGACCGCGCTCAGGACGGCCAGGGCGCCGGACTGTGGGAGGCCCCTCGGGGCTCCGTGGGCCACTGGACCGAGATCTCGAACAACCGGATCGACAACTACCAGGTGGTCGCTCCGACGACCTGGATCATCGCTCCCCGTGACGCCGACGGCGTGCGTGGGCCGATGGAGGAGGCCCTCGTGGGCACCCCGGTGGCTGACGCCGAGGCGCCGCTCGAGATACTCCGCACGGTGCACAGTTTCGATCCTTGAATCGGCTGTGCGGTTCACGTGTCTGAACCCAAGCAGAAGAAGAGCACGACGGTCGAGACGGGGCCGGTACGCATGGCCCGCCAGATGGGGTGAGGGACATGTCTCACGGTGCATACCGCGAGGCGCACCCTCTGCTGCCGGTGATCACCCACTGGGTGCACCTGCTCAGCATGGTGTTGCTCGCCTTCACCGGCTTCTACATCCACGACCCGTTCTTCGAAGGCGACATGCAGCTGATGCGCACCCTGCACTTCATCTTCATGTACGTGGTGCTCATCGCGCTCGTGGCGCGTCTCTACTTCCTGCTGTTCGGCTTCAGCGCCCCGAACAAGGGCACCCGAGAGCGGAAGCGCGACGTCAAGGCGTTCCTCCCGCAGGAGGAGAACAAGGGTCAGTTCCTCCAGACGATCAAGTACTACCTGTTCCTTCGCAAGACGCACCCGATATCCGGCAAGTACAACCCGCTGCAGAAGCTCGCCTACACGGCGATGGCGGTCCTGCTGCTCGCGCAGGCCTACACCGGCTTCGCGATCTACGGCCCGTCCGACCAGATGGCGTTCTTCGCGGCCGGCGCCGACCTGATGGGCGGATTGATGGTGATACGGCAGATCCACTACCTCATCATGTGGCTCTTCATCGTCATCACCCTCATCCACGTCTATCTCTCGGTGGCCGAGGACGTCGAGGCGCTCCCGCTGATGTTCGCCTGGCGGGAGAAGGAACCGTCCGAGACCCACTAGCTCGCAGAGGGGGGACCGGTCCGACGGGCCGGTCCCCCTCCCCTTCCTTCCATCCGTCCCTCTCCGCGCCGGACCCGTGAGGAGCGCCCATGTACCGATCCCCTGAGCAGGATCAAGACCCGGACCAGGACGGGGATCAGGACCTGGAACGCATCCTCGTCATAGGCATCGGCAACCCCCTCGTCGAGGACGAAGGCGTCGGTGTACGCGTCGCCGAGGAGCTCATGACGCGTCACCAGTTCCCCGACAGCGTCGTGGTGATGGACGCGGGCACCATGGGCATGGGGATGCTGCAGCTGTTCAAGGAACACGACCGGCTCGTCGTGATCGACGCGCTCGACGGCTCCGGCGAACCGGCCGGTACGGTCGTCCGCATGGATCCGGCCGACCTCGCCGGCTCGCAGGTCATGCACTCGCTGCACGACGTGAAGCTCTCCGACGTGCTGGAAGCCGCGGACTTCATGGGTCACCGTCCGGACGTCGAGTTCGTCGGGATCCAGGTGGCCTCCATGCGCGAGCTGGTGACCGAACTGACACCCGAGGTCGAACGCGCGGTCCCCGAAGCGGTCTCGACCGTGCTCGACCTGTTGGCGGACCTCGGCGTGACCGTGGGTGAGCGCGAGACGCGCTCCGCCGACGACAGGGGTGCACGGGCGATCGCGGACGCACGCGTCATCAGAGCCATCCGCACGCGGGAGGAGATGCTGCCGGACGACGGGCACGAAGACCCGTCGGACGAGGGCTGACTCCTCGGCGGCAGCCTGGCGGATAACCTCGCAGCGGACGCTTCTCGGCTACCCTCGCAGCGGCAGCCTGAATCCCACCACGGAACCTGCTCCCGGGTCGCTGCGGGCGAACATGACCCCGCCGTGGTCATGGACGATCCGCCGCGATATGGCGAGTCCGATACCCGACCCACCGGTATCCTTCGCCCGCGCGGTATCCGCACGGTAGAAGCGCTCGAAGATGTAGGGCAGGTCCGCCTCGCCGATCCCCTCGCCGGTGTCCGCTACGGACACCTCCACCAACCCTTCATCGATCGCGCACGACACCTCGACGTGTCCCTCATCGGTGTGACGCGCGGCGTTCGACAGGAGATTGCGCAGCACCTGGGTCAGCCGACGCCGGTCGCCGAGTACGTGAGCGGGACCGCACGCCGTGCGCATCTCGACTCCCTCGGCCAGGATCGAACGTGCCCGGTCGGCCTCGCGCTCGACGACCGGCCCGATATCCAGCGGCCCCATCTCGTAGTGGAGGCGTCCGGCCTCGGCGACGGAGAGCTCCTGCAGGTCGTGCACCAGGCGGGAGAGGTGCTCGACGTCCTCCCGGACCGACGCGAGACGCTCCTCATCGGCGTCGAGCACGCCCTCCTGCATCCCCTCCAACTGGGCTCGCAGCGCGGCCACGGGATTGCGCAGTTCGTGCGCGACGTCCGCGACGAGGCGTCGCCTCAGCCGCTCCGCTTCCGAGAGCGACGCGGCCATGTCGTTGAAGGCCAGCCCGAGCCGCTCCACCTCCGCCGGACCCTCCGGCTCGACCCGATGGTCCAGGTCGCCCGCCGCGAAGATCTGCGCCCCGTCCGTGAGATCCTCGAGGGGCCGCATCAGGTAGCGCGCGAGCAGGATCGCGATGACCGTGGCGGCCACCACCCCTATCGCAGCGGCGAGCACGATGCCTCGGTCCACCTGCCCCAGGAACGCGCGCTCCTGGGCTCCGAGGATGAGGCGCCCCATCCCAGGCCCCATCATCCCCTCCGCGTGCACCGGAGCCGCCCGGAGATACGTCTCGAACGCGGCCTCCAGGAAGCGACGAGCCATGAGCCCGGTGACCACCACCGAACCGAGCGTCACGGCGAGGATAGCGGCGAACACCTGGTAGACGAGACTGCGGCCCTTCAGCATCGGTGCGTCACCCCACCTCGACCTTGTAGCCGACGCCGAAGACCGTGTGTATGAAGGTCGGCTCCCTCGGGTCGTCGCCGAGCTTCTTGCGCAGGTTCTTGATGTGGGCGTCGACCGTGCGCTCGTAGCCCTCGAACGCCTCGCCCTGGGCCACCTCCAGCAGCTGCAGACGGGTGTACACACGCCCCGGGTGAGCAGCCATAGTCGCAAGCAGGTCGAACTCGGTGCGCGTCAGGTCGAGCGCTTCGTCGCCGAGTCGGACCTCACGCCGATCGGCATCGACGGTGAGCGAGCCCAGGCGCAGGACACGTCCGCCGCCCCCGTCTGCCCGGCACCGGGTGCGTCTCAGCACCGCCTTGACCCTCGCGACGACCTCTCGCGGGCTGAACGGCTTCGTCACGTAGTCGTCCGCACCGATCTCCAGCCCCACCAGGCGGTCGACCTCCTCCGTCTTCGCGGTGACGAGGATCACCGGCAGGTCGTGATCGCGCTGGAATCGCCTGGTGAGCTCGATCCCGTCGACGCCGGGCATCATGATGTCCAGCAGTGCGAGGTCGGGCACGTCCTTCTCGACCTCCGCCACCGCGGTCTCGCCGTCGGTCGCGGTCACCACGTCGAAGCCCTCTCGCTCGAGATACGCGCTGAGGACCTCGACTATCTTCTCGTTGTCGTCGGCGACCAGGATACGCGGCATCCGCGCTCACCTCCCGTCGACACGATCATGTCCTTCCGTCGTGCGTCTGGCAAAGAGGGACGACGAGGAGCGGGCCCGCATGGACCCGCTCCTTCAAGGATGACCGCTGAAGAGCAGCTTGCTGAAGGATGACTCGCGGTGGCAGGGATCAGATCCCCTGGCCGGCGGCGGGAGCGTCCTGAGGAGCATACCCGCCGCAACCGCCGCGGCCCGCACCCGGACCGCCGAAGCCTCCGCCGTGCGGACCGACATCGGCGCCACCGGCGCCGCCGCGACGACCGAACGGCCCGGTCTCACCGGACTCGATGCGGTCCGTCATGCGCTCCCGCAGGGACTGCATGGACTCGAGGGCCTCGGCGGCCTGCTCCTCGGTGATCGTGCCGTCCTCGACACGCTCCTGGAGCAGAGCGGCTCGTCTATCCAGCGCTTCGCCGACCACGTCGTCGACGGCCACGCCGTTCTCCTCGGCGATGTCACCAAGGCTCTTGCCCTCGACGCGTTCATCGTGGATCTCCGCCGGGTCCAACCCGGTCAGATCGGCTACGATGTCGATCATCCTGCCGCCCGCGTCGGCGATCGAGCGACCCATCTGGAGGCAGGCGCCGTACAGCGGCCCGACCTCCGACTCCTCGACGTCCTCAGGCGCGGCGGCGGCGATGCCGACGCTGCCGAGGGCCAGTCCGAGGATGAGGGCGCCGATCACCAGCGTGGCGACCTTCGACTTGCTCATCATCTTCGACCTCCTATCCGAGACCGTGTCTGCGGTCTACTCATCATCGATCACGTTCCGACGGTCTTCGCCGCCGTGATGATGAGTATCGGTTGTGGATGTGAAGCGGACGTGAAGGCGCCGCGAGCTCTGGATGAATACCCCTGCGGCCATGCGCCGCCCACCAGTCACCCCTACCGCTTCACTGCGCTCTCCTACCCTGTACAGTATGTGACCGTGGACCGGCGTCGCGGGGTATGAGCCCGGGGCGTGAGAGTGCGAGACGTGTCCGCGGGGCCGATCCGGCCACACGACCGAAGGAGGAGCCACCGTGGGATCCCAAGAGCGTCCGAACGACGAGAGCGCACGCGTAGCGGATACGGATCCGGGGACACGCGCGAGCCAGGACACGGACCGGATCACCGACGGACTCCTCTCGGTCGCCCTCGCGGCCGCGGCGACGGCATCCGGACTCGTGCGAGAACGCTCGCGCGACATGGGTCGCGTGCGCACCAAGTCCACCTCGGTCGATCTCGTCACCGACACGGACGTCGCCGCCGGGGCAGAGATCGTGCGCGAGGTGCTCTCCGCGTATCCCGACGCCCGCTTCGTCGTGGAGGAGAAGGAGGTCTTCGAGCAGGTCGACGCGACCGAGGGCACGCTCGAGGACGACGGGGTGTGGGTCATAGACCCGCTCGACGGCACGACCTCGTTCGTGCACGGCTACCCGTGCTACTCCGTCTCCGTGGCGTACCTGGAACGAGGGGTCCCGACGGTCGGCGTGGTCCACGAGGTGCCGACCGACACGGTGTTCGCGGCGACACGCGATGGCGGCGCGACCATGGACGGTGCGCCGATCTCGTCCGGAGAGGCGGACTCGATCGACTCCGCGCTCCTCATGACCGGCTTCCCGTACGACAGGACGCGCACGCTCGCGAGGCAGCTCGCCGTCTTCAGCTCCGTCATGCGGACTGCCCACGGGGTCCGCCGCGACGGCTCAGCGGCCGTCGACTGCTGCCGTGTCGCCGCCGGTCAAGCCGACGGATTCTGGGAGTTCGGGCTCCAGCCCTGGGATCTCGCGGCGGGCGTATGCATCCTGCGCGAAGCCGGCGCTCTCATCACCGACTTCCACGGCGAGCCTTGGACCCCGGACACCCGACACGTCGTGGCGGCGAACCCGGAGCTGCATCCGAAGCTGCTCGATCTCGTCGCCTCGGCCGATCCGGGCGAGTGAGCACGCGACATCGACAGCACCTCGAGCGTCGTCAGCGTCTGGGGCGTCCTCAGCGCCTCGAGCGTCCTCAGCGCCTCGAGCGTCCTCAGCGCCTCGAGCGTCCTCAGCGCTTCGGATGTCCTCCGCTCGGCCCCGCGGCGTCCTCCTCGAACTCGATGCCGAGGTCGCCCAGCACCTTCGCGAGCGCGTCCTCGCCGCTCTCGATGCAGTTCGGTATCCCGACACCCGTGTAGGAGCCACCCGCCACGGCGACGCCGGGCTTCTGTGAGAGGCGCTCCTTGATGCGGGCAACCCGATCCTGATGGCCGATCGTGTACTGGGGCATGCCGAGATGCCAGCGATAGACCTTCGCGAACAGCGGTTCCGCCTTCACGCCGAGGACGCTGCGCATCTCGGACATCACGATCTCGGCCAGCGTCTCGTCACTGTTCTCCAGTATGGCCTGGTCGTGGGGGCCTCCCACGAAGCCGCGCATGAGCACGCGACCCGCGGGCGCACGGCCCGGCCACTTGGTGGACGAGTAGGTGGCGGCGAGGATCGCGCGCTTCTCGACCATCGGCGCGAGCATCCCGAACGCGTCCATGTCGATGCCGACCTCGTCCTCACGGAAACCGAACGACACCGTGGCCGAGGATGAGTGCGGTATCTCGGCGAGAGCGGCGCCTACCCCGGGATCGACGCTCGCCAGGAGCTGTTCGGCGGCCCAGCCTTCCGTGGCGACGACGACCGCGTCCGCCTCCGTGGTCTGTCCGTCGCTGAGAGTGAGCTTCCACACCCGGCCGTCACGCTCGATCCGCGTGACCGACACACCCGTGTGCATGTGCTCCCGGCCCGCCGCGTCCGCCATCGCGTCCGGGAGCTGCTGCATGCCCTTCGCGAACGACGTGAAGAAGGTCGAGGGGCGCCCCTGCCTCGGCGGGTGCTTCTTCTTCATCTCGGCGGCCGTCTTCCGGGCCGCCACGAATCCCTTGATGAGGCTGCCGTACTTCTGTTCCATGTCGAGCAGGCGCGGGAACGTCGCCTCGAGACTCATCTCCTTGGGATCGGACGCATGCACTCCGCCCACCAGCGGCTCGGCGAGCCTGTCGAGGCACTCCCGACCCATGCGACGCACCACGAAGGACTCGAGGGTCTCGTCCGTGCGCTCCGGCTTCTTCGGGATGACCAGGTCCATCGCCATACGGATCTTCCCGGGCCACGTGAACAGTCCCGTCGTGGCGAACGGCAGGAACTTCGTGGGAGCGAACATCATCACGCCGTCCGGCATCTCGTGCAGCTCGCCGCCCGCGAGGATCAGCGTCTTCTTTCGCGACTCGTCGCTGGACAGGAGGTCGTCCGAGATCCCCGCCAGGCGGGCGATGCGATGCACCGCGGGCTTCTGCGTGAGGAAACAGTCGGAGCCTCCGTCGATGATGTAGCCCTCGTACTCTTCCGAGACGATCTTGCCGCCCAGGCGGGGATCCTTCTCGTAGAGTTCGAAGCCCACGTCATGGCCGGCCTCCGCCGCTCTGCGCACCTTGAAGGCGGCTCCGAGACCGGACACCCCGCCACCAATGATCGCGATCCTCTTCATGCTCATGTGCCGTCCCATCCCGTCATGAAGTCCTCGTACACCGGCATCGGCTCAGAACGTCGAATGCGGATCTCGGCTCAAAGTGATCCCTCGGCGATATCGGCCAGCACGCTCACGAACCTCGGATCGTCGTTCAGGACGTCCGCTCGCGCGAAGGACAGGCCCGCTCGCTCAGCCTGCCCCGCCGCGACCACATCGACATCGTAGAGTGTCTCCATATGATCCGTGACGAACCCGACCGGAGACACGCACACCGACCGATACCCTTCCGCCGCGGCGGCGTGGAGGACGTCGTCGAGTTGTGGCCCGAGCCACTCGCCCGGACGCCGTCCCTTGGACTGGTACACCACCGCCCAGTCACACGGGGCCGACGACCCGAGGGTATCCTCACGGTCCGTCCGCGGAGAGTTCTCGAGCGAGCCGATCTCGAGCGAGCCGAAGACGTCATCCCCTCCGAGTCGCCCGCGGATGACGGACCCCGCGTCCAGTCCCAGCCCCGCGGCCACGGCTTCGGCGGTCTCACGGACCTGCGCTACGTAGGTGCCTGCCTCGTCGAGATCGTCCAACGGGAGGCTGTGGGCCGTGAAGAGCAATAGTCGCGGGATCCGGAAAAGCGTCTCCAGCGACTCCTTCCCGTGATGGACGAGCACCTCGATCAGCTGTGGCTCGACGTGATAGCCGGGCGCTTCGATCACCGTGGTCCCGCCCCCGCGCGATGCCTCGGCCACCGCTCGCCGGTACGAACCCGAGGACATCTCGGACTCGAACGGGGACAGCGTGAGATGGACGATCGTCGATGCTCCCGCCGATCGGAGATCTCCGACCGCGTCCGCGATCCGCGGCGGACTGTAACGCAGGCCGAGCCGCACCGGTGCCTCGAGTCCTCGGCGCGCCAGCTCGTCGGACAGCGCTGTCGCGATCGACTCCGCCATCCCCGGGAGCGGGGAACAGCCGCCGATCGCCGCATAGCGCTCCTTGACGCGCTCGACCAGTTCCTCGGACGGCGGGCGGCGCATGAGCTCGTGCATGAACGGACCGACCTCGTCGAGACAGGTGGGACCGCCGAAGGCGGTGAGCAGGACGCCCGCGCTCACACGGTCCCCTTGCGGATCCGTTCGGAGTGCTCGTGCACGAAACGCACGAGCGCTCGCGCCTTGTCCGGATCGGTGTGCTTATCGATCCCGTGACCGAGATTGAACACGTGGCCCGGTCGCGCCCCCACCCGCTCGAGTATGTCCGCGACGCGCTCCTCCAGGACCTCGTCGGGAGCGAACAGGGTGAGCGGGTCGATGTTGCCCTGCACCGCGAGATCGTCGCCCACGATATCGATCGCCTCGTCGATGCGGATACGCCAATCGAGTCCGATGACGTCGCCGCCGGCCTGCTTGACCAGGTCCAGCATGGAGGTGGCGCCGTTCGCGAAGTTGATGACCGGCACGCCTTTCTTGGAGATCTCCTCGATCAGGCGCGACGTGTGCGGGAGGACGCTGCGCTCGTAGTCGATCGGAGCCACCGAGCCCACCCACGAGTCGAACACCTGCACCGCCTGGGCGCCGGCATCGATCTGCGCGGACAGGTAGTCGATCACCGTATCGGTGGTCACCCGCATGAGCCGGTCCCACGCCTTCGGCTCCTGCCACATGAGCGTCTTGCAGTGGCGGTACTCCTTGGAGCTGCCCCCCTCGACCATGTAGGAGGCGAGGGTGTACGGCGCCCCGGCGAATCCGATGAGCGGGACCCGGCCCTCGAGCTCGCGTCGGAGGATCCTTATGGCCTCCATCACGTAGCCCGTGTCCTCGACCGCGTCGCTCTTGTGGAGCTTGTCCACGTCCGCCGTGGTGCGCACCGGGTTCTCGATCACCGGCCCCTCGCCCTTCGCGAAGTGGAGGCCGAGTCCCATGCCCTCCAGCGGCAGAAGGATATCGGCGAACAGGATGGCCGCGTCCACACCGATGTGGTCCACCGGCTGCAACGTGACCTCGGCGGCCAGTTCGGGCGTCTTGCACATCTCGAGGAAGCCGTGCTTCTCACGGATGGCGCGGTACTCGGCCATGTAACGGCCGGCCTGGCGCATCATCCAGATCGGGGTGCGCTCGACGGGCTCACGACGGCACGCGCGAAGGAACAGGTCGTTCATGCGAGTGGGTCCTTTCCGTTCGTTGTCCGGGGGGCTCGCGAGTCGCCGGGGCACGCTTCCCAGAGGGATGAACCTCGCCATTCTAGCTGACGCACAGGCGACTGTCAGGCGTCATCCGCCTCACATCCGGCAGCCTGCGGGCGCGAGCGACGGCGGCGATCCGGACGTGCCACGGGCGCGGTCACGCGCGTGCATCCGGACGTGCGAGAGGGGCCCGATCGTGCGGACCCCTCTCGGTCTCGGATCGTATGCGACGCAGGGAACCGGCGTTCCCGTGGGAGCCGGCAGCGCCCCGTGCCTCCCGTCGTCAGTCGGCGGGCTTGGTCTCCATGATCTTGTCGACGACGCTCGGATCGGCCAGCGTCGAGATATCCCCGAACGCGGACTTGTCCTGCTCCCCCGCGGCTATCTTGCGAAGGATGCGGCGCATGATCTTGCCGGAACGCGTCTTGGGCAGGTCCGGCACGAAGTGGATGTGATCCGGCTTCGCGATCGGGCCGATCTCCTCGCGGACATGGCCGATGAGGATGGAGTTCAGATCATCGGAGGACTCGAAGCCGTCACGGAGGATGACGTAGGCGTAGATGCCCTCACCCTTCACGTCGTGCGGGTATCCGACGACCGCGGCCTCGGCGACGGACTCGTGACTGACGAGCGCGCTCTCGACCTCGGCGGTCCCCATGCGGTGACCGGACACGTTGATCACGTCGTCCGCACGACCGAGCAGCCAGTAGTAGCCGTCCTCATCCCTGCGCGCGTTGTCTCCGCTGTAGTAGTAGCCGGGGAAGGCCGTGAAGTAGACCTCCTTGGTCCGCTCCGTACCGCCCTCACCCCACATGCCGCGGAGCATGCCGGGCCACGGCTTCTCGATGCAGAGCCGACCGCCCGAACCTTCCGGCACCTTGCTCTTGTCCTCGTTCAGCACGATGGGCTTGATGCCGAACACCGGCCGGGTCGCGGAACCGGGCTTCATCGGCGTGGCGCCGGGAAGGTTGGTGATCATGTGACCACCCGTCTCGGTCTGCCAGTAGGTGTCCACGATGGGACAGCGCTCGCGACCGATGTGCTTGTAGTACCACATCCACGCCTCGGGGTTGATCGGCTCACCGACCGTGCCCAGGACACGCAGCGAGGAGAGGTCGTACTTCGCGGGCCACTCGTCGCCCTGCTTCATCAGCGCGCGGATCGCGGTGGGCGCGGTGTAGAACTGGTTGACGCCGTGCTTGTCGCAGACCTCCCAGAACCGGCCCGCGTCCGGATACGTGGGCGTCCCCTCGAACATGAGCGAGGTCGCTCCGACGGCGAGCGGACCGTAGACGATGTAGCTGTGCCCGGTGATCCACCCGATGTCGGCGGTGCACCAGAACACGTCCTCGTCGTGATAATCGAAGGTGTACTTGAAGGTGAGCGCACAGTACAGCAGGTAGCCGCCGGTCGTGTGCAGGATGCCTTTGGGCTTCCCGGTCGAACCGGAGGTATACAGGATGAAGAGCGGATCCTCCGCGTCCATCCACTCGATGTCACAGTGGCGCTCGATGTCCTCCGCGCGGACCTCCTCGTGATACCAGTAGTCCCTATCGGGCTCCATATCGACGCGGGCATGCGCGCGACTCACCACGATCACGGACTTGACGCTCGGACACTCGAGCAGCGCGGAGTCCGCCTCCGCCTTGAGGGGCACGATGCGGCCACCGCGGATGCCCTCGTCCGCCGTGATGACCATCTTGGCCTGACAGTCCTGGATGCGGTCGCGCAGCGCCGCGGCGGAGAAGCCTCCGAAGACCACGGAATGGATCGCGCCTATGCGGGCGCACGCGAGCACCGAGATGGCGAGCTCGGGCACCATCGGCAGGTAGATCGCGACGCGGTCGCCCTTCTTGATGCCGCGCTTCTTGAGCACGTTGGCGAAGCGACACACCTTGTAGTAGAGCGACTGATACGTGTACATCTTCGTGCGGCCCTCGTCGCTCTCCCAGATCAGCGCAGCCTTGTTGCGACGCCAGCCCTTGAGGTGGCGATCGATGCAGTTGTAGGTGACGTTGGTCTGGCCACCCTTGAACCACTCGATGCGCGGGACGCTGAAGTCGTAGTCGAGCACCGTGTCCCACTTCTTGTGCCAATAGAGCATGTTCTCGGCCTGTTCGGCCCAGAAGCCCTCCGGGTCCTCGATCGAACGCTGATACATGGACTCGTACTCGTCCATGCTCTTGATGTACGCCTTCTCGGAAACCCAGTCCTGCGGTTCCACCACGCGCAGTTCTTGCATCATCGATTCGATTGAATGATCCTCAGCCATGCGACGCCTCCTCCTCGGTCCAGGCCGACACTCTCTTCGATCGTCGTGCGGAGCGATGATGGTGCGGATACAGCCTCAGGACGCGGCCCTCCGCACCACGTCCTGCGTGTATTTTAGCCCCTGAGCAGGCCTTCTCCCGACACAGGACGGCCAAGCGGTGGTGATTCATCGGTGGACGGTGTCGTCGCTTCGGTCTCCGGGGCCCGTGGGACGCGTCGGCTCATACCCCTCGAAACCGGGACCGGCGGATACGGCCGCGCGAGCGGAGCCGATGTCTCCCTGGAGATGTGACGATCGTTGCGGCGGGTACCGCCATGGGCTATGGTGAGCCCAATAGAGGTTTCCCTTCCCTTCCGGATGTAGGCCACCGGGGAATCCGGGGTCGACATCCAGAGAAACGTCGTCGGAGCGACCGGCAGCGCTCTGGCGGCAACCGAGTTGGCCGGCATACCAGCTCAGAGACTCAGGGGTAACACAGGGAAGGAATGAGACAACCCCGGCCCGAAGGCCGGGGTTGTCGCTTTCCATGGGTCCCGTCCGGCTGCGGGGGTCGTTCCGACCATGTGACCGGCCCGAACTCTAGATCCGCTAGGCCGGGCCGTGTGGCACGAACGCTGCGCCCCATCCTCTGCCCGTGTGCGCGGACACCACGACGCCCACCTTCGCCATGAGTACCTCCCGCCCGGGCCACCGCTCTTCGATGAACTCCCGCGCCCGCTGCGGCTTGTCCCCCGCGAAGGCGTGCATCACGCAGAACACCCCGTCGGCCTGGTCCCCCACCTGTTCGGCGAACCAGTCCAGTCCCGCGTCCAGCGCCTTCCGGCTCCCCCGGACCTTCTTCACCGGCTCGATCACACTGTCCCTGATAGTGAGAAGCACCCGAACGTCGAGTATCCCGCCGAATAGCGCGGCTGCGTTGCCGATACGGCCGCCTTTGGCGAGATTCTCCAGGCCGTCGAGGGCGATCAGTATCCGACTCCGGTCACGTATCCGAGTGAGCCGCTCAGCGACCTGCGCGGCTGCCATGCCGGAATCGGCCCATTCCTGCGCCTTCATGGCCATGAGGCCCATGGGCGAGGACCACGTGTGCGCGTCCACCACGTGTACCCGATCCCCGAATCCCTCCGCCGCCCGCCGCGCGGACTCGATCGTGCCCGACACGGTGTCCGGGAGGTGGAGCGAGACTATCTCCTTCGCACGACCCAGGATCCTCCGGTAGTGCTCAGTGAAGTCCTCGGGCGTCGGCTGGGCGGTCTTGGGGAGCTGTTCGGCGGCGTCCATGCGCGCGAAGAACTCCTCCTGGGTGAGCTCTCCGTCCAGGAACACCTCGCCGCCGATCTCCACGGTGAGCGGGACCACCTCGATCCCCCGGGACCCGGCCACGCCTTCCGGCAAATCCGCGGTGCTGTCGGTCACGATCGCCACGTCGCGCACGGGTCAGTCCTGGTCCTCGGCGAAGTGCACCATTCCATGTGACATCTGACGTCCGCCCAGCACGTGCACGTGCAGGTGCGCCACGGACTGCGACGCGTCCTTGCCGCAGTTCATGATCACGCGATAGCCCGAACCCGTGACGCCCTTCATCTCGGCGACCTTCGGCACCGTGCCGAACAGCGAGGCGAGCACCTCATCAGGCACCTCGTCCCCGAGGTCGCGGTAGTGCTCCTTCGGGATGATCAGCGTATGCACCGGCGCCTGGGGCATGATGTCGTCGAACGCCATCACCGTCTCGTCCTCGTAGACGATCTTCGCCGGCATCTTCCCCTCGGCGATCATGCAGAATATGCAGTCGCTCACGGCCCTACCCCCGTCTCTCGCGAGCTTCGTGCCCATATTGTGCCAGAGCGGCACGACGAGAGCGAAGTCTCAGCCCCTATCCTTCACGTCGACGGAGGGTCCGTCCGTGCCGTCCGCATCGTGGGAGGGTGCCTCCGCCCCGTCGTCCTCGGCGCCCGGTACCCGCCTCCTCAATCGGACCCGCCCTCTTCTTCTCGGATGTCGCCGAGATCGCCGATCTCGCCCATGAGTGATTCGATCCGCTGCTCGGCGGACCCGAGCTTCGCACGGCAGGCTTTCAGGAGCGCGACTCCTCGTTCGTATCGCGATATGCTGTCTTCTAGGTCGAGGCGTCCCGATTCCAGCGCGCGGACGATCTCCTCGAGTTCGGCGAGCGCTTCACTGAAGCGCATCTCATCCGCCGCGATCGCGTCACCCGCGTCCCCTGCGATAGGTCCCGGCCTTGTCTCCGGTGTCTCCGACATCTATGCCTCCTCGACCGTGGTGTCCGTTATCCGTGCCGAAGCCCGGCCGCGTGCGAACGTCAGCCGGACCGTGTCCCCCACATCCAGTTCCGCGGCATCCCTGATGACTCGCCCTTCCTCATCCAAGCTTATCGAATAGCCACGCTCCAGCACCGCGTGCGGCGACAGGGACCCGAGTCGCGCGGCGGAGGACTCCACCACCGCGGAGAAGCGCTCGGTCGCCCGGCGACCGAGATCCCGCAGGCGACCCGTGGTCGCCTCGACGTCAACTCGCCGATCGTCGAGTATCCGAGCGACCGCCCCGTCCAGCCTCCCGGCGGCCAGATCCACTCGCTGCGCCTGTGCGGCGAACAGGGACGTCGGGTCCACGAGACACGGCCGGTCCGCCAGCCCCGCGAGCCGATGGCTCGCTTCGCCCGCGGCGCTGCCGAGCGCCGAGGCCATGCGGGACCCGACATGGACGAGGTGCGCGTCGACCTCCTGCATCGCGGGCGCGACCGCCTCGGCGGCGGCCGTGGGCGTGGAGCAGCGCACGTCGGCGACCATGTCGGCGATCGTGGTGTCCGGCTCGTGCCCGATGCCCGTGACCACGGGTACCGGGCACCCCGCGATGGCCCGCGCGACCTCCTCGCTGTTGAAGGGCATCAGGTCCTCATAGCTGCCGCCGCCCCTGCACACGATGATCACGTCCACGTCACCGTCCGCGGACATAGAGCCTATCGCCGAAGCCACAGCCGTCGCCGCATCGGCCCCCTCGACCCGGACGCCAGCCAACACCAGCACGGCCAGTGGATAGCGACGACGCAGCGCGCGGACCACGTCATGGACCGCCTTGCCACGGGGCGACGTCACGAGGCCGATGCGATCGGGCATATCCGGCGGGCGCCGCTTGCGGGACGCCGCCATGAGACCCTCCGCGTCCAGCCGGCGAGCCAGGGCGGCGACACGCATCCGCAACACCCCCTCGCCGGCGAGCGCGAGCGAACGCACCACGAACTGCATGCGGCCCTTGGGAGGGTATACGGTCAGGTGCCCGTCCAGCTGCACCAGCGCCCCCACCTCGAGTTCCACCCCGGACGCCGCGTACCTGTCTCTCCAGGCGAGACATGGCAGGGTGGCGTCCTCATCGTGTATCGAGAAGTAGACCGCCTTGTAGCCGGGCTTGTCGGTCAGCTCGGAGACCTCGCCGACCACACGGACCCTGATCCCCTCGAGCGCCCTCTTCGCCCGTCCAACGACCTCCGAGACCGTGAGCGCACGTTCCTCGGACAATCCTCAGCGCTCCCCCCACACCGTACCGGCGCCGGATCGGCGGTAGGCTCCCACTACCGGCGCCCCAGGCCCAGGAAATACAGCAGATACATGATCGAGATGAGCGTCGCGGCGATGTAGGTGAGTGCCGCCGCGGACAACACGCTGCGGGCTCCAGTGATCTGATCATCGCCGACGAGCCCCAGCTCCCGCAGCGCACCCAGAGCCCTTCGTGAGGCGTCGAACTCGACAGGGAGCGTGACGACCTGGAAGAGCACGGCGAGACCGTAGAGCAGTGCACCCAAAGTGATCAGACCGGTGAATCGCGTGAAGATCCCGAAGAAGATGAGCGGGAATGCCGCCTGGGAGGCGACGTTGGCCGCCGGGACGATGAACTGCCTCGCTCGGGCGGGAAGGAACGAGCGCGCATGCTGGACCGCATGCCCGGCCTCGTGGGCGGCGACGCCCGCGGCCGCGACATGGGTGCCGCCGTACACGTCCTGGGAGAGCCGCAGCACGTTCTCTCTCGGGTCGAAGTGATCCGAGAGCTCGGCCTGGGAACGGATCATCTCGATGCGCACCCCGTGCAGACCGGAACCGTCGAGGACGCGCCGTGCGACCTCGGCCCCCGTCAGGCCGGTTTCGAGTCGCCGGCGGCTCTGGGCCTTGTATGTCGAGCGCACGTAGTACTGCGTGCCCGCTCCCAGCACCACGGCTACGAGCATGATCAGCAGGTATGTCGAGTCGAACAGCATCGTCGGTCACCTATCCCGTGTCATCTCGTCCGTCGGCGCGCGGTCCGCTCATCCGTCGACGCGCGGTCCGCTCATCCGTCGGCGCTCCGCTCCACCACGATGCCCTGATCCGCGATCCTCAGCGCGGCTCGGCCCTCGAGGAGGTCGACGAGCTCCTCGCCGATGTGCTCCCGGCGCCAGCCGCGCAGCAGGGGACTCTCCTCGCGCTCTCCGTGGGCCAACGCCTGCATCTGCTTGCGGCTCGCGAGCACAGGCACGGCGATACCGTATTCCCTCGCTCTGACACGGACGAGCGCCGACATCACGTCGCCCATCGCGTCGAAATCGCCTTTCGGGCGGCGGCGTCGCGGCACCCGCGGCAGGTCCGCGTCGGGCATCGCCAATCCAGCCTCCACCGCCGCGAGGATGCGGTCCGCGGCGGAGCGAGCGACGTCGACCCGCATGCCACGCACACCCCGGAGGTCCTGTGCCCGACGAGGAGGGCGCCCTGCGAGCTGGACGAGCGCCTCGTCGTTGATCACCCTGCCCCGCGGCACGTCACGCTCCATCGCTTCCCGCTCTCTCCAGGCCGCGAGGTGCATGAGCACCCCCAGCCCTCTCGGGTCGAGACGGTTCTTCCGCTTGACCTGCTTCCACGTTCGCTCGGGCGCCACCCGATACGTCTCCGGGTCGGCCATCTCCGCAAAATCCTCGTCGAGCCACTCACGCCGGCCGGTACGCTCCAGGCGCTCCTCGAGCGCCGCGTACACCTTCGGCAGATATCGGACGTCGTCCAGTGCGTACTCGAGCTGCCGTTCGCTCAACGGCCGCTTCGACCAGTCCGTGTACGACTCGAGCTTCTCGAGTCGGACGCCGACCAGCTCCTGGACCAAGGCGCCGTATCCGACCTGTAGCGGGAACGATGCCAGGGCCGCGGCGACCTGGGTATCGAAGATGGGGGCCGGCACGTCCCCTGTGGCCTGGTAGAAGATCTCGAGGTCCTGCTCCCCCGCGTGCAGTACCTTGAGGATCCCCGGATCCAGGAGCAGCTCCCACAGCGGGGTGAGGTCGTCGATGCGCAGCGGATCGACCGCGGCGGACGTCTCCTCGTCACCCACCTGGATCAGACAGAGCTTGGCGAAATACGTGCGCTCGCGCATGAACTCGGTGTCGACGTAGATCCGCTCGGAACCTGCGAGCGCGCGGACCAGCGTCCTCAGTCCTTCGTCGGTCGTCACATACAAGTGGGGATGCTCCTCGTGGTCGCCAGTGGGTATGCTGGAGCCGTCAGCGGGCGCGTGTCGCCCGGTGCAGGCAATGGTACCCGACTCGTCTGACGGAGGACCGTTGAACGTACTCGTCGTCGACAACTACCGAGCCGGGCAGGCCGGGTCCGGTCTGTACGGGTACGCGCGCGAGCTGGTCCGGCGCGGCTGCGATGTTGCCGTCCGACCGCTCGACGAGCGCGGGCTGTCGCACGCGACGCGTGACGCCGCCTCCTTCGACCGTGTGGTGGCCGCGGGAGGCGACGGCACCGTATCGTCCGTCGCCTACGCGCTTCGCGAGACGCGGGTCCCGGTGGTCGTCTATCCCGCGGGAACGGGCAACCTCGCCGCCATCAACCTCGGGATGCCCACGACCCCCTCGGAACTCGCCGACGTGACGCTGGAGGGTGTACCGATGCTCACGGACCTCGGCGAGATCACGTGCACCGCCGGCGGCGACCGGACCACCGTGGGATTCATCAACGCGGCGGGATGCGGCTTCGACGCGCGCATCATGGACGCGGCGCGGGAGTTGAAGCCCTCCCTCGGCGTCGGCGCGTACTTCGTGGGCGCGATGCAGAACCTCACGCCGACCGTCGCGCTGTTCCGCGTGGAACTCGACGACGGACGGGTGATCGAGGCGGAGGGCATCGCCGTCATGCTGGTCAACTTCGCGAAGATGGTGCTCGACCTGAGTCTCGCGCACGACAGCAGCGGTCACGACGGCATGCTCGAGGTCATGATCCTGCGCACCAAGAACGTCGCGGGACTCGTGCCGGCGGTCTGGTCTGCCGTGCTCGACCGCATCTCGGGCGACCGTCCCGCCACCAAGGGACTCGAGGTGCACCGCGCGTCGGCGGTCAAGGTCAACAGCGATCCGCCGCTCGCCATGCAGTACGACGGCGAGCTGCTCGAGTGCACCACTCCGTTCGAGGGACGTGTCCTCCCCGACGCCGCCACGTTCGTGGTACCGGAGGGTCACCTGCCCCGGAGCGCGCCCACCCCCGGATCCGACACGGCCGAAGGAAGCTGAGGCTCAGCCCTCGCCGGAGGTCAGCCTTCGTCGGACGTCACCCCTCGCCCGAGGACGGCGCCGCTACCGTCCGCGCCCGCCTCTCTCGGTTGGCCCGGTAGCGCATGTTGAGCAGCTCCACCAGCAGGGAGAATCCCATCGCGAAGTAGATGTAGCCTTTCTCGATGCCCCGGCCGGTGCCCTCGGCCACCAGCAACACGCCGATGAGCAGGAGGAACGCGAGCGCGAGGATCCTCACCGACGGGTTCTCGTTCACGAACTCGCTCACCGGATCCGCGAAGGCGATCATCACGCCGATCGCGATGACGACCGCGACCACCATCAGCACGATCTCATCGACCATGCCGACCGCGGTGATGATCGAGTCGAGCGAGAAGATCATGTCCATGAGGGCGATCTGCATGAGCACGCCCCCCATGGACGCGGCCTTCACCTCGGTGTGAGCCGCCTCTTCGACGCCCTCCGTCTTGTGGTAGATCTCCTGCGTGGCCTTGGCGATGAGGAACAGGCCGCCTCCGAGCAGGAGCAGGTCCCTGCCGCTCACCCCCACCCCGATCAAGGGCAGCTCGAACAGCGGGCGCTCGAGCCCGATCACCCACGAGATGCCGAAGAGGAGCACCAGCCGCGTCACGAGCGCGAGACCCAGTCCGACCTTGCGCGCGAACGCCTGTCGCTCCTCCGGGAGACGCGAAGCGACGATCGCGATGAACACGATGTTGTCGATGCCGAGCACGACCTCGAGCAGCGTGAGCGTGGCGATCGCGATCCAATTGGCGGGGTCCAGGAACAGCTCGAACACGCTATGCCTCCGTCTCGTTCATCGGCGTACGGGGACGCGGTCCCGTGCACATCGTCGACACCGGCGCGCGCCTCACAGCGAGCGTCCGATCGCGATCCCGACGGCGGCCGCCGCGACACCCGCGGCCACCGAGAGCGCCGCGTTGAGCATCGCGGCGCCCTGCATGCCGTCCTGCATGAGTCTCAGCGTCTCGTAACTGAACGTCGAGAACGTGGTGAAGCCGCCGAGCACGCCGACTCCCGCGAACAGCTGCCAGCGGCCCCAGCCGTGGTGCTCCACCTCCAGCGCCATCAGCAGGCCGAGCAGCGCCGCGCCGACGATGTTGACCACGAACGTGTGCCACGGGAAGCCGTGCGATATCCGCTGCGAGAGGAACACGCTCGCGGCGTAGCGTGCCGACGCCCCCAGGGCCCCGCCGAGCGCCACTATCCCCAGATCGCCGAACACGTGGCCTCCTCCCGGTCGTCACTGTGCGGTCGCCGCGCGGGCGCCGTACGGTCTTCGCCCTGCGGGACACCCCGCGTCCCCTCAGAACAGGGGTTCCTGTCGAGCCGCTCCCTCTGTCTCGTGCGGCACGTTCAGCAGCAGATCCTCGAGCAGCTCGTTCATCCGGCGGGCGTTCCGCTGTGCGTGATCGTACTTGTTGTTGTTGAAGAGCACGAAGGTCTGCTCCGTCCGGGAACACGTCCCCACCCGGACGACCCCCACGTCCTCAACCCTCCTCGGCACGCACACCGCGCCGGATGCGGACCGCGTGTCCCTGAGGCCGGATCTCGCCGCCGGTCATCTCCGCGTGGACCTGGACGACCTCGGCTCCGATGAGGATCATCGTCGTCGAGAAATACACCCAGAGCAACAGTACGACGATCGAGCCGGCCGTCCCGTAGACGTCGACCGCGCTCGCCCGGCTCAGGTAGAAAGAGATCCCGTACCGGCCCATCCCGAACAGCACCGCGGTGACGATCGCTCCGTACAGACAGCTGCGCCGCGGCGCCTTGGCGTCGGGGAGGAAGCGGAAGAGCAGGTAGAAGAGTCCGATCGAGACGGCGAACCATACGAGGGCGGTGAAGATGTCCATCGTCGTGGCAGAGTACGGCA
This sequence comes from uncultured Eubacteriales bacterium, assembly GCA_964406675.1. Taxonomy (GTDB): domain Bacteria; phylum Actinomycetota; class Coriobacteriia; order Anaerosomatales; family JAUVQN01; genus CAYOSP01. Next base: position 12,384 of record CAYOSP010000021.1, on the reverse strand, counting down.
GCCCGGTGCCCGAAAGACTCCTGCTCAACCACGCGAACACCGACGTGAGCGCCACGGATGCCAGCAGCAGGGCGCCCATGACGACGACCATCGCGAACGGCAATAGCCGAGCAAGCACCACGCGCCACCAGGGCGTGCCCTCCGCGATCCTCACGAGCCACACGTAGTTGAGCGCGCCCTGCAGCTGCAGGAAGGCGCGCGCCGACCCGTAGAGGATGACCACCACGGCGATCACCGTGGCGATGATCCCGCTCCTCGTCGCCGAGGCGTTGGCGACGGCGGTCTGCGTCAGCTCGGCCACCTGCGGTCCGACCAGGGATTCGAGCTGCGAGGCGAGCTGGCCCGTGGCGGCCTCCTGACCGTAGACCAGCCCGGCGATCGCCACCGCCACCAGGGCGAGCGGCGCGAGCGCGAACACCGTGTGGTACGCGATGGCGGCCGCCAAACGCGACGCGTGGTCGTCACGCCAGGCCTCGAACAGGCGCACCGCGAAACGCTTGGTACGCTCCCAGAGGTCGCCTATGGGGGATCCCTCGTCGGACACGGCGATCGTACTCTCAGCCGCGCCTGGCCGTCGCCCTCAAGAGCGCGTCGAAGAGTCCGAAGACGACCCCGGCGACCACTCCCAGGATCGCGGCCTCCCTGAGGCCGACCAGGATCCGGGCGTCGCCGGTGACCTCCGTGTGCTTCGACGCGAGCACACCGACCCAGCCGTTCTCGACACGCACTTCGTTCGCTACGAGCACGCCCGCCCCGGCCTGCTTCATCTCCACGGGGGCGTCGGCCACGATCAGTCCCGCGCCCGACTCCCGCATATCGACGGGGCCGACGGTGCTCACGGCACCGGCGCCGGAATCCTTCATGTCCAGCGTGTCCGTGTACGCACTCCGGACGAACGAATCGCGCACCGTCAGCCGGTCCGCCCGAACCTCCGGATCCTCCGTCGTGTCGGCCGGACGAACCCCGGGTCCGCCCGTGTTGACTCTCGGATCGCTCATGGGTGTCCTCCCTCTCCACGCGTCCACTCCGTGCCGGTGTCACGTCCGATCCGCACCGATACGTCCACCACGTCCAGGATACCCATCATCGCCTATGCGCCGGGACCGGGGATGCGATACCGAGGATGCCGATACCGAGCCGGGAACATCCTCCCATTGGGCTCCGCGCGGAAAAGCGTATACTGTAAGGGTTGCGATATGAGAGAAGAAGACGAGACCCCCCGACATACGGACGAACGGTCCGGCCACGCAGACGCGAGAACGCGATTCGGTCCACTCGGCCTCGATGCCTCCATGCTCGACAGCGTCGACGCCCTGGGATACGACGAGCCGACCCCCATCCAGCGTGAAGCGATCCCGTACGTGCTCGCAGGGCGCGACGTGCTCGGCTGCGCCCAGACGGGCACCGGCAAGACCGCAGCGTTCGTGCTGCCGACCCTTCAGCGCCTGAGCGACCGCAAGGGCATCAAGGCCCTCGTGGTCACGCCGACCAGGGAGCTCGCGTTCCAGGTCCGCGGCGTCGCCGACCAGGTCTCCAAGCACACCGGTCATCGGGTCGCCGCCGTCTACGGCGGTGTCGGCTACCAGGAGCAGTTCGACGCGCTGCGCAAGGGCGTCGACGTGCTGGTCGCCACGCCGGGACGCCTGCTCGACCTCCAGGAGCGCGGTCACGTGAAGCTCGACCGCGTCGAGGTGCTCGTCCTCGACGAGGCCGACCGCATGCTCGACATGGGATTCTGGCCCGACGTGCGCCGCATCATGCGGCTGCTGCCGGAGAAGCGCCAGACGCTGCTCTTCTCGGCGACGTTCTCCAGGGACGTCCAGCGCGCCGTCGACTCGACGCTCCATGAGCCGGTCCGGGTCGACGTCGGCGAGATCGAGAAGCCCGTCGACCTGGTCCGGCAGGCGATCTACCCGGTCAACAGACGCCAGAAGGCCGACCTCCTCGTAGCGCTGCTCAAGGAGAAGGACCTGCACAAGGTACTCGTCTTCACCGCCACCAAGGCACAGGCAGACCGCCTGGAGCGCACGCTCGACCGCGCGGGACTCGCCGCGCGCGCCATGCACTCCGACAAGCGTCAGAGCCAGCGCGAGAAGACCCTGGCCGGCTACCGGAAGGGCCGTTTCGACATCCTCGTCGCCACGGACGTCATGGCCCGGGGGATCGACGTCGACGAGATCTCCCACGTGATCAACTACGACTTCCCCGATCAGCCCGAGGATTACGTGCACCGCATCGGCAGGACCGCGCGGGCGGGCGCGACCGGCTCGGCGCTCAGCTTCTTCACCGCGGAGGACCTTCCGTACCTGCAGGCGCTGGAGGACCACCTCGGCAAGATCCTCCCCACCGAGGACGTCGAGGGCTTCGAGTACATCAAGCGTGCCGAGCCCAACCCGGACCGCATCGCCCAGCGGGACAAGCGCACCGTGTTCTACAGCGGCGTCACCCGCCGCAAGCGCAATCGCCGCATCACCCGCTGACCTCGCGTCGGGCGCCGCGTCACGGCATCGCTCAGCGCCCATCGCCCACGACGCCCATCACCCCAGCGCACAGCCTCACGACGTCGAAACGGGCGGATCCGCCGTTTGGCGAATCACCGCGCGTCCGATAGGGTAGATAGCGGTGTGACCCCACTCGGGTCGAGCGCGCCCCTGGCCGCGCTCCCTTCTGAGCGGGAGACCATGCGGGCGCGGGGTGGACGTCGCCTGCCCATCGTCACACCTGCGAATCCAGGATGCACAAGAGAGGAACCGACGAGCGGCGGGCCGCGCTGTGCCGTACGCCGTGTGCTATGCGTAAAGGAGTTGGAGGCAAGGACTTGGCGACCATACGGCTAGAGAACGTCTACAAGATCTTCGGTCACGACGACAGACGTGCGCTGAAGATGCTGCAGGACGGCAAGACCCGCGAGGAGGCTGCTGAGGCCACCGGGGCGGTACCCGCCGTCATCGACGCATCCTTCGACGTCAAGGAAGGCGAGATCTTCGTGGTCATGGGGCTCTCGGGCTCCGGGAAGTCCACGCTGGTCCGTACCATCAACCGGCTCTTCGAGCCGACCCACGGCAAGGTCTTCATCGACGACACCGAGGTCACGGCCCTGGACTCGGAGGGACTGCGCATCCTGCGCGCCGACACGGTGAGCATGGTGTTCCAGCACTTCGGTCTGTTCCCCCACCGCACGGTGCTGGAGAACGCCGCTTGGGCCCTCGAGGTCAAGAAGGTCGAGGAGGACGAACGCCGCAAGGAAGCCGAGAAGGCGCTCGATCTCGTGGGGCTCGGCGGCTGGGGCGACTCGTACCCGGGCCAGCTCTCGGGCGGCATGCAGCAGCGCGTGGGACTCGCGCGAGCGCTCGCCGCGGGCTCGGACATCCTGCTGATGGACGAGGCCTTCAGCGCGCTGGACCCGCTCATCCGGTCCGAGATGCAGGAGCAGCTCGTCGAGCTGCAGGAGACGCTGCACAAGACCATCGTGTTCATCACCCACGACCTCAACGAGGCGATGTACCTGGGTGACCGCATCGCGATGATGAAGGACGGCCGCATCGTGCAGATCGGCACGAACGAGGAGATCCTCACCGATCCCGCCAACGAATACGTGTCCGCCTTCGTCGAGGACGTCGATCGGTCGCGCGTGCTCACGGCCGAAGCGGTCATGGAAGAGCCCATCGCGACCATCCTGAAACGCGAGGGCCCCAAGGCCGCCATGCGCGAGATGCGCCAACGCCAGGTCTCGGCGCTCTTCGTGGTGGAGCCGGGCCGGAAGCTGGCGGGCGTCGCGCTCGACGACGAGGTCATGGAGGCCATACGCGAGGGCCAGACGAGCCTGGACGGCATCATCCACAGCGACGACGTGATCACGGTCGCGCCGGACACCCATCTGTCGGAACTCCTGATCCCCTCGGCGGAGAGCAAGCTCCCGCTGCCGGTGGTCAGGGACGGCAAGCTCGTCGGCGTCATACCGCGCGTCACCCTCCTCGCCGCGCTCGGCGGCAGCACCAAGCTGTCGAAGGATTCGTCCGGTGAGCCGGATGAAGGGGCGGGTCCCGAGAATACCGACAGCGAGCAGGAGAGCGAGGTGATGGTGAGCGATGACGATTCCTGATCTCCCGCGGATACCCATCGCCGAAGGCGTCGAGATCGCGGTCGATTGGCTCACGGATAACCTCGACTGGCTCTTCGACGCGATCAGCGTCGGCATAGGCTGGCTCGTGGACGCGCTCAACGCCGCGCTGTCGTTCCCGGAAGCCCTCATACTCGCGCTCCTCTTGGGGATCGTGGCGTGGCTCGTCCGGAGCAGGGGCTTCGGCGTGTTCACGTTCCTCTCCTTCGCCCTGATAGGCAGCATGCGGATGTGGGACGAGGCCATGTCCACGCTCTCGCTCGTGCTGGTCGCGAGCCTGCTCGCCGTCGCCATCGGAGTGCCGCTCGGCATACTCGCGGCGCGCCGCGACGGCTTCAGCACGTCCATCAAGCCCGTGCTCGACCTCATGCAGACCATGCCGTCCTTCGTGTACCTCATCCCGTCCGTCATCTTCTTCGGCATCGGGACCGTCCCGGGGGTGGTGGCGACCATCGTCTTCTCCATGCCGCCCGCAGTGCGGCTCACGGAGCTCGGCTTGAGACAGGTGGACGAGGAGGTCGTCGAAGCCGGTGAGGCGTTCGGCGCCCCTCCCCGCCAGATACTTCGGAAGATCCAGATCCCCCTGGCCCTCCCCACCATCATGGCGGGGATCAACCAGGTCATCATGCTGGCGCTGTCGATGGTCGTGATCGCGGGCATCGTCGGCGCAGGCGGCCTGGGCGCCATGGTCTACCGTGGCGTGACCCGTCTGAACGTGGGGCTCGGGTTCGAAGGGGGTCTGGGCGTCGTGATCCTCGCGGTCTTCCTGGACCGCATCACGGCGTCCTTGGGCGAGCGCTCTCAGAAGCACATCCGTGCGAGTGAGGCGTGAGACCCGGGATAGGAATGTCAAACGAACGGAAGGAGGCCCTCTGTATGAGTAGAGGGAAGAACGGAAGGCTCTTCCTGAGCCTGTTGTTGGTAGCACTCCTCGCGGCGCTGTCGTTCAGCGCCCTGGGCTGCGCCGCCGACGACGAGGCGGACACCGGCACCGACGCCGGTGAGGAAGAGACCACGGACGGGGACGAGACCGCAGACGAAGGTGAGACCGAGGACAAGGGCACCGTCCACATCGGCTGGATGCCCTGGGACGAGGACATCGCGGTCACGTACCTGTGGAAGGACGTCCTCGAGGGAGAGGGCTACACCGTCGAGCTGACGCAGGCCGACGCCGCCCTGATCTACTCGGGCGTGGCTGAAGGCGATCTCGACCTGTTCTTCGACGCCTGGCTGCCCGTGACCCACGAGGACTACATGGCCGAGTACGGCGACCGGATCGAGGACATCCAGGTCTGGTACGACAACGCCAAGCTCACCTGGGCCGTACCCGAGTACGTCGATGCGCAGAGCATCGCCGACCTCAAGGGCATGGCCGACACGTTCGACAGCCGGATCATCGGTATCGAGCCGAGCGCCGGTCTGATGCGCATCAGCATCAACGACGTGGTGCCCGGCTACGAGCTCGACGACTACGAGGTCGTCGAGGGTTCGACGCCGGCGATGCTCGCCGAGCTCGAGCGTGCCACCAACGACGAGGAGCCGATCGTCGTGACCCTGTGGCGTCCGCACTGGGCGTACGGCGTCTACGACATCCGTGACCTCGAGGACCCGGAGGGGCTGCTCGGTGACGCGGAGGAGATCCACATCCTCGGCACCGACGGCTTCAGCGCCGAGTTCCCCGAGGTGGCCGAGTGGCTCGGGAACTTCGAGATGAACGACGATCAGCTCGCCTCCCTCGAGAACCTCATCATCAACGAGTACGGCGAGGGCGAAGAGGAAGCGGCCGTGGACGAGTGGTTGAGCGATCCCGCCAACCAGGAGCTCGTCGACGGCTGGCTCGGTATGTAGCTGCTACCTGGCTGCTAGCTGGCTGTGCTAGCCGGCTGCCGGCGTAAGAACGCGGCACGGCGGCGGAACGCTCGCCCGATCGGCCGCACGAGAAGACCCCGGCGATCCGTCGCCGGGGTCTTTCTTTTCCGAGAGCGTGTGCCGGACGCACGTCCAGACTGCCACAAGCGCCGGCGTCACGGTATGCTGGCACAGGAGACGGATGCCACGAGCGTGATCGGCCGGGTGCGCGACACGCTGACGGTCACCAGGACCGACCGAACCGATCGACGAGGAGCCGAGTCCCATGTCCCAGCGGTTCTTGGACGCCGATCACTTCGACGCCGCGCAGGCGGATCAGATGCTCGACCTCTACTGCAAGACGCTCGGCGACCTCGGTTACGAGCCGAGGCCCTACCCCGACCTCGACGCCGAGATCGGCGTCAACATCCTCCGCGGCGCCACCTACGACCTGCTCAACCACGCGCTGTGGATGTGCGGCGAAGCGCGCGACTTCGTACGGCAGGGCCGCTGGCCCAAGGCCCATCGGTGGATCGGCATGATCCAGGGGCTCCTCTTCGCATGCGGGATCTTCAGCATCAACGAGCTCAAGAAGCACAACCGGACGATCCCCGGCGACGAACGCCGCTGAGCTCCGCCCCATGCACACGGACCCCGGACTCGACTTCCAGACCTTCCTGCTCGACCGGCTCATGAGCGACCCGCAGAGGTGGCGACTGCGCCGCGTCGACTCCTACGTGAGCCGGGACTGGTCCGAGGTCGAGCAGCAGACGCATATCGACATCCGGCTGGACACCGAACTCATCCGAGAAGCGTTCGAGGAGCTGGAGCGCGCCTACTCCGAGACCGGTGCGACCTCCGAGGACCTCGCGGACCTGCGCGCCTCCCTCGACGATCCGCACCTCCCCGTGCGGGCGGTCGTCCCCATCCTGTGGCGCTACGACCCGACGCTCCGAAGCAGCGCGGCGAGCATCGGCGAGGACGTGGTCCCCATGAGCCGGCTCGAGGCCGCAGACCTGCTCGCGAGGGTGTTCAGCGCGAAACTGGCCGTCGCCGAGACCGAGGGGCTGATCGACGTGCCGGACAGGGACGCGCTCACCCTCCTCGCCTGGTGCATGGCGGCGGCGGACGTCGCCTCGGTGCGCGAGGATCCGCGCCTCGAGGGGATCGCGCGCGCCGGCGTCATCGAGCGCACCGACGTGATCGCCTCGTGGCTCGCCGGCGACCTCGTCTCGTTCGGCTTCGGACCCAAGGAGTCCCGCGCCGCGTCCCGCGCCCAGCGATCGCGCCTCAGGAGGATCGTCGAGCGCTCGAGGGCGTCGCGGACGTTCTGGCGCCTGACCGGCGAGGAGCCCGTGCCGGAGCTGGCCGAGTACGATCCGGCCGTGCACCCCCTCTTCCTCCATCACGCCTTCCTCGAGTACCTGCATTCGCGCACACAGGGGGACGAGGCGCCGGAGGCGGGTGATCTCGCGCAGCGCGTCACCTCCGCCTTCCTCGGTATGTGCGAGACATGGCTCGACGTCGTCGAGCGGCTGAGCGCGGGCGTGACGGAGCAAGAGGAGCAGGAGGAGCACGCGCCGCTCGCGTTCGCCCTCGCGAGGTCGACGCGCCGGCTCGCGGCCGCCTCGCCGCTCATGGCCCGGCTCGACCTGCACCCCGATCGGATCGAGCGACTCAGCATCCGGCAGACCGTCTCGACCATCACGAGCGACGAGTACTGGACGCTGTACGACGCCGCCGACGCGTCCTGGGGAGCGAGGGCGCTCGACCGCTTCTTCCGCCGACCGGCATGGTCGGGTGCGGACCTCTGGCGCCGGGTGTGGAGCGCAGTGGCCGGGGGCACGTTCCTCCCGCTGTTCGCGGGAGGAACGCACTCGTTCCCGATCGTCCTGCACGACGCGCAGGTCTACCAGCTCCAGGTCACATCCCCCACCGGAGAGCTCGAGATCGTCCCGCGTTCCGCCTACATCCTGAGCCCGCGGCCACCCGCCGACGACGGCGGCCTGCGCGCGCGGTCCTCGAGGATGCTCGTCCCGTTGGGGCGCTTGCCGGTCAGGCGGTTCTTCGGCCGAGTGACGGACAGCAACACGCGCGAGCACCACTTCCACACGACGAGCACGCATCGCATCACGTTCCCCGGTGTGACCGAGGAGCCCGCGGGGAGCTCGCTCCCCTACCTGGTGGTCCCGCACCGCATCCGCCCGCAGCTGCTGTGGACGAACCGGCTCGTGTCCTACGGCGTCCTCTTCCTCGCCGTGCTGACGCTCCGTTCCACGTTCGCCGAGTTCGCCGGCATCCGGGGAGCGGCGATGCCGGTGATCGACACCTCCAAAGTGCTGGTCCCGCTCATACTCACCGTGCTGCTGCTGCTCTCCTTCGAGCGCATGGACGACAAGGTCCTCACCGCCGAGGTCCGCCGGTACGGATGGGTCGCGGCGGCAGCGCTCGTCGTCCTGGTCGCCGGCATCGTCCTGCGCACCGCACTCCTCCAGCCCTCGATACTCCCGGGGCTGTTCGGGCCCGATCCCTACCCCGGCTCGTGGATCGTCGATCCCGCGCGTCGCTACTTCCTGCAGGAGACCGAGCTCATCCTGGCGATCGTCGGGCTGGGCGCCGCGTACGTCGCGCTGCGCAGGATCCTCATCCCGCTGGTGTGGTGGCTCGGCCTGCGCGTACACCGCATCGTCCGCGGGGCGGGCGAGCGAACGGGCGAGCGGGAGGCGACATCATGATCATCGAGCCGCGCATGTCCCGCTGGCCGGGCAGCACCAACAGCCTGAGCACCGGCGAGCTCCACCGCCGTCTCGAATCGGCGAGCGAGGACGTCAGACGGGCGCACCGGCGCGCGCTGCTCGCGGAT
>CAYOSP010000021.1:0-3453 GCA_964406675.1 uncultured Eubacteriales bacterium | reverse complement strand
CTCAGGCGCTATCCGCCCACCAGCGCGCGCAGGATGCCCTCGATCACCGTCTCGGGCTCGGCGATGATCCCCGTGAGGACGAGGAACACGAGCACCCCCAGGATCGACGCCACGACCCCGAGAGCCACCAGCCCGACCCGTCTCCAGTCCACACCCCACCGGCCTCTCAGTCGTGTCGGCCCGCGCGCGTCTCCGCGCGCGTCTTTCCATGGAGAGCATAGCGCTCCAGGAAGCGGCTGAGCACGGCCACCCGCTCCTCGATCACGCCTCGCCACTCCTCGAGCAACTCACGGCCGGCGGGGGTGAGAGCGTAGACCTTGCGGGGCGGCCCTCCCTCGCCGGGCTCCTCCCGCGAGGTCACGAAACCGCCCTCGCTCAACGTCCCGAGGGCGCGGTAGACGAGCGCGGTGTCCTGCTCCTGCTCGATGAAGCCGAGGGCGGCGAGCTTCGAGCCGAGGTCGTATCCGTGCGACTCCTCCTCGGCGAGCATGAGCAGTACGCCGGGCACCACGAAACGGTTGAGTCGGCGTGCGCCGGTCGGCGGTCGTCCCTCGGATGCGTGCTCACACGGTCTCCGGGGCATCGTCGTCCCTCCTTCCCAGCAGCCACTGGAACACGAACGCGGCCCCCACCGCCACGAGGACGGTGAAGACGAACCGGGCGAGCGTGAATCGCCAGCCGAGGAACTGGAGCTCCACGAGCTCCTGGGGGATCTTGATGCAGGCCCAGGCAGCGAGGAAGACGAACACGTTCGCCGCCGAGGCGCCCTTGTCGAGCAGGCCCTTGGTGAGCGGGAACGCGGCGTAGAGCGGCCCGGTCGGCAGCGTGCCGAAGACGAGGGCGAGCGCCATCCCGACCATCCCCGAACCGCGCCCCATGTAGCGGGTGATCGCCTCCTTGGGGATCCACACGGCGAACAGGCCCATGATCACGAGCACCGCCGGCATGACGGTCGCCATCTCGACGAAGAACCGCCAGAACGCGTCGAGCGAGGGCTCCAACCGGTCGGGGAAGGCCAGCAGCAGCGCCGTTCCCACCGCGAGCACGGCCGCCGGAGCGAGCCATGCGCGCCACGGATGCTCGGCCTCTCGGCTCTTCGGCCTCATACGACCGCCCCCACGAGCACCCCGATGAGCAGCGCGGCGACGAGGCTCAGCCCGTTGCGCAGGAGCGCGAAGCGCTTCCCGAGCACGCCGATCTCCATCGGCAGGGTCACGAAACCCACCATGGTGAGCGTGGTGATGAAGACCGCGACCACCATCGCCGAGGCGCCCGCGTCCACCAGAGAACCCGCGAGCGGGAACGACACGAGCGCGGGGATGTGCAGGACCGCGCCGAGCAGCGCCGCGGTGAGCACGCCGGTCAGCCCGCTCCCCTCGCCCACGACGCGGCCGATGGTCGCGGTCGGCACGAAGCCGAGCAGCAGGCCGATGAGAAGGAGGATGGCGAGCAGCGTGGGGGCCAGCTTGACGGCTGAGCGAAGCGCGACCCCCAACGCCTTCATCGTCTTCCCGCGGTCCTTGACGAGCGAGACCGCGAGACACGCGAGCGCTAGCCCGTTGATCGAGATGGCTGTCAGGTTCACGACATCCCTTTCGGTAGGTGTGTTCGTATCATAGTGAGTATGCTACTCAATAGGATACTCGTCAAACCCGTTCCCCGTTTCCTGCTGAGTGGTCTGCGGGAATACTCCCTCCGAACCCGACATCCCGACGAGAGGACCGGACCCATGGCCGACGTCGAGCGTCCGAGCGACGAACGTCCGAGCGACGAGCGCCCCCGTAAGCGCCGCGGCAGGAAGTGGCTCTACGCCCTCCTCGCCGTCCTCGTGGTCCTCGGCGTGGCGTTCGTGGCCGGGATGTGGTCCGCCGACCGGGGCGAGCGGGCCGTCGAGTCCGTCGCCGAGCCCTACACCGAGGCCTACGCTGGGCTCGACACCACCAAGGACGTACCGGTCCTCCTACCGCTCTACGCGGACGACGCGGTGCTCCGCGACGCCGCCACGGACCGGACGCACCGGGGAGCCGCCGAGATCGAGGACGCGCTGAACGGTCTGCTCGCCACGCCCGACTTCGATCTCACCGTCGACGGCACGCGCGTGGGCGACGATTGGGCGCTCGTGTCGTGGACGGCCGACGGGACCAAGCCCGAGCTCGGAAGGGTCACCCAGGTCGAGGGCGTGACGGTGCTCGTGATCGCCGACGGGATGATCGAGCGCGAGACCTGGTACTACGACCCGACCAAGGCCCCGTTCTAGAAAGACGTCCCAATAGAAAGGACCGGGTCACCCCCGAAGGGGCGCCCGGTCCACAAGCTCGTGTGTGCGCGTCCTAGATGACGGACACGTTCGTAGCTTGCTGCTTGCCGTTCTGGCCTGTGGCCTCGGTGAACGAGACGGCCTGACCCTCGTCGAGGGTCTTGAAGCCCTCGCCCTGGATCTCGGAGAAGTGGACGAACAGATCGTCGCCACCCTCGCGCTCGATGAAGCCGTAGCCCTTGTCAGGGTTGAACCACTTGACCGTACCTTCAGACATGCGTACCTACCTTCTCGCCCCGATCGGGGCGAACAAAACGACGTGATTACCGCCGGAAAGCGGTGTGTCACGTCGCAATCCTTCGGGCCCTCGTGGCCCGCCTGTCCGTAGCATAGCACGTCTCATACCGAAAGACCCAGCGCGTGAGGCGCCCGTCAGTCCCCCGGTTGCGCGATCCACTCGTCGATGAGCTGGATCAGTCGATCTCGCGCCTGTCGAAAAGCGGTCAGTCGCCGCTCTTCCGAACCATCGACCGACGCAGGATCGTCAACGGGCCAGAAGAGGCGCTCTCCGCCCGAAGGCCAAATACGCGGGCAGTGCTCTTCGGCGTGCGAGCACACAGTGATGAGATAGTTGATGTAGACGCGGCCGAGATACTCATCGACCCCCTTGCTGCGCAGCCCATCCACCGGGATGCCGGCCTCCTGCAGAACCGCGATCGCCTCAGGACGGACATCACTCGGCTCGAGCCCGGCGCTATGGGCTTCGAACCTGTCACCGGCACGATCCCGCAAGATGGCTTCCGCCATCTGGCTGCGTGCCGTGTTTCCGGTACACAGGAACAAGACGCGTGCGCGGTCCACGGGAGTGTCCTCCTTCTCGCCGACGACTCCACCGATTATCGCCGGAAAGGTCCGAAATCCCGCAGATTACACAAAGAGTTTACGACTCCGAAGCGCCGGTCGTGTCCCGAGAGATCCCTATGGAACGCTCCGTGGAGTGCATCTGTTCGATGACGGCAGAGGCGTTCGCGCGCAACTCCGTCATCGGTCGCGATACGACTCCACGAACTCTGCAGGCGACACCACGAGCATGCCCGACCGCGCCTCCGGCGAGAAGTGACCAGTTTTCGACCGGCGTTGACACCCGTGACTAGGAATTCCGCGCCGCACGCCAACGCGACCTCGAGGAACGGCTC
>CAYOSP010000020.1:40320-41911 GCA_964406675.1 uncultured Eubacteriales bacterium | reverse complement strand
CGATGATCGTCACCTACCTCAACAAGTACTACCCGCCGCATCTCGGCGGCATCGAATACCACCTGCGCGACCTCGCCGAGGCGATGGCCGCGCGCGGGCACACCGCGCGGGCGATCGTCGCGAACGAGGAGCCGGGCACGGTGGTCGAGGAGGTCGAGGGCGTGGAGGTGAACCGGCTCGCGCGCGCCTTCGCCGCCGCGTCGACCCCGGTCGCGCCCGGCATGCGCGCCGCCGTCAAGGCGGAGACCCGGCGCGACGAGCCGCCCGACCTCTTCCACCTGCACTTCCCGTATCCGTGGGGCGAGACCTCCTGGCTGCGCGCCGGTGCGCCCGGGCCCTCGGTGATGACGTATCACAGCGACATCGTGCGCCAGAAGCGCGCGCTCGCCGCGTACAAGCCGATGCTCGATCGCGTGCTCGACTCCCTCGACGTGATCATCGCGAGCTCGCCCGACATGGTGGTCCACTCGCCGTTCCTCGCGTCGCGCGCCGCCAAGTGCCGCGTCATCCCCTTCGGCATCGACGTGAGCCGCTTCGACGCCGGCGACGAGCGCGTGGCGCGCGCGAAGGAGCTGCGCGAAGCGCACGACCGGCCGGTGATCCTCTTCGTCGGCCGCCTCATCTACTACAAGGGTGTCGAGGTGCTCATGCGCGCGATGGAATACGTCGACGCCGACCTGGTGGTGATCGGCCAAGGGCCGCTCGAGGGGCGGATGCGCGAGATGGCGCTCGCGCGGCGCATCACCGACCGCGTGACGATCCTCCCGCCGGTCGGCGCCGAGGAGCTCGCCGCGCATTTCCGCGCCGCCGACGTGTTCGTCCTGCCGAGCGTGGCGCGTTCCGAGGCGTTCGGGCTCGTCCAGCTCGAGGCGCACGCGTCGGGCACGCCCGTGGTCTCGACGCGGCTCACCACCGGCGTGCCGTTCGTGAACGAGGACGGCGTCACGGGCCTCACCGTCCCGCCCGAGGACGAGACCGCGCTCGCCGAGGCGCTGCGCGCGCTCGTGGCCGACGACTCCCTGCGCGAGCGGCTCGGCCGCCAGGCGGAGGAGCGCGCCCGGCGCGACTTCACCATCGACCGCATGGTCGACGACACCCTCGCGCTCTATCGCGAGGTCACCGGCGCGGCCGTGGCGTCGGACGACGCCGGTTCAGGGGACGGCGGCTGATGTCGCGAGCGCGCTTCGTCCTCCTGTCGCTGTTCATGGACGCGCTGTTCGTGAACGGCGGCATCGTGGGGGCGTTCGCCCTTCGGTTCGGCGGACACCTGCCGGAGTTCAACTTCAGCGCCTACGTCGCGCTCGCGCCGGTCCTCACCGTCGTCTACCTCGGCACCTTCTACGTGTACGGCCTCTACGAACCCGAGCGCACCGAGACGCCGTGGGAGGTCGCCCGCGCGGCGCTGCAGGCGGTGGCGATCGGCACCATCCTCACCGCGGCGATCTCGTTCTTCGCCGGCTTCTTCGCCTTCAGCCGCTTCGTGATCCTCATCGCGGCGGTCCTGCACTTCGTGCTCATCACCGGCTGGCGCATCGGCATCCTGCGCTTCACGCCGGTCCGCTGGCCCGAGCAGCGGGTGCTCGTCGTGGGT
>CAYOSP010000020.1:22707-40220 GCA_964406675.1 uncultured Eubacteriales bacterium | reverse complement strand
TACGAGATCTTCATCGGCCAGGTGGACAGCGTGGTGAGCGACATCCCGCTCATGGAGCTCACCCGCGGGCCGGTGCCGTCGTGGTTCACGTCGGCGAAGCGCCTGGGCGACGTCGTCTTCGCACTCTTCCTGCTCGTCGTGACCTCGCCGTTCGTGCTGCTCGGCATGCTCGGGATCCTCGTCACGATGGGCCGGCCGGTCTTCTACACCCAGGAGCGGGTGGGGAAGGATCTGGAGAGATTCCGCTTGGTGAAGCTGCGTACGATGGTGCGCGAGGCCGAGAAGAAGAGCGGCCCGGTGCTCGCCACGGAGGACGACCCGCGGATCACGCGGCTCGGTCGCGTCCTGCGGACGTACCGCGTCGACGAACTGCCGCAGCTCGTCAACATCATCTCCGGCGACATGAGCTTCGTGGGGCCGAGGCCCGAGCGCCCGCACTTCGTCGAGCGACACCTGCGCGACATCCCCGGTTACCGGGAGCGGTTCAAGGTCAAGCCCGGCGCGACCGGCCTCGCGCAGGTGAGCGGCGGGTACGCGACCACCGCCGAGCGCAAGCTCAAGTACGACCTCATCTACATGTACCATCAGAGCCTGCTGCTCGACCTGCAGATCCTCGCGCAGACCGTGCGCGTCGTCCTCACCGGCCGCGGCGCGCGGTGAGAGCGGCACGGATCGCTCACGCGCGCCTCGTACATGTATCATCAGAGCCTGTCGACGAGGATCAGGGCTCGTCGGCGTGAGTCCCCGACACCGAGAGAGGGCCGCATCTTGGCGAAGAAGTCGCCCGGCACGAAGAAGCCCGCGAAGGACGAGGTGAGCACCCCGACGCCGGTCTTCCCGGCGTTCGGCGCCGACGAGCAGACCGTGCCCCAGCGGGTCGTGTGGATCTGCCTGGGCCTGCTCGTGTTCCTCGTGCCGATGGCGGTCTCCAACCTCACGTTCCTCGGCTTCGACCTCCCCTTCACCTTCGACCAGTTCGACATCGTGAAGGTCGTGACCATGCGCGGCATCCTCATCGTCGCGCTCGCGGCGTGGGCGTGGGAGACGCTCATGCAGGGGGGCCGCGTCCGCAGGACCCGCATCGACTGGCTCATCCTCGCGCTGCTCGCCTGGGTCCTGCTCTCGACCGTCTTCTCGATCCATCCGCCGACCGCGGTGTTCGGGAAGTATCGCCGCTTCGAGGGCCTGCTCAGCTTCATCACCTACGCGGTGGGACTCTTCCTGGTCGTGCAGATGGTCGACCGCCCCTCCAAGATGCGCTCGCTCGCGCGCACGCTGGTGATCGGCTCGTTCATCGTCTCCGGCTACGGTGTCCTGCAGTACCTCGGGCTCGACCCGCAGCGCTGGGGCAACCTGCCCTTCGAGGCGAACCGCGCGTTCTCCACCTACGGCAACCCCGACCTCTTCGGCGGCTACCTGATGTTCCCGCTGGTCCTGTCCATCGCCCTCGCGTTCTCCGAGCGGGACAAGGTGTGGCGCCTCGTGTACTGGGTCGCCTTCATGATCAACGTGTTCGCCTGGCTGGTGGCGTTCACCCGCGGCGCGTGGATCGGCGGGCTGGCCGGACTCGTCGTGGTGGCGTTCGTCGCCTTCCGGGTCAAGGTGAGATTCACCGGCGAGGACTGGGTCCCGGTCGGCATCATGGGCGCCGGGGCTGCGGCGATCGTCTACCGCAGCCTGCAGTCGAGCCACCAGGTCATGAACATCGCGAAGCGGATCTCCTCCATCTTCGTGTTCACCGAGGGGAGCGCGCGCAGCCGATTCCTCATCTGGGACGCGGCCATCAAGGCCACCGCGGACGCTCCGATCCTCGGGCACGGCCCGGACACGTTCCGCCTGCTCTTCCCCAGGTACAAGCCGGTCGAATACGTCCAGCAGGTAGGCTACCGCTCGGTCGCCGACAACGTGCACAACTACCCGCTGCAGGCGTCCTCGGCGATGGGGATCCCCGGCGTGCTCCTCCTGTACGGCACGTTCGCGGCGGCGCTCGTCGTGTCCGCCAAGGACGCGGTGCTCAACAAGGTGGGGGGCGAGCGGTGGGCGCTCACCGGGTTCTGGGCGGCGTCGGTCGCCTACCTGGTGCACCTCCTGTTCGGCCTCTCCGTCACCGGCTCGACGATCCTGCTCTGGGTCTCCCTCGGCGTGCTCCTCACCACCACGGCCCGCAGCGTCGAGTTCGGCCCGGCCGACGGCTCGAGCGCGAGGATGGCCGGCGCGGTGGCCGCGGTGATCCTCGCGGCGGTGCTGCTCATCGGCAACGGCGTCTACTTCTGGGCGGATCACTCCTACATGCAGGCGCGGGTGGGCGCGTTCTCCGCGCAGCAGCGCATACGGAAGGCCGAGGACGCGGTCGAGCTCAACCCGTTCAACGACATGTACCGCGCCGAGGTCGGCCTACAGTACCAGGACGCGTTCGTGGCCGCCGTCAACCAGGCGCGCAGCGCCCAGCAGGCCGGGCAGGACCCCGCGACGTACCTGCAGCAGGCCGACTACGCGTTCCGGCGGGCCGAGCGGGCGTTCCTCGAGACCATCGAGTTCATCCCGCCCGAGTACGACAACTACGTGTTCCTCAGCAACCTGTACAACATGGGCGGGCTGTACCTGGACGAGCGGTACTTCGGGAGCGCCGTCGAGATCGCCGAGCGGGGTATCGAGGTGGAGGAGTACGGTCCGGCGGTGCGCCTGCAGTACGCGTGGGCGCTCGACAACCTCGGCCGGCAGGAAGAGGCGGCCGAGGAGCTGGAGTACGCGACCGAGATGGACCCCGACTACATCGACGCGCACTTCATGCTCGCGAACCTGTACGCGGGGACGGAACGCTGGGAGGATGCCGTCGCCCGCTACGAGACGGTCCTCGAGCTGTCGCCGAACCACGCCGAGGCGCAGGCGAATCTCGATAGGGCACAGGAAGAGCTCGCGGGCGCGGCGAATGGTACCGGTACGGCGGAGACGACCCCCGCCGCGGAGTGACGACCCCCGCCGCAGAGTGAGCGGATCCGAAGGAGACCGGATGAACGTCAACGACCTCCCTCCCGCGACCGTCGCGCGACTTCCCGTCTACCTGCGGACCCTCGTGGAGGCCCAAGCGCAGCGCATGTCGCTCATCAGTTCCGAGCGGATCGCCCAGATGTCCGGCGGTAACGCGGCGCAGGTGCGCAAGGACCTGAGCTACCTCGGGGAGCTCGGCACCCGGGGCATCGGCTACGACGTCGAATCGCTCATCGCGCAGCTCTCGAGGCGGCTCGGCCTCACCAAGCCGCGCAACGTGGCCATCGTCGGTTTCGGCCGCCTGGGCGGGGCGCTGCGCGCCTACGGCGGCTTCCAGGACCGCGGTTTCACCGTCGTGGCGGTCTTCGACGCCGATCCGCAGAAGGTGGGCATGCGCACCGCCGATCTGACCGTGTCGAGAGTCGACGATCTCGAACGCGTGATCGAGGAGCGGTCGGTCGACGTCGTCGTCGTCACGACCCCGCCGTCCGTGGCGCAGGAGATCGCGGATCGGGCGGTCGACACGGGTGTCAGGTCGATACTGAACTTCGCCCCCATCAGCATCGACGTGCCCGAGGACGTGGTCGTGCGGCAGGTCGATCTCGCGGTCGAGCTCCAGATACTCTCGTTCCATCTCGCGAAACAGGATGCCGGCTGAGATCGACGGAGGCTCGGCACATGACCGACGCACAGGCCCGCGGCCCCGACCTCGTGCCTTCCTGGCTCGTCTTCCTGGTACTGCTGTTGCTGATCGCGGTGGTGGGTCTCGGCGGCTACGTGCTCGGTGACGTGCTCACCGGCGAGGAGACCTCGCGGAACTCGACGGAGGCCGAGGTCCGGCGCTACGAGGCCGAGGTCCAGGCGCGTCCGGACGATCCGGCGGCCCATGTGCGGCTGGGGTTCGCGTACCAGCAGGCGGGACGCTTCGACGACGCGCTCGACGAGTACGAGCGGGCGCTCGAGCTCGATCCCCGCGATACCGCGGCGCTCTACAACACAGGGGTCGTCCTGCTCGAACAGGGCGAGGCCGACCGTGCTGAAGAGGTGCTCCGGGACGTGCTCGAGATCGATCCGGAGCACGTGCTGGCGGCGAAGCAGCTCGGCGAGTACTACGCGCGTCGCGGTCGCTACCGCTCGCTGCTCGCGGCGGTCGGACCGGCGGTCGAGGCGCAGCCCCAGATGGCGGACCTGCAGTTCCTCACGGGCCTCGCCTACGAGCACCTCGGCGCGCCCGAGGAGGCCGAGGAGCGATACCGGCTCGCGCTGGAGTACGCGCCCGACCTCGTCGAGGCCCGCGAAGGACTGGAGCGATTGGGAGTGTCGGAGTGAGCGACGAGCGCGTGAGCGAGGAACACGCGAGCGAGGAGACCGCCGCGGCCGCCCCCCGCGGCATCTCGGCGCGCAGGGCGTTCGGCATGCTCGCCTTGGTGCTCGCCGCCGCCCTCATCGCGCTCCTCGTCTACCTGCTCCTGTATCTCGGCGGTGAGGGATACGTCGAACGCGGCGACGGAGAGGAGATCGGGGGGCTGGAGCCGATCCTCGCCATCGAGGGGCCGGGTACCGGCGACCGGCCGGAGTTCGACCGGCCGCTCGGCGTCGCCTTCGACGAGGACGGGCGCATCTGGGTCGCGGACACCGGGAACCACCGCGTGTGCGTCTTCGAGCAAGACGGCGACTTCCTCTTCGAGTTCGGCGGGCACGGGGTCGCCAAGCCGGCATCGGGCTCGGATCCCGTGTGGGAGGGCGGGCGCTTCGACTTCCCCTCCGGCATCGACGTCGACGAGGACGGGCGCGCCTTCGTGGCCGACTTCCGCAACGACCAGGTGCAGGTCTTCGACGACGAGGGCGGCTTCCTCTTCGCCTTCCCGGACAACACCGAGCCGGTGGGACGGGGGAGCTCCGGGTTGGGTGGCGGGATCGCGGTCACCGACGTGGCCGTCGGAGGCGGTCTCGTCGCGGCGACGGACACGTACCAGATCATGCTCTTCGACGGAGAGGGCCGCCTGCTCGGCCAGTTCGGCAAGCCGGGGCGCGGTCCCTCCGACCTCGATCACCCCAACGGCGTGGCGGTGAGCGAGGACGGCGACGTGTACGTGGCCGATTCGAACCACAACCGGCTCTCCGCCTTCGACGCCGGCGGCGAGCTGCTCTGGACGGCTGGGCGCATACCCGAGGGGATCTCGGACACCGGCGAGCGCGAGTTCGGTCTCCCGCGCGGCGTGGCGGTGGCGGACGACGGCACGATCCTGGTGGCCGACTCGTTCGATTTCGACCTCAAGCGCGTCTCGCGGGATGGCGAGGTACTCGCTGTGTACGGCGGCAGAGGCACCGAGTTGGGGCGATTCGACTTCCCGAACGACGTCGACTCGATGGACGACCTGGTGCTGGTGGCCGACAAGGAGAACGACAGGGTCCAACTGCTCCGCTTGGTGGAGTGAGTCGCTCCGTTTCGCGGAGTGAGCGAGGTCCGGTGAGGTCTGACGGACATTGTGTGAGTGGACACACCTACATATACTGAGGCCGGGAACCCTGAGGCCGGGAACCCTGAGGCCGGGAACCGTTCGCGTACGCACGGGCGTACCGTCGTATCGTGGTACGCGGGACAAGGCGTGATATGACGTACGCTCCCGCGATGAGACTCCTCATACTCGCTCTCGGCGCGGCGCTCGTATGGGCGGTGCCCGCTTTCGCGTACGACGAGGCCGGCACCGGCTGGGAGTGCGCGGTCTGCCACGACGGCGCGGAGGACGTCTCGGGGGTCACCGACAACAAGGGGCCGCACGGCGGATACACCACCACCTCCCGCAAGTGCCAGTCCTGCCATTCGGTGCACGTCGCGCCCGCGAGCGCGTTACTGCTCCTCCCCGGCGCCACCATCACCGAGACGTGCTTCACCTGTCACGACGGTACCGGCGGCAAGGGCGTGTACGGGACCGTGAGCGGCGCGGTCTCCGGCCACAGCGTGGACACCACGAACGCCGTCCCGGGCGGGGACGCCGGCACCGGCGAGACGGCCACCTACACGTTCTCCAACCCCGACGGCACGATGAACTGCGCGGACTGTCACAGCCCGCACGACAGCGACACGGTCGAGCCCTTCACGGGCGACCGGCTGCGCGTGAGCGCGTCCGAGATGATCACGTACACGAGCAACCGCCTGCTCAAGGCTCGCCCGAACGACGTCACGCAGACGATCACGTACTACGGTTCCGACTGGTGCGTCGCCTGCCATCGCGGTCGCGGCGAGTCGGACGCGCTGCACAACCATCCCGTGGAGACGTCGAGCACCGCGGACTTCTTCCACTACGACAACGTCGCGGTGCTCACCGGCTACGACGAGACCACCACAGAGATGGGCCGGCTCGGCCGCAGCAACCTCGGGTACGTGATGCCCTGGGATTCCGAGGACTCCACCCGCACCCCCGCCCAGCAGGGGCACGAGCCGATCTGCCAGCAGTGTCACGAGGACGCTCGGGACGTCGGTGACGACACGACGGGCACGGTCTCGACGGCGGAGGCGTTCGGCCCCTCCCTCGACGGCACCCCGACGGGCAACCCCACCTACCAGAACTTCCCGCACGAGAGCCCGAACGAGCGCCTGCTGATCGAGACGGACGACGACCTGTGCACGAACTGCCATACTGCCGCGCAGCTGCCGTAGCGCGGGATATCGCTGCCGTTTCGAGTTCGAGCGAAGAGGACCTACACATGCTGAAGAACCCCCTGCAGGGTTTCAAGGATCCCGCACGCCGGCCCCGGTACATCCTCTGGACCGGGGCGGTGGTGGTGGCGCTCGTAGGCGTGGTCGTGGCGGCTCTGGGCGTCACGTCCTCGTACTGGTTCTGCGCCGACGTCTGCCACAAGGTGCAGGACGATACGATCATCGCCTACGACCGCTCGTCGCATGCCGAGGTGTCCTGCATGTCGTGCCACATGCCCGCGGGCGCCGGGCCGGTCACCTTCGTGCTCCACAAGGCCGAGGCGCTCGGCGAGCTGTACCTCACGGTCACCGATCGCTTCGAGCTCCCGCTCAACGAGGGCTCGCACCTCGCGCTCGACCCGCATCACATGGGATCGGAGCAGTGCACGCAGTGCCACGGGCCGAACCGCGAGACCACCCCGAGCGAGGGCATCATCATCGACCACGCGGTGCACGAGGAGAACGACGTGCACTGCGCGGTGTGTCACAACCGCGCGGCGCATCCCGAGGACTTCGAGCTCACCCTCGCCGACAACGAGAAGCACGCCGACTTCATGCAGATGGAGGCATGCTACCGGTGTCACGGCGTCGGGGACGACGCGATGGCCACGGGCGCGTGCGGCGCCTGTCATCCCGAGGACTTCGAGCTCAAGCCGGCCAATCATCTCCAGCCCGGCTTCTACGAGGAGTTCGGCGACTCGGGCGGCCATGCCGCGCTCGCCATGGACGACGCGGAGCGCATCGGCGAGACGGGCGCGCGCGAGACCACCGCGACCGAGGAGGCGCACGAGGAGGTCTCCGAGGGGGCCGAGGCCCACGGTGACGGCGCGCTCGCCGAGATGCGGCCGCTCGCCGAGGTGAGCTACTGCGGCACCTGTCACGAACGCGAGACGTTCTGCGTGGACTGCCACGGGGTCGAGATGCCGCATCCGGCGGGCTTCACCGAGGGACACGGCGAACTCGGGAACGAGCGCCCCGAGGCGTGTGCGAACTGTCACGGCGTGGGACCGCAGGACACGCAGTTCTGCGATTCCTGCCACCACGAGGGAGCCGATCCGAACCGCGAGTGGATCCCGCAGCACTTCGAGGTCGTCCGCGAGACCGGCGCGGAGGCTTGCTTCGACTGTCATTCGCCGACATACTGCGCCGAGTGTCACGTGCGAGGCGGCTGATCGAACGGTCCGAAGACCAGCCGTTCGAAGGAGAGGGGCGCCCGGCGCAGATGCTCGAGGAGCCCGCGGAGATGGAGGTCACCCACGTGCGCATGCCGTGCGACATCGAGTCGCTCGCGTGCCGGTGCAGGATCCCCGCCGTGCGCTGACGTGTCGTCGTCCCTGAACCAGCCTGACCATGCCGACGAGGCAGGAGATGGGGCCTCGGGCTCGTAGAACACATCGAGGCGGGTCGACGGGCGCATGGTGGTCGTGTCGGCCCCGTTTCCTTGTCGGACCCGCCGCGGTATCTGCCGGATCGCGAAAGCAGGGTGATCCCGAGTTGGCCAACGCCGACCTCGTGTTGCTGCACGCTCCCAGCGTGTACGACTTCCGCGAGAACTCGATCATGTTCGGGCCCGTGTCCGACATGGTGCCGTCCTCGCCGATATTCGAGATGTACCCGCTCGGGTTCACGACCATGGCGGAGTATCTCGAACGCCACGGGATGGACGTGCGCATCGTCAACCTCGCCGTGCTCATGTTGCGAAGCGAGCTGTTCGACGTCGAGAAGGCGATCCGGCGGATGGATCCGGTCGCGTTCGGGATCGACCTGCACTGGATGCCGCACGCGCACGGCTCGATCGAGATAGCCCGCGTCTGCAAGAAGCACCACCCGGACACGCCGGTCGTATTCGGCGGGCTGACCTCGAGCTACTACCACGAGGAGCTCGCGTCGTACGAGTGCGTCGACTACGTGCTGCGAGGCGACTCCACCGAGGAGCCGATGCTCCGCCTCATGCGCGCGCTCAAGGGCGGCGGGAGCGTCGCCGACGTGCCCAACCTCACGTACTCGACCGCCGACGGCTCGGTCGTCTCCAACGGCATCGAGTGGGTGCCCGGCGACATGGACGCCGTCTCGATGGACTACAGCTTCAACATGCGCTCGGTGATCAGGAACCGCGACATGATCAGCGTGCTCCCGTTCAAGGACTGGCTCAGGTATCCGGTGTGCGCCGCGCTCACGAGCCGCGGCTGCGCGCACAACTGCGTGACCTGCGGCGGCAGCGCGACCGCGTTCCGCACGCACTTCGGGCGCTCCAAGGTGGCCTACCGCGATCCGGAGCGCATCTGTCGCGACGTCGCGCACTTCCAGAAGTACATCCCCGGCCCCGTCTTCGTGCTCAACGACCCGCTGCAGGGCGGCGAGGACTACGCTCGCGCGCTCATCGAGGGGCTCGGCAGGCTCGAGCTCAAGAACGCCGTCGCGTTCGAGTTCTTCCGCCCCCCGAGCGAGGATTGGTGGGCGTTCATGGACGCCCACCTCGACGACTGGTCCGCCGAGATCTCGATGGAGAGTCACGACGACGAGGTCCGCGCCGCCTTCGGGAAGCGCTTCCCGGCCGTCGAGGCCGAGGAGTCCATCGCCGCCGCGTTCCGGCACGGCTGCCGGCGGTTCGACCTGTACTTCATGACCGGGCTGCCCACGCAGACCTCCGAGAGCGTCCGGGGCACGGTCGACTACGCGCGGGGGCTGTACGAGCGCGTCGGGAACGACCCGCGCCTGCTCGCGTTCGTCTCGCCGATGGCCCCCACGCTCGACCCGGGCTCGATGGTCTTCGAGGACCCGGACCGCTTCGGCTACACCCTGCGCGCCCGGACCCTCGAGGAGCACCGCCGCCTGCTCGTGGAGCCGTCGTGGAAGCACATCCTGAACTACGAGCCCGACGCGATGACCCGCGACGAGCTCGTCGACGCGACGTACGAGGCCGCGGTCGGCATCAACCGCGTGAAGGCCGGGATCGGCGCGATCGACCCCGCGGTAGCTCGCCGTACCGAGCGTCGCATAGAGCGCGCCAGGGACGTCATGGCGCGCATCGACGGCATCGTCTCCGGCGATCCCTCGGTGCGCCACGTGCGGCTACACGAGCTCAAGGAGCAGGTCGAGAAGGTGAACGAGTCGACCGTGTGCGAGAAGAAGGAACTGGACTGGCCCGCGAAGGTCCGGTTGACTATGGTGTTCAACGTCGCCGCGTTGTGGCTCAAGGAGAACCTCGCGAATCTCTCCGGGTCCGCGCGGCGCAAGCGACGGCTCAGACCGGGGTTGGAGCGGACGGAGGGCTAGATGTCGGAAGGGTCCGAACGCGGCGAGGCGACCACCGAGCGCGTCCGGACCGTCTTCTCCCGGATCGCTCCGACCTACGACCTGCTCAACCACCTCACCAGCTTCGGCATCGATCGCCGTTGGCGCCGCCGCACGGTGGAGCTCGCGGAGGTCGGAGCGGGGGACCGGGTCCTCGACCTCGCCGCGGGCACGGGCGACCTCACGCTGGCGCTGGCCCGGCAGGCACGTCCGGCCGAGGTCGTGAGCACCGACTTCGTCGGCGAGATGCTCGAGATCGGGCGCGAGAAGACCCGCGAGCACCGCGGTCCCACCACCATCGTCTTCCAGGAGGCGGACGCCCAGGCCCTGCCGTTCGAGGACGGGAGCTTCGACGCCGCCACGATCGCCTTCGGCGTGCGCAACCTGCCGGACCGGTCGGCGAACTTCCGCGAGGTGCGCCGGGTCCTGAGGCCGGGCGGCCGTTACGTCGTGCTCGAGTTCAGCACGCCGCACCCCGCGCCGATCCGCTGGGCGTATCACCTCTACCTGCGCCACGTGGTGCCCACGGTCGGAGGCCTCGTGTCCGGGGATCGGGCCGCCTACCGCTACCTCAACGATTCCATCCGCCGGTTCCCGAGCCAGGCGGGCCTCGCGCGTGAGCTCGTGACGGCCGGCTTCCGGGACGTCGCCTGGCACGACCTCACGTTCGGCGTGGTCTCCGTGCACGTCGCGCGCAAGACCGGCCCGGCCGCCTGACGCCCGGCGCGCCCGCATGAGGCTCCTGCACCCTGACGGTCGGCGCGCCCTGCGTGTACCATGTACGGACACGTTCGGAGGTATCTCGGTGCACCCCGACAAGGAGGTCGCATGCTGCTCGCCGCACGCTACGTGCTTCCCATATCGTCTCCGGCCATAGACGACGGAGCCGTGCTCGTGCGCGGCGAGGACATCGTCGACGTGGGGCCGCGCGACGAGCTCGTCTCTCGCTATCCCGAGGAGGAGGTGCGCGACCTCGGGCGTGCCGTGATCATGCCGGGTTTCGTGGACCTGCACACGCACCTCGAGTACTCGGCGTTCCGGGGCCTCGTCGACGACCTGCCGTACACGGACTGGAAGATCGAGCTCACGCGCAAGGAGGAGGCCTTCGACTCCGCCGACTGGGAGAACGCGTCGGCGCTCGGGGCGATGGAGGCCGTCAGCTCGGGTATCACCACCATCGCGGACATCACGGCGACCGGCGCTTCGGCGAGGTCGGCCTCGGAGGCCGGCCTGCGCGGCGTCGTCTACCGCGAGCTCGAGACGATGCATCGCGACGAGATCGACGGGGTGATCGCCGCCGCCGCGGAGGACGTGCAAGCCTGGTCGGAGCTCGACGAACGGCTCACGGTGGGTCTCGCGCCGCACTCGCCGTTCAGCTGTCATCCGCACCTGATCGAACGCGCCTCGGAATGGGCGATCCGCGACGGGCTCAAGGTGAGCATGCATCTCGCGGGGGCGGCCGACGAGTACGATTTCGTGAAGTACGGCTCATCCGGGCTCGCCACGGATTTCCCCGGCGAGTGGAGGGAGCTCGATTGGCTCCCCACCGGCGTCAGTCCCGTGCGCTACGTGCTCCAGTGGGGGCTCCTCGACGTCCCCGAGCTGCTCGCCGTGCATCTGATCCAAGTGGACGACGACGACATCGAGCTGCTCGGCGCCAACGACGTGAGGCTCGCATACTGCCCGCGCTGCGCCGCGAAGCTGGGCATGGGTCGCGCGCCCATCGGCCGGTACATGGCCTGGGGGATGCACATCGGGTTCGGCACCGACTCCCCCGCCTCCAACAACACCATCGACTTCTTCGACGAGATGCGCATCGGGCTCCTCCTCAACCGCGCGGTCATCGGCGAGGGGGAGTTCTTCCCGGCGGAGCTGTTCGTCGAGATGGCCACGCTCGGCGGCGCTCGCGCGCTCGGTGTCGAGGACAGGGTGGGCTCCCTGGAGGAGGGCAAGGCGGCCGACCTGATCGTCGTCGACCTGTCGCACTCGCATCAGGCGCCCCTGCGCAACCCGTACAGCGCGCTCGTGCACACCGCGAACCAGGAGAACGTGGTGCTCACCATGGTCGGCGGGCGGATCCTCTACGAGGCGGGCACGTACCTTACGGTCGACGAGGAGCGGGTCCTCGCGCGTGCCGAGGAGACCCGCGCGAGACTGACGACGTGATCCTCGCCGTCCCTCATATGGCGGCGCGATGAGTAGCCCGCCGATCCTCGAGAGGGGCTGGGTCGTCGACGTGCGTGAGGACGCGGTCGACGTGCGCATGAGCGGCTCCGACGCGTGCGAGTCGTGCGGCTGCTGCAGCGCGGTGGGCGGGGACATGGTGATGCACGACGTGTTGGACCGCTTCGGGGCAGCGCTCGGCGAGCTGGTCGAGGTCGAGGTCCCCGGGGGCAGTCGGCTCACAGGATCCCTGGTGGGATACGGTGTCCCGGTGCTCGCCCTCTTCATCGGGTACTTGGCCGGACGTTTGCTTGGGTCGGTGGTGGGTCCCGAACCGGACGTGACCGGGGCGATCGTCGCCCTCGCGGCCGTCGCGGGGACCTTCGCCGCACTGCGCGTCTTCGGCGCGGACCTGCTGTCTTCAGACAGGTTCAGGCCCAGGGTGCGTGCTATAATCCCGCGGAACGACGCCGGCTCCGCAGGTGATGGGGATCCGGCGTCATCAGTCACGCAATAGGAGGTATGGTCCGTGAGCGATCAGGATTTCTTCTTCGACGAGGATGAGAACGAACAGAAGCCGCCCGCACAGTCGGAGGCCAAGAAGTCGACCGCGAAGTCGACCGCGAAGTCGACCGCGAAGTCGGCTCCGAAGAAGCCCGCGCGGAGCGGAGGCTCGCGGCCGGCTCCTTCCGGCTCGGTCATGCAGCAGAGCGTCTCGATGACCGTGACCGCGCTGGTCGCGGTGGTCACCCTGCTCGTCGGCGTGATCATCGGCATCGCGCTTCCCGTCGGCGGCGACGACGTGCCCGCCCCCACGGTGGGCGCGGACACGTTCGACGATACCGCGCCGGAACTGTCGCCGGAGGAGCTCGGCAGCGGCGAGCTTCCCGAGGGGCACCCGGACATCGGCGCCATGATGGGCGACAGCGAGGTACCGACCGGCATGCCGGGCGGCGTCCCCACGGACACGGTCGAAGAGACCGTCACCCCGTAACGCTCGAACGACGGCTGCCCGGGGCGCACACCCAGGCACCGTCCGAACCGCACGGTATCGTCCCTGAGGGAGTCGTTGACGCATGGCACTCGATAAGAGACAGACGTCCGCCGTCACGAAGGTCATCATCATCATATTGGCCGTCATGCTGGTGGTCGGCATCGGCCTGCCGTTCCTCGGAGCGATCGGGAGCGACGGCGGGCAGACCGCGACGCAGGAGGGCGCGCTCGACACGATCGCGGCCCGTCACCAGCCCAACATCACCGGGCTGCAGGGGGCGCTCGCCGGCGACCCCGCGTCCGGCACGGTCCTGCTGCAGCTCGCGTACACGCACTACGATTACGCGGCCGACGTCCAGCAGGCGGCCGGCCAGGACCAGACCCTCGTGGGGATGGACGTCCCGCTGTGGGTGGCGGCCTCGAGCTATTACGAGCGCGCCTTGGAGGCCGGACAGGACGCCCCGGAGGTGACCACCGAGCTCGCGGTCACGTATCACTACAGCAACCGCACGCCGGAGGCCATCACGCGCATCGAGCAGACGTTCGAGGAGCATCCGGACTTCCCGACGGCGTGGTTCAACGCGGGCATCTTCTACCAGTCGGTGGGAGCGGTCGACGACGCGATCGCCTCGTTCGAACGCTACCTGGAACTGGACCCTCAGGGCACGGCCGGCGATCCCGATCACGCGCGCGATCAACTCGCGCAGCTGGGGTCCGCGGTGGGTGAGGACCCGGTCCAGCCCGAGGCCGACGCGACACCGGTCGACCCCGAGACGCTCGACCCGGACGTGACGCCGGTGGATCCGTCGGCCGAGACCACCGAGTAGCCGCTACGGGGCAGCCGGCGCCCCCGGCTATCGGCGGCCGGCACCGCCCCCGGCTATCGGCGGGCGTCTACCGGCCCGTCGTGTCTTCCAGCAGGCTCTCGGCTTCCTGCTCGTCGGACGCGACCGAGAAGATGGCGTTCAGTCGCGTGAGCGAGAGGATGTTGTCGACGGTCTCGTTGGTGATCAGCACCAGCCGACCACCCTGGGACCCGTATTCCTTGGACAGACTGAGCAGGAGTCCGAGTCCCGAACTGTCCAGGTAGTCCAGGTCGGACAGATCGACCACCGCGGCGTCCGGCGACGCTTTCAGGATGCGGTCGATGTATGTACGGAACGCGGAGCACTCACTGTAGTCCAACTCGCCGGCGAGAGTGAGGGTCCATCGGTCGTCACCTTGTGCGAGCTTGATGTCGAGCGCCATGTCACCACCCTGTGTCTTCGAAGGTACGCGCGGCTCGGACTCACCCCGACCCGTCGTCGGGGTCACTCAGATACTACCCAAGTCGTCCGGTGCGACAGCGCGGATACGGAGGGGACCCCCCTTCGGCCCACCTCGCCCCGCTCAGCTGGCAGCCGACCGTCCCGCGGGGTAGCCTGTATCATGATGGAAAGATGCCGTCCGTTGCGAGCGTGCGGCACGTCAGCGACGATCACGTATCCGGAGGGACCGACACATGGACCTGAGTATCGACGTCAGCGATAGAGACGGAGTCTGCGTGGTGACCGTCGACGGAGAGGTCGACGTCTACACCTCTCCCGGATTGAAGTCGCGTCTGGCGGAGCTGATCGACGACGGTTGCGAGACGCTCATCGTGGATCTCGGCGCCGTCGGCTTCATGGACAGTTCCGGTCTGGGTGCGCTGGTGAGCGGCCTGCGGCGCGTGAAGGAGAAAGAGGGCGCCATGGCGGTCGTGGGGCTTCGGGAGCCGATCCACAAGGTCTTCAGGATCACCGGACTCGACAAGGCGTTCCCCATCTTCGACGACGTGGACGGCGCGCGAGACTACCTCTCATGACGTGTTCGAGAGGCGCCGGCGGGCGGCCCGGGCGCCACTTGCCCGAGGACGGCGCCGCGCCTAGACTCTGACCTACGGCCCTGCTCGCCGCCCGGCACGAGCGGTAGCGGGGTGTCCCCGTGTCCGCATCTGACGAGGAGTGACCGTGCTCGGTATCGGCGGCACCGAACTGTTCATCATCGTCGTGTTCGTCCTGCTCATCTTCGGGCCGGACAAGCTGCCGCAACTCGGACGCACCGTCGGTCGCTTCATGAAGGAGTTCAAGCGCGCGCAGGACTCGATGGAGTCCCAGATCAAGGCGGAGATGCGCAACATCGAGGACCTGGGCAAGCCGAAGCCGAAGACCAAGTCCGGAGCCGGCGAGTCCGGAGCCGGCGAGCCGTCCGCGTCGACCGTCCCCGAGGCCGACGAGTGGGACGAGGAAGAGGAGGAAGAGGAGTAGCGGCTGCGCCGCCGCCCTCGCGCCATCATGCCCATCGGACCCAAGCGCATGGCGTTCTTCGAGCACATCGGCGAGCTGCGTACGCGCCTCGCCTGGATCGCCGGCGTCATCCTGTTGGGCGCGCTGGGACTCTACCATTGGGGCTGGGACATCTACGAGTGGATGATGCGCCCGGTGCTCGTGCACCTCGGCGAGCAGTCGTCCATCGCCACGAACCCGTTCGAGTTGTTCACCATGCGCTTCAAGGTGGCGCTGTTCGCCTCGCTGGTCATCACGAGCCCCGTATGGATCTACCAGGTCATGGCGTTCTTCCTGCCGGCGCTGAAGCCCAAGGAGCGTAAGTGGTTCGTCCCGATATTCATCGCGATGATCGTGTTCTTCATCGGCGGGGTGGTGTTCTGCTACCTGTACGTCCTCGAGCCCGGCTTCGGCTGGCTGCTCATGCAGGGGGACGTGTCCGGGGGAAGCTCCGCGGTGGAGATGCTGCCCAAGGCGCAGGAGTTCTTCCGTGGGGTGACGCTGTTCCTGCTCGGCTTCGGCCTGGGCTTCCAGACGCCGATCATCGTGTTCGGACTCGTCCTGCTCGGGATCGTGCCCTACGACACCCTGCGCGCCAACTGGCGCACCGCGTACGTCATCATCATGGTCGTGGCCTCGGTCGCCACGCCGGACTGGTCCTGGGTGACCATGCTCTCGCTGTTCGGGGCCATGCTCGCGCTCTACGAGGGCGCGCTGCTCGCGGCGCGCATCGTGCTGCGCAAGCGCATCGCCGAGTCCCGGTCGGCATGAGCGAGTCGGTAGGAGCGATCCGGTATGAGCGATCCGGTAGGAGCGATCCGGTATGAGCGATCCGGCAGGAGCGCGGAGTCATGCATGAGATGGGCATCACGCAGCAGATCCTCTCGCAGTCGTTCGAGGCGGCCAAAGCGGAGGACGCCGTGAGGATCAACGAGATCCGCATCACGGTGGGGGAGCTCACCGAGATCGTCGAGACGGCCCTGCAGTTCGCGTTCGAGGTGCTCAGGCAGGACACGATCGCGGCCGACGCCGAGCTCGTGGTCACCATCCTCCCGCCGAGGTCGCGCTGCGGCCAGTGCGGACACGAATACGAGCACGACAGGTTCGACATGACCTGCCCGGAGTGCGGCATGTTCATGGTCGAGTCGATACAGGGACACGAGCTGCGTATCGACAGCATCGACATCGACACCGAGGAAGACCTCGCCCGGCAGGGTAGCGGCGAGACCGAGAAGGAGGCTTGAGCGTGGCGGAGATCGATCTCTCGAAGTCCATCCTCGAGAAGAACGAGCGGCTCGCCCAGGCGAACCGCGACTTGTTCACCGAGAAGGGCATATTCGTCGTCGACCTCATGGCGAGTCCGGGGGCGGGCAAGACGTCGACGATCCTCGCGACCATCGCCGCGCTGCGCGACCGCTACCGCATCGCGGTGATCGAGGGCGACATCGCCTCGAAGGTGGACGCCGAGAAGATCAAGGAGCACGGCGTCCCCGCGGTGCAGATCAACACAGGTGGCGCGTGTCATCTGGAATCCGACATGATCGGCCGCGCGCTCGAGGTGCTCGACCTCGACGAGATCGACCTGCTGATCGTGGAGAACGTCGGCAACCTGGTATGCCCGACCGAGTTCGACCTCGGCGAGCACGCGAAGGTGATGATCCTCTCCGTGCCGGAGGGCCACGACAAGCCGCACAAGTATCCCGGCATCTTCTCCGTCGCCGAGGCCGTCATCCTCAACAAGTACGACACGATCGAGGTCTTCGACTTCGACGAGGACGAGTTCCGCGACCTCGTGCGCAAGCTCAACGGCAAGGCTCCGGTGTTCCCCATCTCCGCTACCAAGGGCGACGGCGTCGAAGCGTGGGCGGAGTGGCTCGCCGCACGCATCGAGGCGGTCCGCGCCGAGACCGGCTGAGGCCGTCGTCGGCGGAGAGCCTACTTGACACGCCTCACTACTATTAGTGGAGACGTGCTCAGGACCGACGCATCCTCACGGCAGGCGACACGCCTTCCTCGACGGTGCGCGGTCGGACCCGCCGAGGGGGAGCGATGGACCGCGAGATGGACCGCGA
>CAYOSP010000020.1:15477-22607 GCA_964406675.1 uncultured Eubacteriales bacterium | reverse complement strand
GATGGACCGCGAGATGGACCGCGACGATGCGCTTGCGTTGGTGAGGGAACACATCGCCGACGAGAATCTGGTCAACCACTGCATCGCCACCGAGGCGATCATGGACGCGCTCGCGCGTCGTCTGGAGCTCGATGAGGACGAGCGGAGGCGCTGGGCGCTCGCGGGGTTGCTGCACGATCTGGACTACTCGCGGACGGCCGACGACACGGAGACGCACGGGCGTCTCACGGCGGAGATGCTCGAGGACCGCGTCGACGAGGGGATCGTGCACGCGATCCTCGCCCACGCGGGTAAGGTCGGGTTGGAAAGCGACATGGACGTCGCGTTGTATGCTGCCGATCCAACGACGGGGTTCATCGTCGCGGCCGCGCTGGTGCGGCCGGACAAGAGCCTCGGCAGCGTGAAGCTGAAGTCGCTCAAGAAGCGGTGGAAGGAGAAGGCGTTCGCGCGCGGCGCGAGTCGCGAGCAGATGGCGGAGTGCGCTCGTCTGGGGCTGGAGCGCGACGAGTTCCTCCAGCTCTCTCTCGAGGCGATGCAGGCGCGGTCCGATGAGCTGGGACTCTGACCGGGATCCCGACGAGGGGATGTACCTCAAGTGCGACTGATCGTCTCGGAGAAGAACATAGCCGCCAGGCGCATCGCGGAGATGCTGGCCGTGGGCAAGCCGAAGGCGGACAAGGTCTACGCCACGCCCGTGTATCGCTTCAGCCGGAACGGCGACGAGTGGGTCTCCATGGGGCTGAAGGGTCACATCATGAAGGTGGACTTCCCCCCTGAGGCGCCCGACCCGGCGACCGGCAAGACGATCGACCTCTCGAAGTGGAGCATCAAGGCGTTGCCGGCGCTCGTGCAGGCGCCGGTGCGGAAGGTGCCCTCCGAGGCCGGCATCATCCGCACGCTCAAGAATCTCGCGAAGAAGGCGGACGAGGTCGTCATAGCCACCGACTACGACCGCGAGGGCGAGCTCATCGGCTCCGACGCGCGCGACATCGTGCGCAGCGTCGCCGCCGACGTGCCGATCCACAGGGCCCGCTTCTCCGCGATCACCAAGCAGGAGATCGAGCAGGCCTTCGCCGAGCTCGGGGACATCTCCGAGGAGCTCGCGCAGGCCGGCGAGGCGCGACAGGACATCGATCTCATCTGGGGCGCCGTGCTCACGCGCTACCTCACGAAGGCGTCGACCCGAGCCGCCGGTCGCGCGTGGGGTGACGTCATGTCGGCCGGGCGGGTGCAGACGCCGACCCTCAAGCTGATCGTCGACCGGGAGAAGGAGCGTGAGGCGTTCGTCCCCGAGCGGTACTGGGTCATCAAGGGGCTGTTCGCCAAGGACGAGGCCGAGTTCGAAGCCGGGCACGCCGTGGACCGGTTCAAGGACGAGGCGAAGGCGAAGGCGGCGCTCGAGACCGCGAACTCCGTCCTCGAGGCGGCGGAGGCGGGGGACCCCGTGGGTTCGGGCAGGGTGACCTCGGTCAACAAGACGACCCGCCGGAAGACGCCGCCGGCCCCCTTCAACACGACGTCGCTCATCGCCGCGGCGTCATCGGAGGGCATCCCTCCCGCGCAGGCGATGCGCATCGCCGAGTCGCTGTACATGTCCGGTCTGACGTCCTACCCGCGCGTCGACAACACCGTCTACCCCGCGAGCCTCGACCTGAACGGCCTCGTGGGGATGCTCGGCGAGGTCCCGCAGTACCGTGAGACCGTGCAGAAGCTCCGCGCGAAGGGCGAGCTCACCGCCACCCGCGGCAAGAAGCAGACCACCGACCATCCGCCGATACACCCCACCGGGGTGGGCGACCCGGAGCGTCTCGACGGTCGCCAGTGGCGCATGTACAACCTGATCGCGCGCCGCTTCCTCGCGACCCTCTCGGAGGCGGCGGTCTTCGAGGCGACCAAGGCGGAGATCGACGTGGCGGGCGAGACGTTCGTGGCCCGTGGCGACGTCGTGGTCAAGCCGGGTTTCCGGGGCATCTACCCGTACGGGATGAAGAAGGAGTCCCAGCTCCCGCCGCTGGACGAGGGCGACGAGGTCGTGTTCCGAGGCGCCGGCCTGGAGGAGAAGGAGACCCAGCCGTCGTCGCGCTATTCGCAGGGCAAGCTCATCCAGGAGATGGAGAAGCGCGGCTTGGGGACGAAGGCCACGCGGCACAACATCATCCAGACCCTCTACGACCGCAAGTACGTGGACAAGGACCCCATCGAGCCGACGTCGCGCGGCGTCACGGTGGTCGGCACCCTCACCAAGCACGCCGAGCGGATCACCACTCCCGACATGACGGCGGAGCTGGAGCACGACATGGACGCCATCGCGGAGTCGGAGAAGCGGCGAGAGGGCGTGGTCCGGCACTCGCGGAGCCTGCTCGAGGACGTGATGCGCGTGCTGCTCGAGAAGGTCGAGGAGGTCGGCGACGACCTCAAGGACGCCGCTGCCGAGGACGCGACGGTCGGTACGTGTCCGGCGTGCGGCGAGGATCTCCGGATGAAGTACTCGAAGAAGAACAGGCAGTCCTTCGTCGGGTGCAGCGGCTATCCGGAGTGCGAGGTGACCTACTCGCTGCCCGACGGGAAGATCGAGGCCACCGGCGAGGTGTGCGAGGTCTGCGGCGCGCCCCGGATCCGCTACATCAAGTTCCGGCAGAAGCCGCGCGAGATGTGCCTCGACATCGAGTGCTCGACCAACGCCGAGCCGGAGACCGATATCGGGCCGTGCCCGAGCGGTGACGGAGGCCGTCTCACGGTCAGACGCTCGAAAGGGAAGTGGAAGCGCTACGCACGGTGTACCGAGTACGAGGAGTGCGGCGTGTCCTACCCGCTGCCGCAGTGGGGCGAGATCGAGCCGACCGACGAGTCGTGTGCGGGCGGTTGTGACGCGCCGGTCGTGATCGTGCACACCGCGCGCGGACCGTGGAAGATATGCGTCGATCCCAAGTGCCCGCTCAAGCAGAGCGCCAAGGGGAAGAAGGGGTCGAAGGGCAAGAAGGGCTCCAAGGGCAAGAAGGGCTCGAAGGGCAAGAAGGGCTCGAAGAGCTCCAAGGGCAAGAAGGGTTCGGAAGGGAAGGACTGATCCCATGAGGATCGCGGTCATCCAGCATGAGATGCGCTCGCACGTCCGCATGGACCTGGCCGCGCTCGTGGCGGCGGCCCAGGGTGCGGCCGAGGAAGGCGCCCGCGTGATCGCATGTCCCTGCGTGACGGGGCTGCAGGGCTCGGAGCACGTGGCCAAGGCCTTCTCGGAGAACCTCTCGGAACACGTCCTCGATGCGACGGTGATCGCTCCGTGCGTGAGCCGCGTGGGGGGCCGGACACCGGACGCGTTCGCGAGCCCGCTGGGCGCGACCGTGGCGCTGATCGGCGACGAGTGCATCGATCCGGAGGTCCGCACCCGCGTGCTCGCGGAGGACCCGCAGGCGATGGTGTGGCAGTTCGAGCCGGAGTCGGAGTTGCAGTCGCAGGCGCTGCTGGAGTACGCGCTCGACGTCTCGCGGCACGACTGCGGTCTCATCCTGGTGACCTCCACGAGCGGCAGGGTGGGAGTCACCGATTC
Organism: uncultured Eubacteriales bacterium; assembly: GCA_964406675.1. Taxonomy (GTDB): domain Bacteria; phylum Actinomycetota; class Coriobacteriia; order Anaerosomatales; family JAUVQN01; genus CAYOSP01. The sequence goes on along the minus strand of CAYOSP010000020.1, from coordinate 19,063 downwards.
GGCCGGGGGCGGCGCGATCGTCCACGCGGGCGAGATCCTCGCCGAGGCCGTCGAGGAGACCGACGTGATCTTCGCCGAGGTCGACGTGCCCACGGAGCCGCCCGAGCCCGCTCCGGGCCGGGAGCCTTCGCTCTCACCGATCCTCGTGCAGCGGCTGAACGTGCACGCCGGGCGCAAGACCCCGACCGACTACCCCGCCGATCTCTCCTGACCCCGGACGACGAGGAGCCGACCGGATGACCCTGCCGAAGGTGACCATCGTCGGCGCCGGACACGTGGGCGCGACGACCGCGCACGTGCTCGCGCTGCGCGGCACGGCGGATATCGTGCTCGTCGATATCGCCGAGGGGCTGCCGCAGGGCAAGGCGCTCGACATGATGCACGCGCGCTCGGTGGAACGCTTCGGTCCCACGGTGACCGGCACGAACGACTACGCCGATACGTCGGGCTCCGACGTCGTGGTGATCACCGCCGGTCTCCCGCGCAAGCCCGGCATGACCCGTGAGGACCTCCTGAGGGCCAACGCCGACATCGTGAGGGGTGTGGTGGAGCGCGCGCGGGAATCCTCTCCCGACGCGGTCCTGCTCTGCGTGACGAATCCCCTCGACGTGATGACGCACCTCGCGTGGAGGACCTCGGGCCTGCCCCCCGAGCGGGTCCTCGGCATGGGCGGCGTGCTCGATTCCGCCCGCTTCGCGTACGCGATCGCCGAGGAGACGGGCGCGCATCCGTCCGCGATCGAGGCGCTCGTCGTCGGCGCCCACGGTGAGGCGATGGCGCCTCTCCCGCGCCTGAGCACGGTGGACGGTCGGCCGCTCACCGAGGTCGTGGACGAGGCGACGACGGAGCGTCTGGTCGAGCGCACCGTGCGGGGCGGCGCGGAGGTGGTCGGGCTCCTCAGGTCCGGCAGCGCCTACTACGCGCCGGCCTCCTCGATCGCGGCGATGGTGGGCGCGATCCTCGAGGACACCGGCGCGGTGATGCCCTCGTGCGTGCTCCTGCGCGGCGAGTTCGGGATCGAGGGCGTGTGTCTCTCGGTACCGGTGGAACTGGGCGCCGGCGGCGTGCGCCGGATCGTCGCGCTCGAGCTCGAGGCGGGCGAGAACGCGGCGCTCCAGGATGCCGCCGAGAGCGTCCGCCGCGGGATCGCCGCGCTCGGCGAGGGACGCGGAGACGGGACCGACGCCGACAGCGCGTCGGGACCGGGGAGCGCCCGGAGATGATCGCGGCGACCTCCATCGGCGCCGCCGTGGGGGAGGCGATACCGGACATCGCCACGCGCCTGCGCCCCGACGTCCGGCGCTCGCTCGAGGCCGCCGCCGAGGGGGAGCCCGAGGGCCGGGGTCGCCGGGTCCTGCGCCGACTGCTCGAGAACGACGACATCGCGCGCGAAGAGCGCGTCGCGCTGTGTCAGGACACGGGGACCGTGTGGGTGCTCGTCGAGGTGGGCGCGGACGAGTGCGTGGAGGGTGACGTGCAGGCCGCCGTCGACGCGGCGGTCGCGGAGGCGTACCGGGAGCACCCGCTGCGGATGAGCGTGGTCGCCGAGCCGCTCGGCGCCCGCGACAACACCGGCGACAACACGCCCGCCTTCGTCGAGATCGCCCAGCGGTCCGGCACAGGGGCGACCGTGCACGTCATGCTCAAGGGCGGGGGGTCGGACAACGCGTCGCGGCTCGCCATGCTCGAACCGGCTGCCGGTGAGGAGGGCGTGGAGCGCTTCGTGGTGGACACCGTGCTCGCCAACGCGGCCTCGGCCTGTCCACCGTTGGTGGTCGGCATCGGTGTGGGCGCCACGTTCGACAAGGTCGCGGGGCTCTCGAAGCGCGCGCTGCTGCGCGAGGTCGGCGCCGAGGCCCCCTCTCCCGCCGCCGCTCGGCTCGAGGCGCGGATCCTCGAGGCGGTGAACGCCTCCGGGATCGGTCCGGCGGGGCTCGGCGGCCGCGCCACCGCCCTCGCGGTGCACGTCCTCGTCGCTCCGTGCCACATCGCGGCGCTCCCGGTCGCGGTCAACCTCGGCTGCAGCGCGATGCGTTCGGCGACGATCGAGCTCGCGTGACGAGCGAGGGTCGCGACGACCTGGACGACCCTCGGTCCGGTCGAGCCGCCGGGGCCGAGGAGCCGGCGCCAGTCCTCGCGCCGGACGACCTGGAGGAGCTGGGTAAGGGCAGATACCGGCGGATCCTGCGCGACCAGCCCTTCCGGCGGCTCTGGCTCTCGGGGATGATCAGCGGCGTCGGCGACTGGCTCGTGATCGGCCTGCTCATGCCGCTGGTCACCCAGCTCTCGGGGGGCTCGTCGTTCGCGGTGGCCGGCATCCTCATCGCGAAACTGCTTCCCGCCCTGCTGTTCAGCTCCCTGATCGGCGCGTTGGTCGACCTGTTCGACAGGCGTCGCGTGATGATCGCGTGCGACGTGATCCGCGCGGTGTCCGTGCTCGGACTGGTGCTCACCAACAGCCTCTTCCTCATCTACCTGGTGGTGTTCATCACCGAGATCGCCGCCCTGTTCTTCCTGCCCGCGCGCAACGCGCTGATCCCGCATCTCGTGAAGGACGAGCATGACGTCGCGGCCGCCAACGGGCTCGTGTACACGACCCAGCAGTCGGCGATGTTCTTCGGGCTGGTCGCGTCCGGCGCGGTCCTCGCGGTGTTCGAGTGGGCCGTGCGGGCCCTGCTCGCCTCCGACCTGCCCGTGGTGGGCCGGATGGTAGGGGTGTTGGCCCCCGAACTGCTCGGCCCGAGGGCGGGCGTGTTCGTCGACAGCTTCACCTTCCTCGTCTCCGCGGCACTCATCTTCTCGATGCGACTCCCCGAGACGGCGAGGCGCGAGGTGCGGTTCGGGCTGAAGATGGTGGGCGAGGACATGGTCGAGTCGTTCCGGTTCCTGCGCGATCACCGGGAGTTGCGGGGCTTCCTCGTGACGGTCGGTCTGGCGATCCTCGGGGGCGGCGCGATCGTGCCGGTCGGACTCACCCACGTCCAGCAGAACCTGGTGGGCGGGATGCCCTTCCTGGACCAGGTGCCCGTGGTCGAGCGGCTCGTCGCCACCCCGCAGACGTTCGTCCTCGTGTTCATGGCGCTCGGCATGGCGGGGGGAGCGCTGCTCGTGCCCCGTCTCGAGACGCGGGTCAGTCTGCAGGCGCTCTTCCTGAGCGGCGTCGCGGGCTTCGGCGTCTCGATGCTGGCGTTCGCGAGCGTGGAGCTGTACTGGCTCGCTTCCGTCTTCGCCGTGGGGACCGGCCTGGGGGTCTCCACCGTCTCGGTCGCCGGCTACACGTACGTGCACGCGACGGTCGACGATTCCATACGAGGGCGCGTGTTCACCGCGCTGGAGTCGGTGGTCCGGGTCGCGCTGCTCGTCTCGCTCACCGTCACCGCGCCGCTCGCCGACCTCGTGAACCTGATCGTGCGGGACATCGTCGAGAAGCGCGGCATCATTCCTGATAACGTGGTCCTCACCGGCAGCCGGCTGACGCTGCAGCTCATGTCGCTCGTCGTGCTGGCGGCCGCGTACTACGCGTACCGGAACCTCGATTGGCGGGGCGGTGCGCGAGGCGGTTCGCGAGGCGACGCGCAAGACGGCG
>CAYOSP010000020.1:12017-15377 GCA_964406675.1 uncultured Eubacteriales bacterium | reverse complement strand
GCGCAAGACGGCGCGGGCGCGTCGGCCGAGGAGGCGACGGACGATGCACGAACCTAGGGAGATCACGCTTCCCGACGAGGTCGGGGAGCTCAGAGGGCTCACGGCCGGCGAGGAGATCCTGCTCTCCGGTCCGGTCTACGCCGCGCGCGACGCCACCCACGCACGCATCGATGACGCGCTGCGTCGCGAGGGCGCGCTGCCCCACGGTCTCGCCGGCCGGGTGCTCTTCTACGCCGGGCCGACCCGTCCGTCGCCGGGCCTCCCCGCGGGCTCCGTGGGCCCGACCACGGCCAAGCGCATGGATCCGTGGACGCCCGGACTGCTCCGCGCCGGGATCGCGGCGACCATCGGTAAGGGTCCGCGGTCCGAGGAGGTCCGCGCCGCGTGCGCCGAGACCGGCTCGCCCTATCTCGTCGCGGTGGGCGGCGCCGCGGCACTGCTGGGATCCCGGGTCGTATCCAGCGAGGTGGTCGCCTACGAGGAACTCGGCGCGGAGGCCCTGCGGCGGATGGTCCTCGAGCGTTTCCCGCTGTTCGTGGGCATCGACGCCGCGGGCGACGACATCTTCGCCGCGATAGTGCCGGACGGCCGAGAGGTGCCGCGATGAGCGGACGCTCCGAGGAGCGCACCTCGGGGTCGGAGTCGGGAGCTCCGGGCCTCGCCGGCGTGTTCGTGACGTTCGAGGGCGGGGAGGGGACCGGCAAGTCCACCCAGCTCCGCGCACTCCAGGAGCGCCTCGAGCGTATGGAGGTGGACGTGGTCGCCACGAAGGAGCCGGGCGGCACGGCGCTCGGCGACGAGATCCGCGGGCTGCTGCTGTCCACCGAGGACGTGACGGAGGAGCGCGCGGCGGCCGACCGACGCCGCGCGCCGACTCCGCGTGCCGAGCTGTTCCTGTACGAGGCGAGCCGCGCGCAACTCGTCGACACGCTCATCCGGCCGGGTCTCGAGGCGGGAGCGGTGGTGCTCTGCGATCGCTTCACCGACTCGACCCTCGCCTACCAGGGCTACGCGCGCGGGATCGATCATGAGTGGATCCGTGCGTTGAACGACTGGGCGACCGGCGGTTTGGAGCCCGATCTGACGCTCGTGCTCGACGCGGACCACGCCGTCTCGCTCGGTCGCGCGACGCGCGAAGGGGCCGACCGGCTGGAGCTGGAGCTCGATCCGTTCCATCGCGCGGTGCGTGAGGGTTTCCGTAGGATCGCGGAGGCCGAGCCCGCTCGGGTGCGGCTCGTCGACGCGAGCGGTACGCCCGAGGACGTCGAGGCCGGCGTGTGGGAGCACGTCGAGCCGCTCCTCGAGGAGCGCGGCCTGCTGTGAGTCCGACGCCTTGCGCATGGGACGGTATCATCGGCCAGGAACGAGCCGTGCGCGTCCTGAGCAGCGCGGTGCGCGAGGACCGGGTGTCGCACGCCTACCTCTTCGTGGGGCCTCCCGGCGTGGGAAAGAAGACCGCCGCGAAGGCGTTGGCGTGCGCGCTCTTCTGCGACGACGACGGCTGTGGCGCGTGCCGGGCGTGTAGGCGGGCGATGCGTGACACCCATCCGGACCTGCGGATGATCCGTCCCGAAGGAGCGGCGACCTATCTGGTCTCGCAGATCCGCGAGGTGATCCGCGACATCGAGTTGGCGCCCGTGGAAGCGGACCGGAAGGTCTACGTGTTCGAGCGGGCGGACACCTTCAACGCCGAGGCGGCAAACGCTTTGCTCAAGAGCCTGGAGGAGCCGCCGGAGGACGTGGTGATGGTGCTCCTCGCGCTCGCCGCCGACTCGGTGCTGCCGACGATCGCGTCGCGGTGCCAGGTGGTGCGATTCGACCGGATCGGCCGCGACCTCGCGATCGACTCGCTCGTCGAGCTCACCGCGACGGATCGGGAGAGCGCGTCGGCGGCTCTGGCGGCCGCGGGCGGCGTGGTCGCCCGGGCGGCCGACATACTGCGCTCGGCCGACCGCTCGGAGGCGCGCGATCTCATCATCGCCCACCTGAAGGATCTGCGGTCGATGGACGCCCAGGACGTGCTCCAGACCGTCCGCGAACTGCTCACGGCGGTCAGGGCGCCGTTGGACGGACTGAAGGAGCGGCAGGAGTCCGAACTCGAGGAGCGCCGCGACCTCATGGGTTCGGGACCGGACAAGGCGACCACGCAGCGGCACAAGCGCGAGTTGAGCGCGGGAGAGCGTGAAGGCCTCCTGGAGGTGCTCAACGTGACCGAGAGCTGGCTCCGGGACGTGCTGGCGCTCTCGCAAGGCGCCCCGGAAGTCGTGTTCAACATGGATTCCGCCGACGCGATGGCGGAGGTCGCCGCCGGCATGCGGCCGTCGAGCGCGGTCGAGGCGCTCGCGTGCGTGTCGGAGACTCGCAGGCGACTCTCATATAATGTGAGTCCCCAGCTGGCCTTGGAGGCCATGCTGTTCGAGATACGGGAGGTACTGAGATGCCCACAGTAGTGGGTGTGAGGACCAGGCCGGTGGGCAAGGTCCTCTCTTTCGAGATAAGCGACGTCGACGCGGGTGTCGGCGATCGTGTCGTGGTCTCCACCGAGCGCGGGGAGGAGATCGGCGAGGTCGTGGACGGCCCCAAGGAGATCGACCCCGGCGAGGTGAGCGGCAGGCTCAAGCCGGTGCTCCGCAACGCGACGCACGACGACCTCGCGCGGCTCGAGATGATCGAGCAGAAGGAGCGCGAGGCGATGCGCACGTACAAGCGCCTCGTCTCCGAGCACGGCCTCGACATGAAGCCGGTGTCGGTCGAGTACCTGTTCGACGAGAGCAAGATCGTCTTCTACTTCACCGCCGAGGAGCGGGTCGACTTCCGGGCGCTCGTCCGGGACCTCGCCCGCGAGTTCCACACGCGTATCGACATGCGGCAGATAGGGGTCCGCGACGAAGCCCGCCACATCGGCGGCATCGGCCACTGCGGGCAGACGCTGTGCTGCGTGCGCTACATGGACGACTTCGAACCGGTGTCGATCCGCATGGCGAAGGCGCAGGACCTGCCGCTGAACCCGCTCAAGATCAGCGGGGTGTGCGGCCGTCTCATGTGCTGCCTGCGCTACGAGTACGAGACGTACAAGGACTTCAAGAGCCGGGCTCCCAAGATGGGGGCGAAGATCGAGACGCCGGACGGCAGGGCCCGCGTGGTCTCGATGGACGCTCCCCGTGAGACGGTCACGCTGCAGACCGACGACGGTCGGGTGCTCGTCCCGCTGGGCTGCATGAGCAACGAGGGCTGCCAAGGCAAGCGCCCGTGCAAGGTGGATCCCGACGCGTATGCGGAGGTCCTCGAGGCGCTGCATGAGAAGACCGCGAGCGCGCTCACCACCGGGGCGGTCCCGGACCTGGCGGAGGCGAGTTCCGG
>CAYOSP010000020.1:6122-11917 GCA_964406675.1 uncultured Eubacteriales bacterium | reverse complement strand
GGCTCCGGCGGCTCCAAGCGCTCGAAGCGCCGTCGCTCCAAGCGGGGTCGGCGTTCCAAGTCGAGGTCCGGCTCCGGCGGGTCCTCCGGTTCGGGTAGCGGATCCGGCAAGAGCGGCGGATCCGGCAAGAGCGGCTCGTCCGGTGGCGGTTCCACCAAGGGTGGCGGGTCCGGCAAGAGCGGCGGATCCGGTGGCGGGTCCGGCAAGGGTGGCGGGTCCGGTGGCGGGTCCGGCAAGAGCGGCGGGTCGCCCTCGGGCGGCTCTTCGGGTTCGCGCCGTCGGCGTCGTCGCAGGCGGCCTTCGAGGGGCACGGGGGACGCCGACTCGTAGACGCGTGCGGCACGCGGGTTGCATTCGAGCCCGTCAGCGCTACCATATCCCATGCTGCGGCTTCGACCCGTCGCGGCCCATGCAAGCCGACGTAGCTCAGTCCGGCAGAGCAACGCACTCGTAATGCGTAGGTCAGGGGTTCGAATCCCCTCGTCGGCTCCAGAAGACACGAACGGCCCCCACTTGCGGAGATACGCTCCGAGAAGGGTGGGGGCCGTTTCTTCGCACCGCCGGCGCGCATAGCGTCGGTGACGTGGTGCGGAGGCGACGACCCTGATACCCTTCCCGCCCGCCCGGGTATCGAATGCGTAGGAAGCATGCGTTGCGCAAGGAGGGGTGGAGATGTCGGACGGACTCGCGTACCTGTCGGCGACCGAACTGGCCTCACGGATCCGCAGGCGGGAGCTCTCCCCGGTGGAGGTGGTGGACGCCTTCATCGAGCGGATCGAGCGCCGGAACCCCAGTCTCAACGCGTTCGTCTTCAAGGGTTTCGACGACGCGCGCGAACGCGCGCGGGAGGCGGAACGAGCGCTCACGAGCGGGGAGGAGTTGGGGCTCCTCCACGGCGTGCCCACCGCGCTCAAGGACCTGTTCGACTTCAAGCCCGGCTGGCCCACCACGTTCGGGGGTATCCCCGCCTTCAAGGACTTCGTCGCCGACTTCCACTGCGCGTGGGCGGAGCGCATGGAGGATGCGGGCGCCATCCTGTTGGGCAAGACGAACAGTCCGGTGATGGGCTTCCGCGGCACCTGCGACAACTACCTCTTCGGACCCAGCCATAACCCGTTCGACACGTCGCGGAACACCGGCGGTTCCTCGGGCGGGAGCGCGGCCGCCGTCGCCGACGGACTCCTTCCCTTCGCGGAGGGGACCGACGGCGGCGGGTCCGTGCGGATCCCCGCGGCCTGGTGCGGCGTGTACGGCTACAAGCAGTCCTTCGGACGGGTCCCGTTCGTACTGCGCCCCGACGCGTTCGGCGGCGTCACGCCGTTCATCTTCGAGGGCGCGTTGACCCGCACCGTGGAAGACGCGGCGTTGGCTCTGAACGTCCTGGCGGGCTACGACCCCCGCGATCCCCTCAGCTTGCCGGAGGAGGCGCACCCCTTGGACTTCACCGTCGCCATGCGAGAGTCGCTGCACGGTTGGCGGATCGCTTACAGTCCGGACTTCGACGTGTATCCGGTCGATCCGCGGATCGCCGAGACGGTGGCCGACGCCGTGCGCGCCTTCGAGGAGGCGGGCGCCCGGGTCGAGGAGGTCGACCTGGGTATACGGCGGGATCAGAAGGAGCTCAGCGACCTGTGGTGCCGGCAGATCATGCTCATCAACGTGGAGACCCTCGAGGGCTGGAAGGCACAGGGCGTCGACATGTTGAAGGACCACCGGGACGACCTGCCGCCCGAATACATCGAGTGGGCGGAGCGCGCCTACGAGATGGGGATCCTGGACATCCTTCGCGATCAGCAGATGCGCACGGAGATCTACGACGCCGTCGAGGGCGTGTTCTCCGAGTACGACCTCCTCGTCACGCCGACGCTCGCGGCCATGCCCGTCGAGAACGCGGACGACGGGAACACGGTGGGGCCGCGCGAGGTCGGTGGGGTCGAGGTCGATCCGCTCATCGGCTGGTGCATGACCTACTTCACGAACTTCTCGGGTCACCCCTCGGCGTCGATACCCGCAGGCATGGCCGAGGGGCTGCCGGTCGGCATGCAGCTCATCGGTCCCCGCTACGGCGACATGGAGGTGCTCGCGGCGAGCGCCGCCTTCGAGCGGGTCAGGCCATGGGCGCATACGTACGAGCGGCTGGAGGATCGACCTCTCTGAGTCCCCGGCGTTCCGTGTGGACCGGGGCCGGCCCCACGATCGTCCGGCCCGCTCTACTATACTGGCCGGGTTCCCGGTATCTCTGTGACCGCGAGACATCCCCGCCGGCGGTCGTCACGTCGCTCCGTCGCTCGCGCTCGTCCTCATGCTGACGAACGGCGTCGCGGCCTCGCCTTTGCTTGGCGCACTGGGGCCGGCGCTCTCGCAGGATCGCGCCGGTCCTCCGGTCGACTCGCTTCGAGGAGGACGTCGCGATGGAGGTGGCCACGGAGCTCATCGAGGCGGGACTGCGGCGCAACGACGTCATCGTCCCCATCGGCGACGAGCCGATCCGCGAGTGAGCGGGCAGGGTCCGGGTCCCGCGAGTGAGCGGGCGAGGTCCGGACGAGGGCTGGATCGGGGGAGGGTCTCGGCATGATGCGCGTCACGATCGTCGCCGTCGGCAAGCTCAAGGAACCGCACTTCCGCGAGGCCGCGGAGGAGTACCTCAAGCGCCTCGGGGCCTACGCGAGGGTCGACGTGACGGAGGTCCCGGATCGCGACGTCTCGGGCGACGAGGCACGCGCGGTGCGCGAGGAGGCCGACGACATCCTGCGATCCGTCCCGGACGGCGCGCACGTGGTGCTGCTCGACGAGGGCGGCAAGCAGACGGATTCCGTGGCGTTCTCGGAGTGGCTGGGCGACCTCATGGTGGGCGGGACCAGTCACGTGGCGTTCGTGGTCGGCGGTACGGCCGGGGTCGACGGGCGCGTCCGGGCCGCGGCCTCGCGTCGCCTGTCGCTCTCCGAGATGACGCTGCCGCACCAGCTCGCCCGGGTGGTGCTCCTCGAACAGGTGTACCGCGCACTGCGCATCATGCGAGGTGAGCCGTACCACCGGTAGCGCGGCGTGCTACACTGCGGTAGTACCGATGGTAGTGCCGCAGGCACCACCAGCCGAGGACGTCACTCGCAACGATGGAGGCGCGATGGCGAAGGTCAACATATCGCTGCCCGACCCCTTGCTCGAGCGGATCGACACGATCGCGGGGGAGAAGGGACTGTCTCGCAGCGGCCTGGTGCGCGAGGCCAGCGCGGAGTACCTGGACCGTCTCGCGGAGGAGCGTGAGGCGGTCGAGCGGCAGGATCGCATCCAGAGAGCGATCGAGGACATGCGCCGAGTCGCCGCGCGCGTGCCCGCCGACTTCGACGGGACCGCCTTCATCCGGGGGGACCGAGACGAGGGCCACGGGAGCGGCGGATGATCCGGACGGTGGTCGACGCCTCCGTGGCGTTCAAGTGGTTCCGTGCCGAGGAGGAGGACTCGGTCGCCGAGGCGCTCGCGTTGCTCGAGGAACACGCCGCCGGGAAGAGGGAGCTGTGGGCGCCGTCGATCATGCCGTATGAGGTGTTGAACGGACTGCGGTCCGCCGGGATCGGCGCCGAGATGCTGGATGGCGCCGCACGCGCGCTGGCGGCCGGCGAGATGGTGTTCGCACCCGCGGAAGCGCTCCTCGAGTCATCGGTCGCGGCGGCGTCCGCCTATGGGATCACCGTGTACGACGCCGGCTACGTGGCGCTCGCCCGGATGCTCGACTGCACTCTGGTGACCGCCGACGAGAAGGCGTTCGCCTCCCTGACCGACGTCCGCGTCCGCCTGCTGGTATCCTGACGATTCGAGCGTGCGCCGCATCCCACAGGCGGGTACGCGGCACCCGACACGGCGACGAAGGGACACCATCCCCTTGAGAGACGGCACGGATCTTCGCGAGCACATCGGACGTATCGTCTTCGAGGCGCTGCAGGCGGCCACCGGAGCCGGCGACGTCGCGGCCGACCCCGGCGACATCGTCGACGTCGGCGTGTCCCGCATCGACGACCGGGTCGGGATCGAGCGCCCGCGCGACCCCTCGCACGGCGACTACGCCACGAACGTCGCGCTGCGCGGCGCGAAGCCCGCGCGCACGAACCCCCGGGCGCTCGCCGAGGCGATCGTCTCGCACGTCCCCGCTTCCGTGTACGAGGGCGCCGACGCGCTGCTCGCGGAGAGGCCCGAGGTCGCCGGGCCCGGCTTCATCAACTTCCGCCTCTCGGCGTCGGCCCTGCGCGACGTCGCGCGGAACGTCCACGCGCTCGGCACCGATTACGGCCGCTCCGACGTCCTCGGCGGCCGGCGCGTCCAGGTGGAGTTCGTCTCGGCGAACCCGGTCGGGCCGATGCACGTCGGGCACGGGCGGTGGGCGGCGCTCGGCGACAGCATCGCGCGGCTGCTCGAGGCCCAGGGCGCCGAGGTCGAGCGCGAGTTCTACATCAACGACGCGGGCGTGCAGATGGACGTCTTCGCGAAGTCGGTGGCCGCTCGCTACATGGAGCTCAACGGCTTCGAGGTGGACTTCGGCGAGGATTGGTACCGGGGCGCCTACATCACCGAGATCGCACGCGAGATCCTCGAGGACGAGGGAGAGGCGTGGGCGGACGCCGATCCGGTCCGCCGGGAGGCGCACTTCAAGGAGAAGGCGTACGCGCAGGTGCTCGAGCATCTGAAGCGTGTGCTGCACGGCTTCGGCGTCGACTTCGACGTCTGGTTCTCCGAGCGTACGCTGCACGAGGCGGGCCCGGACGGGCGCAGCGCGATCGAGAGGGCCATCGACGCGCTGCGCGAGAGCGACGGGTGCGGTGAGGAGGGTTGCGTCTACGAGTCCGAGGGCGCCACATGGTTCCGCACGACCGCGTTCGGCGGCGACGGCGAGCCGGCCGACGACAAGGACCGCGTCCTCGTGAAGGCCGACGGCGCCTACACGTACTTCGCGGCCGATGTCGCCTACCACAAGGACAAGTTGGACGAGGGCCGCCCCGACCGCGGCTTCGACCTCGTCATCGACATCTGGGGCGCGGACCATCACGGCTACGTGCCCCGCATGCTCGCCGCGGCCGAGGCGCTCGGGCACCCCGGGAAGCTCGAGCTCGTGATCGGCCAGCTCGTCAACCTGTTCCGCGCCGGCGAGGCGGTCCGGATGAGTAAGCGCACCGGCGAGATGGTCACCTTCGAGGACCTGCTCGACGAGGTCGGTCCGGACGCGGCGCGCTACTACTTCCTGCGCCGCTCCACCGACCAGCCGGTGGACTTCGACATCGCGCTCGCCACGGAGCAGAGCCAGGAGAACCCGGTGTACTACGTGCAGTACGCCCACGCGCGCATCTGCTCGATCCTGCGCAAGGCCGCGGGGCACGAGGCCGAGGACGAGGTGCCGGTGGGCAGTCTCCGCGCGGAGCTCGTCGACGAGGACGCGGACCTCACGCTGATCGGCGAGGAGGCCGAGCTCGATCTGCTGCGCGCGTTGGAGGCGTTCCCCGAGACGGTGGAGTGGGCGGCGGCGAACCGCTCGCCCCACCGCGTCACGCGCTACTGTGAGGAGCTCGCCGCTTCGTTCCACCAGTTCTACACGCGGTGCCGCGTCATGGGGGACGACGAGGCGCTCACCGCGGCGCGGCTGTACCTCGTGGACGCGACCCGTATCGTGCTCGCGACGGGTCTCGGCCTGCTGGGCGTGGACGCGGTCGAGCGGATGTAGACCGAGGCGCGCGCGTGGGCGCATGCGTGAGGCGCGCGAGCCGGACCGATCGAGACGGAAGGAAGACGATGACCGAGGAGCACACCGG
>CAYOSP010000020.1:0-6022 GCA_964406675.1 uncultured Eubacteriales bacterium | reverse complement strand
CGCGACCACATCTGCGACGAGCCCGAGCTCGCCGCCGTGCTGCCCCGGACGGCCGAGGTGTGTGACGGCCGTCTGCACATCGGCGGCGTCGACATGGTCGACCTCGCCCGTGTCGCGGGCACGGCGCTCTACGTGATGGACGAGGACCATGTCCGACACCAGATGCGCGAGTACGTGCGCTGGACCACGTATCACTGGCCGGACTGCGAGACCATCTACGCCGGCAAGGCGTTCATGTCCGTCGCGATGTGCCGGATCGCCGAGCAGGAGGGCCTCGCGCTCGACGTCTCGAGCGGCGGCGAGCTCGCGATGGCCCGCGCCGCGGGCTTCCCCATGGAGCGCGTCTACGTGCACGGCAACAACAAGACGCCCGAGGAGCTCGAGGAGGCCGTCGGGGCGGGGGTGGGCCGCATCGTGGCCGACTCGCTCATCGAGCTCGAGCGCATCAGCGAGACGGCGGGCCGGCTCGGCACCCGTCAGGGCGTGCTGCTGCGCATCACGCCGGGCATCAAGCCGTCGACACACACCTACATCCAGACCGGCCAGAACGACTCGAAGTTCGGCTTCGGGCTCAACCACGGCCTCGCCATGGAGGCCGTCGCCAAGGCGATCGCACTCGAGCACGTCGACCTCAGAGGCCTGCACATGCACATCGGTTCGCAGATCTTCGCGCTGCAGAGCTACTCGAAGGCGATCGAGGTCGTGGTCGACTTCATGGAGCGCATCCGGCGGGAGACCGGCTACACCGTCGAGGAGCTCGACACCGGCGGCGGGCTCGGCATCGCCTACGGACTGCCCGACGAGCCCTCCACCATCCAGGACTACGGCAAGGTCATCGTCGACGGCATCAAGGACGAGGTCGAGCGCCACGGCCTGCCGGTGCCCAAGATCATGGTGGAGCCCGGACGCAGCATCGTCGCGAACGCCGGGGTCACGCTCTACACCGTCGGCACGGTCAAGGAGCTGCCCGGCATCCGGAAGTACGTGGCGGTCGACGGCGGCATGACCGACAACATCCGCCCCGCGCTCTACGACGCCCACTACGAGATCCTCATCGCGGACAAGGCCGACCAGCCGCGCACCGAGGAGGTCACGGTCGCGGGCAAGCACTGCGAGAGCGGAGACATCATCGCCGCCGACGCCAAGGTCCAGCGTGTCGACGTGGGCGACGTCCTCTGCGTGTGCGCCACGGGCGCCTACTGCCAGTCGATGGCGAGCAATTACAACAAGCAGGTGCGCCCCGGCGTGGTGCTCGTGAAGGACGGCGAGGCCCGCACCATCGTCAGGCGCGAGAGCTACGAGGACCTGCTCCGCAACGAGATCGGGCCGGAGTAGCCCCGGGCGCCGAGGCGGGCGACCGAGTACGCGCGACCCGGCAGGCATCATCCCAGCTAGATGCGACAATTGTTACATCGCTTCATCTGGCTCGCCGATTGCAGGTGGGGTATCCTCATGGACGAGCCAGGCCGCGTCGGCACGAGGTCCGGACGTCGGCACGAGGTCCAGACGTCGGCACGAGGTCCAGACGTCGGCACCAGGCCGAGACGATCCAGGAGGCATCCGCACCATGGCGCACGTACGCTCGCTGTTCTTCGACGGTCCCCTCGCCGAGGTCGAGGACAAGGCGGTCACCGCATACAAGCTCGGTCGCCCCAGCAACGTGATCTGGAACATCACGAACCGCTGCAATCTCAAGTGCGACCACTGCTACATGGCCGCCGACGCCCACGAGCGCCCCGAGCAGCTCAGCGACGAGGAGGCCATCGACCTGGTCCGTCGTCTGGGCGAGGCCGGGGTCCCTCTCCTGTTCGTGTCGGGCGGCGAGCCGTTCGTGCGCCGCAACTTCTGGGAGATCGTCGAGGAGGCGCACGCGCAGGGCATGCGCCTGGTGGTCTCGACGAACTGCACCACCATCACCCGTGACGTGGCCAAGCGCCTCAAGTCGCTCGGCGTCGACTTCGTCGCCACGTCCCTGTACGGCCCGGCCGGGTTCCATGACGCGATGGTCGGGGTGCCGGGGACGCGGGACAAGGTCGTCGAGGCCGTGCGCATCCTCCGCGAGGAGGGAGTCGGCGTGGCGCTCAAGACCGCGGTGAGCAAGCAGACGTGGCCCCACATCTACGACCTGATCCAGGAGGCCAAGGACCTCGACGCCGGTCTCATCTACCTCTGCGACCTGATCACGTCCGGGCGCAGCGAGGGCGAGGAGGACGACCGGATCTCCATCGAGCAGTGGCGCGAGCTCGCGGACTTCATCATCGACGACATCGCGAGCGGCGAGGCGGGGATCGAATACGACATCGGGGCGATGCCCTCGTTCATCCCGTACGCCGCCGAGAAGTTCATGGAGCGGGGCATGGACGTGAAGCGCGGACTCGAGCGTCTCCAGACCGTGAGCGCCTGCCCGGTGGGCAAGGGCCACATGAACATCAACTCCGAGGGCGGCGTCATGCCCTGCCAGTTCGCGCAGGACTGGACGGTGGGGGACATCCGCGAGATGACCGTCGAGGAGGCCGTCGGCAAGCTGTTCGAGTTCGCCGAGATGGAGACGGACGGCGCGTGCGGCGACTGCGAGTACACGCGGATCTGCCGCGGGTGCCGCACGAAGGCCTTCCACGAGTCCGGCGACCCGATGGGCGTCGACACCACGTGCATGCTCTACCCGGACGCCGTGCGCAGTCTCGACGTCGCCGCCACCGGGCCGTCGCCGGCCGCGCCGTGCTGCGGTCCCGGAGGCTGCGGGTAGCGCGACCGACGACGGACGGCGAGAAGCGGAAAGGCCCGCCGATGCGGCGGGCCTTTCCTCATCGCTGCGACGGACAGCGACGTTCATCCGAATTCGCTTCGGTGGCGATCAGCACCCGGGCTCTATCTCCCGGGAACGACGCCGTCCTAGTCGGATCCGACCTCCGTCTTATCGACGTCGGTCAGTTCCAGCGCAGCGATGTCCGTACTTCGCACAGCTGGATCACCTCCTTGGTCGGCGGGTCGCCGTATCGCGCCCTCGGGAAGCTCCCTTAGGGGGATTCTAGCAAGGTCCGGGCCGGGTTCACAGAGGCATGGCGTATGCTTCTCACGACGTGCGGTGAGAGGTCTCGGTATGCCGATCGGACCGCGGAGGACGAGGCACATGAAGCGCATGAACCCCACCTACGTCGTCGTGATCGCGGCCGTCGCCGTGGTGGCCGCCGTGGCGCTGCCGAAGATGTTCGGCGACCGGGTGGGCGCCCGCTCCCAGGACGGCGACCGGATCACGGAGACCATCGCGCTCGTGGACGCGGACGCGTTGACCACCATGGACGTCCAACTGCTCGAGGGTGACGCGGACCATGAGGCCGACCACATCTTCGGCGCCCTCTACGCGCTCGAGGGCGTGCGCGAGGCCACGCTCGACACGGCCGCGCTCGAGCTCGAGGTCGCGTTCGACAGCGACGTGGTGGACGAGGGCGACATCCGCGCACGGCTCATCGAGGTCGGATACGTCACGCCCACGGTGGAGGACGCCACGGCGATGACCGTCGACGAGGGCGAGGGCGTCCAGCGGATCCGCATCGAGGACGTGGGTCGCTTCGACCCGTTCCTCATCACCGCCGAGCCCGGCCTCCCGATCGAGATCGACTTCGCGCCCGGTACCGAGTGCCGCACCCGGGTGAGCTTCCCGGAGATCGGCGTCGAGGCGGACATCTCGCGGGGCGCGGTCGTCGAGCTCCCCGCGCTCGAGCCCGGGTCCTACGCGATCCTCTGCGGCGACGGCGGATACGAGGCCGGCATCGTCGTGCGGTGACGCTCCCGCTCAGCCGACGTCGGGGATCTCGAGCAGGCGCGCGTTCACGGCCACGATGACGGTCGACGCGGACATGAGCGCGGCCCCCACCGCGGGCGAGAGGACGACACCGGCCCAGGCGAGCGCCCCCGCGGCGAGAGGGATCGCGATCACGTTGTAGCCGGTCGCCCAGGCCAGGTTCTGCAGCATCTTGCGATAGGTCGCCTTGGACAGGGCGATGATGTCGGCGACGTCCTGCGGGTTCGATCGGACCAGCACCACGTCCGCGGTCTCCACCGCCACGTCGGTGCCCGCGCCCACCGCCACCCCGAGGTCGGCTCGCGCGAGCGCGGGGGCGTCGTTCACGCCGTCCCCGGTCATCGCCACCACCCAGCCGTCCGCCTGTATCCCCTCGATCCTCTCCGACTTCTCCTGCGGCAGGACCTCGGCGAAGTACTCCTCGATGCCGAGCTCGCCGGCGACCCACGCGGCCACGCGCCGGTCGTCACCGGTGAGCATCATGGGCCGCACGCCCATCTCCTCGAGCCGACGGACGGCCTCGCGCGATTCGTCCCGGATGATGTCGGCGAGCGCGAGCGCTCCGACGACTTCGCCGTCGGCGAGCACGAACACCACCGTCTTCCCCTCCTCGGAGTGGCTGTCGAACCACTCGGGGTCGGGCGGCTTGATGTCCTGCCCCTCCAGGTAGCCGGGGCTGACCACCGTGACCTTGCTGCCGTCCACGGTCGCCTTCGCACCCTTGCCCTTGATCGCCTGGAAGTCCTCGACCTCGGGGATGTCGATCCCGCGGTCCTCCGCGGTGCGCACGACGCCGGCCGCGATGGGGTGCTCCGAACGCTTCTCGACCGCGGCAGCCAGCCTCAGCACCGCGTCCTCGTCGGCGCCCTCTCCAGCGCCCTCTCCGGTGCCTCCTCCAGCATCCTCGACCGGCATGATGTCGGTGACACCGAACTCGCCGAGGGTGAGCGTGCCGGTCTTGTCGAACACGACGACGTCCACGTCCCGCGCGCCCTCGAACGCGTCGCGGTCGCGGATGAGCAGGCCGTTGCGCGCGCCCAGCGCCGTCGAGATCGCGACCACGAGCGGGATGGCGAGGCCGAGCGCGTGCGGGCAGGTGATCACCATGACGGTGACCGTCCGTCCCAGCGCGAAGGTGGGCGAGGATCCCGCGGCGAAGAACCACGTCGCGAACGTGATCGCTCCCACCGAGAGTGCGGTGACCGTCAGCCAGGACGCGGCGCGGTCGGCGAGGTTCTGCGTCTTGGACTTGCTCTGCTGCGCCTGCTCGACCATGCCCATGACCTGCGAGAGGAAGGATCCCTCGCCCGTGGCCCGCACCTCGACGGTGATCGAGCCCTCGCCGTTGATCGAGCCCCCGATGACCTCGTCGTCCGCTCCCTTGGAGACCGGCTTGGACTCCCCGGTCACCATCGCCTCATCGACGGACGTCTCGCCCTCGACGACGACGCCGTCCGCCGGGAGCTTCTCGCCCGGCTTGACGCGGACCCTGTCGCCGCTCTCCAGCTCCTCGACCGCCACGTCGCGCACGGAGCCGTCGTCCTCGACCAGGTGCGCCTCCGAGGGCATCAGCTTCGCGAGCTCCTCGAGCGCCCGCGACGCGCCGCCCACCGAGCGCATCTCGATCCAGTGGCCGACGAGCATCACGTCGATGAGCGTCGCGAGCTCCCAGTAGAAGACCTCGCCCTCGAGGCCGAAGGTGACCGCAGAACTGTAGGCGTACGCCGTGGTGATGGCGACGGCGATCAGCGTCATCATGCCGATCGACCGGTCGCGCATCTCGCGTGCGGATCCGGTCAGGAACGGCCGGCCACCGTAGAAGAAGACGGCGCTGGAGACGGCGAAGAGGACGTAGGCGTCGCCGGGGAACGCGAGCCGCTCCGCGACGCCGAGGACGTCCTGGATGAGTGGGGAGAGCGCGAGGACCGGCAGGGTGAGCGCGATGGATACCAGGGAGCGGCGTCGGAAGTCGGCGATCATGGCGTCGTGATCCACCACGGTCCCTCTCGTCGGTCGGGCCTCACGGCGCTCATGGTGACCGTCGCGGTCCTCGCGGTGGTCATACCCACCCGCAACATGCTTCTGTGCGTTCCGTTCGGTCACGGCCGCCGTGACCTGTCGTCCGTTCCGGGTCGCGGCGGTGAGAGGCTCCCCCGGCCGGCTTCTCTAGCCCGCCTCCCCAGGATCGCCCTCGAGCCTACGCTTGAGGTACTCGAGCTC
>CAYOSP010000019.1:23800-43975 GCA_964406675.1 uncultured Eubacteriales bacterium | reverse complement strand
CTGCGTGCATGGGTGCGGCCTCCTTCGCGTCTGCGGCGGCGGTGTCTCCACGTATGAGCGTTTCCCGTACCGGCCGACCGGTAACGGGTGACGCCGCTCCACGGTCGCGGGGCGTGCTCGTCCATCGGGGTCGGGAACCGGGTAGGTAATGGATATCGCTTCCACAAGGGGGAGTACCGCCTGATGGCAGAACTCTACGTGGGCACGAGCGGCTTCAGTTACGAGCACTGGAAGGACGGGGTGTTCTATCCCGAGGACATCTCGCAGGACGAGTGGCTCGAGCACTACGCGAGCGTGTTCCGGACGGTCGAGGTGAACCACACCTTCTACCAGCTCGCCGACGAGAAGGTCATGAAGGATTGGCACGACCGGACGCAGGACGACTTCGTCTTCTCGGTGAAGGGCAGCCGGTTCATCACGCACAACAAGAAGCTCGGCGACGCCGAGGAGCCCGTGGAGAACTTCCTGGCGCCGCTCCGGCCGCTGGGCGACAAGCTGCACGCGATCCTGTGGCAGCTCTCACCCCGATACCGGAAGGACGCCGAGCGCCTCGAGTACTTCTGCTCGCTGCTCGACGAGAAGGCCGCGGGGATACGACAGGCGTTCGAGTTCAGGGACCTGTCCTGGTTCGTGCCGGAGGTGTACGACGTGCTCGAGGACCACGGTCACGCGCTCGTCGTGGCCCACGACGCCCAGAAGGACGAGCAGCGCGGCCTGGAGCCCGTCGAGGCGCTCGGGACGGACTTCGTGTATCTGCGGCTGCACTACGGCGAACGAGGCCGGGGCGGTAAGTACTCGAACACCGAGCTCGAGGCATGGGCGGAGCGCGTCGCGAGTTGGCGTGCCGGGCGCCGCGACGTCTACGCGTACTTCAACAACGACTGGGCAGGGTATGCACCCGACAACGCGATGACGCTGCGTGCCGAGGTGGGCGTCGACCGCTGAGAGTATCGACGAGGGTGCCGTCGCGAGTGGCGCTGAGAGGTTCCAGTACCGTGGAGGTGTGGCATGTCCTTCAGCAAGGCCATCCTGGTGTACGCGCTGACCGTCCCGGTGTTCTTCGCCATCGACCTGATCTGGCTCGGGGTGGTCGCGCGCGGGCTCTATCGCCGTCAACTCGGCGGGCTCATGGCGGACAGCCCGAACTGGCCGGTCGCGGTCCTCTTCTACCTGCTCTACATCGTCGGCATCGTGGTCTTCGCGATCATCCCCGGCTGGCGGGAGGCTTCGATGGTCCACGCGCTCGGCATGGGCGCGCTCTTCGGGTTCCTCGCGTACGCCACCTACGACCTCACGAACCTCGCGACCCTGCGGGACTGGCCGGCCATGCTCGCCGTGGTCGACATCACCTGGGGGACCGTGCTCACCGGCACCACCGCGACGATCGGCTACCACATCGCACGCCGGCTCGCTTGAGTCACCCTGTGGCGCTGCCGAAAGACTGAACAGGATCGGTCCGTCGTCTTGGAGCGCTGATGGTCGACGCATACGCACCGGTGAAGGGCAAGTGCACGTTCTGGCGCGAGAAGCCGTCGGTCGAGGACGAGTTCGACACCTCGGTCAAGGCGGGAGACAAGCGCGTGGAGTGCTCGTGCTTCGTCGAGGGCGATCTGTGGCATCGCACGCGCTCCACCGTCCCGGGTGACTGCCCGCAGGCTCGGAGCTGCCGCTACTACATCAAGAACTAGCAGGTAGAACGGACCGCAAGTCCCCTCGCCGAGACCGTCGCGGTCCCTGAGAGAACGAGTGAGGGATACGTGCACACAGTGGTCTCCAAGGTCCGTCGCGTGACGGCCGACAAGGACGAGTTCGCCCCCCGTCTCGTCGGCGTGCACGTGTTCAGCTAGCCGCGGCTCCCGCGCTGGGTTTGCGTGACGCGGGTAGGTACAATCCGTCTCGAGCAGTCCGGGACGGCGCCGCCGGCTCCGTCCCTCGGCATACGGACGGAGCCGCACCCGATGACACGCACCCTGCCTCACCTCGCCCCGCGCCGCGATGGGTCGCGTCCGGCCGCGGTCCCCGCAGGGGTCACGCGCGCGACGGTGACGCTCGCCGCGCTCGCGACGGTCGCGGTCCTCATGTGGGGGGCGCTCTTCACGTGGGGGCCCGGTCTCGCGCAGGCCCGGGCCGGGGTCGTCGAGGTCGACGTGGCCGTCGAGCGGGTGGCCGGGGAGGACCGGTACGCCACCGCGGTGGCCGCGGCCGAGAAGGCGTATCCGGACTGGTCGGGCGTCTCGCACGTCGTGGTCGCGTCCGGCGAGGACGACGGCTCGGTCGACGCGCTCACGGCGGGAGGCCTGTGCTGGGCGTACGACGCGCCTCTGCTGCTTACGAGCCGTGAGGCGCTCGCCCCGCGGACCGCCCGGGCGCTGCGTGAGATGGTGAGCGCGAACACCACGGTGCAGGTGCACATCGTCGGCGGCTGGGGCCCCGTCCCCGAGCAGCGCTTCATCGACATCCGCGCGATCGTGGGGGACGGCAACGTCGACCGCGTGTCCGGCGATGACCGTTTCGGCACCTCGGCGGCGGTGGCGCGCCGGATGGCGGCGGTGGCGAGAGAGACCTCCGGCACCGTCATGCCGGACGTCGCCCTGTTCGCCAACGCCGCGGATGACGCGAGCTTCACCGACGCGCTCGTCATGTCCGCTCTCTCGGCCCGCACGGGCGCTCCGCTCCTGCTGAGCACCGGCTCGTCGGTGCCGTCGGGCGTGGGCGCCGTCCTCACGGACCTCGGTCTCGAGAGGCGGATCGTCGCCGGCGGCCCCGGCGTGGTCTCCGACGGTCTCGTCGCCGCGCTCGACGCCGAGCGCTGGTCGGGGGGCGACCGCTACGCGACCGCGGTGGAGGTCGCACGCCGCGCGACCGCCGAGGGGTGGCTCGATCCGGCCCGTGTGGGCCTCGCGGCGAGCGTGCCGGACGCGCTGAGCGGCTCGGCGTCCCTCGGCCGTCTCAGACACCCGCTGCTGCTCACGTCCCCGGACCGACTGCCCGCAGCGACCGCGTACGAACTCGGTCGAGCGGCGGTGGCCGCCGACGGATGCACGGTCTTCGGCGGCGAGGGGGCGGTGACGCCCGCCGTCGCCGCCCAGCTCGGCGGAGCGCCCGCCGAGCCCCTGATCAGCGTGTCGAACGGGAGCGAGACCTACGTGGCGGCGCGCATCCGGGTGCGGGCGACGACCGGCGCGAACACGTCCCGGATCCGCGCGTACGTCGACGGGGAGCCGGTGCTCGAGAAGGAGGTCGGCTCGTTCGAGATCGTCGACCTGGGAGAGCTCCCGACGGAGGCGGCGACCACCAGGGTGCGCGTGGAGACGGTCTCCCGCGAGGGCGAGGTGGCGGCGTCGGAGCGCTCGTTCACGAGTCTGGGCTACGCCTGGTCGGACTACATCGTGATCGACAAGGGCGACTTCCGCCTCTACCTCGTGAAGGACGGCCTGCTGGTGAAGAGCTACCCCATCGCGGTCGGCAAGGCCGGGTGGGAGACGCCGCCGGCGGTGTGGAGGATCCTCTCGAAGTCGCACATGCCCCCGAGCGGCATCTTCGGACCGAGGTGGATGCGGCTCTATCGGCGTGTCGGCTCGCCGGGGTCGTACGGCTACGGCTACACGAGTTACGGCGTGCACGGGACGAACCAGCCGTGGGTCATCGGCACGAAGGCGTCACACGGCTGCATCCGTCTCTACAACGAGGACATCCTCGATCTCTACCCGCGCGTGCCCATCGGGATGACGGTCGTCACGCGCGAGTGACGCGGGCGGTTCGTGCGCCGACGACGCGCCCTCACTCGGTCGCTACATCGCTTCCTTCGCCGTGGCCTCGATCGCCTCGTCGATGCTGCGCCGGAGCGGTTCGGGCAGGCCCGGGATGTCGATGTCGACGAACCCGCGCGTGATCATCGAGACCGCTTCGTCCTCGGGCACGCCCCGCGCCATGAGGTAGTGGACCTCCTCCTCGGCGATCGGCGAGATGGCCGCCTCGTGCGAGAGCTCGGCCCTCGGCGCGCCCTGGGAGACGAGCTCGGGGATCGCGTACTGGGTGGCCTCGTTCGAGAAGACGATGCCCCGGCAGTCGAGGTGGGCCTTCGCGGTGTCGTTGGCCCCGGTGAGGCGGCCCCGGCTGTAGATGACGGAGCGGTCCGCGGACACCGCGCGCGCCACCGCCTCGGCGCGGGTGTCCTCGCCGATGAGCACGGCGTCGGAGCCGACGTCGACATAGGAGTCCTCCTGGCCGTAGGTGATCGAGTTGAACACCGCGGTCGAGCGGTCACCGACGAGTCGGGCGACCGGGAAGGTCTGCAGCGAGCGGACCGGTTTGAGCATGATGTAGTTGTTGATGAAGGTGCCGTCCTCCTCCACGACGATCCCGCTGCGCGGCCGGACGTGGAAGCCCTTCGACCAGTTGTGAATCATCGTGAAGGTGAGCTTGGCGCCCTTCCCGATGAAGAACTCCGAGATCCCCACGTGGATGCCCTCGTTGACGTCGGGGTGCAGCGTGCAGCCGGTGATGATGTTCGCCTCGGCGCCGTCCTCCACGATGATGATGTTGTGGACGTTCTGGCTCACGTTGTTCTCGGCGGTGAGCAGGCAGGATTGGATGGGGTCCTCTATCTTCTCGCCCGCTTTGACCCGCATGAAGTAGCCCTCGGCCTCGTTGAGCGCCGAGAAGGCGGTGTACTTGTCCTTGCCCGGCGAGACGAGCTTCCACCAGTGGTCGGGCAGGCCGTCGTACTCCCGCATGGCGCGACCGGTCGACATGACCTCCACCCGGCCCTCGTACATGTCGGTGACCGCCTCGTAGACGGCGCTCCGGTCGACCTGCATGTACGAGCCGGACCGTCCCGCCTCGGTGGCGTCGACGCCCACCTGCAGGGCGACCTCGCGGATCTGCTTCTCGAGCGACTCCATCGAGGCGACCTCGTCGCGCTCGAGCGCCTCGCCGAACGTGCTGAGATCGATGTCGGGCCCGTAGCCGGCAGGCGTGTCGATCGCCTCGCGGGCCTGCGAGGCGATCTCCGCGGCACGCTCCGGCGTCACTCCCGCGGCGACGGCGTGCTCGGCGACGGCGCGCTCCGTGGCGGCGTGCTCGGCGGCGGACATCCCGTCCCGGTCCTCGTTCACTGGCATTCGGCACACTCCAGACAGCCCTTGTAGCCGTGCTTCGCGATCTCCTCGATCAGGTCGAGCGGGTTGCCGTTGCACGCGAGCCGGCCGTGGAGCAGCACGTGCCCGATGTCGGCGTTCACGTAGTCGAGTATGTGCCCGGTGTGGGTGACGATGATCCCAGCCGTCTCTCGGCTCGTGGCCTTGCCCCGCTTGAGCAGCCGGTTCATCGCCTCACCGACCACGGCGATGTTGTCCAGGTCCACGCCGGATTCCGGCTCGTCGAACAGCGCGAGCGCCGGCTTCTGCGCGAGGAGTTGGGCCATCTCGGAGCGCTTCATCTCGCCGCCGGAGAAGCCCATGTTCACGTCGCGCTCGATGAGGCGACCCAGCGTGAGGTCGTACTCGATCCGCTCGATCTCCGCCTCTGGGACGTTCCCCTCGCCGGCCACCTCGATCACCTGACGGAGCCGGACGCCCCGCACGGCGGGCGGTCTCTGGAACGCCATGCCGATGCCGAGCCGGGCGCGCTCGTCGATCTCCAGGCCGGTGATGTCCTCGCCTCGGAACCGGATGCCGCCTCGCTTCACCTCGTAGCCGGGCAGACCCATGATCGAGTTGAGCAGCGTCGTCTTCCCGCCGCCGTTGGGGCCGAGCAGGACGTGCGTCTCGCCGGGCATCACGGTCAGGTCCACACCGGTGAGCACCTCGGTACCCTCGACCTCGATGCACAGGTCCTCGACGCTCAGGATGGGCCTATCGTTTTCGGTCACTGGGGGCCACCGCCGTTTCGTCGTCTGCGCCGTCGCGTACACCATAGTATGTGCGTATCCGATACCGGTGAAGGAGGGGCACGTGGACTCGTCGGGCGATGTGCGCGGGATCCCGCATGCCGCGGGGGGCGAGACCCCCGAGATGACTGACGAGGAGGCCGACCGCCGGCTCGAAGCGTTGCGCGAGCTCGTGCGCGGGGCGGACGCGCGCGCGGACGTCGCGCGGGACGGCGTCTCCGGGTCGACCGAGGCCGCCGTCGAGCCGTTCCGCCGGCTGGTGTGGGAGTTCTACGAGCAGCGGGGCCGCAAGGAGCTCCCGTGGCGACGCACCACCGACCCCTACGGGATCCTCGTCTCCGAGGTGATGCTGCAGCAGACGCAGGTGAGCCGGGCGCTGGAGCGGTTCACCGCCTTCCTCGCCGAGTTCCCGGACGTGCACGTGCTCGCGGACGCCACGCTGCAGGAGGTCCTGCGGGCGTGGCGCGGTCTGGGCTACAACCGCCGGGCGGCCGCGCTGCACCGCGCCGCGAGACGCGTCGTCGAGGAGCACGGGGGCGTGGTGCCCCGCGAGACGGAGGCGCTGCTCGCCCTCCCCGGGGTCGGTCCGGCCACCGCCGCGGCGGTGGCGTCCTTCGCGTACGGCATCCCGACCCCGTACCTCGAGACGAACGTGCGCGCGCTCGTGATCCACGTCTTCTTCCCCGAGCACGACGAGGTCCACGACCGTGACGTGCGTCGGGTGGTCGGGCTCGTGCTGGACCGCGAGCGACCGCGGGAATGGCACTACGCGCTCATGGACCTCGGCGTGCTGGTCAAGCGCATCCATCCGAATCCCGGGCGGCGCAGTGCGCACCACAGGCCGCAGGCCCGGTTCGAGGGCTCCCTCCGACAGGCGCGCGGTCGCGTGATCGCCACCCTGGTCGAGGAGGGTCCGGCGCCGTACGAGCACCTGGAAGAGACCGCGGGTATCGAGCCCGGACGCCTGCGCCGGGCGCTCGACGTGCTCGTCGGCGAGGGGTTGATCGAGGAACGCGACGGGGCGTATCGGATCGCGTGAACCGGTCTTCCCCCGTGTTTCTCATAAAGGAACTGCGACTACCTGCCGATTCAACTATCATGGACGAAGACCGTCGCGGGGATCCCCGTGGCTCGCCCGACGGTGGCGAGCGGTGCGGCGATCTCGCGCCCGGTGACAGGACATGTGATGCTACGCCGGCTCAGACGACATATGTCGCTCGCTGACGACGGGGGATTCTCCACCGCCGAACTCATCATCGCGGCCTCGGTCATATTCGTCGTCGCGACCGGTGTCATGGGCGCGATGTCCTACGCGGCCCATAGCAGCGCGTACGCGCAGGCCTACGAGAAGGCGATCAACCTCGCGAACCAGCGCGTCGAAGCGGCGCGTAACCTCCCATACGACAACCTCGGTACGATCAATCCGGGCGGCTCCTACGGTGACCCGCCGGGCTCGATCCCCGTCACCGAGACGCTCGACGGGTACCGGGTCACCACCGACGTCGAGTGGGCGCGGGACGAATCCACCGGACGCGCCACGTATAAGCAGGTGTCCGTGGGGGTCGCGTGGGATGAGCCACGTCCCGGCGGTGTGGACGTCTCCACCGCCGTGTACAGCAAGAGCGAGATCGTGAACGCGGGCGATCTCGGCGTGCGTGTGGTGGATCGGGACACCGGCGACCCCGTGACCGGGGCGGCCGTGCAGGTGACGCCGTCGGACGGGCTGCTTCGCCTGTCGACGACGGACACCAACGGGGAGTCCTTCTACGGCTACCTCCCGGCGGGTCCATGTGACGTCGACGTGAGCGTCGCGGGCAAGCTGGTGGATCTCCGCGGCATGGACTCGGTGAACATCTCCGCCGACGCGATCACGCGCGTGGTGATCTACGTGCAGGAGCCGAGCACCTGTGTCGTGGAGGTCGTGGACACCGAGGGCACGCCGATACCCGGCGCCCAGGTCACGCTCACCGACGCCTCGGGCAACGCGCTCGACGACACTTCCGACGGTTCGGGCGTCGCCCGATTCGAGGACCTGTTCGTCGACGACTACACGGTCGACGTCTCGGCGGACGGGTACGGTGACGGTACCGCACAGGCGAGCATCCAGACCGGCGGCGAGGAGGTGCGCGTCACGGTGCAGCTCGCCGAGGCGCGGGGCCTCGTGGTCGCGGTCACGGACAGCAACGGAGCGCCGCTCGCGTCCGCGGACGTGGCCGTGTTCGGGCCGTGGCCTTCCAATGCCGAGATCGATTCGAGTCCCGGTCAGACGGTCTCCAACGGTGAGGCCTCCTTCTCGATCGACGACGAGGGATGGTACTGGGTCGAGGTCTCCAAGAGCGGGTACGAGGACGTCTCCGATTGGGTGTGGGTCCCGAGCGACGGCACTCGTTGGGAGACGCAGCTGCAGGCGGTCGAGGAGACCACGGGTACGCTGACGGTCTACGTCGGCCGCAACAACGGCGACCCCCGCAGCAACCAGAGGGTGCGGGTGTGGGGCCCGGGCGGCTACTACGCGGACGAGCGGACCGGTGCGGACGGCACGGTGTTCCTCGAGGACCTCGCTCCAGGCAACTACTGGATCTGGCATGCCGGACGGTGGCGTTCCGTGAGCGTCTCGGTGGGTCAGAACAGCTACGCGGAGTTCGTGTACTGATGATGCGGCGGATACGACAGAGCACGGCGCGAGACGACGGGTTCACCCTGGTCGAGCTGTTGGTGTACTTGCTCGTGATGGGCGTCGTCATGAGTGCGGGCTATTTCGTGCTCGAGTCCACGCAGCTGCAGGCGGACGTCCTCGAGGAACGGATCGTGCTCAACGCGGACACGCAGCGGCTGATGGACACGATGACCAGGGAGCTCCGTCAGGCCCGCGAACTGATCGAGGGCCAGGGGGTCTTCGAGCGGGCTGAGCCGGGATGGTGCACGTTCTACGTCGACCTCGACCGGGACGACATCCCGGAGCGCACCGAGTACCAGGTGATCGGGCGATCGCTGTACAAGACCGTGAGCACTGCGAGCCGGCCCGTGTACCCGTACGACTTCGTCGAGGGTGATCGCGTGATGGTCATCGAGAGTCTCAAGGACGGCTGGACCGGCAACGTGTTCGACTACTACGACAAGCAGGACCCGCCGCAGGAGGTCCCACCGGAGAGTCCGGAGGATGTCTCCGCGGTGCAGGTGACGCTCACGAACTCACGGCACCTCCGCGATCGGGACGTGGTCGTCGAGCTCTCGACCTTCGTGAACATCCGATCCGTCCACAATCTGCTGGATTGAGCGATCATGGCCCTCTTCGACACGAAGGCGCAACGCTGGTTCGCGAGAGCGGACCGGCTGCTGCGCGACGACGACGGGTCGGCGATGCTCGTGGCCATGGCCGTCGCGACCATCGGGTTCATGCTCGGCACGATGCTGCTCTCGCTGACGCTCTACCAGTCCGACATGGACACCCTGCAGGAGTCGCGGACCGCGAGTCTGCACATGGCGGACGCGGGAATCAACGCGTACCTGTACGAACTGAGGCGCGATCCGGACTACTTCGTCGACAACCCGCAGCTCGGGCCGACCACGCTCGACGACGGCGTGTGGACGGTCCAGGCGACGGCCCCCACCGACGAAGAACCGCTCACGCTGCACGCCACGGGCGGCGTCCCGTCGCGGAACGTGACGTCCACCGTGGTCGCGACCGTGCGGTTCCCGACGTTCGCCGACTACATGTTCCTCGCCAACGCCGACCTCAACATCGGGGCGCACGCCGTCATCGAGGGCAAGATCCGCTCGAACGGCGACATCTCGAACGACGGCAGGGTCACCGGCAAGGCCACCGCCGCGGGCAGCGTCTCGGGTTCGGGCGACTTCGAAGACGGATACGAGGAGAACCAGCCGGTCGTCGACTTCACCCAGGTGCTCGCGGACATGGACATGATGCGCCAGACGGCGCAGGCGTCCAACACGCACTTCGGCCAGTCCGGGGATGACGGTTACCTGCTCACGATCAACGGTGCGTCGATCAACGTGTATCGCATCACCGGAGGGACCGGCAGCGGGAACCTCACGACCCAACCCGTGAGGTCGTTCATGGTGCCCGCGGACGGCGTCGTGTTCTTCGAGGACGACGTGTACGTGCGCGGCGCCTACGACACGAACGTGACCGTCGCGAGCGCCCGGTCGCTCTACATCATCGACGACTGGAAGCGCATGGACGCCGACGGGACGTACACGTCCGGCCTGATCGCCGAGAGTCACGTGATCGTGCCGACCTGGTACCCGTCGATCCCGGAGAACTTGGAGATCCAGGCCGCGCTGCTCGCGCATTCCGGTGCGGTCTACGGTGACCTGCGCTACGGGAGCGTGAAGACGAGCCTCGTCATCGACGGGTCGATGGCGTACTCGGACTACGGGTACTTCGCCTCGTATCAGGGCAATACGGTGGTCGCCGGCTTCCGCCAGCGCGATTACCGCTACGACCTGCTGTTGGATCTGCGACCGCCGCCGATGTACCCGATCATCCGGGACGGCTCGCTCAAGGTGAGCACCTGGGTCGAGGGCTGATCCTTCGCGCTTCCTCGCGGAGCGCCGCCCGCACCTCGCGTAGGGTCTTGCCTTGCTCGCGGGCGATCCGCGCGCAGTCCTCGTACTCCGGACGTAGCTCGAGCCCGTCGGCGTGCCGGGCCGTCTTGAAGCGCACGGTCCCTAAGGAGGTCTCGAGCGCGACGACCTTGCGCGAGACGACCCGGCGGACGGTGTCGGTCACGCGTACCCCGAGCGAGCCCGTGAGGCGCTGCAACTCGGCCGCCGTGCGCGGAGCGTCCGCGGGATCCGCGAGCACCGTGAGCTGCACCCCGGGACGGCCCTTCTTCATGTGCAGCGGGGCGGTCCAGGCGTCGAGCGCACCGCCCGCGAGCAGCTCCTCCGCGCAGAACGCGACCTCCTCGGCGTCGAGGTGATCGATCGCGGTCTCCAGTACGGACACGGTCTCCCACACCCCGACATCGGGACCGTCGTCGGAGCCCTCGACCGGTACGCCGTCGCGGGTGGTCGCCCGTCCGACGAAGGCGCGCAGGACGTTGGGCACCGGGAGCTCGCGTCGCCCGGCGCCGTGCCCGACGCGCCGGATCGTCATCCGAGGCATGCGGCCGAAGGCGTCGGCGAGCGTGGACACGAGTGCGACGCCGGTCGGGGTGCTCACCTCGCCGGGCATGTCGGTCCCGTACGCGAGCACGCCTTCGAGCAGGCGTGCGGTGGCGGGCGCCGGGACCGGGAGCGTCCCGTGCTCCGACTCGACGGTGCCGGTACCGGTCGGGATGGGAGAGCAGACGAGCCGCCCGGCGTCGAGCAGATCGAGGGCGACGCAGACGCCGGTGATGTCCACGACGGCGTCGACGGCCCCCACCTCGTGCAGGCGCACCTCCTCGACGGGCACGCCGTGCACCGCCGCCTCGGCCTCGGCGAGCCTGCGGACGACGGCGACCGCTCGCCGGGTCGCCCGCTCGCCGAGGGAGCCCTCCGCGATGACCGCCTCCACCTCGGCGGGGGTCCGGGAGGGCTGTCCGCTCTCGACCGCGACGTCGATCCGCGTGGCGGCGAGGCCCTTGTCGCGCACCGGCGAGGCCTCGATGGCCCAGCCCTCCACCGGCAAGGTGCGCAGGCGCGCGACGACCTCATCGAGCGGCGCGCCCGCGTCCACCAGGGCCGCCAGCAGCTTGTCGCCGGCCACCCCGCTCGCGCAGTCCAGGTAGACCAGCGCGCCGTCCGTCGTCTCGTCGCGTCTCGTCTCAGACACCGCGCGCGTCCTCGTCGGTCTCCTCACCCGCGTCGGGCGCGGGCCCGTCGTCATGCGCCGCCTGTATCTCCTCGCGTCCGGCCAGCAGGTTGATGCGATGCGCGAGCGCCGCCGCGCCGAACCCGTTGTCGATGTTGACGACCCCCACCCCCGTGGCGCACGAATCCAGCATCGCGAACAGCGGCGTGAGCCCGTCGAGGTGCACGCCGTAGCCCACCGAGGTCGGCACTGCGATCACCGGACAGGACACGAGCCCGGCGATCACCGACGGCAAGGCCCCTTCCATGCCCGCGACCGCGACGATCACGTTGGCCGAGCGCAGCACCTCCAACTTGCCGAGCAGCCTGTGCACGCCCGCGACCCCCACGTCGCTCACGCGGGTGACCCTGCTCCCCATGGTCTCGGCGGTGATGGTCGCCTCCTGCACGACACCCTCGTCGGAGGTACCGGCCCCCACGATCACGACGCCGCCGACCGCCGGCTTCTCCTCCCGGCGGTCCACGAGCAGGACGCGCGCCCGCTCGAAGTAGCGCGCGTCGGAGGCCGACTGCGCCACCTGCTGGAAGTGTGCCGCCGACGCGCGGGTGCCGAGGAGCACGTCGGAGTGCTCGAGGATCTCCTCGGCGATGTGGCGGACCTGCTGGGGTGTCTTGGACTCGCAGAGTACGACCTCGGGGAATCCGCACCGCAGTTCGCGATGGTGATCGACGGTGGCGTCCTCGACAGCGGCGTACGGCAGCGAGGCGAGGCGCCCTTCGGCCTCCTCGGGGGAGACCGCTCCTCGGGCGACGGAGTCGAGCAGCGACCTCAGGGTGCGAAGATCCACGTCTTCCTCCATGCTGTGACGAGCAGGCCGGGGGCTCCGGGCCGATCCGGATCCGCCGGTACGGACACCGATGGCTACCAGGTTATACTCAGGCCGGTGTCTCTGTCAGCCGTGTGTCCCTCTCGGCCGTGCGTTCCTCGACGAGTCGGGATCGGGCGCCCGGATGTCCAGCGAGGAGTCGAGCATGAGGTACGCGTTCCTGGGGCCGGTCGGCACGTTCAGCGAGGAGGCGCTCGTCTCGATGGGCGCCGACGATCTCGAGCCGATCCCCCGCGACACGATCGCCGAGGTCTTCGAGACCGTGGAATCCGGGGAGGCCGACCGGGGCATCGTGCCGGTGGAGAACTCCATCGAGGGGAGCGTCACGGCGACGCTGGACATCCTCTCCTTCGAGACGACCCTCACCATCCAGGCCGAGCTCGTCCGCGAGGTCCATCACATGCTCGTGGTCGCCCCCGGACTGCAGGTCGAGGACATCGGTTCGGTGCTGAGCCACCCGCAGGCGTCGGCCCAGTGCAGGCGCTGGCTGAAGCGCGTGCTGCCCGGCCGTCCGGTGCTGCCCGCCAATTCGACCGCCGACGCGGTGCGTCGGGCCGTGGACGAACCGGGCGTGGCGGCGATCGGCACCCAGCTCGCCGCGGATCTGCACGCCGGCGAGGTGCTCTTCAAGGCCATCGAGGACCACGAGGGGAACAAGACGCGCTTCATCGTCATCGGGCGCGACGAGCCCGAGCCCACGGGGGACGACAAGACCTCGCTCGCGATGTTCATCCATCACGACCAGCCGGGCGCGCTGCTGCAGATCCTGCAGGAGTTCGCGTACCGCTACCTCAACCTCACGAAGATCCAATCGCGCCCGACCAAGAAGGAGCTCGGGCAGTACATGTTCTTCATCGACGTGGCCGCTCACGTCCGCGACGAGCCGCTGCAGCAGGCGCTCAAGTGTCTGCGCTGCAAGCTCAGCGAGGTGAAGGTGCTGGGCTCGTACCCCGCGGCGAGGCGTTGAGGGAGGGCGAGGTGCCTGATATCCGCCGCGTGGACCTGCACGTACACTCGCCGCATATCCCCACCGACTACCGGGACGCGGACTCGACCGAACCCCGCCATCTGGTAGAGGCGGCGATCGCCGCCGGGCTGGACGTCATCGCCGTGACCGACCACTTCGCGATCGATTACGCCGAGCGCGTCCGTCGGGCCGCCCGGGAGGAGTCCGCCCGTACGGGCAAGCGTCTTCTCGTGGTGACCGGCAGCGAGGTCCGCGTCTCACATGATGGCGAGGAGGTCCACCTGGTGGTCACCTTCCCCGACGCGGTCGCGGCGGAACGGTTCCGGGCGCTGTGCGCGTGGATGCGCGTCGAGTCGTCCACAGCCGATGTCGCGTGTCTGCCCGGATGCGTGGTCGAGGCCGACCCGGTCGAGGTCGTGTGGGAGGTCGACCGGCTCGGCGGGATGAGCCATATCGCGCACGCGGACCGCCGCTTCGGGTCTTATCGGCTGCTGGACAGCCCGCTGTTCGACCGTCTCGTGACGGAGACGCCGATCGCCGCCGTGGAGTTCATCGACGATTCGGAGGCGTCCCTGCTCGAGGGGCGGCTGCGGGACGTGCCGGCGATCAGGTCCTCGGACGCGCACGCCCCCGGCGAGATCGGCCGCAGGCACACGGTCCTGCGGATGGAGGAGCTCAGCTACGAGGGTCTACGCTCCGCGTTGCGTTCTCGGTTCGCGCGGCGGCGTGCGACGAGGTGACGCTCAGCGCGTGAGCCTCGGGTAGTCCTCGGGCCAGAAGATCCCGTCCCACGGCGTGAGCCGCGCGCCCATGTACTTGATCCGGTCCGAGAGGTCCAGGAGCGTGGGCATCAGTTCCCACCCGTCGAGGTGTCCCAGTGAGCCCCGCGCGCAGCTCATCTCGTCGAAGCGGGTCACCTCGTCCGGGAGGACTCGATCACCGACGAGCATGAGGGGGACCGCGTCACCGGAGTGCAGCAGCGTCGACCCGGAGGGGGTGCCGTGGTCGCCGGTGAGCGCGAGGAGGACGCCGTCGTCCGCCCCTGTCCCGGTCGCGTCCGTCCCGGTAGCGTCCGCCCGGGTCGCGTCCGCGCGCGGCGCGTCCTCCAGCAGTCCGCCGACCAGTCCCTCGAGTCCCGCGTCGAGCGACTCGATCACGTCGTGCTTGTGTCCGGGATCCTTGGTGTGACCGGCGACATCGGGGCCCTTGGTGTGGACGTGGACGAA
Organism: uncultured Eubacteriales bacterium; assembly: GCA_964406675.1. Taxonomy (GTDB): domain Bacteria; phylum Actinomycetota; class Coriobacteriia; order Anaerosomatales; family JAUVQN01; genus CAYOSP01. The sequence goes on along the minus strand of CAYOSP010000019.1, from coordinate 29,245 downwards.
GGTGTGTCCCTCCTCGAACGCCCGCCTCGCGGTGTCGATCCGCGCCGCGAGGTCCTCGCCCCAGTCGTCGAGGTACGTCGTCCCGTACCAGGTCATCCCGAGCGCGGCCGTGAGCCCCCGGTACATCGTGCCGGAGGAGACGCTCGCCCCGCGCATCCCCGTGACGTGCTCGAACGGAGGCAGTGCGCGCGCCTCGGCACCCCACTTGAGCAGGAGGAAGTCGGCTGGTTTCGCGCCACGCTCGGCGAGCTCCCGGTTGAGCGGGTGCTCGGCGAGGCGTTCGTGGGCCCACAGCGCGAACGCCCGCACGGCCCTCGCGGTGCGGGCCGCGCGCTCCGGATCGGCGGCGTGCTCGAGCGGCCGCACGTCGGGTATCGGGAGCCCCTCGAGGTAAGGGTCGCAGTCGGTGATCCGCGAGGACGCGTCGCCCTCGACGAAGAGCACGCCCTGGGCGTCCTTCGTGTACTCGAATCGCAGGCGCAGCCCCTCGGCCTCGAAGTCCTCCAGCGTCCCGGCGAGCTCGGCGCACGTGACCTCGTCGGCGTCCGAGCGGTGCGCGAGCAGGGTGAGGGTGGCGTCCTCCTCACGTCGCACCGTGCCGAAGAGACCACGGTACAGGACCGTGCCTTCCTCGACCTCGAGGCCGTCGCCGAGCGTCTCGAACAGCGCGCGGCCGGGGTACGCGTCGCGCGGGTAGCCGAACAGCGTCATGTGGGCGAGCTCGCTGCCCGGCGCGAACCCTCGCCCGAGTGGGTGGAGCAGCCCGGTGGAAGCACGCGAGACGAGCAGGTCGAGGTTGGGGGTGTGCGCCGCGCCCAACGGCGTCCGCCCGCCCAGCGCCGGCCACGGCCGGTCGGCGAGCCCGTCGAGTACGACGAGGAGGACCTTCACCGTCGTCCGGCCTCCGGCTCCACTACGGGTCCGCTCCACGGGTCCGTCCCGGTGCGGGCGAGCACCGAGCGGACGAGGCCCTCGTAGTCGATCCGGGAGCGGGCCGCGCCGGCGTGCCTCCACGCGTCCACGATCTCCCGGCCGACCGGTACGAGGAACCCCTCCACGTAGTCACGGAGGGCGCCCGCGTCTCGAACGGGAGCGCCGCCGAGGTCGAGGTAGTTGCCGCTGAGCACGCACGAGAGCTGGCCGCCCGAGGACCCCCAGCTCTCACCGACGATCTCCGCGATCCGCTCGCCGTCGGTCACGAGGCGGACGGGCTCGGCGAGCCGGATACCCGCGTAGCCCATCACGTCGACGGAGGCGTCGATGACCTCCGGGGTCTGGGAGAGCTTCACGCGACCGTCGTGCGTGTCACGTTCGCCGGCGACGACCGGGGGCGAAGCGAGCTCCCACGAGAGGGGGACCCTGCAGAGGTGCAGGTAGAGGTGACATGCCAGGCATGGGGAGTGAACGGAGAACCGCTCGCGCACGACGTCGGCGAAGCGGCCGTTCATCGCCGCCCAGAGACGCGGCGAGGCGAGGCGCACGAGCGGGAGCACCTCGGTGTCCGGCAGTGCCTCGTCGAGCAGGTCTCGCGTGCGCTGGGGCGCGGCGAAGTCGCCGTACTCGGTGCCCGTGTGGGCCGCGGTGGGGACGAGCACGGAGAGGCCCTCGTCACGGGTAGCTTTCAGGGCCGCCGCGAGACTGTCGCGGCCGGCGATCTCCACGACGGCCACGCCGGCTCGGCCCCTGAGCGACGCGAGCACGTCGGGGGCGATCGCCCGACCCGGATGTTCGGCTTCGATGACGGCCATGCCCCGATGATACCCGTCGATGACGCCGTGATGCGTCCTCCGGTGTCGTCGACGGACCGTCTTGTCCGAACGGTCTCACGGCATGGGGTTTGATGTATCCTTGACGATATTCGTGATGTACGAGGGGCATCTACGGGATACGGGGATCGATATGCGCTCCGAGAGTACGTCGAGGGTCGCACTCGCGCTGCTGGTGTGCTGTGTCTCGTGGCTCGCCGTACCGGAATGGATCCACGGTACGGGGAGCGCCCTCCCCGCGAGCGCCACGATCCCCGTGACGCGCACGGCCGAGTCCTCGCAGGTGACGGAATCCCCCGAGGCGACGCTCGGCGTCGCGCCGTCCGCGAAGACCACCCCCGCGATGCCAGCCACGGGCGCGGCGCTCCCCGCGGAACGCGGCCTCGGACGCGTCGGGCGGCCGCCCGACGGCGACGTCGGCGTCGCCGCGATCAACTCGTTCACGATCAGCGACGGTGAGATCGACTTCGGCTTCGTCGATCCAGGGCAAGTCCACCAGCCCATCGGGGGCGAGACGCAGCAGATGACGCTCCGCACCTCAGAGTTCGCGGGGCGGTGGACGCTCGCCTCCGTGGACATCATGGGTGACTGGGGCGGCTATCCCGCTTCGGACTTCCTGACCACGACCGTGATACAGACCTGGCCCGGCAGCGGGGTGGTCGATCCGGGCACGAGCGGGATCACGCTCTTCTGGTCCGCACAGTTCCAGTGCCGTTTCGAGCTGGATCTCACGTCGGACGCGGCGTGGGAACTGGCCGCCGAGGAGCCGCTCACCGCCGAGGTGCTCTACACGATCGTGCAGTGAATCGCGGCCGTCCTCGCCCGGTCCGCTCCGCTATACTCGCCACCGTAGCCGCCACGTCCGCACGCACCGCCGGGGAGGCCGACGCATGCTCGACGCACGCTGGATCCGCCAGCATCCCGACGAGTTCCGCAAGGCGCTCGACGACCGCCGTCACGACTGGGACCTCGACCGCTTCCTCGAGCTCGACGAGGAGCGCCGCGGGTTCATCCAGGAGCTCGAGGAGCGGCAGCAGAAGCGTAACGAGTCCTCCAAGCGCATCGGCGAGATGATGCGCGAGGGCGAGAAGGAGGAGGCCGAGCGGCTCAAGGCCGAGGTGCGCGACATCAACGAGTCGATCACCGGCTGGGAGTCGCGTCTCACCGACGTCGAGCTCGCCATCGAGCAGCTGATCGAGAGCGTGCCCAACGTGCCGGACGCCTCGGTCCCGGTGGGCGCCGACGAGACGGAGAACGTCGAGGTCCGCCGCTGGGGGACGCCGCGGGAGTTCGACTTCGAGCCGAAGGCGCATTGGGACCTCGGCCCGGAGCTCGGCATCGTGGACTTCGAGCGGGCGGTGAAGCTCGCCAAGTCGCGCTTCGTGCTCATGCGGGGGCTCGGTGCGCGCCTCGAGCGCGCGCTCATCAACCTCATGGTCGACACGCAGGTCGACGCCGGCTACACCGAGTGGTGGCCGCCCGTCCTCGCCAACGAGGAGACGCTGTTCGGTACCGGGCAGCTCCCCAAGTTCGAGGACGACCAGTTCAAGACCACCGACGGCATGTACCTCATCCCCACGGCCGAGGTGGCGCTCACCAACATCCACCGCGACGAGATCCTCGAGGCCGACGAGCTCCCGATGCGCTACACCGCGTACACGCCGTGCTTCCGGCGCGAGGCCGGCTCGGCGGGGCGCGACACACGCGGGATGATCCGCGTCCACCAGTTCGACAAGGTCGAGCTGGTCAAGCTCACGCGCCCCGAGGAGTCGAAGGACGCGCTCGAGGGCATGCTCGCCGACGCGTGTCGCGTACTCGAGGTGCTCGAGCTCCCATACCGCGTCATCGAGTTGTGCACGGGCGACCTGGGTTTCTCGGCGGCGAAGACCTACGACATCGAGGTCTGGCTCCCCAGCTACCAGGACTACAAGGAGATCTCGTCGTGCTCGGACTGCACGGACTTCCAGGCGCGTCGCGCGTCGATCCGCTACCGCTCCCCCGGTGAGTTCAAGGGCACGCGCCTCGTGCACACCCTCAACGGGTCCGGCGTGGCGGTCGGCCGCTGTGCCGCGGCGATCATCGAGAACCACCAGGAGGCCGACGGGACGATCACGGTGCCCGAGGCGCTACGTCCCTACATGCGCGGGGTGGAGCGCATCGGCGGCTGAGCGGTCGGGTACATAGCGGACATGCCCGCAGTCCCGGCCCGGGAGGTAGTCCGCATGACCGACACGATCGCGCCCACCATCCTCGTCGTCTACGGGGTGACCGGCGACCTCGCGTCGCACAAGATCATCCCGGTCCTGCACAAGCTGTTCGGCGGCAGCTCGCTGCCGGAGCGCTTCGAGTTCGTGGGGTTCTCTCGCAGGGACTGGTCCGACGACGACTTCCGCGACTACCTCGTCGAGCGGCTGCGCGCCAAAGCGGGTGACGGGAAGCCCTTCGACGAGGAGAGCGAGGCCACCAAGGGGTTCCTCGCGGCATCGTCGTTCGTGGGCGGTGAGTTCGACGACAGCGCCGCGTACGAGCGCCTCGCGGAGCATCTCGCGGGGATCGAGGAGCGCTGGGGCGTGTGCGCGAACAAGCTCTTCTACCTGGCGGTGCCGCCGAAGTTCTACGAGATGATCTTCGAGAAGATGGCGGACGACCAGCTGACCGAGCCGTGCAGCGACGAGGCCGGATGGACCCGCGTCCTCGTGGAGAAGCCGTTCGGCAAGGACGCGGAGTCCGCCAACGAGCTCGAGCGGGTCCTCGCCTCCAAGTTCCGCGAGGAGCAGATCTACCGCATCGATCACTACCTCGCCAAGGAGATGCTCCAGGGCATCCTCAACTTCCGCTTCTCGAACAACCTGTTCGAGTTCGGCTGGGACCGCGAGGGGATCGAGCGCATCGAGATCGAGCTGCACGAGACCGCGGGGGTCGAGGAGCGCGGCACCTTCTACGACGGCGTGGGCGCGCTGCGCGACGTGGGGCAGAACCACGCGCTGCAGATGCTCGCGCTCGTCACCATGGAGCAGCCGACCGCGCTGGACGCCGAGGCGATCCGGGCGAGGCGCGCGGAGCTCCTCGCCCAGCTCGAGCTTCCTGCCCGGGACGAGATCGCCGAGCGCACCTTCCGGGCGCAGTACGAGGGCTACCGTGACGTCGAGGGCGTGGCGGAGGACTCGACCACCGAGACGTACTTCAAGCTCGAGACGTCCATCGACTCGCCGCGCTGGCGTGGGGTGCCGGTGACGATCCAGGCGGGGAAGCGCATCGAGGGCCGGCGCAAGGACATCGTGGTGACCCTGCGCCACCCCCAGCCGTGCCTCTGCGGCGACGACGGCCACCACCACAACCGGGTCATCTTCACCCTCGAACCGGAGGAACGCATCACCATCGAGTTCTTCGCCAAGAAGCCCGGGCTCGAGCGCACCACCGAGCGTCGCCGCTTCGACTTCTTCCTCTACGAGCCGGAGACGAGGGCGCAGTACGTCGAGGAGTACGCGCAGCTCCTGCTCGACGCGTTCCGTGGCGACCAGACGCTGTTCGTCTCGGGCGACGAGGTGCAGGCGATGTGGGAGTTCGTCGACCCGATCATCGAGGCGTGGCAGGCCGACGAGGTGCCGCTCGAGACCTACGCGCCCGACACCGACGAGGCGCCGCGCAAGGCGGAACGGGTGGGCGCCGGTGAACACGG
>CAYOSP010000019.1:0-23700 GCA_964406675.1 uncultured Eubacteriales bacterium | reverse complement strand
GCGGCCGCCGGCGAGCGTGCGACCGCGCGGGGTACGGCGGCGGGCTCGATGCGCCGCGAGATCGGGGTCGTGGGGCTCGGCAAGATGGGCGAGGGGCTCGCGCGCAACCTGCTCGGGCAGGGCTGGCGGGTCGTGGGCCACAACCGCACCGTCGAGGTCGCCGAGGGCATGGCCGACGCCGGCCTCGAGGTCGCCTACTCGCTCGAGGAGGTCGCCGAGAAGCTCGAGCCGCCGCGCGTGGTGTGGCTCATGCTCCCGGCAGGCAAGGTGACCGACTCGCACGTCGACGAGCTCGCCGGGCTGCTGGACGAGGGCGACGTGATCATCGACGGCGGCAACGGCTTCTTCGAGGACGACCGGCGGCGCGCCGAGCGACTCGAGCCGACGGGGATCCGCTACGTGGACGTCGGCGTGTCCGGCGGGCCGCGCGGCGCGGAGATGGGTGCGTGCCTGATGGTGGGCGGCTCCGAGGAGGATTTCCGCCGTCTGGAGCAGCTCTACGCGGACCTCTCCGCCGATCAGGCCTACGCGCACTTCCCCGGCGCGGGCGCGGGTCACTTCGTCAAGATGGTCCACAACGGCATCGAGTACGGGATGATGCAGTCCATCGCCGAGGGCTTCGCGATCATGCACGAGAGCGACTACGACATCGACCTGCGGCGCGCCGCCGACGTGTACGACCACGCGAGCGTGATCGAGTCGCGGCTCATCGGCTGGCTCGAGGACGCCTACGAGGATTGGGGCGAGGAGCTCGAAGGGGTGAGCGGGACGGTCGGGCACACCGGCGAGGGCGAGTGGACCGCCCGGGTCGGGCGCGAGATGGGGCTCGACGTGCGCGCCATCGAGGGGGCGTTCCGCTTCCGCGTGGAATCCGAGGAGGAGCCGAGCTACGCCGGGCGGGTGCTCAGCGCGCTGCGCAACCGGTTCGGCGGGCACTCGATCGACCGCGACTGACCGAGCGGCGCCCGTCCGCCGCGCCGCCCGTCCGCCGCGCCGAGTCCGCGCCGGCGGCGCTACTTCCGCATCGCCTCGCGGTGGGGGCCGAACAGCCCGCCGTCGCCTGCGGTGAGCTCCTCGTGGGGCGGCAGCTCGTACATGCGTAGCGTGTCGTCGAGGAAGTCGCTGAACACGAAGCGGTCGCCGTCGTCCGAGACGTCGAGCGCGGTGGGTTGGTTCCCGCCGACCACCGCGTCGAGCGGCTCGCCGGTGAGCGCGTCGAAGAGCAGGACGGAGCCCCACTCGGGCCCGGGCAGGTAGTAGCTCTGCGGGTCGTTCTCGCCGCGGCACGAGACGAGCAGGACGCGCCCGTCCGGCGAGAGGTCGATGGTGTTGGGCTTCTGGTCGGTCTCGACGAAGCGCTCGGTCGAGCCGCCGGCGGTGTCCACGCGCCAGACGCAGTCGGCCGCCATGTCGCTCACGAAGAGCACCCCGCGCTCGTCGTCGCCGACGATGTGGCGAAGGGCGCCGTCGCTGTCGAAGACCTCGGTCATCGTGCCGCTCTCGAGGTCCACGCGCGCGAGCTCGCCGCCGCCGAAACCGGCCACCCACAGCGTGTCGCCGTTCGGCGACGCCCACAGGCCCCGTGGCGTGTCCATCACGGGGATGCGGCGCACGAGCTCGCCGGTCGCGAGGTCGATCTCCGAGACGTCGTCGCCGCTCCAGTTGGCGACGAAGAGGCGGCCGCCGTCGGCCGAGAGCTCGATCACCTTGCTCCACGCGCTCTCGGTCTCGAACGTGCGCAGGATCTCACGCGTCGCGGCGTCGATCTCGTAGACGCGCGCGGTCTCCATCTGGCTGGCGTAGACGCGCTCGCCGTCCGGCGAGAACAGCACCTCCACCGCGCCGTCCTCGCCGAGGGTGACGTCGTCGAGCACCTCGCCGGTCGCCGCGTCGAGCACCTGCACCGAGGGCGGCCCGCCGAGCAGGGAGGTCCAGACCTCGGCGCCGTCGGGGCTGATCGCGACCCCCTTGGGCGCGGGGCCGCACCCCGCCACCCACTCGCACGAGACGAGCTGGCCCTCCGGGTCGAGCCGGCGCTCGACCGTGGTGGGCGAGTCCAGGAAGAACGATCCGGTGTAGGGATCGTGGCCGGGCGCGACGAGCCGCAGCTCCAGCGGTCCGGCGGGGAGCTCACCCGAGAAAGGGAGCGCGCCCTGCCGGGTCTCACCGTCCGAGGCGGTGAGCGAGAACGTGCCCTCGCTCGGATGGGCGGTGAGGGTGACGGGGATCGCTCGCGGCTCGAGCGAGAACGACAGCTCCCGGTGCTCCCCGCGCTCCAGGGTGATCCGCGTGTCCAGCGGCTCGAAGCCGGGGCGGTCCGCGGTGAGCCGGTACGTGCCCGGCTCGATGCCGGAGGTGGCTACCGAGCCTCGCCATTCGTGGTCCAGGAAGGAGATGGCCGCATCCTCCGGGTAGAGGGTGACCTGCGCCTCGGCGGGACGGGACATCCACCACCACACGGCGAGCGCGACCACCACGGCGATCAGCAGGAGTGTGAGCAGCAGGCGGCGGCGGGTGCGGGCGGCCTGGCGCTTGCGCCGTCCCGTGAAGATGTCCTTGTTGCGCTTGATGCGCTCTCCGCCGGCGGCACTCGACATCGGCCGGAGGCCCTGGCCCCCGGTCTTCCAGCGCTTCGCCGAGTCGTACGACTTGAGCGGTGACTTCGCCTTCTTCCCGCGTCGCGTGTCCTTGCCGCGGCGGGAGCTCTTCCGGGCGCTCACGCCCGTCCCCCCGCTCGTGCCGCGCCGCGGTCGTCTCCGGTGGCGAGGAGCCGCTCGACCAGCGCGACCGCCTCCTCCGGGGTCGCGGCATCGAAGAGCAGTCCCTCGCCGCGGAAGTCGTCCAGCGTGCCGACCCCGAGCATGCCGACCCCGAGCGCGCCGCCGCCGTCCATTCCCAGGAGGACGACCGGCCGACGCGCGGCCAGCGCGAGCGCCACCTCCGAGAGCGTGCCGACCTTGCCCGGGAGCGCGACGACGACTCGGCTCGACAGGACGTTCACGTAGTTCCGCCCGTGCCCCATGCCCGTGAGGATGGGGATGTCGAGGTGCTCCGAGGCCCGCTCGAGGTCGTCGTCCGGCAGTACCCCCACCACGAGGCCCCCGGCCTCGCGTGCGCCGCGGGCCGAAGCGTCCATCACGCCGCAGTCACGCCCGCCGTTGAGCAGCACCCAGCCGTGCTCGGCGATGAGTCCACCGAGCCGATACGCTTGTTCGGTGACGGCCGCGTCGGCGACGCCGCCGCCCATGACCCCTATGACGGTACGGACAGGGATCACCTCCCCGATGCGATGCTACCGCAAAGGCGTCGGGGAGGTTCCGGTCCGCTGCGCACACCTTGTCCGAGGCCGTGCGTCCTCGGGTCGTACGCCGCCTCAGTCGAGGTCGAAGACCACGGTGACGCGCGCCGTCACGTCGAGACGGCCCGGCTCGATCGGCATCGCTTCCAGCGCGCCCCCGTCGGCGAAGCTGTAGTTGTACGGGTGGCGGCTGCGATACATCTCCGGCTGCTCGATGCCGGTCTCGGCGACGAGCCGCACCTCGCCCAACGAGCGCCCGGCCGCCTGCGCCATCGCCTCGGCGCGACGACGCGCGTCGGCGACCGCGTCCGCGATCGCCTCATCGGCCACCATGGAATCGTCGCTCAGGGTGAAGGCCGGGCCGTTCATCTCGTTGGCTCCGGCGTCCATCGCCGACTCGATGAGCGCGCCGACGTCGTCAACGCCCTGCCGGCTCACGCTCACCATCACCGACGCCTCGTAGCCGGTGATGTCCGAACTGTCCCGCCCGTAGCGCGGCATCAGGTTCGTCCACTGCGTCTGGATGTCCTCGTCGTCGGCGCCCGCTTCCTTCAGCGCCGCCACGACCGCCTTCGACCGCTCGCCCGCCTGGTCGAGCGCCTCCTGGGCGTCTTGCGCCTGCACGCGCACGCCGAACGACATCGACACCTGGTCGGGCGTCGCCGCGGCCTGTCCGGTGCCTCCCGCAGTGACCGTGTCGAGCGGCTGAGCGGCGGATGCGGCGTCCGGCGCGGTCTGTGCGCCGGCGACCGTACCGCCTTCCTCGGCGCAGCCCGTGCTCGCTATCAGGAGCGTCGCCAGCAGGCCCGCCGCGATCACCGCCGTGACCGCTCTCGTTCTCGCGAGGTCCCTCGCTCTCGTTCCCGTGGCCGTTCGCGCGGCCGCTCTCGCGCTCGTCGTCCCCGTCGTCTCCGCGTCCGTCCGCCCCCGCATGGGATCACGTCTCCTCTCGACCGGGCCCGCGCGCCTGGCCGGCGCGGGCACACCTCCTGGAGACGCAAGAAGACGCCCCGCGGTTCGCGAGGCGTCCTCCTCTGCTTCATGTGGCGCGCCCTGCAGGACTCGAACCTGCGACGTCCTGATTCGTAGTCAGGCCCTCTATCCATCTGAGGTAAGGGCGCGTATCCGGCCTCTCCCCGGTGTCGCTTCGGGGGCTCGTGAGGCCAGAGTATCCTGCCAGCCGGCAGGTCGAGTGTCAAATGGCGGAGAGGGAGGGATTCGAACCCTCGAAGGGGGTTTCACCCCCTTACTCGCTTAGCAGGCGAGCGCCTTAAACCGACTCGGCCACCTCTCCGTCCGCAGGGCCGCCCTCCGAAGCGCCTCTTCGAGGATCCTCCGCGAGGAGCGGGAGTCCCGTGCTGGTAGAGGGTATGGGCGCCGGTCCGGGGTGTCAACGCGGCACGAGCGTTCCGGCGAGGCCTCCCGTCCCTCCATGCAGCGAAGGCGGTGCCGAGGGGCGGCCGCGTCCCTCAGACGGACCTCGGCGGCAGCGGGACGAACTTGCTCGTCCGCTCCTTGTAGGCCTCCCATTCGGGCCGGCCGGCGTACTTCTCCTCCAGCTTCGGCACGCCCGAGACCTTCAGCAGCAGGAACGTGATCGTGACCGGGCCGATGACGGCGAGCCATCCGTACTCGACGGGAGCGGCGACGAGCCAGATGCCCCACCACTGCATCGTCTCGCCGAAGTAGTTGGGGTGGCGGGTGTATCGCCACACGCCCTCGGTCATGATCCCGTGGCGCTCCGGGTCCCTCATGAAGCGCAGGAGCTGGTAGTCGCCCACCGCCTCCCACATGAAGCCGTAGGCCCAGATCACCGCGCCGAGGAGCGCGAGCCGGCCGATACCGTCGATGCCGGACAGTCCCGCAGTGGGTACGCCCAGTGCGCCGAGCCACCGGGCGAGCGCGCCCGACGCCGGGTCGGGCGCCGCAGCGGTGAAGAGCACGGGCGTCGAGATCACCAGCATGAAGAAGCCCTGGAGCAGATAGACCTGCAGGTAGGCGCGAACGACGAAGTGCTCGCCCCAGTCCTCACGCCACTGCTTGTAGCGGAAGTCCTCTCCGCGGCCCTTGTTGCGGGCACGGATGTGGGCGGCGAGGCGCACGCCCCAGACGGTGACGAGGGCGGCGAGCAGCAGGCTGCGCGCGTCGTATCCGGCGCCGATCGCCGGCGCCGACCAGGCGATCACCACGAACCCGAGCCCCCAGGCCACGTCTGCCACGTCGTTGCGTCGGGCGGCGAGGCCGACGACGAACCAGGTCGTCATGTAGGCGAGCACGATCAGGGCGCTCCAGCCGGTCACGCGGATGATGTCGTCCATGTCGCTCCTTGGCCGCAGAGTCTCAACGAGTGTATCCCCCTGAGCGGTCCGCAAATGCGAGCGGCAAGATCGGCGTTCACGCCGTTCTTCTCCCCAGTAAGGATCGGGAGCGTGATCCGTGTCGTCGGGGGCGACTGGAATCTGGGGATGCTCTGCTCGGCTCAACGGCGGTGTTCGGGGCGCCGACTTACGGTATCGTCTGAAGCACGCCTGCGAGGAGCCGCCGACGATGCGGGCCACTTGGGATGACGGGCGGGGAGCTCAAGGCGATCTGGACTCGTCGACCGGGCGGCGGTCGTGAATCGCGACAGAATCGGGGTTGGTGATCGAGATGGATGCCGAGAGTGACATCATGGGGAGGCTGCAGGGCGAGGCGGAGCGTCTCTTGGTCCGCTTCGGTGTACGAAGACTGGCCGTGTTCGGATCGGCGGCACGCGAGGAGGCCGGCGAGACGAGCGATGTGGATGTGCTCGTCGAGTTCGCTCACCCTAGCTTCGACACCTACATGGACCTCAAGTTCCACCTCGAGGACATGCTGGGTCGTCCGGTGGACCTCGTCATGACGCACACACTGAAGCCGGCGCTCCGTGAACGCGTGTTGGAAGAGGCGCGCTATGTCGCGTGAATCACTCGTCTACCTCGAAGACATCCTCGACGCCGGCAGACGTGTCGCCGCATACATCGAGGGGTTTGACCGCGAGCGCTTCATCACGGACACGATGGTTCAAGACGCGGTGATGAAGAACCTGCTTGTCATCGGTGAAGCGGCGAAGAAGCTTCCTGAAGACGTGAAGGAGGCCATGCCGGCTGTCGACTGGCGCAAGGTGGCGGGCATGCGCGATATCCTCATCCACGAGTACTTCGGTGTAGATCTCGATATCGTGTGGGAGGCCGCGAGCGTCAAGGTACCGGAAGCGGGCGCGGCGGTTAGGCGATATCTGGATCGTCCTGGGTCTCGTAGCACGTGAGCGCTGGATACTAGGATCGTCGTCCCGCCCATGTCGTGATCAGCGGGCTCGCCATCCTTGCACCTTCGGATCGTTCGCTTGGGAGCGTGGGGAGCCCGGGCTGATGTGAGGGACGAACCCGAAGTCGCTGCAACCCGCTAAGCCGCCATTCTCGACCAGGCGGCAGGTAGGCATGTGGCGGAGGGAGGGGGATTCGAACCCCCGGACCCTTGCGGGTCAACGGTTTTCAAGACCGTCGCGATAAGCCGGACTCTGCCATCCCTCCAGGTGACGGGCGGAAGTGTAGCACGCGTCGTGCCGGGGGCGGAATCGGGCGCGGCGAGCGTCGGCGCTTCCCTGTTAGAATCGGACCCAGTCGAGAACCGATGTGGAGGGGCGCCACTTGGAAGCGCATCGTGCGTTCATGGGCATGGCTCTGGAGGAGGCCCGACAGGCCGCCGCCGAAGGCGAGACGCCGGTCGGCGCCGTGGTGGTCTGCGAGGGGGCGGTGGTCGCTCGCGCTCACAATCACAGGGAGAGCGCCGACGATCCCACCGCGCACGCAGAACTGCTCGCCATCCGTGAGGCCGCGGACCGGCTGGGGCGCTGGCGGCTCTCGGACTGCACCGTCTACGTGACGCTGGAGCCGTGCGCGATGTGCGCCGGCGCGCTGGTGAACGCGCGGGTCGAGCGGCTCGTGTACGGGGCTCGCGATCCCAAGGCGGGAGCGGTCGGCAGCCTGTTCGACCTCTCGTCAGACGAGAGGCTCAACCACCGCTTCGACGTGATACCCGACGTCCTCTCGGACGAGAGCTCCGAACTCCTCAAGGGATTCTTCCAAGAGCTCAGGGCCGGCTCCACGACGGGCTGACGGTGAAGCGGCGCATCCTGCGGCTGCTCGCGACGGCCGCCCTGCTCAGCTTCCTCACGACGCTGGCGCCCGGGGTGGCGCTCGCGAAGTCCTATCACGTCTCCGACCTCGACATCGAGGCGGCCGTCGAGCCCGACGGCGGGGTGCGGGTCGTCGAGACGCGCACGTTCGACTTCGACGGCGACTACACCTTCGCGTACTGGGAGTTCGAGAAGCAGGACTCGCTCGGGCGACCGGTCGACATCGAGGTCTACTCGCTCGAGGGTCCGGACGGCGCATACCAGCCCACGACCGATCCGAACGCGCAGACCTCGCGCCCGCCCGGCACCTTCCAGGTCTCCGACTACGGGAGCTACGTGGAGGTCCGCGCGTTCTTCCGCGCCGCGGACGAGGAGCTGCCGCTCACGCTCGAGTACCGGGTGGTCCCGGCGGTGGTGCGCCGGCAGGACACCGCCGAGCTGTACTGGCAGTTCGTCGGCGACGGCTGGGACGTGCGCGCCGAGGACGTCGACCTGCGGATCGCGCTTCCCGAGGCGGTCGTGGCGGACGAGGTCCGGGCCTGGGGCCACGCGCTGCGCGGCGAGGAGCCGATGCTCGCCGGTACCGTGAGCATCGGCGAGGACGCCACGGTCGACCTCCAGGCCGACCTGCTGCCCGCGAACACCTTCCTCGAGGCGCGTGTGCTCTTCCCCGAGAGCGCGGTGCCCGGGGCACCTATGATCGACGAGGCGAAGCTCGACGAGATCCTCGCCGAGGAGGCGCGGTGGGCCGACGAGGCGAACGCCGCCCGGACCCGCGCCAGGATCCTCGTCGGCGTCTCCTACCTGCCGGCCGCGCTCGTCCCGCTCGCAGCGCTCGTCGTGGTGCTCGTCATGTTCTTCCGCCACGGCAAGGAGTATGAGCCGGAGTTCCAAGGGCAGTATTACCGGGAGCTTCCGGCCGAGCTCAAGCCGTATACGGTCGGGAGCCTGTGGCGGATGGGCGAGCCCTCCGACGACGACATCGCCGCGACCATCATGGACCTCACCAACCGCGGGATCCTCAACGTCCAGCCCGAGACGATCGAGAAGAAGGGGCTGCTGGGGAGCAAGAGCGAGCAGACGTATCGCATCTACCGCGTGCGCGAGAGGTACAACGAGGCGGACGCCATCGAGCGCGATCTGGTGTCGCATCTGTTCGACACCATGGCGGGAGGAGCGGACTCCTTCACGATATCCTGGCTGCAGGACGCCGCGAAGGAGCGGCCCGAGACGTTCACGAAGGGACTCAAGGCGTGGCGGAGCAAGGTCGCCGAGGATTCGAAGCGCCGCGGCTTCCTCGAGAAGGGCGCCGCCGGCAAGATGGGCCTGGCGGGCACGCTCGGCGCGCTGGCGGGCGGCGCGGGATTCCTGCCCCTCATCCTCACCGACTCCGGGTGGCCGTTCATCCTCTGGGGCATCGGGGTGGCCATAGCGTGCTTCGTCCTCTCCGGCTTCATGAAGCGTCGCACGCGCGAGGCCAACGAGCTGTACGCGAAGTACGAGGCGTTGCGCGACTACATGCTCGATTTCGGTCGCATGCAGGAGAAGCCGCCCACGTCGGTCGTGCTGTGGGAGCATTTCCTGGTGCTGGCGGTCGTCTTCGGCATCGCCGACCAGGTCATCGAATCGCTCAAGGTCGTCGCGCCCGAGATCCTCGAGGATCCGAGGATACGCTCGGCGTACTGGATGGCCTACCCCGTCCACGGCGGGATGTCGCCGGTCTCGGCGGTGAGGGGCGGGATGGTCTCCGCGGCCTCCGTCGCCAACAGTCAGATGTCGAGCTCGTCCGGCGGAGGGGGAGGCTTCTCCGGCGGCGGTGGAGGAGGCGGGGGAGGAGGCGGCGGCGGAGCCGGCTGAGGCGGCTGAGTCCGCTGATCCGGCTCGTCCGAGGTGCCGACCCCGCTCGTCCGACGGGTGTGACGCACGCGACGGTCCCGTCAAGCGCCGGAACGGGCACTCCGATACATGTAGGTAGGTCAGCCGTTCGTGGTCGCGGCCGTCGAGGGTCGCCGCCGGGGCCGTTCGAAGCCGTCACCGTCCAGAGGAGTCACGCATGCGCGCGCTGCGCACCATCGCTTCCGCTCTCATGATCGCCCTCGTCGCCACCCCCGCGCACGCGGCGCAGGGCGAGGTGCCCGAGACGCTGTCGCTGGGCGTCGGGATCGTCTCGCTCGTGGTGGGCGCCGTGCTGCTCGTGGTGGTCGTGCTGCTCAAACGCACCGCCGACGGCGCGGCCATCGCCGAGTACATCAGCTGGGTGGTGGCGGCCGTGCTCGCGCTGGTGGCCGCGGTCCTCGTCGGATGGGTCGTCCGCTTCCTGCCCACGGAGGTATCGGCGGATCAGGCACGCATGGGCGCCGACCTGCTCGTCGTCGCCTCGATGGTGTTCTCCGCGGTCTACTTCTGGCGGGTGCGCGACGCGTTGAACCGTTTCATGGGCGACGCGTCCGAGACGCTGCGCCGGATGCACGGTGACGAGGGTGGCGCGGGCGGCGAAGCAGGCGCGGGCGGCGAAGCCGTCGCGGACGACGCGGGCGGCGAGGACTGACGTGAGCCTGCTCGGCGAGCGCATCGAGGAGACGCTCACGCCCATCGTGGGGACCGTGCTCGCCTCCGTGTCGGTGGAACTCGAGGCGAAACGCCTGGGCAAGACGCCCGATACCCTCGATCGTTCGGACCTCGGCCCGCTCTCCGAGAACCTGGAGAGACAGCTGGGCCTCGTCGTGGGCAAGGACCTGGCCGCCGCGGCCGCGCGCAACGTCCGGCGACTGGCCTGAGGGTCCCAGCACCACGGCAGGTCGATTGCTACGGTATGGTTCACCTGCTATATTCGCGTGTGCTGTCCGGGCCGGTCCCGGACCATCCCATGCGGAGAGTTGCCCGAGTGGCTTAAGGGGCACGACTGGAAATCGTGTGTGCCGTTACCCGGTACCCAGGGTTCGAATCCCTGACTCTCCGCCATAGCGATCCCAGCGGCGGTCCCTCGGGGCCGCCGTTCGTTCGTGCTCGTCGCGTTCGTTCGTGCTCGTCGCGTCGTGCTCGTCGGGACGACGGGCGTGAACGTTTACACTCGGGGCGGAGTCGGTGGCGGAGTCGGTGGCGGAGTCGGTGGCGGTGCCGGTGTCGGTCGGAGTCGATGCCGGTGGTCGCGGGATGCCGACCCGCGACGCGAAGGGAGGGACGCGAGGTGGCGAAGCGGCGCGCGGGACGCTGGAAGCGGATACTCCTGTGGATCTCGCCGCTGGTGGTCCTCCCCCTTCTCGGCTTCCTGCTCTGGGCGTTCACCCCGCTCGGACCCGCACCGAGGGCGGAGGACGCGCTCGAGAGCGGAGAGGGCGTCGTCGTGCGAAGGGTCGGCTACGGCTGGGACTTCGCGCCCGACGACGTGACGCCCGAGACCGGGATCGTCTTCTACCCCGGCGGACGCATCGATCCGCGTTCGTACGCCCCGCTCGCTCGGAGGCTCGCGGAGGAGGGCTACCTGGTGGCGGTGATCGACGCGCCCCTGAACCTCGCGGTCTTCGCCCCCGGAGCCGCCGGCAGGGTGATCGACGGTCATGCCGAACTCGACCGCTGGGTGGTGGGCGGCCATTCGCTCGGCGGCGCCATGGCGGCGTCGTGGGCCGAGGACGCGCCGGAGGCGGTCGAAGGGCTCGTCCTGCTCGCGGCCTACGCGCCGAGCGGCGCCGACCTGGCCGACAGTGGTCTCAGCGTCCTGTCCGTGCGCGGGGACATGGACGGGGTCCTCGATCCGGCCGACGTCGAGGAAGGACGCGCGCGCCTGCCGGAGGACTCGCGCTTCGTCGTGCTGGAGGGCGCGAACCATTCGCAGTTCGGTTCGTACGGCAAGCAGGTCGGCGACCGCACCGCTTCGATGGACGGCGTCGAGCAGCGTCGCCGGACGGTGCACGAGATCGTCGACATGTTCGGCAGGCCGGCGCACCTCGACGTGGAGGCGATGGACGAGGAGCGCAGGAGGAGCGTCCTGCCGGCGGGGCTGCCCCCGCACGTGCCGGTACTCGAGGGGGCGGTGGCCGGCGTGACGGAGACGGGTGGTCCCGGAACCGCCGGGTGGACGTTCGAGCTCCGCGCCCCGGCCATCGAGCGGGCGGTGGTCACCTGGTACGAGGAGGCGTTCGATGCCGGCGAGTGGCGCGACCTCTCCGACACGCTCACGTCGTCGGGCACCTTCGTCCGCCGCTACTACCGTGACGGCGCCGGTACGGAGGTCCTCGTCGAGGTGTGGCGCGTGGGCGAGCAGACCCGCGTGCGGATGCGGGTCGGCGCGGGCGCGCCGGAAGCGGAGGGCTCGCTCGTCGTCCCGCAGTCCGAGGAGCCGGGCTGATCGCCGCCGTCCGCCCCGGCGCTACTTCAGCAGCTGCGCCACCTCATCACGCACCGCCTGCGACACCGCTCCGGTCCCGCCGAGGTACGTGACGTTGCCGATCCAGTCGCGCTGCTCCGTCAGCGTCTGCGCGACGCTGGGGTGCAGAGAGTCGCCCGGTGTGAGCAGCAGGACCGAGCCGGCCTCGCCCTGCAGGATGCCGCCGGCGAGCGCGTCGGGGAAGTTCGCCCCGGTCGAGATCGCCACGCCGTCCCAGAACAGGCCGTGCGCCACACCGAACTCGGCACAGGCGATGGAGGTCTCGTAGCGGGTGTCCCCCGCGAGCCGCCGCACCTTGCCTTCGCCGAACATCTCGAGGAGCTCATCCTCTACCGTAGTGGATACCGCGCCCTCGCCTCCGAGGATGACGCCGTAGCCGGAGCCGATCTCGTCTACGGTCTGCTTCGTCCCGGCGGTCATGCCCTCCTCCGGAGCGAGCACGATCGGCCACGGCCCGAGCGCCGCGAGCGGGCTCGCGCCGAGCGCGTCGGGGAAGTCGTCGCCGGTCGCCACGAGGACCTTGTACGGCGAGTAGCCCATCGCCTCGTAGGTCGCCTTCGCGACGAGGTCGGCGGTCTCGTAGCGGTTCGCGCCGCCGATGCGCGTGACCGGGTCCTCAGCGGGCTCCGTGCTCGGTGCGCCGCTGACGTCGGCGCCGGCGACCCCCGCCGCCTCGGTGCCGCCGAGCTTCGCCTCGAGCGCCGCCTCCACCTCGGCCGAGACCGCGCCCTCGCCGCCGAGGATGATCGCCTCGTCAGCCCCGAGCCGGTCGATCTCGGCGAGCACGTTCGCGGGCAGGGCATCGGGTGTGGTGAGCAGGATGGGCGCGTGCTTCGCGCTCGCGAGCGCTGCGCCGCCGAGCGCGTCGGGCCAGTTCACGCCCGTGGCGATGACCACGCAGTCGGCGCCGTTCGGGAAGGCCTCCTTCGCCGAGGCGATCGCCGTGTCGTAGCGGTCGGGGCCCTCGATCTCCGTGTACTCGGTGTCGACCGAGGTGACCGAGAAGTGCTCGACGTGGTAGTCCTCGCGGTTGCCCGCGTTGTCGTACGTCTTGTACCGCAGCGTGTGCTCGCCGGGGCGGTCGATGGTGAACTCGCCCGGCTGGTCCGCGGTGAACGGACCGTCGTACCAGGCGCCGACATGGTCGACCTTGTAGTAGGTCTTGTACACGCCCGAGCCGTACGGCTCGTCCTCGGCGGAGAGCGTGATGACCGCCTCGCCGGCGTAGGTCGCCTTCACGTCCGACGTCGTCGTCGGCGCGGTGGTGTCCACGACGCCGCGGTAGACGTCGCGGCCGCTGGTGTCGCGGTTTCGCTCGTCGGTGAACACGACCGTGGTGCCGTCGGTGGCCGGCGCCTCCTGATGGGCCGTCGACTCGGTGCAGACCGTGCGTTCCTCGCCGGTGGCGAGGTCGTACGCGTAGACGTCGTCGGTGTCGCCGCGCGAGTCCTCCCACACGATCAGGTCACCGGACACGTCGACCGGGGACTGCCACGGGGCCGCCTGATCCCCGGTCGCCGTGCACACCGCGGACTCGGTGCCGGTCGAGAGGTCGTACATGTAGACGTCATAGCCGCTGTCACCGGCGTCGCGCGCGTCGCCCCATGCGATCACGTCACCGTGGATCGAGGGGGCGACCTGGTCGCCGGTCGCCGTGCAGACCGCGGATTCCGTGTCCGTGGCGAGGTCGTACATGTAGATGTCGGCGTCGGCGCCGCGCTCGTCCTGCCACACGACGATGTCGCCGTACACGTCGGGCTCGGTCTGGTCGCCGGTCGCGTCGCACACGGTCATGGTCGTGTCGGCGCCGAGATCGCGCAGGCGGATGTCGGAGGAGGTGGCCGAGGACCACCGCTCCCAGACGACGACGTCGCCGTGGACGGCGGGTGCCGTCTGAGGATCGAGGCCGTCCGCGACCACGAATGATGTGCCGGAGTGCAGCGCGCCGGACAGGTCGCGCAGCCGGATGTCCCCGTTGAGGTCGGCCGAGTACTCTTCCCACACGACGAAGTCGCCCGAGATGTCGGGGTAGTGGGAGTCGCCGCTCGTGTAGATGTCGCGCTCCGTGTCGTCAGCCAGGTCGGCGGAACGGATGACCGGTGTCGCCGGCGAGGCGTCCTTCCACACCACCACCCCTGCGTCGATGGCGGGAGCGGTCTGGTCCCCGGCGTCCTCGACGAGCGGACCGGACCAGAAGTCGTCCTCCGGTTCGGTGACCGCCACCGCCGAGAGCAGCGGTATCGCACTCAGAGCGAGCGCGCAGACGATCGTGACGGCCCAGCGACGGGCCTGTGTGCGTGGCACGGTGGATCCCCCCGGTCCTCATCGTGTGAGCCGACGGATGCGCGGCCGCACGGGCGACCGCCGACCAGTGTATCGGACGTGTGGACGCCCGGGTCCGTGACCGGGGTCACGACGCCCGGGACGGACACATCTTCACCTCGTCGAAGAATGCGACGTGCCGAACGGTTAGGTTCTGGGGATGAGCGGTCGCTATATGTGATGGACGATCATCTTCAGCTACAACGGTGTGAGACGGGAGACCATGGACAGGGGCATGCTCATACTCGCCGCGGAGGCGCTCGCCGTCTACGGGCTCGTGCTCGGCGTGCACTCCTTGCGACGCCGCGTGGGTCTCGGCCCGTTCTACGCGCTGCTCGGCGGGCTCACCGCGGTCATGTCCTGGGTCACCGACGCGGGGCTCGCCGTCGAGGTCGGAGACCTGACCTTCATGGTGGGCTCGACCGTCTTCTATACCTCGCTGCTCCTGGGTGTGTTCGTCGTGTACGTGTTCGACGGCCCCGCGCCCACGCGCACGGCCATCCTCACGGTGGCGGGCGTCTCCGCTCTGGTGCCGCTCGTAGCCGCCCTCATCCACCTGCAGGCGTCCGGTCTAGCCGGGTCGACCGTGCTCATCCCGACACCGAGTCTGAGGATCAACGCGGCGTCGGTGCTGACCACGGTGGCCGACCTCGTGTTCCTCGCCGTGGTGTGGGAATCCGTCGGCAGGCCGGGGCTTCGGTTGCGCATGTGGACGCGCGTGTTCCTCACCCTGCTCGGCGTCATGACCCTCGACGTCGTGCTGTTCTCGACCGGCGCCTTCGCGGGCACGGAGGCCTACCTGGGCATCATGGGCGGCACCCTGGCGAGCCGGTTCCTCGTCGCGCTGTTCGCGAGCCCGTTGCTGTGGGTGTACCTGACCTGGCAGAGCCGCCGCAATCACGAGGAGATCGCGAACCGGCCGGTGCTGGCGATCTTCCTCGAGATGGCGCGCACCAAGGCGCACCTCGAGCTCGCGCGGCGGGAGGTCGAGCGCCGGAAGGCGGTGGAGGCGGAGCTCGAGGACCGGCGCCGGCGTCTCGAGGAGACCGTGGCCGAGCGTACGGCGCAATTCACCCGCGCCAACGAGCGACTCGCGGCGGTCAACCGTGAACTGGTGCGGGCGAACGACCGTCTCGAGCGCGCCACCGACGTCCAGCGCCGTTTCGTCTCGGGCATGAGTCATGAGATGCGCACGCCGCTGAACTCGATCATCGGGTTCGCCGGCATCCTCGCGGACGGCATGCCCGGTCCACTGAACGAGGAACAACTCAGGCAGGTGAGGACGATCCGGGAGTCCGGCGGGCAGCTGCTCGGGCTCGTCGAGCGGGTCCTCGACCTCGGGACCCTGGACGACGGCACGGTGGCGCTCGAACTCGAGCGCCTCGATCCGGCTGAGGTGGCCCGTGACGTGGCTGCGCGGGTCCGCCCGGTTGCCGACGAGAAGGGTCTGGACCTGGACGTCGATCTCCAGACGGAGGGCGACCGGATCCTGTCCGATCGCGCCAAGATCGAGCGCATCCTGCTCACCCTGCTCTCCAACGCGGTCAAGTTCACGGAGCACGGGCGGGTCCGCCTGAGGTTCGAGTGTCCCGAGGGCGGGCCGTGTCAGTTCTCGGTCGAGGACACCGGGCCCGGCATCCCGGAGGAGGACCGGGACAGGGTGTTCGAACCGTTCATCCAACTCGACATGCCGGAGACGGCGAAGTCCAAGGGCGTGGGACTCGGATTGGCTCTCGCCCGCACGCGGGCCAGGATGCTCTGCGGGGACATCGAGTTGCGGAGCAGGGAGGGCGAGGGCGCCACGTTCACCCTCGTCGTGCCGGATCTCGATGGTCACGACCCGGGCGGATGCGAGCCCGGAGAGCTCGACCTGACCCGGTCATCGACGGTGGCCGACGGTGACCGCGGGTGATCGATCCTTCTAGGTAGTACCCTGGACGCGGTCGTCACAGCGGATCAGGGAGGCTCCATGCAGCAGTACCAGCAGCCCCACGGGCAGCAGCAGCCCTACGGCGGACAGGCGGACCCGATGGCATACGTGACGGCGCTCGACGCGCGCGTGCGGGCGCTCGAGTCGCGGTTGCCGAACACGTCGATCGTCGCTCCGTCGTTCATGAAGCGCGCGTTCGCGGTGTGGGGACACCAGTTCGTGGCGAACCTGATCATCGGGATCATCGTCGGCGTGATCGGGACCGTGCTCTCTCTGATCTTCGCCGGCGGGCTCTTGACGATGATCGGCAACGGCGGGTTCTAGGTCGGAGTGCGGGCCGGTGGCGCCATGGAGGCACGGGGCGCTCAGACGATCCTGAACCGCTGTCCCTCGAGAAGCTGCTCGCGAGGATAGAACGTGTCGCGCCAGACGACACCGCCCCTTCGGTGCAGCAGCCACGCAGAGCGCAGTATCGCCGCTCCGAGGAGTGCCGAGCCCACCGGCCACAACAGCGCGGGCAGGACCATCCCCGTGTTGCGCCGCAGTGACGCCACAGCCGACAGCGTGGCGACGAGGCCTGATGCCGCCCCCATCCACCTCGCCCACCCGACGCCGCTTGCGAGCGCAAGCAGCGGGGCGGTCTCGAAGTACGCCGCGAGCACGACGAAGCCGACCACGCCCGCGAGCGGGGCGTGCACGAGCGCGCCGCCGTTCTTCTCCACGCCACGGAAGAACCCGCCGAGGTCGTCGTAGATGCTCACCCGGGCGATGCCTCGCCCGTCGGCGAAGTCGCAGCGCGCCCCGGAGCGCTTCATCATCGCGCCGAGCGCGACGTCGTCGGTCGTCTCCATGCGCAGGTGTTCGTAGCCGGGCGTGCGCTCGAGAGCCGAGCGGCGCACGAGCATGAAGCCCCCCGACCCCATCGCGGTCCGCGCCTCGGGGTCACGCACCGCCGCGGGGTCGATCAGCGTGCCGAGCGTGCGCATGAGCACGGTCCACACGACGTCCACCGCGGACGAGTGCGAGCGGAACTCGGGCACGAGCGCGAGGAAGTCGAGCCCATCGGTCTCGCAGTGGTCGACGGCCTTGCGCAAGCCGCCCGGTGCCAGTCCGATGTCCGCGTCGCTGACGAGCAGCCACTCGCCGTCCGCCCGCTCGATCCCGCGGGCGAGCGCATGCGTCTTGCCGAGCCAGCCGTCCGGGAGCGTGTCGATCCGCACGAGGGTGACACGGTCGTCGGACGCCGCGACCTCCGCGACGCGTTCGGCGGTCGCGTCGGTCGAGCGGTCGTCCACCACGACGATTTCGAGGTCGGGGTAGTCGTCGTCGAGCCGTGAGCGCAACGCCGGGCCGACGGCGCGCTCCTCGTCCTTGGCGGGCACGATGGTGGAGACCCGCGGCCACTCGTCCCTTTGCGCCGGTGGGCGTCGTGCCGGCGCGCGCTCGGCCACGCGATGCAGGCGAGCGAGGTGCGTGGCGAGCAGCCCCGCCCTCACGAACCAGGCGGTGCAGCCGACCAGCGCGGCGTATGCGAGCGCGGTACCCATATCCGGAGTATCGGCATCCGAGGCGCCGACGCTTGACCTCGTCCGCACGACAGCGGTAGCATCGGTCCCGGTGACCGACCGACCAGTCGGTCGGTGCGAGGCCGACGTCCACGCGGGAGTCCGACGAGTGACCGAGACGAGACGACGCATCCTCGAGGCGGCGATCGAGCTGCTGCTCGCCGACTCGTACCACAAGGTGAGCATCGACCGCATCGCCGAGCACGCGGGCGTCTCCAAGGGCGGACTCTTCCACCACTTCGGGTCGAAGATCCAGCTCGCGAGCGAGGCGCTCGTCTTCGCCTTCGACGAGATGTGGGCCGAGGCGTTCGCCGAGCTCGACGCGATCGCCGATCCGCGGGCGCGGCTCAGGCGCCTCATCGACTTCTCGCTCGCCTCCGGTCCGGAGACGACGCGGCTGATGCGCACGACGCTCGAGGTGATCGACGAGCGTGTGCGCGAAGGGCACGACGGCGAGGAGCTCGCCGAGTCGCTCGCCGGATTCGAGGCGCCGATCGCGAGGTGGCTCGCCGAGTGCGGCGCGTCGGACCCGGCGCTCGACGCGACCATCCTGCTGGCCGCCCTCGACGGGCTCGCCGCCCAGGCCGCCCTGCTCGGGGCCGAGGGTCGCGCGCTCGACGTCGAGGCGCTCGGCGAGCGGGTGTACGAGCTGTTCGCCGGGGACCCGGGGTCGCAGGACCCGGCGTCGCAGCACCCGGCGTCGCACGAGGGATCGTCGCACGAAGGATACGCACCACAAGGAGAGGAGCGCGGATGAACGCGCCGTCGACAGTCCGCACGCACCCCGGCGGCGCCGCCGCCGCGGGAGACGCCGGGGGGCGCGCGTCCGCCGTGAGCGCGCGGGGGCTCTGCAAGACGTACGGGAGCGGCGAGACCGCCGTGCACGCGCTCGACGAGATCACCTTCGACATCCCACAGGGCGAGTTCGTGGTGATGCTCGGGCCGAGCGGCTCGGGCAAGACGACGATGCTCAACGTGGTCGGGGCGCTGGACGCGACGACCAGCGGTTCGCTCGAGGTGATGGGCACGGCACGCAGCGGGATGGACGAGACCGCGCAGACCCGCTACCGGCTCGACACGGTGGGGTTCGTCTTCCAGTTCTTCAACCTGGTGCCCACGCTCACCGCGCTCGAGAACGTCGCGCTGCTCGCCGAGCTCACCGGCGAGGACGCCGAGGGGCGGGCCCGCTCCGCGCTCGCCGATGTCGGCCTCGGTGAGCGCGTGGAGCACTTCCCCAGCCGGCTCTCGGGGGGTGAGCGCCAGCGGGTGTCGATCGCCCGCGCGCTCGTCAAGGAGCCGCCGCTGCTGCTCTGCGACGAGCCCACCGGCGCGCTCGACATCGAGACCGGCCGCAAGGTGCTGCGTGTCCTTCGCGACACCACCGAGGGCGGCAAGCGCACCGTGCTGCTCGTCACGCACAACTCGGTGATCGCGCGGATGGCGGACCGTGTGTTCCGTCTTCTCGACGGCCGGCTCGTCGCCGACGAGCCCAACGACTCGCCCCTCGACCCCGAGGAGCTCGAGTGGTGAGCGGAGGCCGACGATGAAGGGGCGCACGCGCCTGAGGGGCCTCTCGCTCAAGCGGCGCCGCGACATCAAGGAGCAGCGCCGGCAGTTCGTCGCGGTGCTCGTGACCATCGTGCTCGGCGTGATGATGTTCGCCGCCTCCTACGACGCCTACCGTAACCTCAACGCCTCCTACCAGGGCACCTACGACCGCCTCGCCTTCGCGGACGCGACGATCGTCGGCCAGGGCGAGGGGCTCGCTTCCGAGCTCGAGGCGATCGACGGGGTCGCCGAGGTCGTCGAGCGCCGCCAGGCCGACGTGCCGATGCGGGTCGGGGACGACACGTTCATCGGGCGTGTGGTGTCGGTGCCCGAGGGCGAGCAGTCCCGCGTGGACCGGCTCGACGTGATCGCGGGCGAGTACCTGACCGCGGCGGGCGAGGGCGTCGTCGAGACGCACATGATGGAGCAGTTCGGGATGTCGATCGGCGACACCGTCGAGCTGCTCTCGCCGACCGGCGCCGTCGAGCTCGAAGCGGTCGGCGAGGCCGTCTCGCCGGAGTACCTGTGGCCGGCGCGCAGCACCGAGCGGTTCTTCGAGCCGCCCAAGCGGTTCGGCGTCGTGTTCGTCGCGCCCGAGGTGCTCGACGAGGTCGACCCGACGCGGGTCGTGCCGCAGACGCTCGTGCTGTACGAGGATTCGCACGGCGAGGGCGAGGACCGCGAAGCGCTGCACGACCGCGTGCGCGGGGCGGCGCTCGCCGCCGGGGCGTCGGACTTCGTCACGCAGGCCGACCAGCCGTCGAACAAGGCGCTCGAGCTCGACGTGACCGGCTTCGAGCAGATGTCGGTCTTCTTCCCCGCGATGTTCCTGCTGGTGGCGGGGATGGCCGCCTACACGCTGCTGACACGCCTCGTGTACTCGCAGCGCAGCGTGATCGGCACGCTGCGGGCCAACGGGTTCGACCGGGCGCAGGTGGTGCGTCACTACCTCTCGTTCGGGGTGTGGCTCGGAGTGATCGGCGCCGCGCTCGGTATCGCGCTCGGCGTGCCCGCCGGCTGGGCGATGACCGCCGCCTACACCGCCGAGCTCGGCATCCCCGACACGATCCGCGAGTTGCGCGCGATCACGCCCATCGTGGGCGTCGTGTTCGGACTAGGTGTGGGCGTGCTCTCGGCGTGGATACCCGCGCGAGCCGCGGTCTCGCTGCGGCCGGCGGAGGCGATCCGCGGGGACGGCTCGCCGGCGCGCGGGCATCTCAGTCTGCTCGAGCGCGTCCTCCCGCCGCTGCGGCGTGCCTCGGTGCAGACGCGCATGGTGATGCGGAGCATCGGGAGGAGCAAGCGCCGGAGTCTGTCCGTGGTGATCGCCATCGTGCTCGCGATGACGCTCGTGTTCACCGCGTGGGGGATGGTCGACACGGTCACCATCCTGCTGGACCGCCACTTCACCGAGATCCAGCTGCAGGACGCGGACATCGTGACCGCCGTCCCGGTGGACGACGGCGTCCTCGAGACGATCGAGGGCGTCGAGGGCGTCGCCCGGGCCGAGCCGGTCGTGGCGCTCGAGGCCTCGGTCAAGGGTCCGGAGGGCGCCTACGGCACCACGCTGTGGGCGTTCGAGGACGATACCCGCGTGCACGGCTTCGTGAGTCGCGACGGCGGCGGGCCCGAGACGGGCGTGCTGCTCGGCGAGGCGGTGCTCGACGAGATCGGCGCCGAGATCGGCGAGACGGTCACGCTGTCGCTGCCGGGGCTCGACGCCTCGTTCGAGGTGGCGGTGCAGGACGTGGTGGATGACCCGATGGGGAGCCCGGCGTACGTGGACCGCGCGCTGTTCGAGGACGAGATCGCGGCCGCCGGAGTCCCCGAGTGGGAGTCGCGGATCGTCCAGCCGGGGGTCTCTCTCGTACAGGCGGTCTTCGAGGACGGGGTGGACCGCGAGGCGGTCATCGACGACATCGGCGCGCTCGACGCGGTCGTCTCGGTGAGCGACGCACAGGCGATCTACGACCTCATCCAGGAGTACATGGGGCTGTTCTACCTGCTCGTCGGCATCATGTTCGTGTTCAGCGGGATCCTCGCGCTCGCGCTCATCTTCAACGTGATCTCGGTGAACCTCGCGGAGCGCACCGGCGAGATGGCGACGATGCGGGCGAACGGCCTCTCGCACCGGCGGATCGGGGCGTACGTACTGGCCGAGAACATGATGCTCACCGCGGTCGGTATCGTGCCGGGTGCGGCGGTGGCCTACGGTGCCGCCGCGTGGCTGATGTCGACGTACACGAGCGACATGCTCAGTTTCGACCTCGAGACGCACCCGAGCTCGCTCATCCTCTCGGCGCTCTCGATGTTCCTGGTCACCGCGGTGTCGATGTGGCCCGGCATCCGGGCGGTGCGCAGGCTCGACATCTCGACCGAGGTGAGGGAGCGCTCGCAGTAGCGGGCGCGCGAGCGCATGCCTGGGAGGCGTCACCTTCGTCGACCCGTTCGCCGAGGACTTCGATCCCGCGTCGCTGGAGTGACCGATCCTACCGGGTGTACAGCTAGGACAGTTGAGTAGTGAACTGTCATGTGCAACACTCTACTTGTCAGTCTACGACTTGTTAGGTGTCTGTAATGACAGTGCGAACCGTGCCGCCGACGCTTGCGCCGGTGCTCGAGCTGCTCGAACTCGAACAGCCTAGAGTGGTCACGACTGCTCAGATCGGTGATCTTGCCCAGCAAGCTGGTGTCGGCTGGCCGGTCGACGTCGTCGTCCGGCGCCTGCGCGAGCGCGGCTGGCTGCTGCCTTTGGCGACCAAGGGTGTCTGGGAGTTCGCGCCCGCTGCCCGTGCGGGCGCCATCGGTTCGGGTGATCCGCTCATCGAACTGCGTGCGGTGCTCGCCAGAGATCCTGATGCGCCGTATGCGGTCGCGGCGGAATCGGCCGCCTACATGCTGGGGCTCTCCGCTCGCCGTCCCGAGCCGGAGTGCGCGAGCGCTCCCCCGGACGCGCGCTCCCCGAAGTCGCTGTCTGCGATGCGTCTGGTGCGATGGAAGCCGAGCACCCCGCTCTTGGGTCGCGAAGGTCTGCCGGTGTGGGCCCCGGTCACCCTGATCGCTTTCATGGCCACCCGTCCCGCGGCCTACCACGACTGGCCCAACGCCGGCGACTGGCTTCCCCGGGCGGTGGACGATGTGGGCGTGGACGCTCTCGCTCGCGAACTCGAGGGTCGTTCGACGGGTTCGTGGGCGCGTGCGGGGTATCTGCTTCATCGCGCCGGAGCGGGCGAGCGCGCGGCGGGACTCATGACGTGCGCGCCCCGAGGGAAGGGTCCGCATTATCTCGGCGACCGTTCGGTCAAGGGCCGCTACGACAGGGAGTTCGACGTCGTGGATTCCACAGGGCTGGAGGTCGCGAGCGCGTGATCACCGAGGGATACCTCGCGAGGCACTACCAGGGCCGACGCGGAGGACGCGGTCCCGCGATCATCGACATCGCGCAGGATCACGTGCTCTACGTGCTCGTCAGGGAAGGCCTCTTCGATCTCGGGATCGCGCTCAAGGGCGGCACGGCCTTGCGGAAGTTCTGGGCCGGCAACGCGGGACGTTTCTCGACGGATCTCGATCTCGCGGGGATGGACGAGGACTCCGCGGCACTGTTGGTCGACGTGCTGGATGGGGCTTGGATCGGGCGATTTGGGTTCGGGATCGAGGAGATCGACGGCACGCAGCGCGTGCGGCTCACGATCACGAGTCCGTTCGGAGATGTGGGTGTGCCCGCGCGGCTCGATCTGGGGCGGCGGGCGCTTTGGCTGTCCGCCGAGCCCATGCCGGTGCTCCCGCTCCCCATTCACTCGCGCTACGACTTCGAGATGCCCGAGATCCCGGTAGCGCGCATCGAGGAGACCGTTGCCGAGAAGCTCGCGCGGTATCGCCGCAGCAGTCTCGCTAGAGATCTGTACGATCTCGCGTGGGTGGCGTCTCGGCCGTTCGACGAGGAGTTGGTTCGCCGGCTACTCGTGCTCAAGGTTTGGACCGACGTTCTCGATGACGGGCTCGGCGAGAAGCCGTTCGATCCGGAGGAGATCTTGCGCGAGCGTCGTGCGGAGGAGTTCAAGCCGGAGGCCATCGGCTACCTGACGAAGCCGATCGACATCTCCGCGTGGGTCACCGCCGTCCGTAGCAGGTTCGGTTTCCTGCGCGAGTTGGATGAGAGCGAGCGGTCGTGGGCGCGGTGCAGCAGGGGCGATCGCTGGGAAGTCGAACAGGCGATTCGGGCCCTCGGCGGGAATCAGGCGTCATCGGGACCACCGATCACGTCCACGCGGAGCTGATCCCAGTGCGAGGAGGCCGACCTGTCGACCGACCCGTCGACCGACCTGTCGACCGACCTGTCGACCGACCCGCATGTTATTCTGCGCCTCATGAGCACCGAAGACGCATCCAGCCCCGACATCGCCGACGTCGACGCCTCCGCACCCAACGCCGCGCCGGAGGCACCCGAGCGCAGCGACTTCATCCGCGGCATCGTCGCCGAGGACCTGCGCGAGGGCC
>CAYOSP010000018.1:16678-44103 GCA_964406675.1 uncultured Eubacteriales bacterium | reverse complement strand
TTCTCAACATGAAGCGCATGCTGATCGTTCTCGCCTCGCTGGCCACTCTCGTGCTTGGCAGCGGTGCCTGGCATTCCTGGTAGTGAAACCTGCACAGGCTGGTCCATCATCAATGAAGGCGGGTCGGTGGGCATGAATACCTCATCGACCCGCCTTCACGCTTACGTCGCTGCTACGTCCATCGCTGCCGCTACATCCCTGTCTCTGACCTTCGCGTTCCAGCCCATCAGATTCGACTCCACGCTAGCTGTCCTGTCAGGGGTTACGCTGCTCATGGCAATGCTACCTGTTAGGCTACCTGGCGGCGGAACTATCGCGATTTCCTTTCCGTTGCTCGTGGCGATTCTCATTCTGTCTGGTCCGAGCTCGGCGGCGCTTGTCGCGCTCGTTGCCTCGGCGCTCAGCGATGTCAGGGCCAGAAAGGGGCCAGAGAGGATCGTCTTCAATGCAGCCCAACTCTGGCTCTCGGCGCTCTTGGCTGGGCACATCTTTGAAGCGATCATGGGAGTTGGGCGCCCAGCGTGGGTTGTTGGGTTCTTACCTCCGAGTTCCTACCCGTTGGTCGTTCTCGCTACAGCGGGTTTTGCTGCTGCGTTCCTGGTTATCAACTCGATGCTCGTTGCAGGGGCTATCTCGTTGTCGGAGGGCAGGGGCTTCCTGCTCATCTGGCGATCCAACATCTCTTGGCACTTGTCGACGCAGCTTGCGCTCGCACTCTTGGGGCTCGCCCTGGTGGAGGCAGTCGAAGTGCATGCAATCCTGGGAACGCTACTATTCATCGCACCCCTGCTTCTAGCTCGGGCCGTGTTTCATAGCTCGGCGCGAATCCGCGAGACGTATGCCGACACGGTGCGCAGTCTGGTAGCCGTGATTGAGGCAAAGGACGCTTATACGCGCGGTCACTCAGAACGAGTTGCCTCATATGCGGTAGACATTGCGCAGGGTCTGGGTCTTCCCCCCGATCGAGTCCAGCGGATAGAGCTGGCGGCTCTACTGCACGATCTCGGAAAGATCGCTGTGGATCACGCAATCCTACAGAAGAACACGTCGCTGACATCAGCAGAGATGGACGAGGTGCGACGTCATCCGGAGACAGCGG
This sequence comes from uncultured Eubacteriales bacterium, assembly GCA_964406675.1. Classification (GTDB taxonomy): domain Bacteria; phylum Actinomycetota; class Coriobacteriia; order Anaerosomatales; family JAUVQN01; genus CAYOSP01. The sequence goes on along the minus strand of CAYOSP010000018.1, from coordinate 43,004 downwards.
CAGACATCATCGCCTCCGTGCCGTTCTTGAAAGATATGACGCCAGCCGTACTTCACCATCATGAGCGAGTGGATGGTCTCGGTTACGTGCGCGGACTGGTAGGTTCGCGCATACCGCTGGATGCCCGGATACTGAGTGTGGCCGATGCGTACGATGCTATGACTTCTGAGCGTCCGTATCGGAGTCCGTTGGAGAAGGAAGCTGCCGTCGCAGAACTGCGTCGGCAGGTTGGTAGCCAGTTCGATTCCAGCGTGGTCGATGTGTTCATCAACACCTGTCTCGGACAACAAGGCCTTGACAGGCTCGGCCCTGTAGGAGTGGGCGATGCTGATGAAGCGTAGCCAATTCGTGGTGGCGCTCGAATTCGTGCTCGGTCTTGCCATAATGCTCTACACGATCGAGGGTGGTTCGACCAAGCTTGATGTAATTCAGGTTGCCCAGTTCGCCATCGCCTTCCTCGTAGTTGATCTGTTCAGTCTCCAGCTACCACGGGGAGACTTGAAGTCGATGTCAGCTCCGGTCATTGCCGTGGCCGCCGTCTACTTGAATCCCTTTGAGGCAGGAGCTGGAATCCTCGTACCAGGTCTCTTGACGGCGCTATTGTCTCAGGGGGTTCGGAAGGTCGAACCGGCTCTGGAGTGGTTCTCCCGACGCCTGGTGGTTCTCTCAGTGGGTCTCGCGATGGCGCTTCAGATGCCGCTGGAACAGCCTTTGGACACGATATGGCGGACATACGCGGTGGTCGTTGCGGTTGTGTTAGCGGACTATCTACTGGGCCAAGCGTACTCAGCCAGTGTTCACGCTATTCCACTCTTGCCACTCGCTTTCGGTGGAACTGGGATTCAGGGTCTGATCCTGGCTGCGAACTTCTCGGTTGCATTGCTCGCGGTGACTATCTATCCCTCAATGGGAGGTTGGGGACTCGTAGTCGTTGCAATCTTGCTTCTCGTTTCGCTCCAAGCATTCCGCATGCTTTTTGACGTCCGAAAGGCCCACCAATCCACCATCGCAGCTCTAGTACGGACTCTTGAGGCTCGAAGTCCGGTCAAGAGAGGACATTCAGATCGAGTCGCACGATTTGCAGTGGAGGCTGGAAGACATTGTGGCCTCAGCGGCAAGGACCTGGAGGAACTCTCCTACGCGGCCCTGCTTCATGATTTTGGCGAGGTCGGAGGCGAGACGGTCTTCGGCAGTAATGCGGATGAGGGTGCAGAACGCGATTCGGCGAGCATTCTCAAGGGCGTGGGATTCCTTGAGCCGGTACTGGATGTGCTTCGCGTTTCTGAAGGTCATGCCAATCCCGAATCTGCCGCGGAGGCACTCAAAGCGTACTTGGTCGTGGCGGCCAGTCGCGCCGATGATCTCGCTCACGGTGAGGACACGCAGCGTGACATCCGTGTAATGGTCGATCTCAGCAGCTTCCTCTCAGATGCACGAATGGCTGAAGTCGAGCGCGCCTTCCGTCAGGCTGCTGTACAGGCGGAGGGAGCGTTCTTCGCCGTGGACAACAAGGTCTGATGAGGGAGTAGACAGTGCCGCTCCTTGTTGCTCTGGTGTTTGCTGTGGCTGTCGGAATGGCCGCTGGCGGGAGCGTGTCGCTGCTTTCAGAGATACGTATCAAGTGGGAGTCCCTATTTGTCCTGTCGCTTGTTACTCAGGCGGTGGCGCTCCCCTATGCTGGTGGACTGGGTCTTGACCGCAACTTGATCGTGGGGCTGTGGTTCCTCAGTGCGACAGTGATTATCGCAGTCGCACTGAGGAACCACTCACAAGTGGGTATGATGTCTATCCTAACCGGCGCATTGTTGAACTGCGTGGTCGTGGCGGCTAATAGCGGGATGCCTGTATCGGTTAGAGCGATTCGTACGGTAGATGCCTCGGTGGAAACCAGCATGAGCGTGGCGGGACTCCATGTGGTTCAAACCAGCACTGCGCGGCTCGGTCTGCTGGCCGACATCATGCCCATGTACACTTCTCTGGGACTGCGTACCGTTGTGAGCATTGGCGACGTGCTGCTATTGGTGGGCGTTGCTGCCTTGATGATCAGCTACATGGTTGGGCATGCGGGAACTGAGCGCCATTGATGACCCGGAGTGCATCGCGCGTCACTTGTCTGGGTGTGTTCTGGAGTGCTAGCTTAGACCCACCCCTCAGGACCTCCCCGGCATTAAGGAGGCACCTGCATGGGCGTACCCCCGGTAGTGACCGACTCCGTTTGTCGCCCCCGACTGTCTGCGCCACTGTTGTCTTCTTCTGCCCTCTTCGTAGTCCTGTGTGCGCCTAGCGGCTATGGGAAGAGTGTGCTTGCGGCCCAAGTCGTCGAGAGCACAGGGTCGCGCAGGAACATCTGGGTTGATTCGATGACCGTGGGATCGGATTCTGGTGCGCTTCTTCGCTACCTGGCCATGATGATTGCAGAGGAAGAGTGTGCCTGCGAGAGACGGCCAGCCTTAGCACCGTCATCTTCCCACCCAGACCTCATTGCTGATCTTGATAGGGCGCTACATTCCTGTCCGCACTCCGAGTTAGGAATAGTGATAGATGACCTGGAGATGTCGCCAGCCAGCGCAGTCGAATTGACGGCCCTAGCGGATTCAGTGGCGAGGTCTGGTCGTGACAGTTCTATGGTTCTCGCGACGACCAGGAGCATGGATTCTGAGAGCGCAAGTAAACTGCACGAAGCCTGGATAATCGGTGCTCGGTCGCTTCGCTTCACTGAAGAAGAGGCCGCTGACCTACTCCGCAAGTACTCTATGGACTGTCCTGATCCTTGCGATGTTCAGGATGCGTTGCGAATCACGGGTGGGCAGGCAGCGTTACTTGAAGTGTTCTGCCGACACTCAGCGAGTATGGGCACCCAGACGCTCGTGGCTGGCCCAGCGCCGCGTGATCTCACTACTCAGATACAGCGTACAGCCACGGCTACGCTTGGAGAAGCCGAACTGACAGCTCTCTACGCTGCAGCATTGCTCGGCGAAGGGACTCTGGGTGACTTGTCAAGCGTTGCGGGGGTCTCGGTTGACATGGACAAGCTGACGGAGACCATCCCTCTATTCCACGCGAGTCGACAGAGAACAGGTCATGAGTTCAGCTTCCACTCGTTGGGACGTGAGGCGGTAATCGAGGGTGCCGCCATCCCTGCACTGGTTCGAAACCGCGTAGGTGTTCTCAACCGGTCTCTCGACGTGTTAGGCCGGAGGAGAAGGCATGCACGGGCGCTGCGGCTACTCATCGATTGCAGTGATGGAATCCGCATCGAGTGGTTGCGCAAGCACGGTTCATCGGTTGTACGAGCTGGACATTCGCACCACGTGGAGCGGCTGATGGATCGAATGGATGCACGCATACTGCTTGAACGCCCGGAGCTTGTTCTGCTCCACACAGAGGCCCTGCGGCAACAAGGGAAGCTAGACGAGGCCCTTGAGAAGGGAGCGGTAGCCGTGCAACTCGCTCGGCATTCGGAGGCCAAGGGGGTCGAACTGGAATCCCGGCTTTGCATGTGCCGGATGAGTCTTGATGGAGGCAACCACGCGATAGCGGAACAACAACTGCTGGAGGTTGTCGAGTCGAATCAGCTGAGTCACGAGACCAGGACGCTCGCCTTTGCCTACTTGACCATTTGTGCAGTCTATCAAGGCAAGCGAGATGAGGCGGTGCGCTACCGGGAAGAGTTGGGCGAGCTAAGCCGTTCTGGGCTGTCATCGTTCTCCCTGGCATACGTCACTCACGCTTCCACATCAGTTGTGGCCCTATTAGATGGTTGCTGGTGTGACATCGTTGAGCCGCTTATGCACCTCTCGCAGCAGCCGGATGCGCCCGAGACGCTCAAACTGATGGCACTCAACAATGCGAGTTGTGCTCTCCTGAACATGGGGAGAGTTAACGCGGCCGACCGGATGGCTGATGAGATTCGCCGCCGGAGCGACCTCGTTGGCCTGCCGTTCCTGGGTGCTTGCGCTTGGAGTACTCAGGCCGTCGTTTTTGCGGCACGAGGAGAGTATCAGCAAGCGGAAGAGATCATGGACGCATTGAGGGAAGAGGACCCCCAGTACGCGGCAGATGGGGGCGAAGACATCGCGTTTCAGTCGCGATGGCGTCGCGCAATGGGTGATGCCATGGGGGCGCAAGAGGCTGCGGAGTCAGCGATGGCTTCGCTTGGCGACGCCGAAGGGCTGGCAGTATGGCGGACTCTGTATGAAATCGAGTGTGCAGCGTCCAGGCTGATGCAGGGAGACACCCATGCTGCAGATACTCAGGCATCTGCCGTCGCTCAGGAGACGAAGACTTTGGGTGCGAGGTATCACGAAGTGATTGCAGGCTTCGTGTTAGCTGAGATCCAGCGGCGCAACGGGCGGTCGGGCCAGGCTGTGTGTCGTCTCAGCGAGTACGGGGAATTCATTCGGACCGGCAGCGCGAACCTGGCAGCGGCTTTGTACACCCGCGCCTTCCCGGGACTCCTCGGGCTCCTCGCCGCCGCCGTGGGCGCCGACAGGTTGCCGATCCACTATCTGCAGCTGATCGGCGCCGAGAGCGAGCGAGAGGCGCTCGAATCGGCCTGGGACGCGTTGGAGCCGGAGGAGTGGGCCGTCCTCGCCTCTCGGATCTGGGACGAAGCGCGCGTAGAGGAGCTCCGCAAGTCGCTGGAGGGTGCGCCCGTCTGTCGGGTGAGACTGTTCGGCGGACTCGAGGTGTCGACTCCCCGGGGTGTGCTCCCCGACAGCGCGTGGCGGAAGCGCAAGGCGCGTCTGATCTTCCTGATGCTGGTGGTGAAACGCGGGCGGGACGTCGCCCGCGAGCAGCTGCTCGAGCATCTGTGGCCGGAGATGGACGAGCAGCGTGCGCGCAACAACTTCTACGTCGCGTGGAACTCGTTGAAGAAGGCGCTCTCCCCTGAAGCGGGGCGAGGCGAGCAGTGCCCGTACGTGCAGCACGGCGGCGGGCTCTGCAGGGTGTCCGCCGACATCGTCCGCTCGGACCTCGACGAGTTCGAGGAGGCGCTCGAGGCGGCGAAGGAGGCGGAGGAGAGCGGGGACACCGAGGCCGCGGTCGCCGCGTACGAGCGCCTCGAGGACGTCTATGCGGGCGACCTCCTCCCCGGTGACATCTACGACGATTGGTTCGCCGGTCTCCGCGACCGCTATCGGCAGACGTTCGGGGACGCATTGTTGAGAGCCTCGGAGTTGGTGCGGGGGGAGGGGGAGCTCGATCAAGCGATGCATATGCTCCGTCGCGTCCTCGACGTCGATCCCCTGCGGGAAGACGTCTACCGTGCGCTGCTCGAGTGTCAGATCGAGGCGGGCCGACGCAGCGCGGCGGTCGACACGTACATGACCTGCGTGGACACCCTGTCCGAGGAGTTGGGGCTGGACCCCTCCCAGGAGACCGTTTCGCTCTACCAGCAGGTCCTCGCCATGGAGAGCTCCGCATAAGAATCGCGGTAAGCGCTGGCTAAGTGGCCCCCGCTACAGTGTGCACACGGTCGATCCGCTGAGGTTCGTGGGACTCCGCAGAAGCGGTCAAGCGGTCACCTCCGCCGGTTTCGCTTGGTGAGGAGAGGGAGACTCCTGAGGGGCACCGAAGTCGAAGCGGCGGGCCGGAGGGGACCCGGTCCCAGGGGCCGACAGGGCGACCGAGCCGGGGGCTGCCACAAGAGGCGCCCCCGGCGTCTTTTCCCAGGTTAGGTGACCACTCGGCCACGAGTGGGAGGGGCTGCCGCGTCGCGAAGAAGACGGCATGCCCTGTGCTAGAATCGTGGTCGCGCTCGGAGGACTCCGAGCATTCCCCGAGTTTGGATCCACATGGCCAACATCCTGACCAAGCTGCTGACGATGGGCGAACGTCGGCAGTTCAGAGAATACGAAGCGATCGCCGAGCAGGTGAACGGACTCGAGCCCGGCATCACGTCGCTCACCGACGAGGAGCTGCGAGGCAAGACGGAGGAGTTCCGCGCGAGGATCGCCGAAGGCGAGACGATCGACGACCTGATGGTGGAGGCGTTCGGCGTGGTGCGCGAAGCGGCGGTGCGCACGCTCGGCATGCGCCATTTCGACGTGCAGGTCATCGGCGGCGTCGTGCTGCATCGTGGTCTGATCGCCGAGATGAAGACCGGCGAGGGCAAGACGCTCGCCGCCACGCTGCCTGTGTATCTCAACGCGCTCAAAGGCGAGGGCGTGCACGTCGTGACGGTGAACGACTACCTCGCCAAGCGTGACTCCGAGTGGATGGGGCAGGTGTACCGCTTCCTCGGGATGGAGATCGGCCTCCTGCAGAACCGGATGCCGATCTCCCAGCGCCGTCCCGCCTACCAGGCCGATATCACGTACGGGACCAACACGGAGTTCGGTTTCGACTACCTTCGCGACAATATGGTGACCCGCGCCGATCAACGCGTGCAGCGGGGCCATCACTACGCCATCGTCGACGAGGTCGATTCGATCCTCATCGACGAGGCACGCACCCCCCTCATCATCTCCGGCCCCGCTGAGCAGGCCGCGGACACCTACCGCTCCTTCGCGAAGGCCGTCCCGCGGTTGAAGCCCGAGGAGGATTTCGAACTCGACGAGGCCAAGCGCACCGTCGCCCCCACCGAGGAGGGCATCCGCAAGGCCGAGAAGTGGCTCGGGATCGACGACCTCTACGGTGATCCATCCGGGCGCATGGTCAACCATCTCCAGCAGGCGCTCAAAGCGGAGTTCCTCTTCACCCGCGACGTGGATTACGTCGTGAAGGAGGGGGAGGTCATCATCGTCGACGAGTTCACCGGCCGCCTCATGGAGGGCCGGCGTTACTCGGAGGGCCTGCACCAGGCGATCGAGGCCAAGGAGAAGCAGACCATCCGCCAGGAGAACCAGACCCTGGCGACCATCACGCTGCAGAACTACTTCCGCATGTACGACAAGCTCGGCGGCATGACCGGCACGGCCGTGACCGAGGACGCGGAGTTCCGCGAGATCTACGGCCTGGGCGTAGTGGTCGTCCCGACGAACGAGCCGATGATCCGCGAGGATCGCGACGATATGATCTACAAGCACGTCGACGCGAAGTTCGACGCGGTCGCCGAGCACATCAAGGACGCGCACGAGCGCGGCCAGCCCGTCCTGGTCGGCACCATCTCCATCGAGAACTCCGAGCGGCTCTCACGATCGCTCACCAAGCGCGGTATCCCGCACCAGGTGCTCAACGCGAAGCATCACGAGCGCGAGGCGCAGATCGTCGCGCAGGCGGGCCGGAAGGGCGCCGTCACCATAGCCACCAACATGGCCGGTCGAGGGACCGACATCATCCTCGGCGGCAACCCCGACTTCCTCGCCGAGGAACTGCTACGCGACCGGGGCGTCGATCCCGAAGAGGCGGACGAGGAGCGGCGCAAGGCTGCGGAGGAGGAAGCGAGGCGGGTCACGCGGGAGGAGCATGACCACGTGATCGAGGCGGGCGGCCTGCTCGTCCTGGGGACCGAGCGACACGACTCGCGGCGCATCGACAACCAGCTGCGCGGTCGATCCGGCCGCCAGGGGGATCCCGGCGCGTCGCAGTTCTACCTCTCGCTCCAGGACGACCTGCTGCGCCTGTTCGGACAGGACCGGATGGAGCGCATCCAGGGGCTCATGGAGCGCACCCAGATCCCGGACGACATGCCGATCCAGGCCGGCATGGTCTCGAAGGCGATCGAGAACGCCCAGACGCAGGTCGAGACGATGCACTTCGGTTCCCGTAAGCACGTCCTCGAGTACGACGACGTGATGAACAAGCAGCGCGAGGTCATCTACGCCGAGCGTAACCGGGTGCTCGAGGGCAAGGACATCCACGGGCGTGTCAAGGAGATGCTGCACGAGCAGGTCACCTCCTCCGTCCTCTCGTACTGCCCCGAGAAGGTCTACCCGGAGGAGTGGGATTGGGACGGACTCAAGGCGCGCATGTTCGACCTGCTCGGGCTCGACATCGACATCGATCGCTTCCGCTCGGAGGAAGCGAACCCCTACGAGCTCGCGGACACCATCGCCTCGGAGGCTGATGAGCGCTACGAGGAGAAGGAAGCGGAGGTCGGCGCGGAGCAGCTGCGCGAGCTCGAGCGCCAGGTGATGCTCAAGGTCATCGACGCGCGGTGGAAAGAGCACCTGCTCGAGATGGACTACCTGAAGTCGGGCATCGGCCTTCGCGCCATGGGCCAGCGCGACCCGCTGGTGGAGTACAAGTCCGAGGCGTTCGAGATGTTCGGCCAGCTGGTCGACACCATCAACGAGGACTTCCTCAAGGTCGTGATGCGCATCCAGGTCATCCGCGAGCAGAAGCAGCCGGAGACTCCCCGCGACGTCTCGTACAGCGCGCCCACGGAGCAGTCGATCTTCTCCGGGGTCGCCGGGACCGGCCGTCGGGCGGCCTCGTCGCCCGCCGCGCGGGCGGGCGCGGGCGGAGTCGCGGCGGGAGTCGCCGGCGGGGTGCAGACGGACCAGTCGCGGGCTGCCGCCCAGCATCGTGCGGGCAAGACGCAGACCATCGTGAAGGACAAGGACGATCCGTTCCAGAACGTCGGGCGCAACGACCCGTGCCCCTGCGGGAGCGGCAAGAAGTTCAAGAAGTGCCACGGTGCCTGAGACGGGCGCGCCGGGGCGCCGGACGACGACGGTGAGCGACGCATGATCGAGGATCGCAGCGAGGACATCACCCGCTTGCGGGAACGCGTGGAGCGCATCGGCGAGTACCTGCACCTCGACGAGAAGCGCGAGCGGATAGCCGCGCTCGAGGAGCAGACCGCCGCACCCGACTTCTGGGACGACCAGAACCGCGCCCAGTCGGTGATGGGCGAGCTCTCCGAGCTCCGGGACGAGGTCACCACGTACGAGACGATCGCGCAGTCGGCGGAGGACCTCGAGGTCGCCAACGAGCTCGCGGTCTCGGGAGAGGACGCCGAGCTCGCCAAGGAGACGTCGAAGGACCTCCAGCGTCTCGGCAAGGAGGTCGACCGTCTCGAGCTCTCCACCTGGCTCACCGGCGAGTTCGACCACGGCGACGCGCTCGTGACCATCATCCCCGGCGCGGGCGGGCTCGAGAGCCAGGACTGGGCCGAGATGCTCATGAGGATGATCGTCCGCTACGTGGAGGATCGCGGCTGGAAGGTGGATCTGCACGACGCGCCGAAGGGCGTGGAGCTGGGCATCGAGCGTGCCGTGTTCACGGTGCACGGCAAGGACGCCTACGGGCTGCTCATGTCCGAGCACGGCGTGCACCGTCTGGTGCGCATCAGTCCGACGGACGAGAAGAAGCGCCGTCACACCACCTTCGCGAAGGTGGAGGTGGTCCCCGTGGTGCCACGCGACGTGGAGGTGGAGATCAACGACGAAGACCTCCGTGTCGACGTGTTCCGCAGCTCCGGACCGGGCGGCCAATCGGTCAACACCACCGACTCCGCCGTGCGCATCACCCACACCCCCACGGGCATCGTCGCCACCTGTCAGAACGAGAAGAGTCAGCACAAGAACAGGGAAGCCGCGATGACCATCCTCAAGTCCCGCCTGTTCGAGCTCGAACAGGAGCGCATCCAAGCCGAGCTCGACGACCTCAAGGGCGAGAAGAAGGAGATCACCTTCGGTTCGCAGATCCGCTCTTACGTGCTCTACCCGTACCAGATGGTCAAGGACCACCGTACCGAGGTCGAGACCGGCAACGTCGAGGCGGTGCTGAACGGGGACCTCGACCGTTTCGTGGTCGCGTATCACCGCTGGCGCGTCGGCGAGGAGACCGCGGCCGGCGTGGCGGAAGGCGCGTAGGTGCGCCTGCCGGCCGATCTGCACACGCACACGGTCGCCTCGGGGCACGCGTACTCCACGGTGCGCGAGCTCGTCCACACCGCCGCGCGTCGCGAGATGGAGCTCATCGCCGTCACGGACCATGGCCCCGCCGTGCCCGGTGGTCCGCACCCGTGGTATTTCGCCAACCTGAAGGCGCTCCCGTCGATCGTCGACGGGGTGCGGATCCTCAAGGGCATCGAGGCCAACATCGTCTCGCCCGAAGGAGCGCTCGACCTCGATCGGGAGGTGCTGGAGCGGCTCGACTTCGTGGCCGTGGGATTCCACCCGACACTCGGTTTCGACGAGCTGGATATCGGGTCGAACACGCGCGCGCTGCTCGGCGCGATCGCCGACCCGCTCGTCGACATGGTCACTCATCCCGGCAACAGCAACTTCCCGGTCGACCGGGAGGCGGTGGTCGAGGCGGCCGCGGACCGCGGGGTGATACTCGAGCTGAACGACTTCACCTTCGTGGGGAGCGGCTCGCGGAGCGGGTCCGAGGACCTCGAGGCCGCGTTCGCCGAAGCCGCCGTCCGGGCCGGCGCGCCCATCGCGATCAACTCCGACGCGCACTACCACACGCAGGTCGGCGTGTTCGAAGGAGCGGGGCCCATCGCGCGCGGTCTCGGGCTCACCGAGGACGACTTCGTCAACTCCGGCGCTCAGCGGGTGCTCGACCACCTGCTCGCGCGCCGAGAGCGTCCGCAGCTCGACATCGGGGGTGAGTGGTGAGCGAACGCGATCGGTCGCGGTCCGCCGACGGCGGCGAGCGGAGGCGGATGCGTCCGCCGATGCCGCCGATCCCGGCCGGGCGCATCAAGCGGGCGGGCAGTCGCGTGCTGCGCAAGCGGCCCGTGCGCGACTACGGTCTCATCACCGTCGGCGCACTGGTGGCCGCGTTCGGCTTCGACGCGTTCCTCATCCCCAACCGCATCGCGGCGGGCGGCGTGTCGGGGCTCGCCACGGTCGTCTATCACCTCGGGCAGGGCTCGGGAGTGACCATCCCGGTCGGCGTGCAGATGCTGGTCATGAACGTGTTCCTGCTCGGGATCGCGATACGGGTGCGCGGCTGGCACTACGGCGCGAAGATCATCTACGGCGCGGTGGCCCTCTCGATCGCGATCGACGGGCTCGCGGCCGTGGTGCCGAACCTGGCGCCCGACGACACGCTGCTCGCCGTGCTGTACGGGGGAGCGCTCACCGGTCTGGGCCTCGGCATGGTGTTCAAGGCCGGCGGTAACACCGGCGGAAGCGACGTCGTCGCGCAGCTGATGCAGGACAAGGTCCCGCTCGGGGTCGGTCAGCTCATCCTCGCGGTCGACGCGCTCGTGATCGCCGTGGCCGGGGTGGCATTCGGGCCGGAACTCGCTCTCTGGGCGTTCATCGCCGTGTTCGTCTCGGCGAGGGTCATCGATCTGGTCCAGGAGGGTTTGACCGTCGAGAAGGCCGCGTTCATCATGTCGGAGCGGTCGGACAGGATCGCCGAGGCGATCCTCTACGAGCTCCACCGCGGAGCCACCGGATTGAGTGGCCGGGGGCTGTTCTCCGGCCGGTCGCGCGAGGTCGTGTTCACGGTGGTGGCGCGCAACCAGCTCGACAGACTGAAGACGATCGTGCGCACGGTGGACCCGGACGCGTTCCTCATCATCACCGACGTGCACGAAGCGGTAGGCGAAGGTTTCCGACCCATGGGGGTGCCGTAGTGGACGAGGACAGAGCGGACGTCATCCGCGCGAAGGCGGCGGGCATGCGTCGCGACATCGTCGAGATGCTCAGGTCGGCGGGCTCCGGTCACCCCGGCGGGTCGCTGTCGGCGGCGGACATCGTCGCCACGCTGTACTCCGGCGTGATGACCCACGATCCCGATGAGCCGGAGCGTCCGGATCGCGATCGATTCGTGCTCTCCAAGGGTCACGCGGCCCCGGTGCTCTACGCTGCGCTCGCCGAGGCGGGCTACTTCGGCCGCGAGCACCTCGCGACCCTGCGCAAGCTCGGCTCGCGTCTGCAGGGGCATCCGGACCGGCTCAAGACACCCGGGGTGGAGGTCTCGACCGGTTCGCTCGGGCAGGGACTGGCCGCGGCCAACGGCATGGCGCTCGCGATGAGGCTCGACGGGATCGACCGCCGCGTGTTCTGCCTCATGGGCGACGGCGAGATCCAGGAGGGCAGCATCTGGGAGGCCGCCATGACCGCAGCCCAGCAGGGACTCGACAACGTCGTCGGCATCGTGGACCGGAACGGCTTGCAGATCGACGGCCCGTGCGACGAGGTCTGCTCGCTGGGTGACGTCGCCGAGAGGTTCCGTTCGTTCGGCTGGAGCGCGTTCGACGTGGACGGGCACGACGTCGAGGCCCTGCTCGACGCGTTCGATAAGGCCGCGCGGGTGAGCGGCGCCCCCACGGTGCTCGTCTGCCACACGGTGAAGGGCAAGGGAGTGTCCTTCATGGAGGGCGAGGCCGACTGGCACGGCAAGGCGCCGAGCGACGAGCAGGCCCGGACCGCGCTCGCGGAACTCGGCGCGGGGCCCGCGTCCGGTCTCGCGGGCTGAGGGAGGAGACGGATGACGGAGAAGCGCGCCACACGCGAGGCGTTCGGCGAGACGCTGCTGGAGCTCGCGGCCGAGGGCCGCGACGACATCGTCGCGCTCGACGCCGACCTCTCGAAGTCGACCACGACCGCCACGTTCGCGGCGGAGCACCCGGAGCGGTTCTTCAACGTGGGGGTGGCCGAGCAGAACATGGTCGGGACCGCGGCCGGACTCGCGCTCGGCGGGAAGACGCCGTTCACCGGCTCGTTCGCGGTGTTCGCCACCGGGCGAGCGTACGACCAGGTACGCAACACGGTCTGCTACGGCGATCTCGGCGTGAAGCTGTGCCCCACCCACGCCGGGGTGAGCGTAGGGCCGGACGGCGGCTCGCACCAGATGCTCGAGGACATCGCGCTCATGCGCGTGCTGCCGAGGATGCGGGTCATCGTCCCCGCCGACTACCGGGCGGCCAAGGCCGCCATCCGGCTCGCCGCGGACACGCCCGGGCCGTTCTTCGTCCGGCTCGGTCGGCCGAAGGTGCCGTTCGTGCACGAGGAGGGCTTCGAGCTCGAACTCGGTCGGGCCTACGTGCTGCGAGAGGGGAGCGACGTGACCCTCGCGGCGTGCGGGATCATGGTCGACCGGGCGCTCCAGGCCGCCGAGATGCTCGGGCAGCTCGGCATAGGCGCCGAGGTCATCGACGTAGCTTCGGTCAAGCCGATCGACGAGGAGACGGTCCTGCGCTCTGCCGAGAAGACAGGCGCCGTCGTCACCTGCGAGGAGCACTCCATCATCGGCGGGCTCGGCTCGGCGGTGGCGGAGGTCCTGTCCGAGCAGCGGCCGACGTCGCTCGTCCGGGTGGGCGTCCACGACGTGTTCGGTACCTCGGGCGATCCGGAGGAGCTCATGGCGCACTTCGAGCTCACCGCCGAGGATATCGCGGGTGCGGCGGAAGGCGTGCTGGGTGCGGGTTCGTGACCGTCCCTCGAACGGGGGGCGGAAGACAGGTCGCGCGGTCCGGCCCCGCGGTCCGGTCCGCCCGAGGTCCCGTCGGTAGAGGCTCGCGGTGGTAGGATATACGCACGTATCTCGTCGATGATGGGCGAGAATGAGCAAGGTCCGCTCGAGTCGGTGACGATCCGTTGGTGAGAGCGGTCTATCCTGGAGCCGGACGGGAGAATCGCATGTCGGAGGGTGTGCGCATGTCGAGACGGCGTCGCGCCGGCGTCGTGTCGGCCGTTGCCCTCGTCGCGCTGTTCTCCGGCGCCGGTGTCGCGCAGGCGGCGATACAGCTCCCCAACTTCGCCATCGCCGAGGCTCCTCACACCAACGAGGTCCTGCTCAGCTGGGAGCCCGCGTCCGACACGCTCACCGACAAGGTGTACTTCGGGAATCCCGAGGACGTCACGTACACGGTCCGTCGCGGCACGTCGGCCACCGGACCCTGGACGGTGCTCGGAAGCGTCGACGGCCTGCACGGCACCTCGTTCGTCGACGACGGCGGCGCCACCCCGCTCGACTACCTGACCCGTTACTGGTATCAGCTCCACGTGACCGACGGCTCGACCTCCGACGGCTACGACTACATGGCGAGGGCTTCGGGCATCAGGTCGGGTCACTACGACCAGGACGGCAACACCCTCACCGCGGAGGTGTTGATGTCGCCCACGACCGGCCCCCCGGTGGCGGTGCGGGGGCTGAGCGCCTCGTGCAGCGTGTCGGTGGAGACGCTGCCGAGCGACGAGGAGACCGACGTCGTGGACGGCATCACGCTCACCTGGGACGCCGCTTCGGGCTCGAACGTCGATCGCTACAAGGTCTACCGCCGGCACGCGAGCGGCGAGGACGGCGTCTACATCGGCAGTTCCAGCACCACGAGCTTCACTGACACGGGCACGGTGGACGGCCCCTTGGAGGTGGAGCACCACTACTGGTACCGGGTCTCCGCGGTCGCCGAGAACGGCGCGGTCGAGGAGGAGGGCCCCAAGAGCTTCGAACTGCACGTCCGTCCGCTCTCGGTGCGTACGTCCCCGGCCCCTCACGGCGAGGTCGATCCCGCCGGGGACTCGTGCGGCGGCTGTCACGTGACCCACGCGGCGCCCGCCGCGCACCTGCTGCTCTACGCTCCCGAGACGTCGGGTGACGGCAGCGAGGAGATCGAGTTCTGTCTGACCTGTCACGACGGGACCGGATCCCGTTTCGACATCGAGTCCGACGTGACCGACCCGGAAGCGGTCTCATCGCACGAGATGCAGGTCTCCACCATGCCTGACGCGGATCTGATCTGCTCCGACTGCCACACGCCGCATGCCGACCCCGACCAGACCTTCAAGCTGCTGCGGGCCACCGACGCGAACGGGTCGTATTCCACGGGCGCGGAGTACTGCCTGGCGTGCCACCAGCCCGAGCCGACCCGCACCGACGATTCCGAATACACCACCCGTACGACGGACATGACCGCATACCTGGATTCCGCGCACAACGCGAGCGGCGTCGCGGATCCGCCGTCCGGTACCGGCATCAAGTGCCGCACGTGTCACCTGCCCCACTCGTCGCCCAACGAGGACCTGCTCATGTACGTGGGGTACCGGGCGTGCCTCAACTGCCATTCCTCGGAGGGTGGCGGAAGCATGACCTCGCCGGACATCTATCGGCGCATGACGGCGAGCAGCGACCTGGACACGCACCACGACGTCCTGGCTCGTGACCAGGCCGAGTCCGGCGCCGGCAGGATGGCGTGCCAGAACTGTCACAACTCGCATGCGGCCACCGAGTCCACCCCGGTGATCGATCCGTGGGACCCGGCGCCGTGGAACCCGTACGACTACACCACCGTGGCCGAGAAGAACGACTTCTGCCTGAGCTGCCACGGGTCGCGGGGTCTGCCCGGGTCCTCGGACACGACCCCGTGGGTCCCCGCGCCGGACGCGGGCGCCGAGACGCTCGACGACATCGAGGACTACTGGGTGAACTACAACCGTCACGGCCGGATAGACGGGCAGTCACCTCAGCTCACCATTGAGATGGGTTACAGCCCGAGCGTCGAGCTCATGTGCACCGCGTGCCACGAGCCGCACGGCACGGTGAACGACTACAACCTGCGCAGCGACATCCCCACCGGGGGGCCGTCCGGTTCCGGCGACGGTGGAGCCGCTCGGTTCGGGGTGCTCGCCTATCCCGTCCACACCGACACCGACGGCGTCGCGGACGGCTACGACCTTCGCTTCCTCTGCTTCAACTGCCACGATCTCCAGGGGATGAACTCCACGAATGAGGATCACTACAAGACCGGCGGCTCGAGTAAGAACGTGTGGGAGTTCCCCGTGAACTGCACCGACGGAAGCTGTCACTCGCACGGTGGCCCGCAGGGTCAGTTCTAGCGGCCGGCGATCCCCATCCCGGCAGTCGCTTTGCTACCATGTCCGGTGGCGCCTATGGTGCGCCGATCCGGCGCCCTGACGAAGCATCCAGACGAAGCATCCAGACGGAGCATATGCCCATGATCCTGATGCAGGACATCACGCACTCGTACGTCAAAGAGAAGCCGGCCGCGCTGATCGACGTGAACGTCGACATCAAGCAGGGCGAGTTCGTCTTCCTGGTCGGACACTCGGGTTCGGGCAAGTCGACGTTCATCCGTCTGCTGCTGCGCGAGATCCAGCCCACCAAGGGCAAGATCGTCGTGGCCGGGCAGGATCTCAGCCGGCTCCGGAGCTGGAAGGTGCCGTACCTGCGGCGCAACATCGGCTGCGTGTTCCAGGACTTCAAGCTGCTGCCCAACAAGACCGCCTACGAGAACATCGCCTACGCGCTCGAGGTCATCGGCCGTTCTCGCCACGTCATCCGGACGCAGGTGCCCGAGGTGCTCAAGCTGGTCGGGCTGCAGGACAAGGGCGACTCGTATCCCGAGGAGCTCTCCGGCGGCGAGCAGCAGCGTGTCTCCATCGCGCGCGCGTTCGTGAACCGGCCGCCGCTGCTGCTGGCGGACGAGCCCACCGGCAACCTCGACCCGCAGACCTCGCTCGGCATCATGAGCCTGCTCAGCCGCATCAACAAGACGGGCACCACCGTGCTCATGGCGACCCACGACCGCGAGATGGTCGACTCCATGCGCCGCCGCGTCATCGCGCTCGAGGACGGCAAGGTCATCCGGGACCAGGACCGGGGGGTGTACGGCTATGGCGATTAACCCCGGCTACTTCCTCAGGGAGACGATGTCGAGCTTCCGGCGCAACTGGGTGATGTCGCTCGGCGCCGTGATCACCATCTTCTTCTCGCTCCTGCTCGTCGGCACGTTCGTGATCACGGGCGTGGTCGTCAACGACATCGTGTCGAGCGTCGAGCAGAAGGTCATGATCCAGGTCTTCCTCAAGGACGGATATCCGGAGGAGGACCTCACCGCGCTGCAGGAGGCGGTGAGCGCCGACAGCGAGCGTGTGGCGGGCGTCGAGTACGTCTCGAAGGAGCAGGCGCTCGAACGCTTCCGCGAGCAGATGGCCGACAGCCCCGAGATCGTCCAGGAGCTCGAGGGCAACCCGCTGCCCGCCTCGCTCGAGATCGAGCTCACCGACGCGCACTACGTGAACGAGGTGGTCGAGGGCATCAAAGCCCACCCGTCGTTCACCAACCTCATCGGGCACCCGGACGATCCGGAACGCGACCTCAAGTACGGGCAGGACATCGTCGAGAAGCTGTTCCAATTCACCCGCATCACGCGGCTGGTCATCTCGGTGCTCGTGGCGATGCTCGCGTTCGTGAGCCTCATCTTCATATCGAACACGATCCGGCTCGCGATCTACGCGCGACGCAAGGAGATCGGCATCATGCGTCTCGTGGGCGCGTCCAACTGGTTCATCCGGACCCCCTTCCTGCTGGAAGGCGTCCTGCAGGGACTCGTCGGCGCCGTCCTCGCGATCGGCGTGATCGTCGGCGTGCGACAGTGGCTGCTGCCCTGGGTGAGCGAGAACCTCCCGTTCCTGCCGGTGGGCCTCACCCCGGAGACCACCGTGCAACTCGCACTCGTGCTGGCCGCGGCCGGCATGGGCATCGGCCTCATCGGGTCGGGCTTCGCCCTCAGGCGTTACCTGAGGGTCTGATCGTCCGGCGGCGGGTCTGATCGCCCGACGGCGCTCGCGGCGGGCGCTCACGGCACGGGCTTCGCTCGATCGAGGCTGCGATCCTGCGATCCGCCCGCAAGACCGCATCGACAGGAAGGCTCCACCGGGAAGCCATGGACCGCAGTCTGAAGATAGCCGTAGCCGCGGTGCTCGCGCTCACGCTCGCCGTCGCCTCGTTCGCCGGCGGCGTCCTCTTCGAGCGGTTCGCTCCCTCGGACGTGCCGTTCCCGGACATCGAGCGGGACCGGTCCGGCGTGGCGGAGGCCGTCGAGCAGGTGGAGGACATCCTCGACGGGCGCGCGTTGGAGCCGGCCCCCGACACGTCGATGACCACGGGCGCCATCCGCGGCATGCTCGACTCCCTGGACGACTCCTACGCGGCGTACTTCGACGAGCGCCATTACGAGTACTTCGCCGAGCAGACCGAGGGCGAGTTCCACGGCATCGGGGTGACCATCACGGACCGCGACGGCGAGGTCGTCGTGGTGAGCCCCATCGAGGGCACGCCCGCAGCGGAGGCGGGCCTGAAGGCGGACGACGTGATCGTCTCGGTGGACGGGGTGACGCCCGAGGAGTGGGACACGAGCCAGGCGGTCAAGCTGATCCGCGGTCCGGAGGGCACCGACGTGACGCTGGGCATCCGTCGCGCGGGGACCGAGGGGATCCTCGAGTTCACCATCACCCGGGCCGAGATCGACATCCCCAACATCACGAGCGAGCTGAAGGCGGGAGACGTCGGGTACATCAGGCTCATGACGTTCAACTCCAAGTCCGAGGACGACCTTCGCGAGGCCGTGGAGGAGCTCGAGGCCGAAGGCGCTCGCTCCCTCGTGCTCGACCTGCGCGACAACCCCGGCGGGCTCCTGGACTCGGCGGTCGAGGTGGCGTCGCTGTTCGTCGACGAGGGGCTCGTCGTGACCGTGGAGGCGCGCGACGGGCCGGTGGAGGAACACCGCGCCACCGGTCGTCCCGTGACCGATCTGCCGCTCGTCGTGCTCATCAACGAGTACAGCGCCTCGGCCAGCGAGATCGTCGCGGGGGCGCTGCGGGATCACGAGCGGGCCACCCTGGTGGGCGAGACCACGTTCGGCAAGGGCAGCGTGCAGACCGTCGAGGAGGTCCGCGCCGGCGGAGCGATCAAGTTCACCATCGCGCACTACCTGACCCCCGACGGGGACCGCATCGACAAGGTCGGTCTCGACCCGGACGTGCGCGTCGAGATGGATCCGATGCTCCAGGCCGACGAGGACGAGGACATCCAGCTGCAGCGGGCCATCGAGGTGGCCCAGCGTCTCCCCGGCTGACCCGATGAAGCCGACCAAGGTCGTGCTCAAGGCGCTGCTGCGCGCGCCGGACCGTACCCTCGATCGCGACACGCTCCTTCGCGAGGTCGCCGACCGCGGCGTGCGCGAGAAGGCGGTCGACCGTGCGCTCTCCTCGCTCGTGGGCTCGGGGCGCGTCGTCGAGGTCCGGCCGGGGGTGTTCCGCGGCATCAAGGACCGCGACCTGCGCGTCGGGCGGATCCTGGTCACGCGCAAGGGCTACGGGTTCGTCGAGTTGCCCGAGGGCGACGTCTACGTGAGAGCGCGCGACATGGGCGGCGCCCTGCACCGCGACGTGGTGGCCGTGCGCACGTTCTCCACGCGCGGGGACCGTCGGGCGGGCGAGGTCGCCTACGTGGTCGAGCGCGCGAACGACACGCTCGTCGGCCGCTTCGAGCGCCACGGCCGCGTGGGGGTGGTCGTGCCGAGCGATCGGCGGATCCGCGCCGAGGTCCTCGTGACGCCGGATCGCACGATGGACGCCCGGCGAGGCGACATGGTGGTCGCCCGGGTCACCCGGTTCCCGACCACCCGGGACGCCGCGCAGGGCGTGGTCGAGGAGGTCATCGGACCGGAGGGCGCGCCCGGCGTGGGCGTGGAGGTCATCATCCGCGAGCACGCCCTGCGCACCGGGTTCCCGGGCGACGTGCTCGAAGAGGCGGCCGAGATACCGGTGGAGCTCCCCGAGCCGGAGGCGAGCCGTCGCGACCTGCGCGACCTCTACACGGTCACCGTCGACCCCGTGGACGCGCGTGACTTCGACGACGCGGTGAGCATCGAGCGTCGGGACGGCGGGTTCCGGCTCTGGGTGCACGTGGCCGACGTCGCCCACTACGTGCCGTGGGGCTCGACGATCGACGAGGAGGCGGTCAAGCGCGCCACCTCCGTCTATCTCGTGGACCGCGTCCTGCCGATGCTGCCGGAACGGCTGTCGAACGGCGTGTGCTCGTTGCGTCCCGACGAGGACCGCTTCGCGATGACCGTCATGGCCGACGTGGACCGGCAGGGCCTCGTGGAGCGCTACGAGCTCTTCGACTCGATCATCCGATCAGACCGCCGCCTCTCCTACGACGAGGTCGACGGGTGGCTCGAGGCGGACAGCGGATTCCCCGACGCCGAGAGCGAGCGCCTCCTCACCACGCTCGAGGAGCTCGCGGCGATCCTCGGCGAGAGACGCGTACAGCGGGGCGGCCTCGACTTCGAGACGGTGGAGGCGAAGGTGCTCCTCGACGAGGAGGGTGCGCCCTACGACGTCGTGCTCCGCCGGCGTACCGTGGCCACGAACATGATCGAGGAGTCGATGATCCTCGCCAACGAGGTGGTCGCGCGGCACATGGTCGCCAAGGAGGCGCCGATGGTGTTCCGCATCCACGAGGACCCGGACCCCGAGGCGCTCCAGCGGATCGCGGTCATCCTGCGCGAGTTCGACTACCCCATCAAGGACGTGCGCGACGCGAGCCCGAAGACGTTCCAGCGCATCGTGAAGCATGCCCACGGGAGGTCCGAGCAGCTGCTCATCAACTCGCTGCTGCTCCGCGCGCTGCAGCGTGCGCGTTACGTCGATTTCCAGCACTCTCATTTCGGGCTCGCTTCCGAGGCGTACACGCACTTCACGAGCCCGATCAGGCGTTACCCGGACCTCATCGTGCACCGGCTGCTCAAGGCTCAGCTCCGCGGCGGGCTCGGCTCGGACGGGGCGCCGGAGGGCGTCGGGAGCATGGTCCGCGAGCTCGAGTGGCTCTGCGAGCACGCTTCGGAGGCGGAGCGTGAGGCGGAGGCGGCCGAGAACGACTCGGTCGAGTTCAAGCTCACCGAGCTCATGGCGCAGCACATCGGCGAGGAGTACGAGGGCGTGATCACCGGCGTGACGGGGTTCGGCATGTTCGTCCAACTCCCGAACACCGCGGAGGGCCTCGTGCACGTCGAGCGCATGACCGACGACTACTACCGATACGACGCCGAGCGCTTCCGGCTGGAGGGAGAGAAGCACGGTCGCAGGTTCCGCCTGGGCCAGACGGTGCGCGTGCGGGTCGCCGACGTGTCAGTGGCGGAAGGTAGGATCGATCTGGAGGTGGCGTGAGACGCGCGCGTCGCAGTCCGGGAGGGCCGCGGACCGTCCCGAGCTTGCCAGTCGCGGTCTCTGCGCTACACTGTGCTTCGCTTTGCGTACAGGCTGGAAGAACGAGGATAGGGGGTGTGTGACATGCGAGAAGACTCTAAACGGTTCCTACGGGAGCTGGTGGATGCCCCCTCACCCTCCGGCTACGAGCAGCCCGCGGCGAACGTGTATCGGGACTACGTGTCCCGGTTCGCCGATTCCGTGAGCACCGACGTGATGGGTTCGGTCCACGCGCGCTTGGAAGGCGCCGAGGACGGCCCTTCGGTGATGCTCGCCGGGCACATGGACGAGATCGGCTTCATGGTCACGTACATCACGGACGACGGGTTCGTCGCGTTCAAGCCCATCGGCGGCGTGGACGCGCACCTGTTGCCCGGCAGCAGGGTGGACGTGCACACGAAGGAGGGCGCCCTGCGGGGCGTGATGGGCCGCATGCCGGTCCACCTCCTCGAGGACGAGGAGCGCAAGAAGGTCGCGAAGATGCACAAGCTCTTCATCGACCTCGGCATGCCCGCCGAGCAGGTGAAGGAGAAGGTCCGCATCGGCGATCCCGCCACCTTCGCGGTCGGCCTCGAGGAGTTCGGGGACGGCATGGCCGTCGCTCGAGGATTCGACGACAAGATGGGCGCCTGGGCGGTGGCGGAAGCGCTCCGTATCGTCAAGGAAGCCGGCCCTCCGAAGGGTGACCTCATCAGCATGGCCACCGTGCAGGAGGAAGTGGGCCTGCGGGGCGGCGAGACGAGCGCGTACAGCGTCGACGCCGACGTCGGCATCGCGGTGGAGGTCGGTCACGCCACCGACTACCCGGACGTCGACAAGCGCAATCACGGCGAGTTCAAGGTCGGCTCCGGGCCCGTCATCGCCAGGGGTCCGAACATCAATCACAAGGTCTTCGAACTGCTGGTCGAGGCGGCCGAGGCCGAGGACATCCCGTACCAGATCGGCGGGGAGCCGCGTGGCACCGGCACCGACGCGAACGTGATGCAGCTGTCCCGCGGGGGCAAGGCCGCGGCGCTGCTGAGCGTCCCACTCCGTTACATGCATACGCCGACCGAGGTGCTCTCGCTGCAGGACCTGCAGCACGTCGCCGAGCTCGTGGCCGCGTTCGTGAAGCGTCTCGAGCCGGGCACCGACTTCACGCCATAGGGGGTCGGTGATGGGGTCGTGGCACGCGAGACGAAGCTGATAGCCAGGAACAAGAAGGCGTTCCACGACTACTCGATCGACGAGACCTTCGAGGCGGGCGTCGTGCTCACCGGTACCGAGGTCAAGTCGCTGAGGGAGAACAAGGCGACGCTGCGCGACGCGTTCGCCACCGTGCGGGACGGTGAGGTGTGGCTGCACAACCTGCACATCTCGCCGTACTCGCACGGCAACCTCGCCAACGTGCGCCCGGACAGGGCACGCAAGTTGCTCCTGCATAGGCGGGAGATCCGGTATCTGACGGGTAAGACCAAGGAACGCGGGTATACACTCATACCCCTGCGCCTGTACTTCAACGAGGCCAACCGCGTGAAGGTCGAGTTGGGCGTCGGCAAGGGGAAGAAGCTCTTTGACAAGCGTCGGGATATCGCGAAGCGCGACCACGAACGTGACGTGGAGCGCGCGTTCCGCGAGCGGCAGAAAGAGGGGAACCGGTAGCCGGTCCGATCGTCGGGCCGTCGGCCGTGTGTCTCGCTGCCGTACGAGACGCTTCCCATCCCATGGGGGCGACTGGTTTCGACACGATAGTCCTGAGGGGAGAAGCAGGCCGGAGCGCATGACTCCGTCACCAACGTGCAGCTTAAACTCAAGCGTCGATAACAACGACCTTGCACTCGCCGCGTAACTAACGCTTGGCGACGCCCGCCGACGATCGTCCTCGTCGTCGATCCGGGCGCCATTCTAGAGGACTACCGGAGCGGCTGATGGCGGTATGCCGCGAGGGAACGCGATCCGTCTCAGGCCCGAGACGTTCGTCGCCGTGACGTCTCGAGGCCGAACATCAGCGGCGGCTGAGCCTGGAGAAGTCCCTAGGGGATCATCGTGGACCGGAGTTCGATTCTCCGCGCCTCCACCAGACCCGTATGCGAGACCCGGCGCCCGAGGCGCCGGGTCTCGTTCGTTCGCGCGTTCGTGTCCGACACCCGGCATGCCGTGGCGGGTCCTCGCGTGGTGCTATCCTTCACGCCATGGGAAGACCGCCAGGCAAGCGACCCACCCGGGAAGAGATGGAAGCCGCTCGCGAAGAGGTGCGGGCGACGCTGCTGCACTGCGCCCGTGAGGGTTCGACCATCACGTACGGTGAGCTCGCTCTGTGCGTGTCCGGCATCGACCTCGGACCGCGGTCCCCGCTCCTGCACTCCCTCCTGAAGGAAGCGTGCCGTGAGGAGGCGGGACACGACCGGCCGATGCTCGGTTCCGTGGTGGTGCGCAAGTCCGACGGGCTACCCGGCGACGGCTACTTCCGTGTGGCCGAGGCGCTCGGTCACGACGTGTCGGACAAGCGGACGTTCTGGCGCGGGGAGTTCGAGCGCTGCCGGCGTCACTGGTCCCGGAGCGGGTGAGTCCGATGGCACACCGGCCCGACGCCGTCCTCCGCGCTCTGGAGGGCGACGTGGTGAGTCCCGTCGTCGCCGGCATCACCTACGCACCCGTCGAGGCCCTCGCGGCACTGGCCGACGCCGATCGGGACGACCCCGCGGACGTGCTCGCCGCGGCCGTCGTCGGGCTGGATCTGGACTTCGCCTTCGTCCCGGCGTACGCCTCCTGGGCGGAGCGCGCCGTCACTCGGCTCCGGGAGGAGGGATCGTTCGCGTTCTGGGCCGTGGACGGTCCGCTCTGGCGGGTGTTCGAGGCGGTGGGGCTGCAGGAGGGGCTGCGCATGACCCGGTGGCGCCCCGAGGAGCTCGAGTCGCGTCTCGACGAAGAGAGCTCCCGTGCGAGCGAGGAGGTCGCGCGGGGCGCCCGCCTCGGTGCGCAGGGGATCGTCCTGGCGGACGACCTCTCCTCCTCGCAGGGTCCGCTCGTGTCCCCCGATTACCTCAACGAGCACGTCATCAGGCGTCTCGCGCTCGTGGTCGCGGTGGCGGCCACCCACGGCATCCGGGCCGTGTTCCACAGTGACGGGGACACCCGGGCGTTCCTCCAGCCGCTGACGAGGGCGGGATTCGTCGCGCTCCACGGGGGCGGCGGTCTCGCGGGGGAGGGGTTCGAACGCCTCCTCGCCGAGGCGCGCTCCCAGGGTCTCTCGATCATCGGCGGCATGTACTCCGGCGCCATGGGAAGCATGTCGTCGGCGGTCGCATGTGGCTCCCGGATCCGCGTGCTCGCCGAGGAGGGCGGACTCCTCTTGGCGGACGACGGCGGTCTGTCCACCGCCGAGGAGTTCGCCGCGCTGTCGGCGGGGCTCTCCGCCGCTCGCGGCGAACACGATGCCTAATGCGATGCCGAATGCGATGCCGGACACGATGCATGACTGCTGACCTCGCCCGAAGCGCTCTGACCGCTGTCGGGGTACGTGCTACCATCGTGCTGGCGAGCCGCCCCCTCGCGAGCTCGCCGCCGGTCGGTCCAGCCGGCCGAGAGGCAGTGATCGTCGCAGCACCGTCGTATCAGGGGAGGTAGTAGTGACCCTCGAGGGGAATCTGAAGGATTTCTCGTTGCCGGACATGTTCCGGCTGCTTGCGAGCGGCCGGAAGACCGGCACGCTGTACCTGGAACGCCCGGACGCCGAGGGCAAGGTGTGTTTCAAGGACGGCCAGGTGTTCTTCGCCACCTCCGATTCCAACCGCGAGTCGCTCGGGCGCCGGCTCGTGAAGGACGGCGTGATCTCCGAGAAGCAGCTGCGCCAGGCGCTCGGCCTGCAGAAGATCCAGAAGAAGGAGAAGGCCGACCGCCGGCTGGGCCAGATCCTCGTCGACGAGGGCTATCTCGACGCCCGCGTGCTCGAGGACTTCATCCAGGAGCAGATCAACGACACGCTGTTCGACCTCTTCCGCTGGGAACAGGGGGACGTCCGCTTCGAGGCCGAAGGCGCCTGCGAGGACGAGGACATCGGCATCTCGGTGTCCGTGGAGAACATCATCATGGAGGCCTCCCGCCGCCTGGAGATGTGGGACCGTATCCGTCAGAAGATCCCGAGCATGGACACGATGTTCGTGATGGCGCCCGGACCGGGTGACAAGTCGATGGAGATCCACCTGAAGCCCGCCGAGTGGATGCTGCTGTGCTATCTCCACGGCGGCAAGAGCGTCCGCGATCTCGTCGAACTGACCGGCTACAACGAGTTCGACACGGCCAAGGTACTCTACGGCATGTACTCCGCCGGGTTCATCGAGAAGGTCGGCGGGGAGTAGGACCGTGCATGGCGGATGACTCCGGCGGACATATCGCGAAGGACCTGACGGTCGATCAGTTCGAGCGTCTGCGCGACTACATCCACCACCACTCGGGCATCTATCTCGAGAACGGCAAGCTCGACAGCCTGCGGATCTCCGTCGTGACCCGAGCGACGCGCCTCGGCATCCAGTCCTTCGACGCCTACTTCCAGCACCTGGTCGACGTCGAGGCGGAGTTCCGCGAACTCCTCGACCTGGTGACGATCAACGAGACGAGCTTCTTCCGCTTCCCCCAGCAGTTCGAGGTGCTCAAGAAGCGGGTGATCCCGGAACTCGTCGAACGCAAGCGGTCGGCGAGCCGCTCCCTGCGTTTCTGGTCGGCGGGATGCTCCACCGGCGAGGAGGCGTACACCATCGCCATGACCGCGCTGGATTCCGGCATCGAGCAGCTCGGCCGGCGTCCCTCCGTCACCGGCACCGACGTCTCCACGAAGGCGCTCGCGGTCGCGCGCGCGGGGCTGTACTCGGGCAAGAGGCTCGACAACGTCCCCGAGGACGTCGACGCCAGGTACTTCGTGCGGAAGGCCGGGGGCCTGCGGGTCGCGCCGGTGGTGAGACGCATCGTCGATTTCGGTTTCCACAACCTGATCAAAGAGCCGTACCCGCTGTCGCTGATGGGTGACTGGGACGTGATCTTCTGCCGGAACGTGACCATCTACTTCAGGCTCGAGTCCACCAAGCGCGTGGTGCACAACTTCTACAACAGCCTGAACGAGGGCGGATACCTCTTCATCGGTCACTCCGAGACGCTCAGTTCGATCTCCGAGGAGTTCGAGCCGGTCGAGGTGGACGGCGTCTTCCTCTACCGGAAGACCACTCCGAAGCGCTCCATCCTCTCGGTCGACCTACCGTCCACTCGGGAACGCAAGGGTGTTCCGAGGATCCCCGGCGGGGAGCGCAAGACCGTCGGCGCGGATCGGGAGCGCATCGCGCCGCGGCGGACATCCGCGGCCGAGCGTGCCGAGGAGCCGGCCGAGCGTGCCGAGGAGCCGGCCGAGCGTGCCGAGGAGCCGGCCGAGCGCGCCGAGGAGCCGGCCGAGCGCGAAGCGCTGTTGCGCGAGGCGCGGGACCACATCA
>CAYOSP010000018.1:15142-16578 GCA_964406675.1 uncultured Eubacteriales bacterium | reverse complement strand
GCCGAGGAGCCGGCCGAGCGCGAAGCGCTGTTGCGCGAGGCGCGGGACCACATCAGCTTGGGAGAGCACGACCGGGCTCGCGCGATTCTGGAGGAGGTCCTCGAACGCTACCGGGGCGATCCCCAGGCGCACCTGCTGCTCGCGTTCTCGCACGCCGACTCCGGCGACCTCGAGACCGCGGCCGGTGAGGCGCGCAAGGCCCTCGACAAGGATCCGCTCCTGCCCGGGGCGCGCTACGTGCTCGCCGTCATCTCCCAGCGACGGGGCGACCTCGTCGGAGCCGTCAGCGAGTTCAAGAAGACCATCTACATCGACCCCGATTTCGTGCTGGCGCATCTCAACCTGGCGAACCTGTACAAGGCCCAGGCGAAGTGGGATCAGGCCTGCAGGGCATACGAGAACGCCCTGAGGTCGCTATACGTGAACCCGGAGGGTTCGTGGGTGGAGTTCATGGGCGGTTTCCGGACCGATCTTCTGGCCAAGACGTGCGAACGGAGTCTGGTAGAGTGTCGGAAGGCGATGGGAGTCGTCTGACGACGCGTGACGCGGAGGGAGAGCGATGGCGAGCGCGCGCATCCTTGCGGTGGACGACAGTCCCACCATCCTCGAGATGATCGAGTCGATCCTCGAGAGCGGGGGGTATGAGGTCATCACCGCGGTCGACGGCGCGGAGGCCCTGGAGACGGCCCGCGCGGAGAACCCCGACCTCATCCTGCTCGACGTGATGCTTCCCAAGCTGGACGGCTACCGCGTGTGCCGCCTGCTCAAGTTCGATCAGAACTACAAGGACATCCCGATAATCATGCTCACCGCGAAGACCGAGGAGCAGGCGATGGCGACCGGTATCCGTACCGGGGCGAACCAGTACCTCACCAAGCCCGTCGAGCCCGAGACGCTCCTCTCCGCCGTGGCGGAGGAGCTCGCCAAGGTCCAGGGTTAGGCAGCGGTGGCGGCCGAGACCCTCTCCGAGAAGGTGCTCGACGCGTTCGTCTCGTCGGGCATGATCACAGGCGAGCAGCTCGCACACGCGTCTTCCGCCGCTCGCGACTCCGGCGAGTCCGTCGGGCGCGTGCTGGTGGACCGGGGCCTCGTGTCGGTAGCCGATGTCGCGACGGTCCTCGAACGCGAGCTCGGCGTCCCGCAGGTGGAACTGAGCAGCTACGCGCCCGAGGATGACGCGCTCACGCTGGTCCCTGCGGCGTTCGCGAAAGAGCACAGGGTATTGCCGTTGTTCGAGATCGAGGGGGTGCTCACCGTCGCGGTGGGCGATCCCCTCGACGTGTTCGACCTCGATCGGGTCGAGCGCGAGCTGGGACTGGAGATCGAGCCGGTCCTCGCCGACCAGGCGGACCTTCTCGAGTCGATCGTCCAGAACTACGGCGCCGCCGAGGCCGCTCCCGACGCGGTCCCGGCCGCCGCTCCCGACGCGGTCCCGG
>CAYOSP010000018.1:4242-15042 GCA_964406675.1 uncultured Eubacteriales bacterium | reverse complement strand
GCCGCTCCCGACGCGGTCCCGGCCGCCGCTCCCGACGCGGTCCCGGTCGCCGCTCCCGAGACCGTGCCCCGTCCGCCGGCCCCCGAGGACTCCGTGCCCGCGGGGGCCGCCGTCGAGGCGGCGGTGCCCTCCGAGGCCGAGACCTCGAGCGACATCGATCT
Organism: uncultured Eubacteriales bacterium; assembly: GCA_964406675.1. GTDB lineage: Bacteria > Actinomycetota > Coriobacteriia > Anaerosomatales > JAUVQN01 > CAYOSP01. The sequence goes on along the minus strand of CAYOSP010000018.1, from coordinate 14,881 downwards.
CGACGTGCTCGCGGTAGCGGATTCGGGCAAGGTGGCCGTCCTCGTCTCGGACATCCTCGAGGACGCCGCCCGCCGCGGCGCCTCACGCATCCACCTACTCCCGTACAAGAACGACTTCTTCCTCGTCTACCGGGTGGAGGGGAGCCTGCAGCGGATCGCGAGCGCACCGCTCTCTCTCCAGGGCGCGTTGGTGGGCGGGTTCAAGAACTTCGCGAGACTCGAGGCCGTGCCGCCGTCGCTCCCCGCGCTCGGACGGGTGCGCGCGCGCTATGCGGAGCGTGACCTCGTGCTCACCGTCTCGGCGGTGCCCACCATCTCGGGTCAGCGCGTGGTCATCACCCTGCGTCCGCATGACCCGACCCCGCCGGATCTCGCGTCGCTCGGGATGAACGACGCGGAGGTGCGTGCGCTGCACGCGATGGTCGAGCGGGGCCGCGGCATGCTGCTCGTGTGCGCGCCGGTCGCCGGAGGGAGAAGCGCGACCTACTACGCGCTCCTCGCGCGCGCCGCCCAGGCCGGTAAGACCGTGTACTCGGTCGAGGAGGCGGTCGGCTACGAGATCCCGGCGGTGTCCCAGGTGATGGTGAACCCTGGCTCGCCGGTGGCCCCCTCGGCGTACCTTGCGGCGGGGCTCAGCCAGGACACCGACGTCATCGCCATCGACAGCGCCACTTCCGTCGAGGAGGTCCACCTCTCGGTCGAGGCGGCGGGCAGGGGCAAGCTCGTCATCGTCACGTTCACGGGCGGGGGGGTCGTCGAGGGGGTGAGCCGGATGCTCGATCTCGGCGTCGAGCCGCACAGTCTCGCGTCGGCGCTCACCATGGCCCTCGGCCAGCGACTGGTCCGTACCAACTGCCCGAACTGCTCCACGGAGGTACGCAGTGACCTCAACGCCCTGCTCCCCGGCATCGAGGACGATGCGGTGACACGCAAGGGGACCGGTTGCCCGAACTGCGGGGACACGGGTTTCGGGGGGCTGACGGGCGTCTTCGAGGTGCTGCCGTTCACGGACGGCGTACGGGCGGCCGTCTCCCGAGGCGCCTCACGCGAGGGCATCGAGGAGGCGGCGACGCAGGCCGGCATGCGCTCGCTGGTCCGGTCGGGGGAGGCGAAGGTCGCCGCCGGGGAAGTGAGCGCCGAGGAACTGGACCGCGTGCTGAGGCTCGGCGGATGACGCGGGAGGCCGGGGTCAAGGGCGGGGCCGCGGGTGCCGACGATGCTCCCATGGAGGAAGCGGCCGTCGACATAGACCAGGTGATCCTGTTCGATCTCGCGGACCAGCGCTATGCGCTGCCGATCAGCGAGGTACAGGAGATCCAGCAGCTGGTGCAGCCGACCGGGCTCCCGGGTACCGCTCCGTCGCTGCTCGGTGTCATCGACCTGCGCGGCGAGGTGGTGCCGGTCATCGATCTGCGACTCGTGCTCGGCATGGACGAGGCCTCGTACGGGCTGCAGACCCCGATGGTCGTGGTGCGGACAGGCTCGCGGCTCGCGGCTCTCGTGGTGGACGAGGTCGAGGACGTGGTCGACGTACCGCCCGAGTCGATGCGTGCCCCCTCCGGCGTGCACGAGCTCGCCGATCGCATGCTCGGCGTGTGTCGGTTCCCCGACGGGCTCGTGTTCGTCCTCGATCTGGAACGTGTCGTGCCCGAGACGCAGGTGGCGGAGGTCGCCGCGCTCGTGGAGGGATGATGGGGATCCCTTTCGTGAGGAGGATGAGGGAGGTGGCGCGTCGATGACGGAGGCGCCCGATCGTCTCGCGTCGCTGGACGAGGACGCGCTGGAGACCCTGCGCCGTCGCGCGGACGCGCTGTCGCGGGAGGCGGAGGAGGAGGTCGACGAGGCGCGGATCGGCGTCCTCACCTTCCGCGTGGAGGACGAGTGGTACGCGGTGCGGATCCGGGACGTGCGCGAGATCCACAACGATTACGTGATCACGCCGGTACCGTCGGCGCCCGAGTCCGTCCGGGGCGTCATCAACATCCGCGGCGAGATCGTCTCGGTGACCGACCTGGCGCGCATACTGGGGCTGGGATCGAACGACTCCCCGGACGGTTCGCTCATCGTGGTAGGGGACGACGAGTGCGTGACCGCGCTCGTGGTGACGTCCATCGGCGATATCGTGGACGTGCGCGCCGACGGTGTCGATCCGCCGCTGTCCGTGGGGGACAGGGCGCACGCGGAATACGTGGAGGGGTCCGTGTCGGTGGACGACCGGCTGATCGCGCTGATCGCGCTCGAAGCGGTGCTGCAGCCGATCGGCGTATCCGAGTGAGGACGAGCACGTGACGATCACAGAAGGAGTGGCGTGATGGCGGAGAAGAAGAAGGGCCTGGTGGAGTCGTTCCGCGGCCGGTTCCTGTACAAGTACGCGGCCATCAACTTCGCGATGTTCCTCGGCTTCCTCCTCGCGGAGGGCCTGCTGATCCTCGTGTTGCTCGGCGAGTACTACCACTTCGACCCCGGCTCGCAGTTCGCGATGGTGGGCGTGGCGCTCGTGTCGCTGCTGCTGCTCGCCGTGTGGCTCATGCTGCTCGTCGTGGTCGGCCGCCGGTTGATGGGCCCGCTGTACCGGGTCGTGGACAGCGTGCAGTCGGCCTGTCAGGGAGAGATAGGGCACAAGGTCGAGGTCGAGACCACGGACGAGTTCGGCACGCTCGCGTCCTCGTACAACCAGATGCTCGACCTCATCGTCTACCTCATCAAGCAGACCCACGAGTCCTCGAAGCGACTCGACGGGTCCGCCTCCGAGATCCTCGCGGCCACCGAGCAGCAGGCGTCCGGCGCCGCCGAGCAGGCCGCTTCCATCAGCGAGACCACCGCCACGATGGAGGAGCTCGCGGCCACCTTCCGTCAGATCGCCGACAACTCCGATCACGTGGTGCATATGGCGGAGGCGAGCCTGGGATCGGCCGAGTCGGGCCAGCAAGCGGTCGTCAATACGCTGCAGTCGATGGAGGACATCAAGGCGCGGGCGCAGACCTCCGCGAACAAGATCCTCGCGCTCGGCGAGCAGAGCCAGCAGATCGGACAGGTGCTCGCCATCATCAACGGCATCGCGGATCAGACGAAGATCCTCGCGCTCAACGCGGCCATCGAGGCTGCTCGCGCCGGGGAGGCCGGCAAGGGCTTCTCGGTGGTGGCCACGGAGATCCGCAAGCTCGCGGAGTCCGTGGTGGATTCGACCGGGGAGATATCGACGATCATGACCGAGATCCAGTCGGCCGCCAACGACCTGGTCCTCTCCACCGAGCAGGAGCTCAACCAGGTGAAGGAGGGCGTCGATCTGGCTCACGTGACCGGCGAGAGCCTGGACAGGATCGTCGACATGATCGAGCAGACGACCGGCGCGGCCAAGGAGATCAGCGCGGCCACCCAGCAGCAGAAGAGCGCCACGGACCAGGTCGTGAGTGCGATGAAGGAGGTCGCGTCGGTGGCCCAGCAGGCGGCGAGCTCGTCGAAGCAGGTCGCCGGCGCGGCGGAGGGCCTCTCGAAGATCGCCAAGGACGCGAACCAGGTCGGCGCGGCATTCTCGATCGTCGATCGGTAGGCACAGCGGATGGTCGAGTTCGACAGGACGGCGTTCATAGGCAAGTTCCAGGAGGAGGCGAGCGAGTACCTCCAACGCCTCAACGAGGGCGTCATCGCCCTCGAGCAGGATCCGGGCGACGAGGAGCTCATCCAGCAGATGCTGCGCGACGCCCACACCCTCAAGGGCAGCTCGCGCATGGTCGGCCTCATGGAGATCTCCGACATCGCGCACAAGCTCGAGGACATCATGGTCCACGTGCGCGAGAAGGACTTCGTCTACACGATGGGGATGTCGGACCTCTTCTTCGAGGCGCTCGACGCGATCGTGTTCCTGTCGGAGCACGCCGGCAAGGAGGAGGCGGCGCAGCTCGACGCGGAGGACCTCGTCGAGAGGCTCTCGGGGCTCGCGCGGGCGGAGGACGACCGGCAGGCCGCCGCCACGCTCGGGGCGGAGCCGGGAGAGGCGTCTCCGGGGGCCGAACCGGGGGAGGCGTCTCCGGGGGCCGAACCGGGAGAGGCGTCTCCGGGGTCCGACGCGGAGGACGACGCGCAGGCCGAGGACGCGGACGAGGACGATGAGGGCGGAGCCGAGGGTGGCGAGGACGACGAGGGCCCGGTACGGGCCAAGCGTGACGGCACCCTGAAGGCCAAGACGCAGCCGACGATCCGCATCCGTACGAGCCAGCTCGACTCGCTGCTGAACCTGGTGAGCGAGGTGGTCATCGCGCAGATCAAGTCCGAGGGGCGAGTGGGCGAGTCGCGTCGGCTCCAGACGGCGGCCGCGGACCTGCGGCAGAGGTGGCTCCAGTTGAAGTCGGGTGTGGGCGAGATGGTCGAGGACCACGACCGGCTCGAGCGCCTCATGGAGGAGATGAACCTCATCGAGGGCGAGTTGGAGGACCTGCGCGGTGCGCTCATCGTCTTCGCCAAGGACTACACCGACGATATCGCACGCGCCGCCACGGTGATCTCCGATCTGCAGGAAGAGAGCATGCGGCTGCGCATGCTGCCCGTGGGCACCGTGTTCCAGGGGTTCCCGCGTGCGGTGCGCGATCTCGCGAGGGACTTCCACAAGGAAGTCGACTTCGTGATGGAGGGCGAGCAGACGGAGCTCGACAAGAAGGTGCTCGAGGAGATCAACGACCCGCTCATCCACATCATTCGCAACGCGATCGATCACGGCATCGAGCCGCCGGTGGAGCGCGAGGCCGAAGGCAAGCCGCGTGCCGGCACCATCCGCATGGAGGCGCGCCAGGAGGGCGACCACATAGTGATCGAGATCTCGGACGACGGTCGTGGCATCGATCCCGACAAGGTCCGGGAGGCGGCGGTGCGCAAGGGGTATCTCACCGAGGCCGAGGCGCGCGGCATGTCGGATCGCGAGGCCGTCTTCCAGATATTCGAATCGGGCTTCTCGACGGCGCCCATCATCACGGAGATATCCGGACGCGGCGTGGGGATGGACGTCGTGCGCCAGTTCGTGGTGGACAAGCTCAAGGGCTCGCTCAACGTGGATTCGAGATCCGGCGAGGGCACGACCTTCACGCTGACCATCCCGCTCACCCTCGCCATCATCCGCGCGCTGGTATGCAGGGTGGGCGACCAGACCTTCGCCATCCCGACCTCCTCCATCGAGGAGACGCTGCGGGTGGCACCCGAGGACGTGACCAAGGTCGAGGGGCGGCAGATCATCCGGCGGCAGCGGCGGAACATACCGCTGGTGCGTATGGGTGACGTGATCGGGGTCGAGCACGACGCCTCCGCGCCCGAGAAGCTCCCGGTGGTCGTCATCGGCTTCTCGGGCCACCGTCTCGGCTTCGTCACCGATGCGTTCCGCGGCGAACAACAGATCGTCATCAAGTCGCTGGGGTCGCATCTCAAGCACGTCGAGAACGTCGCCGGCGTGACGGTGCTCGGGGCCGGGGACGTCGTGGTCATCCTCAACGTGCCGGATCTCATGCAGAACGCCCGCAGGCTCGGCGCCATGCGCGTGCGCAGAGCCGTGGGAGAGATGGTGGAGGAACCCGGGCGAGAGGCGAGGAGGATCCTCATCTGCGAGGATTCGTTCACCACCCGTGAACTCGAGCGGTCGATCTTCGAGGCGGCCGGATACGACGTCGAGACGGCGATGGACGGCCGGGCGGGCCTGAACATGCTGAAAGAGGGTCTGGACGTCGACATCGTCGTCACGGACGTGCAGATGCCCAACATGACCGGTTTCGAGCTCACGCGCGCCGTCAAGCAGGACGAGCTGCTCCGGGAGACGCCGGTCGTCATCGTCACCTCCCTCGAACGCGAGGAGGAGAAGGCCGAGGGTATCGAGGCGGGGGCCGACGCGTACATCACCAAGTCCGTCTTCAATCAGGACACCCTGCTCGATACGGTCGAACGCCTCATCCGCTGATGGGCGCGAAGGACAGGATACGGGTCCTCGTCGTCGACGACTCGATCGTCCCCCGGGAGATGCTCACGCAGATCCTGGAGTCCGACCCGGACATCGAGGTCGTGGGGACCGCCCGGGACGGTCGCGAGGCGGTGGGGATGGTCGAGGAGCTCTCCCCGGACCTCGTGACCATGGATATCCACATGCCCGGCATGGACGGGCTCGAGGCCATCGAGCGGATCATGGCGTACCACCCCACTCCGATCCTGGTGGTGTCCTCCTCGGTCTACGGCGAGGGCATGGGTCGCGCCTTCGACGCCCTGCGCTGCGGCGCGCTCGAGGTGATGAAGAAGCCGGAGCCCAGGGAGTGGGAGGATCTCGAACGGATCGGGCGCACCATCATCCGCAAGGTGAAGGTGCTCGCCAACGTGCGCGTCATCACCCACGTGGCCGGGCGCCGCCGCGTGTCCCGCGAGACGGTCCCGTTCCCGGAGCACCGCATCGATCCCGACGGCTTCGAGCTGATCGCGATCGGCTCGTCGACCGGCGGCCCCTCGGCGCTCCTCCAGGTGCTGGGGGCCCTGCCGGCGGACTTCCCCGTCCCGATCGTCGTCGCCCAGCACATCGCCGACGGATTCGTGCCGGGACTGGTCGCGTGGCTCGACGCGGGGTGCTCGATCCGGGTGCGTCTCGCCGAGGACGGCGCGTCCATCGAGCCCGGTGCCGCGTACCTCTCGCCCACGGGCGTGAACATGGAGGTCTCCCGCGGGAGGATCGCCTTGTCCGATCCGCCTCGCGGACAACTCTACATCCCGTCGGCGGATACGCTGCTGACCTCGGCGGCACGCGGTCCGGCATCTCGTGCGCTCGGCGTGATACTCACCGGGATGGGCGCCGACGGCGCCGAGGGCCTGCGCCGGATGCACGACGCCGGCGCACCCACGATCGCACAGGACGAGGCGACCTGCACGGTGTACGGTATGCCGAGGGCCGCGGTCGAACTCGGTGCGGTCGACGCCGTCTTGCCCGTGCACGAGATCGGCGCGCGGCTGCTGGAACTCGCGGCACCCGTTTGACGGCGGTAGGCTGGGGATCCCCATCGTCCCACAGGCCGGGTCCGGGGCTCAGGGACGTTGAGACGGGCACCGTTCGTCATGGCCTTCGTGCCGCCGGTCACTTATGGGTGTACCGGATCGAGAGGCGGCTAAAGCGGGCGAGAGCCGACACCGATAAGACACCCATCGCCTGGAGCGGCGGTATCGGATGCGGCCACACGGCCGGAGCGGCCGGCCACACGGCCGGAGCGGCCGGACGCTCGGACGGGACGCTCGAAGGAGCACGGACGAACCGAAGGACACGGACGAACCGAAGGGGAAAGGGTGAGAAGGGTGGCCACTGGCCTTTACTTGTCTCGCTGCAGGGGCAGGATCGGTGACACGCTCGACCTCGACGCGCTCGCCACGTCGTTCGAGGGCCGCGCGGCCCGCATCCGCGTCGTGGACGACGTCTTCGACCCCGGGGTCCAAGCGCTCATAGAGCGCGACGTGTTCGAGACGCCTCTCGATCGCGTGGTCATCGCGGGACACTCGATCACCTACTACACGCGCAGCCTCGCCGGCGCGCTCTTCCGCGACCAGCTCGTGGAGATGGGGCTGGACCCCAACCACGTGGTGTTCGCCAATCTGCTCGAGCAGGTGGCGCTACCTCATCGCGCGGACGCCGAGGGCGCGACGGCGAAGGCCCACACGGTGCTGGACGTCGCCCTGCTGCAGGCCGAGGCCCTGTCGGAGTCGGTCCCGCATCGCATCGAGCCCCTCCGCAGGGTCCTCGTGCTGGGCGCCACCGCCGAGGGTCTGCTCGCCACGCAGAAGCTGCTGCAACTCGGCTACGAGGTGGTGGTGGCCGACCGTGGGTCGGTGATCGAGCGGTTCGATTCGCTCGGTGGCTTCGACGCCAGCCGCGCCTACGTGATCAGTCATCCACGCGCCACGCTGATCGGGGGAGCGCGCCTCGCCGACGGCTCCGGGTGGGTCGGCGACTACGACATGGTGCTCGAGCACGGTGACGAGACGCTCGAGCTCACGGTGGGCGGCGTGCTGGTCGCGGATCCGGGCGAGACGGCGTGGATCGAGGAGCTGCGCGCCCACTTCCGGGTCGACGTGGACGACGAAGGGCGCGCGCGGTCCCTTTCCCCCGAGGCGCATCCGGCCGAGACGGTCGAGCCGGGTTTCGCGGTGGTGCCGGTGCGGGCCGGCCAGATCCCGATGCACGATGTGGTCGCCGCGGCCGACGCCGCGGCCATCGCGCTGGTGCTCAAGCTGTCCCAGCCCGAGCTGCACCATTACGTACAGACGTCGGAGGTGGACGAGGATCTCTGCGGCGGGTGCGCGTCCTGCGTGAAGACCTGCGCGTTCGGCGCGTGCTACATCGACGAGGAGACGGGGCTCTCGCATGTCGACGTCCGCAGGTGCCAGGCGTGCGGTAAGTGCGTGGTCTCCTGCCCGGCGGGTGCGCGGGACATCATCTCGAGCCCGCACGACTACATGATCGAGGCGATCCGCCGTCTCTCGCGGATGGAGTCGGAGGGGGAGCGCGTCATCGGCTTCCTCTGTGGCGGCTGCGGCTATCCGGCCGCCGACAGTGCGGGCGAGCTCATCGACCGCACCGAGCGGTCGGGCGACGGCGAGTACGCCTACCCGTCCTCGTTCGTGCCGCTGTGGATCCCCTGCGGCGGACGGCTCGACGCGCAGTACGTGCTCGAGGCGTACCGTGCCGGATTCGACGGCGTGAGCGTGTTCCGCTGCGAGGAGGGCCACTGCCACAACCGAGTGGGCAACGTCGACATGGATCGTCGCGTGAACCTCCTGCGCGCCGTGCTGCGCTCGCGTAACCTCGACGACGCGCGCCTGCGCATCGTGGACATCTCGCCCGGGGACGCGGATAGGTTCGCCGTGGCGGTCAACGACTTCTTCGACGGCATCCGAACGCTCGACAACGGGAAGGGGGGTTCGGAGTGAGCCGACCTACGCTCGCGACACTGATCCTGGGTGGCTGCACCGGGTGCCACCTCTCGCTCCTGGACGCTCACGAGGGACTGCTCGAGGTGCTCGGCGAGGTCGACCTGCTGCACTCGCCGTTCACGCCCGGGGACGAGATCCCCGAGGTGGACGTCGCGCTCGTCGAGGGCGCGGTGCAGAACGAGCGCGATCTGAGGACGCTGAAGGAGGCCCGGGAGCGCGCCGGCAGGCTCGTGGCGCTCGGCTCGTGCGCGTGCCTCGGCGGCATCGGCGGGCTGCGCAACCTCGGGACCGCCGCCGAGCTCCGCCGTGCCGTGTACGGTGACCCGGAGACGCCCGAGGACCTGCCGCGGCTCGAGGAGTGGGTACGCCCGCTGCACGACTTCGTGAAGGTCGACGCCCGGGTGCCCGGATGCTCCCCGCCGACGGAGAACATCCTCGCGGCGCTCGACGCGATGGTGGCGGGCGAGACGTACGAGGAGCCTCGCCACACCCTCTGCAAGGAGTGCGCGCGGGTGCACGACAAGATGCTCGAGCACTCCGACGACTTCATCACCGACGCGGTCTACTCGGTGATGGAGCTCGACGAGATCGAATCGGACGTCTGCTTCCTCGAGCAGGGGGTCCTGTGCATGGGGCCGGTCACCCGGGTCGGCTGCGGCGCGCGCTGCGTCGACGCGAACGTGCCGTGCCGGGGCTGCATGGGGACGAGCCGCTCCGACTTCGAGCAGGGCGCCAAGGCGGTCGACGTGCTGGGTGCGATCCTGCCCGCCGGCGCCATCATGTTCATGGACGACCTGATCGGTACCGCGTACCGCTACACCACCCCGGTGTCGATATTCCCGCGGGCGCAGCAGCACGGAGGTGACGATGATGCCTGAGAAGGTCTCCGTAGGCGATCTGAAGCGGATCGAGGGGCACGGTCGCGTGTCGGTCGTCCTGGACGACGACGGCGCGGTGGCCGACGCGCACTTCGAAGCACTCGAGTTCCGGGGCTTCGAGCGCATCCTCCTCGACCGCATGATCTGGGAGATGCCGCGCATGACGAGCCGCATCTGCGGTATCTGTCCCGTGAGCCACCACGTGGCCTCGGTCAAGGCGACCGAGCGGCTGCTCGGCGTCGAGATCCCGGAGACGGCGACGCTGCTGCGCGAACTGCTCCAGCTCGCGAGTTTCGTGCACGATCACGCGCTGCACTTCTTCTTCCTCGCGGGGCCGGACTTCCTCACCGAGGAGGAGCCGGCGAGCCGCGGCCTGCTCGGCGTGGTGGCGGCGCACCCGGAGCTCGCGAAGGCGGCCATCCGCATCCGGCGGGTCGGCCAGGACGTCGTCGCCGCGGTGGGCGGGCAGGCCGGGCACCCGGTCACCGCGATCCCCGGCGGCATGAGCCGATCGCTCGCCGCCGACGTGCGCGAGGAGCTGCTCTCCGGTCTCGAGAGCATCGAGGACGACCTGATCGCCGCCGAGCGACTCGCCCGCGAGTCCTCGCTGCGACTCGTCGCCGAGCACCCGTCGCTCGCCGAGGACGACGCCGTCTACATGGCGCTGACTTCAAAGGACGGGCGGCTCTCCGTGTACGAGGGCGATATCACCGTGGGCGAGGCCGACGGGACGGTGCTCGAGCGGATCGACGCGGACGAGTATTCGGAGCGCCTGCCCGAGGAGGTCGTCGGGCACAGCTACGCGAAGGCTCCGGCGTTCCGCGGCG
>CAYOSP010000018.1:0-4142 GCA_964406675.1 uncultured Eubacteriales bacterium | reverse complement strand
CCGCTCGCGAGGGTGCTGCTCTCGCCCGCGATGACCGGCGAGCGGACCGCCGCGATGCGAGGCGCGATGCTGGACGAGCTCGGCGAGGACGTGCGCAACCCGCTCGCGTACCACTGGGCCCGCATGATCGAGCTGGTTGCCGTGGTGGACCGGATGCGCGAGATACTCGCCGACGACCGCTCCGCCTCGCGGGAGACCCGCGTGAAGGTCGAGCGCGTCGCCGGCGAGGGGACGGCCGCGGTGGAGGCCCCGCGCGGGACGCTGCTCCACCACTACGCGGCCGACGCGGTGGGTCGCGTGACCGAGGCCGATCTCGTCGTGGCCACCACGTTCAACAACCGGGCGATCGACGAGACGGTCGCCCGAGCGGCTCGCAGCGAGGTCACCGGCGGCGAGCTCACCCCCGAGGCGAACGCGCGCATCGAGATGGCGGTGCGCGCCTACGACCCGTGCCTGTCCTGCGCGACGCACGAGGTGGGACGCATGCCGCTCGCGGTCGAGCTCATCGGCCCCGACGGCACGCTGCTCGGACGGCAGGGGGTGAGCGGCTGATGGACACCGGCGAGGCGAGGAGCGAGATCCTCGAGACCCTGGAGACGAGTTTCGGCAAGTCCGTGGCGATGCTCATCGTGATGTCGGCCACCACGAGCGCGGACGTGCCGACGCACGACCTCTCCGAGGACGAGTTCCAGCGTCTGGTGGACGCCGTGTGCGGCGACGAGAGGGTGACCGGGATGCTGGGCCAGTCGGAGGCGCAGTCGCTGGCCCGCCGCTGGAGGACGCTCGTCTAGCGCGGCGGCCGACGCCGTCGCGCGCCACGGACGCTCGTCTTCGAGCCGCGGTCACCGGATCGCGTCCAGCACCGCCTCCGTGCCGGCAGTACGCGCTCCTCGAGCCGTATCGGAGAGCCCCTGCTCGTGCTCCATCTCGGGGGCCGCGAGCGAGATCAGCACCGCGTCCGGGGCGTGTCCGTACAGCGATCCCGCCAGGCCCAGCACCGCGCCCGGCGTGAGCGCGTGCGCCCACGCGCCGCCGGTGGCCCCGGGGGCGACGGGCGTGGTGCGGACGAGAGGATCGTCGCGACGCTCGGCGTCGACGAACACCACGAGGTCGCGCTCCGAGATCGCCTCGGCCATGCCCGGGTCCAGGGCGGTCTCGGACAGTACGCGGACGTCGTGTTCGCCTCGGAGCCGCCACTCGACCTCGCGGGCGACCTCGCGGGCGACCCCGTCGTCGCCGCGAGCCTCGTTGCCTATGCAGATGACGAGTGCGCTTCGCATGAGCAGGAGTATACGCGGCGCTCGGTGGTATCCTCCGTCCATATGGATGCCGACCTGACCAGAGACCTCCCCATAGGCGTCTTCGACTCCGGGCTGGGCGGGCTGACCGTCGCCGCGGAGCTCATGCGCGCGCTGCCGGGGGAGCGTATCCACTACTTCGGCGACACCGCGCGCTGCCCGTACGGTCCGCGTGACCTCGACGAGGTCCGCGGGTTCGTCATGCAGATCGGCGCCTGGTTCGCGGAGCGTCGCGTCAAGCTGCTGGTGATCGCCTGCAACACCGGCACCGCGGCCGCGCTCCCGCTCGCGCAGCGCGCGTTCGACGTGCCGGTGGTCGGTGTCGTCCAGCCGGGCGCGCGGGCGGCGGTGCGGGCGACGCTCGACCACCGCGTGGGCGTGATCGCCACCACCGGGACCGTCGAGTCGGGCGCGTACAGCGACGCGGTGAGGGCGCTGGACGCCGGCGTGACGGTGTACTCGGTGGCCGCGCCGAAGTTCGTCGATCTGGTCGAGGCGGGCCTGCGCATGGGCCCGGGCCCGCTCGAGGACTGGCTGTCGAGCACCACGGACGTGTTCGTGCGCCCGTCGTTCTACGAGCTCGCCCGCGACTACCTGACGCCGCTCAAGCGCAACACGGTGGACACCCTCATCCTCGGATGCACGCATTTCCCGCTGCTCTCGGCGTCGATACAGCAGGTCATGGGCCGCGACGTGCGGCTCATCTCGTCGGCGGAGGAGACGGCCCGGGAGGTCTCTGAGACGCTGGAGGCGCGCGGTCAGCTGCGCGAGGGAGACGGCGGCGCGGTCGGCGTCGACGCGTCTGCGCACGGGTTCACCACCACCGGCGACCCCAAGGAGTTCGCGCGCCTGGGCTCGCGCGTGCTGCGCTCGCCGATCGAACGGGTCGAGCGGGTGACGCTGGAGGAGCTGGAGCGATACGGGGGCGTCGAGCGGCAGGACGCCGGCGAGCGGGAGGGAGAGGCGTGAGCATGCGGGTGACCGTCCTCGGTTCGTCGGCCTCGTACGCGGGGCCCGGTCGGGCGTGCGCGGGCTACCTCGTGCAGGCGGGGGAAGCGTCCGTGCTGGTGGACTGCGGCAACGGCGTGCTCGCCAACCTCGGTCGGATCATCGATCCGGTGACGCTGGACGCGGTCTTCGTCACGCACCGCCATCCGGACCACTTCCTCGACCTGTACAGCCTGCAGGCCGCGCTGCGCTACGCGCCCGAGGGCCCCGCGCCTCCGCTCGAGCTGCACCTCCCCCCGGGTCTGGCCGACCGCATGACCTGCGTCCACGGGAGCCACGCCGCGTCCGAGATGCGCGCGGCGTTCTCGACGCGGGAGATGGAGGAGTGCCGCGTCGTCGAGTTCGACGCGGGGCGAGGCGGCGGGAACGACGGCAACGGGCCTCTGCGCTTCGAACCCCGGCCGATGGAGCACGCGGACCCGACGTTCGGCCTGCGCGTGACCCGCGGCGACGCGTCGCTCTTCTACACCGCCGACACCGCGTATGCGGAAGCGGTCGTCGAGGCGGCGCGCGGCGTGGACGTGCTCGTGGCGGAGGCCACGCTCGTCGAGCGGTACGCGGGCAAGGCCCCGCACCTCACACCCGGACAGGCGGCGGCGCTCGCGCACGAGGCGGGGGTGGGCCGGCTGGTGCTCACCCACCTTTGGCCCACCTTCGACCGGGATGAGATACTCGCCGAGGCCCGTGGCGGGCCGTTCGAGGGACCGATAGACCTCGCCGAGGAGATGATGACGATCGAGATCGGCGATCCGGATGACGACCGGCAAGACGACCATCAGGACGACCATCAGGAGGACGCGTAGATGCAGCGCAGGGACGGACGAGCCCCCGACGAGTTGAGGCCCCTCGGCTTCGAGCTCTCGTACCTCAAGCACGCGCACGGTTCGTGCATCGTGTCGTTCGGCGACACCAAGGTGCTGTGCGCGGCCAACATCGAGGACGGCGTGTCGCACTGGCGTCGCGGCAAGGGCCTCGGGTGGGTGACCGCCGAGTACTCGCTGCTGCCCGCGTCGACCCACAGCCGCACGCGCCGCGAGGTGACCCGCGGGAGTCTCGGCGGACGCACCCACGAGATCCAGCGCCTGATCGGGCGCAGCCTGCGCAGCGTCATCGACATGGCGGCGATGGGCGGCGAGTACACGATGACGGTCGACTGCGACGTGCTGCAGGCCGACGGCGGTACGCGCACGGCGGCCATCACCGGCGCGTTCGTCGCGGCGCACGAGGCGTTCTCCACCTGGCGCGAGGCGGGCAAGATCGACACGCTGCCGCTGCGCGAGTACATCGCGGCGGTGTCGGTGGGCGTGGTGGACGGCCGGGCGATGCTCGACCTCGACTACTCCGAGGACAGCGTCGCCGAGGTCGACATGAACGTGGTCATGGACGGTCGCGAGCGCTTCATCGAGGTGCAGGGCACCGGCGAGCAACTCCCGTTCGACCGCGACCGGCTGAACGAGCTGCTCGACCTCGCGATCGAGGGCGTGACCGAGATCGTCGCCGCGCAGCGTCGCGCGGTGGGCGAGGCAGACGAGACGGGCTCGTGAGCGACCGCACCGGCGAGGGGTCGGAGGGCGCGGGCGGAGGTCGCCGCCGCGTCGTCGTGGCGACCGGCAACAGGGGCAAGCTCGCCGAGATACGCGCCGCCCTCTCCGACATGGGCTACCAGTTCGTGACCGCCGAGGACCTCGGCGCGGAGCCGCTCGACGTCGAGGAGACCGGCGACACGTTCCTCGAGAACGCTACGCTCAAGGCGGAGGCGTACGCGCGGCGCTTCCGCATGCCGGCGCTCGCCGACGATTCGGGTCTGGAGGTCGACGCGCTGGGCGGCGCGCCCGG
>CAYOSP010000017.1:46850-48850 GCA_964406675.1 uncultured Eubacteriales bacterium | reverse complement strand
AGACCGTCTCGCGGACCGTGCCGCTGTACGATTCCGTGTCGAGTGCCGCCAAGGTCACAGGTGCTTATGACGGAGTCCAGGTGAGCGACACTGCGGCGACGTTGTCCGTGTCCGTGGCGTCCGCCATCGACCGTTTCGCGGGCGCCGATCGCGTGCAGACCGCGGTGCTCGCGTCGAAGCAGGCCTTCCCCGATCCGCTCGACGGCGAGCGTGCGGTCGTGCTCGCGAGCGCGGCGGGATGGGCGGACGCACTACCGGCTTCGGCACTCGCCGGTACGGTGGACGGACCACTGCTCCTCGTGGATCCGACCTCCGTGCCCTCTGCCGTGCTTGCCGAGATGGACCGCCTCGGGGCGACGAAGGCCTACATCGTCGGCGGGACCGGCGTGGTGAGCACCGCGGTCGGATCCCAACTCGCGAGCGCCGGCTACTCGGTCGAGCGCGTGTGGGGCACCACCCGCTACGGCACGGCCAAGGCCGTCGCCGACACCGTGCGCGCCAAGCGCGGCACCGGCGGCACCGCGTTCGTGGCGACGGGCGTCGACTTCCCGGACGCACTCGCCGCATCCTCTCTCGCGGCTGCGATGGAGGCGCCGATCGTGCTCACGCTGCCCGATACGCTGCCGGCGGAATCCAGGCAGGCGCTCGATGCGCTCGATCCTGATCGCATCGTGGTGTGCGGCGGTACCGGGGTGGTCTCCACGAGCGTGCAGGTGGCGCTCGGCGCGTACGCACCCTCCGTGGTGCGCAAGGCCGGGGCGAACCGCTACGACACCGCCAAGGCGATCATCGAGTACGGTGAGAACGGTCTCGGACTCGCGCCCGACGGACCATCGGCGATCTTCATCGCGACCGGCACGAACTATCCGGACGCACTCGCGGGCGGGGTGCTCGCCGGGACCTCGGGCGGTTCGTGGAACCCGCTCATGCTGACCGATCCGCTCTCGCTCTCGCCGCAGGCGTCCTCGTACATCACGGCCAACCCGACGATCGACTACGCGGGCATCCTCGGCGGGACCGGCGCGGTGAGCGAGACGGTGCGTGTGCAGCTGGGCGCGCTGATCGAGTAGCGCCGTGGTGCCTTGACGACGCGCCCTCAGCTCGTCACCGTCACCGGCATGCCGACCTCGACGCGCTCGTAGAGGTCCTCGACGTCCCAGCGGTGCATCCGCATACAGCCGTGCGAGGCGGCGCGCCCGATCGACCAGTCCTGCGTGGTCCCGTGGATACGGATGCCCGATGCGTCGAGGTTGATCGCTCGCGTGCCGAGCGGATTGGACGGCCCCGGCCCGATGTAGGCGGGCATGCTCGCCGCCCAGGCGCTGCCCGGGTTGCTCCACGTCGGCATGTAGCGCTTGAGCGTGACCTCCCATTCGCCGCGCGGTGTGGGGTGGGCCCACGTGCCGATGGCCACGCCGTACTCCTTCTCGAGCTGGAGTCCGTCGTACAGGTACAGCCGGCGCTCGGAGAGGTCGACCACGATCGCCCTGCCGAAGTCCTCCGCCGTCACCCGCGGCTCGATCGTGCGCACCGCGAGCTCGACCTCGCCTTCGCCCTCGAGCACGGCGTCGCGCAGCGCCTGCAGCGACCGCGTCCTGTCGAGCACGCGTCCCTCGCGGTCCGGCGTCGTCACGTAGCCGCCGTCGTCGCCGACCGAGCGCGTGGCGTCCACCGCCTCCAGCTCGACGCGCTCGGCGACCTCCTCCAGCCAGGCGTCGAGCGCGGTCTGGTCGAGGTCCGTGCGCAGCGGCAGGTCGACCCCCATGCCGATCCCCGATCCGATCCCCGCGTCGGCACCCGCGCCGGTCGACGCGCCCCGACCGACGCCCGCGCCCGCCGCCATCGTCTCGATCCGCCACCGCGTGCGCCGCACGATGTCGGTGCGGGCGCGCAGCCGCTGGGCGTCGCGGGCGAGCGTGTCCGCGCGCACCTCGACGTAGTCGCCGGGGTCGAGCTCGAACGTCATCGTGCCCGCCACCGCCCGCAGCGAGCCGCCCGCG
>CAYOSP010000017.1:27680-46750 GCA_964406675.1 uncultured Eubacteriales bacterium | reverse complement strand
CGCCCTCGACGCTCACGCCGGGCGGGATGAGCTCGGCCTCCCGCGCGTCGAGCGCCACCGCCCACGCGGCCGCTCCCAGCGTCGCCAGCACGGCCGCGGCGGCGAGCGTCCACCCGAGCCGCCGCAGCGCCCGCCGCATCCAGGCCGCTCGTCGGCCGGACCCCTCGGCCGTGCTCTCTTTCGCCAGCGTCCCGTCCATCCGTCCCGCCTTCGTCGTACGTCCTCGCCGTGTGCCCTCGCCTTGCGCTCTCGTTCTCGTCGCGCTTCGCACATAGTCGCGCAGGCGCCGCGCCGGGTCGAGCCGTCCGCCCCCCGGCATAGCGCCTGCGTATGCCGTAGTATGTACCCCGAATGGTACCAGGACGAGGAGATGGATTGCCGCCGACCGACGCGGAGCGGGTCCGAGGCGACCTGGGCCGCTTCATGCGTAAGGTGCACGACGAGCGAGGCCTCGATCTGGCGCAGTACCGGACCGGCTATCTCGAGCGTCGCCTGTCGGCGCGCCTGCGCGCGCTCGGCCTGCACACCTACGGCCAGTACGCGCGCCACATCGACACCCATCCGGACGAGTACGCGCGCATGCTCGACACCCTCACCATCAACGTCACCGAGTTCTTCCGTGACGCCGAGGTATACGAGCTCTTCGCGAAGGAGGCCGTCCCGGACCTCCTCGAACGCAAGCTCGGCCGGCGCCGGCGCATGATCCGCGCGTGGTCCGCCGGGTGCTCCACCGGCGAGGAGCCGTATTCGATCGCGATGATACTGCACGACGCCATCCGCCGCGGGAACGACGAGTTCCTGCTCACGGTGCTCGGCACGGACATCGACCGCACCTCGCTCCGGTTCGCCGAGCGAGGCGAGTACCCCGTCGAGCGGCTGAAGCACATGCCCGCCCACTACCGCCGGCTCTACGTGGACGAGGACGGGTCGGTGTGCAGGATCAAGCCCGAGATCGCGCGCTGCGTCCGATTCCGGCCCTTGAACCTGTTCGAGGACGGGCCGATACATGTGGTGGACGTCATATTCTGTCGGAACGTCTTCATATACTTCACCCGGGCGCAGCAGGCGCGCGTGATGGAGCGGTTCTGGAGAGCGCTGCACCGAGGCGGCTATCTGGTGCTCGGACGGAGCGAGAAGCTCGCGAAGGGCGTCGCGGACCGTCTCGAGCTGGTGGACGGCCGCCGGCGCGTCTACCGCAAGCCGCAACGTCGCCGCGACTGACGCGGCGCGCGCGGGCGGAAGCGACCGCGCTGCGATAAGGTACGGGATGACGGCGGAGGCCCTCGAAGGACGGGGTCCCGAAGGAGGAGCGCACATGGCAGGGCGGGAGTACGTGGGTCGATCCGTGCCGGCGGGAGAGCACCGGCACTCGGTCGTCGAACGGGGCTTGGCGTTCAGGTTCACCCTTCTCACCTGGCTGACCATCGCCCCCGCGGTGGCGCTGGGGCTGGCCGTCACCGCCGTCTTCGCCTACCTGTATCTCGATCTGGTGTTCGCCGAGATGTTCTGGGTGATGCTGGTGGGCGCCCTGGCGATGCTCGTGACGGCGGTGCCCGGTCAGATGATGTGGCGCGCGGCGTTCAAGCGCCGCGTCCTGGACCCGCTCCGCGACCTCGGCGCCGTGATGCTCCAAGCGGGCTCCGGGGACCTCACCACCCGGACCACCGTGGACACCGACGACGAGATCGGCCTGCTCGCGCAGGAGTGCAACGCGCTGATCGCCTCGCTGGAGGCAGTGGCGCGCCAGGTCCGCTCCTCGGCGGAGTCCGTGTCCGGCGCCGCCGGCCGGCTCTCCGTCTCCTCGCAGGAGATGAACTCGTCGACGATGGAGATCTCCTCCTCGGTCCAGCAGATCGCGCACGGCGCGGAACTGCAGTCGCGCAAGGTCGAGGAGACCTCGGCGGCGATGGAGACGATCGCCTCGCACGTCGGGGAGACCGCCCGACAGGCCGAGGACGCCTCGAGGGCCTCGGGCGAGGCGGCCCGGTTCGCGCTGGAGGGCGAGGAGGCCACCGACGAGGCCATCCGCAAGATCGAGGAGGTCCGGCAGGCCATCGAGACGCTCGCCGAGTCGGTCTCGGTGCTCGGTGAGCGTTCCACCGAGATCGGCAGCATCGTCGACGTGATCACGTCGATCGCCGAGCAGACCAACCTGCTCTCGCTCAACGCCGCCATCGAGGCCGCGCGCGCGGGCGAGTCCGGACGCGGCTTCTCGGTGGTGGCCGAGGAGGTCCGCAAGCTCGCCGACGGCTCCGCCAAGGCCGCCGAACGGATCGCCGACCTCGTCAAGGACGTCCAGACCGAGACCTCGAAGGCGGTCGAGTACATGGAGATCGGCGCGCACGAGGTGCTCACCGGCACCGAGGTGGTGAGCCGCAGCGGCGATTCGCTGCGCAAGATCAGCGACGCGGTGTCGCGTACGGCCATGCTCGCCGAGCGGATCGCCCGCTCCACCGCCGAGCAGAGCGACAAGACCGCGTCCGTGGACAAGGCGATGCACGACATCGCGGCGGTCGTCGAGCAGAACGCCGCGTCGGCACAGGAGACCGCCGCGGCCGCTCAGGAGCAGACGGCGTGCATGGAGCAGGTCTCGGCGTCCGCGCAGGAGCTCGCCGACATGTCCGAGCGCCTCGAGGACGCCGTCCGCCGGTTCAGGGTCGAGTAGGGGCGCGACGTGGCCGAGGAGATCCGACAGTTCGTGCTGTTCAGGCTCGGCGAGGAGGAATACGGCCTGCCGATCGAAGACGTGAGCAGCATCATCCGCTGGGAGAGGGCGACGCCGGTGCCGCACGCTCCGCCCGAGGTGGAGGGCGTCATCAACCTGCGCGGCCAGATCGTGCCGGTGGTCGATCTGAGGAGGCGGTTCGCCGTGGCCGATGCGGAGTCCGGCGAGCCCGATCGCATCGTCGTCACCGAGAGCGCCGCGGGGAGGATCGGTCTCGCGGTCGATACCGCGAGCGAGGTGTGCGGTATACCCGCCGAGGAGATCCGGCCGGCGCCGGACTCCGTGCTCACCGCCGAGACCGCCGAGGCGTTCGAGGGCGTGGCGCACCTCGGCGGCCGGCTCGTGATACTGCTGAGGCTCGACCGCGCGCTGCCCGACATGCTGCCCGACACGGATCTCGCGCGTGCCGCAACGGAGGGGGAAGGGGAAGGCGATGGCTGACAGGATCCTCGTCGTCGACGACGCGGCGTTCATGCGCATGATGATCCGCGACATCCTCGTGGAACACGGCTATGAGATCCATGAGGCGGTGAACGGGCGGGACGCGTTGGAGAAGTTCGAGCAGGTCGAGCCGGACCTCGTCACGCTCGACATCACCATGCCGGAGATGGGCGGACTGGAGGCGTTGCGGGAGATCAGGTCGCGCGACGGCGACGCCCGGGTGCTCATGGTGAGCGCGATGGGGCAGCAGAAGATGATCGTGGAGGCGCTGGAACTCGGGGCGATGGACTTCCTCGTCAAGCCGTTCCAGCCGACGAAGGTCCTGGAGACCGTCAAGAAGTGCCTGCAGTCGACCCCTCGCTAGGCAGTGGCGATGTTCACCCCCATCAAGGTGCTCGTCGTAGATGATTCGGCACTCATCCGCCGGATGCTGGTGCGCGCCCTGGGACTCGACCCCCGCATCGAGATCGTCGGTATCGCCAAGACGGGCGTCGAGGCGATAGAGCAGGCGCGCCGGCTCTCTCCCGACGTCATCACCCTCGACATCCAGATGCCGGAGCTCACCGGCCTGGAGGCGCTGCCCCACCTCGCCAAGCACACCGACGCCCGGGTGATCATGCTCAGCTCCCTCGACGATCCCGAGACGACGTACCAGGCGCTCGAGCTCGGCGCCGTGGACTTCATCGCCAAGCCCAAGGGCGGATTCGCCTCCTCGCTCACGGAGCTCGCCGACCTGCTCATCAAGAAGATCAAGACCGCGTATCGGGTGAGCCCGGAGACCGTGCGTGAGGCGCACGAGGCCGTGTCGGCTCCGGCCCCGGTATCCGAGGCCGCCGCGGGGACCGCGAAGGCCGGCACGGCGGTCGCGCGGCGGACGGGGGCGGCCGGCGAGCGAGCGGCCGAGGAGCGAGCGACCGAGCTCGAGACGCTGGTGGTGATCGCGGCCTCGACCGGGGGGCCGCCGGCGCTGGAGGCCGTGCTGTCCCGGCTCGACGCCTCGCTGCCCGCCGCCTACCTGATCGTCCAGCACCTCCCCGCCGGATTCTCCCGCTCCTTCGCGGACCGTCTCGCCCGCGTGACCGACGTCGAGGTGCGCGAGGCGGTACCCGGCGAGCCGGTGCTCCCCGGGACCGCGTACCTGGCGCCCCACGGCAGGCACATGTCGGTCTTCCGCGACCCGAGCCGTCGCCTGCGCGTCGCCCTCGAGGAGGGCGAGCCGATCCACGGCCTGCTCCCCGCCGCGGACCCGCTGTTCGCGAGCGCGGCCGAGGAGTTCGACCCCGTGGTGGGCGTGGTGCTCACCGGCATGGGGGTGGACGCCGCGGCGGGGATGCGGGCGATCGTCGATCGGGGAGGCCTCACCATCGCGCAGGACGAGACCACGAGCGTGGTCTGGGGCATGCCCGGCGAGGCCGTGAAGCGGGGCGCCGTCTCCCGCGTGGTCCCCCTGCAGTCCGTCGCGGTGGAGATACGGCGAGCCGTCAGGGGAGGTGTGCTCGAGCGTGGCTGACGAGATGGACCGGTACGAGGAGGTGTTCCTCTCCGAGAGCGAGGAGTACCTGCAGTCGATCGTCGACGGCCTGCTCGCGCTCGAGACGGACCCGCACGACACCGAGCCGGTGGAGACGGTCTTCCGGGGCGCCCACAGCCTGAAGGGCATGGCCGCGGCCATGAGGTACGATCGCACGTCCGCGCTCACCCACAAGATGGAATCGCTCATGGACACGGTCCGCAAGGGCGAGCAAGCCGCGGACGCCACGCTCATCGACCTCATGCTCGAGGCGCTCGACGCGGTCCGCGGGCTCATCTCCGTGGAGGCCCGCGGCGAGGGCGACCTGGACGAGTCGCGGATCGCGGAGGGACTGACCGCGCGCGCCGAGCGCAGGTCTCCTCCCACGGAGGCGCCGGCCGCCCCGGAGCCGTCCGCGCCGCACGCGGAGGGGCTGCAGGCCGGCGAGCACGCCTACCGGGTCACCGTCACGCTCGAGGAGGCCTGCGTGCTCAAGTCGGTGCGCGCCTACATGGTGCTCAAGCGCTTCAACCACCTCGGGTCGGTGAGCGGCACCGTGCCCTCGGCGCAGGAGATCGAGGACGAGGGGTTCGACCGCTCCTTCGAGGTCTTCGTACGCACGAAGCAGAACGCCGAGCAGGTCCGCGACGCCGCGACGGCGGTCTCGGAGGTGGAGTCCGCCGAGGTCGAGGAGCTCTCCTCGCCGGAGGAGGCCGTCCTCGAAGGCGGTTCCGGCTCGGAAGCGGCCCCGCCGGAGGCGGGCGGGACGCCCCTGAAGGCGGCCACGACCCCGGAGACCGCGCCGGCCGGCTCCCGGCGCGCGACCACGGGGCCCACGGAGGCGCAGACGGTCCGCGTCTCGATCGCGCATCTCGACAACATCGTCGATCTCGTCGGCGAGCTCGTGATCCTGCGCAGTCGCCTGGAGAGCACCGCGCTGCGTGAGGAGCGGGACGAGCTCACCGGGGTGTTCGAGGAGTTGTACCGGGTGACCAGCGAGCTGCAGCACGGGGTGATGCAGACGCGCATGGTGCCGGTCGGCCAGGTGTTCAACCGCTTCCCGAGGATGGTGCGCGACCTCGCTCGCGACCTCGACAAGCCCGTGGGCTTCCTGATGGACGGTCTCGACATCGAACTCGACCGCACGGTGCTCGACGAGATCAGCGACCCGCTCGTGCACCTCCTGCGCAACGCCGTCGATCACGGGATCGAGCCCGCCCGGGAGCGGATCGCCGCGGGCAAGCCGGAGCGGGGCGTCGTGCGCCTCGAGGCGTCCAGGGAGCGAGAGCACGTGAAGGTGGTGGTGTCCGACGACGGGGGCGGGATGGACCCGGAGCGCATCTGGAGCAAGGCGCTCGAGAGAGGCCTGGTGTCGGAGGAGGACCGCGCCGCCATGGACCGGCGCGACGTCCTCCTGCTCTGCTGCGAGCCCGGCTTCTCCACCTTGGAGCAGGCCACGAGCGTGTCCGGGCGCGGCGTGGGGATGGACGTGGTCAAGGGCAAGATCGAGTATCTCGGCGGCTCGCTCCTCATCGAGTCCGAGTCGGGACGGGGTTCGCGCTTCGAGCTGTCCCTGCCGCTCACGTTCGCGATCATCCAGGCACTGCTCGTCCGCGCCGCCGGGAGGGTCTTCGCGATCCCGCTGAGCGCGGTGGCCGAGGTCGTCCCGCCCGACGAGATGACCCTGGAGAGGGTCGACGGGAAGCCGGTGATCACCCTCCGTGAGGAGTGCGTCGTCCCCGTGCGCTCCCTCGCCGGGCTCGTGGGCCTCCCGGCTGACGGCCCGTCCGAGGCCGCGCGCGACACGGCGGATGCCGCGCGGGATACCGCGGATGCCGCGCGCGACACGGCGGATGCCGCGCGGGATACGGCCCCCGCCGCGCACCAGGAGTACGTGCTGATCGAGACGGGCGATCGACGGAGCGCGCTCTCGGTCGACGAGCTGATCGGCAGGCAGGAGATCGTGATCAAGCCGCTCGCGCGGATGTTCAAGCACCTGCGCGGGCTCGGCGGAGCGACGGTGCTCGGGGACGGACACGTCGCGCTCATCCTCGACCCGCGCAGCCTGTTCGAGATGGGGAGGAGTGCCCGATGAGACCCGACGACCTCACCGAGATGCAGTGGAGCGCGTTGCGCGAGGTGGGCAGTGTGGGAGCGGGTCACGCGGCCACGGCGCTCTCCCAGCTGGTCGGCCGCGAGATCGAGCTGGAGGTCCCGGAGTTGTACCTCCTTCGTCTGGCCGAGGTCCCGGAGCTCCTCGGCGGGCCCGAACGTCCCGCGGTGGGGGTCTACAGCCGCCTGCTCGGCGAGATACGGGGGAGCATCCTGTTCGTGGCGTCCCGGGACTCGGCCCTCGCGCTCGACGACATGCTGCACGACCGCGGGGTCGGGACCACGAAGACGCTCGACGAGGACGCCCGGCGGATGATCTCCCACGCGGCCTCCATCCTGGTCTCGTCCTACCTCGTCGCGGTGGGACGCATGACGGACCTGACGGTGCTCCCGTCGGGCAGCGCGTTCGCCTTCGACATGGTCGGCGCCATCCTCCAGGCGCTCGCCATCGACATAGGCGTGTCCGGCGAGCAGGCGCTCGTGGCGCTCACCCGGTTCTGCTCGAAGGACGACGACGACCACGACGACGTGGACGCCTACATCTTCTTCATCCCATCCGCGGAGGATCTCACCCTCATGCTCGGACGACTCGGCGTCGCATGACCGACCGGCATCCGGTCGAGATCGGCGGCCTGCTGGTCGTGCGGGGCTCCGGTGTCATCGAGACGTCGGCCCTGGGCTCCTGTGTCGCCGTCACCCTCTGGGACGCGTTCACCGGCAACGGCGGGCTCGCGCACGTGATGCTGCCGGGCCCGCTCGATCCCGCGGTGCGGGACGGGCGGCGCGACCGCTTCGCGAGCGAGGCGGTGCCGGAGCTCGTGAGGCGGCTCGTCTCGATCGGCAGCCCGCGCCGGCGGCTGACGGCGAAGATCGCCGGGGGCGCCACCATGTTCCCCGCGGCGGAGTCCGCGAAGGCGCGCATCGGCGATCGCAACGTCGAGGAGGCGTCGCGGGCGCTCGCCGGACTCCGCATCCCGGTCGTGGCCCGTGACACGGGGGGTTCACACGCGCGCTCGGTGGAGCTACACCTTGATTCGGGACTCCTCGTCGTGAGGAGTTATCGGTACGGGATCCGCGAACTCTAGCCGATACAAGATACGTGGGGCACGCGGCGGACGCGGCCGGACGTATCCGGACGCACCTCCGCGGACGACACGACGGACGTCGGGAGAAGGACGATGCGAGAGGGTCTCCCGCAACAGAGCGTAGCCAAGCTGCGCAGCGGTTCGCGCCTGGACATCGCCATGGTGGGCGCCAATCTGCGCTCGGCCTCGGTCCTGCGCCTGCTCAACGACATCGAGGACATCGACGTGGTGGGGGTGTCCGACCGGCGCCCGAACGCGCCGTGCATGCGTCTCGCCGAGGAACTCGGGATATTCACCACGACCGAGGTCAGCGAGTTGTTCCAGGTGCGGAGCCTCGACCTCGTCATCGACATGTCCGAGGACGACGACGTGAGGCGCGTCGTCGCCGACCACAAGCCCCCGAGGGTGGAGGTGCTCGGCGGACGCGGCGCCGAACTCGTCTGGGACCTGCTCATGGCCAGGAAGCGGGGCGAGGAACAGGAGAAGCTCTTCGTCGAGCTCCAGGTCGCCTACGACAAGATCCGCAGCCACGAGCGCCAGCTCCAGCTGTCCAAGGGCGCGCTCGAGCGGACCAACGAGCAGCTCGAGTCCCGGCTCGCCGAGATCTTCTTCACCCACGAGTTCTTCAAGGCGCTCACGAGTTTCACCTCGGTATCCGACGTCACGAGCCTGGTCGTCGACGGCGTCAACGGCATCCTCGGCGCGGAGATCGCGTGCGTCTACCTGCTCGACACCGAACGGGGCGTGCTCGAGCTCGCCGCCAGCCAGGGACGTCCCTCGGAGTGCTTCGCGCGGGAGATCGTCGCGAGCGACACGCTTCTCGGTCGCGCGCTGTGGGGCGACCCGGTCCAGCAGGCGGACACGGAGGACGACCCCGCGCTGGCCGCGTGGGTCGAGGACGGGGGCGCGATCCGTTCGCAGGCCGCGATCCCCCTGCGTACGGGCGACACGCTCATCGGCGCGCTCGTGGTCGGCTCGTTCACGATGCGGGAGCTCTCGGCGTCCGAGATGGAGCGCCTGCAGGTGATCGGCAACCAGGCGTCGCTGGCCCTGCAGAACGCGCTGCTGCACGAGAAGCTCGAGCGACTGTCGGTCACCGACCGCCTGACCGAGCTGTACAACCACGGCTACTTCCAGCAGCGGCTCGAGGAGGAACTCGGCCGCGCGGAGCGGTTCGAGCACCCCCTCGCGCTCATCATGCTCGACATCGACGACTTCAAGCAGTTCAACGACTCCTACGGCCACCCGCGCGGAGACAAGGTCCTGCGGCAGGTGAGCGCGATCATCCGCGACAACCTGCGCGAGATGGACGTCGCGGCGCGTTACGGCGGCGAGGAGTTCGTCGTCGTGCTCCCCGAGACGGAGGCGCCCGGCGCCGCGATCGTGGCGGAACGCATCCGCGAGCGTGTCGCCGGGTACCCGTTCGTGGGGTCGGAGGACCTCCCGCCGGTCCGCAAGACCGCGTCGGTGGGGGTGGCGGCCTACCCGGCGCACGCGAAGACGCAGAGCGGCCTCATCGAGGCCGCGGACCGGGCGATGTATGAGGCGAAGCGGCAGGGCAAGGACCGCGTCGTCACCCGGGGGGAGGATGCTACACTCGGCTGAGGATATCCGTTCGTGTGCGTTCGAACGCCGGTCGCGGCCGGACCCGGCGGATCGAGGTCTCGGGAGCAGAGGTCTCGGGAGCAGAGGATGAGTCTCACAAGGGCACTCGAAAGACTCCCGCACGACCGCGCGACGGAGGGGGCCGCGCGGGAGTTGCTCGCGCTCTTCCGGCGCCGGCACGGGGAATGGATCCCCCTCAGCGAACTGCTCATGGACGGCTCGTATCCCGAGGGTGTCGGCCGTACCGTCCTCGACACGCTCGTGTCCTCCACGGTGCTCGAGTTCCGCGGCGGACCGCCGCGGTACAGATACGAGACCGACTCGCTGGTCGACCTCGAGATCGATCGCTATCTGCGTCGAGTCGACCGCCACTCGGGTATGGTCCAGGACAACGTCGCCCGGTTCCGTCAGCGCTACCATTGTTGAGCGGCTCGCGGCGGATAGGCGCGTCGTGACGGGGGAGGTTCAGTGAGGCCTGTCATCGAGGGGGACCGCGGACCCGCGGTCGAGGACGTGCAGCGCCGTCTGCTCGCGCTCGAGTACGACCTGGGGCCCACCGGGGTGGACGGGGTCTTCATGGGCCGCACCCTCGACGCGGTCCGGGCGTTCCAGGCCGAGCACGGGCTCTCCGAGGACGGCGTGGTGGGCGCGGGGACCTGGGCGGCCCTCGTGGACGCCACCTTCACCCTCGGGGACCGCCTGCTCTACCTGCGATTCCCTTACCTGCACGGACGAGACGTGCGCACGCTGCAGGGGGTGCTCAACGCGCTCGGCTTCTCCTGCGGGGACCGCGACGGCATCTTCGGGCCCTTCACCGAGCGCGCCGTGCGGGAGTTCCAGCTGTCGATGGGGCATCCGGCGGACGGTATCGTCGGGAGCGAGACGGTGGCCCAGCTCGAACGGCTGCGCCACGTGTGGGAGGGCAAGAGCACCCGGGCGCCGTCGGCCGGCGGCGCCGCGCCGTCGCGGCCCCACGGAGCGCTCGACGGTCGCGGGATCCTCCTCCGCGTCCATGACGAGGCCGGACGCGAGGTGGCGGACCGCGCGACGAATCTGCTCCTCGCCGCCTCCTCGACCGCGGAGGTCGAGACGGTCGACGAGGGAGGCGCCGGCGGCGAGGCACGTGCCGGCGGCGAGGGACGTCACCGGGACGCGCGTATCCTGTTGGGAGCCTACGGTGGGAGCGCGCCCGGGGAGGTGCCCTTCGTGGCGTCCGCCGAGGACACGGCCGCCGAGGACACGGCCGGCGAGGACACTGCCGCCGAGGCCCTCGCCCGCCGCCTCGCCACCGCGCTCAGGGCGGCCGACGAGGGGGAGACCGTGGTCCTCGACGTGACCGGCGCGATCGACGAGCGCAGCGCCCAGCGCGTCGCCGTGGCCCTGGTGGACGGTCTCTCGGAGGCCCTCTGAGCGGCCGCGAGCGGGCCGAACGCGTTTGGAGGAGGGGTGCGGCACGTGCTATGCTCTTAGGCGTTTGTGGGCCTGGAAAGAGACCGACCGGGGGACCCCTCTGAAGCACATGAGAAGACCGTTCATCCTGGTCATCGCGCTCGCGCTCGCCTTGCAGGCGGGTTCGGGCATCGCGGTGGCCGATCCCATATCCGACAAGCGCGCGGAGGCCGAGGCGGCCAGGGAGAGAGTGGCCGAGGTCGACCGCGAGCTCGAGATCGCCTCCGAGGACTTCAACGAGGCCTACGCGGCGCACCAGGAGGTCACCGCGGAGGTCGCGGCCACCCAGGCCCGCCTCGCCGAGACCCGCGATCGCATCGGCGAACTGGAAGGTCACCTCGACCGGCGCGCCGAGCAGATGTATCGGAGCGGTCCGTACGGCCTGGTGGAGGTCCTCTTCGAGGCCGCGAGCTTCCGGGATTTCGCGTCGCTGTGGGACATGCTCACGGACATCAGCGAGGGCGACGCCGCTCGCATCGCCGACCTCAAGGAAGCGCGCCGACAGGCCGAGCGCGACGAGGAGCGCCTCGCCGCCGCCCAGGCCGAGGCGAAGGCGCGTCTGGACGAGATGGCCGCGGCGAAGGCCGAGGTCGAGGCACGTCTGTCGGAGCGGAAGAGCGTGCTCGCGGGACTGGAGGACGAGGTCGCCCGGCTCGAGGCCGAGGAGGCCGAGCGCCGCAGGCGTGAAGCGGAGGCCGCCGCCGCGGCGGCGGAGCAGGCGGCCCGGGCGCGAAGCGCTCCCTCGACGTCTCGCGGGTCGTCCGGCTCGGGATTCACGGCTCCCGCGCCCACCCGGGCCCCGCGGAGCGAGGTCGTCGCCATCGCGAAGCGCTATCTGGGCGCGCCGTATCGCTGGGCGGCGTCCGGCCCCGACGCGTTCGACTGCAGCGGATTCACCATGTACGTGTTCGCGCAGGTCGGCGTCTCGCTGCCCCACAGTTCGCGTGCGCAGATCGGCTACGGCGAACGCGTCTCGAGAGCGGACCTGCAGCCCGGCGACCTGGTGTTCTTCGGGAGCGGCCGCATCCACCACGTCGGCATCTACGTGGGCGGCGGGCAGTACATCCACGCGCCCCACACGGGGGCCGTCGTGCGCATCGATCCCCTGGACAGATCGGACTACGCGGGCGCCTGTCGCCCTTAGCCCGCCGCGCGGAGCCCGTACGGGTCCCGGGTCGCGGCCCGGACCATAGCCGTACCGGAGTCCCCGGGCCTGCGGTATCCTGGAGGCGCGTACGCTAAAGGCATGTACCGCGCTTGCCGAAATCGGTGACATGGCTGAGATCGACGGACTACTCAAGCTCATGGCGGATCGCGGCAGTTCCGACCTGCACGTCAAGGCCGGCAGTTCTCCCGCGATCCGGCTGAACGGGCGACTCCAGGTCCTCCGGGACCTACCCAAGCTCGACCCCGAGGCCACCCATCGCCTCGCCGCGGGCATGATGGACGAGCGCCAGCGCAAGTCGTTCGAGAACCGTGCCGAGGTGGACTTCGCCTACTCGCTCTCCGGGGTCGGGCGCTTCAGGGTCAACGTGTTCCGCCAGCGCGGCAGCGTCGGGCTCACCCTTCGCCGCGTGTCGACCGAGCGCATGTCGATCGAGGAGTTGGGGCTGCCGTCGGTCGTGCGTCAACTCGCGGACCAGCCGCGCGGACTCATCCTGGTGACCGGTACGGCCGGCTCGGGCAAGACGACCACCCTCGCGTCGATGATCGACCACATCAACCACACCCGCGAGGGACACATCGTCACCGTGGAGGATCCCATCGAGGTGCTTCACAAGGACGACCGGTGCATCATCACGCAGCGCGAGATCGGCATCGACACCGACTCGTACGCCTCCGCGCTGCGCCACGTGGTACGCCAGGACCCCGACGTCATCCTCATCGGCGAGATGCGCGACCACGACACGGTGTCCGCCGCGCTCACCGCGGCCGAGATCGGCAACCTCGTGCTCTCCACCCTGCACACCATCGACGCCACCGAGACCATCAACCGCATCATCGACTTCTTCCCGCCCTACCAGCAGAAGCAGGTACGGCTCATGCTGGCCTCGACGCTCAAGGGCATCATCTCCATGCGCCTGCTGCCCGCCATCAACGGCGGGCTCGTGCCGGCGGTCGAGGTGCTCGTGACCACCGGCACGGTCAAGGAGTACATCACGGACTCCGACCAGACCTTCAAGATCCGCGACGCCATGGAGGAGGGTGAGTACTACGGCATGCAGACGTTCGACCAGAGCCTCCTCGAGCTCTACAAGCAGGGCCGGATCACCCTCGACGACGCGATGTCCATGGCCGCCAACGCCCACGACTTCAAGATCAAGATCCGCCAGCTGGGCATGAACGCCGAGCAGGCGGCGGAGAGCGGCATCTACTGACTCCTTCGCGTAGCGGTCGAGGGGACGCGAGAGCCTTCGGCCGACCCTGGACCTGTGCGCGGACCGCCCTTCGGGGCGTGGCTGTCCCGGATCGCCCGCCGCACCGCCCGAGACCTTGCGCTCCACGGCTCTTAGGCGCATCCTGCCGTCCGTAGGGGCGTCGCAGTCCGCCGGGGGAGTCGCATGATCCTCACGCTCACGCTCAACCCGTCCGTCGACAAGGTCCTGGAGATCCCCGATTTCCGAGTCGACGCGGTGAATCATATCCGCGACACGCGCACCACGCCGGGCGGCAAGGGCGTGAACGTGGGCATGCTCCTGGGCGCGATGGGCCGTGAGGTGACGGCGATGGGCATCACCGCGGACGGTCCGGGCCGCTTCGTCGAGCGCCAGCTGCAGGACCAGGGCGTGACCACCGCCTTCACGCGGGTGGAGGGCAAGACCCGCACGAACCACTTCCTGATCGACGGCGAGCGCAACACGCTGACCGCGATCCGAGGTCCCGGTCCCGACGTGACCTCCTCCGACCTCGCGCGCCTGCGGCGCAGCTTCGAGGGGATGCTCGCCTACGCCGACATGGTGGTGATGGCCGGCAGCCTGCCGCCGGGCGTGGCGCCGGGCTTCTACGCGGAGCTCACGCGGATCGCGCACGAGCGCGGCGTGCGCGTGGTCGCCAACATGCGCGAGGCGAACCTCGATCCGGTGCTCTCCCTGCGGCCGTTCTTCGCCGCTCCCGACCTGCGCTCCGTGGACCGATACGGGGAGATCGCGCTCGACACCCGCGAGGGCAGGCTCGCCGCGCTCGACGGGGTGGCCCACCACGCCGAGCTCGCCATGCTGAGCGCGGGCGGCGAGGTGCTGCTCGCGCAGGACGACGAGCGTTTCGAGCTGCTCGCGCCCGCGTGCGATCTCAAGGGTCGCATCCGGCTCGACGACGCGCTCATCGCCGGTGTCGTGGACGCGGTGCTCGACGGGCGCGGTCTCGAGGACGCCGCCCGCGAGGGGATGGCGGCCGCGCTGGCGGTGGCGGGTGCGGTCGGCGGGCTCGCGGTCAGCCGCGAGGACGTCGAATGCGAGCTCGACCAGGTGGAGGTGCGTCGTGTCTGAGCGTGGCGCGAGGACCGGCGGCGGCCCACGGGACGGCGACGCTCCGCGAGAGGGCGGAGCCCCGGAGACGCTGACGGTGCGCGACGTCATGATCCGCGACCTCACGGCGCTCAGCGCGGAGGACACGCTCGGCGATGCGGCGCGGACCTTCGCCATGCTGCGCCTCACCGGTCTCCCGGTCGTCGACGAGGAGTACCGCGTGGTGGGCTTCCTCTCGGAGGCGGACATCATCAAGTCGGTCGTGCCCGCTCCCAGGGATCGCTCGGCGCTGTTCGTGCACAACTTCGGCGAGATCGCGCGCAAGATGGGCCAGGTCGGCGTGCAGAAGGTCGGGGAGCACATGACCGGCCGTCCGCTCACCGTCACCGAGGACGAGGACCTGATGGCGATCTCGGAGACCATGCTCCGCGAGCACTTCAAGATCCTCCCGGTGGTGCGCGGCGACCGGCTCGTCGGCATGGTCAACCGCGCGGACGTGTGTCGGGCCCTGATGGAGCACCGGGAGTCGGTGGACGAGTGGGAAGCATGACGGGCCCCCGGTGAGCCTCGGCGCATTCCTCATAGTCGGCATCATCGTGGTGCTGGGATTCCTCGGCGCCAGGGCGAGCGACCTCGTCCGCATCCCCTGGGTGGTCGGCTACATCATCATCGGAGTGGTCCTCGGTACGTCTGGGCTCGGCCTCATCTCCGCGGAGGTCATCGAGGCGATGAACGTCGTGTCGCTGCTCGCCCTCGCGCTCATCGGCTTCACCATCGGCGGCGAGCTGCAGCTGCGAGACCTCAAGGAGCTCGGTCGGAGCATCACCACGATCACGTTCATGGAGGCGGGCGGCGCGTTCCTGCTCGTGTTCGGGACGCTGTTGCTGATCACCGGCGACATGCCGCTCGCGCTCATCTTCGGCGCGCTCGCTTCGGCCACCGCCCCGGCGGCGACCGTGGACGTGCTGTGGCAGTACCGGTCGAGGGGGCCGCTCACCACGACGCTGTTCGGCGTCGTGGGACTGGACGACGCGGCGGCGCTCATCATCTACGCGTTCGCCTCGTCCGTCGCGCGGCTCTCCTTCGCGGGGTCCGACGGCGGCTTCGAGTGGGGCAGCGCGGTAGGCCTGCCGCTCGCGGAGATCGGCGGCTCGCTGCTGCTGGGCGCCGTCGCCGGGGTCGTGCTCCACTACGCGCTGAGCTGGAACCGGGAGAACGGGCAGCGGCTCATCCTGCTGGTCGGCGTCATCCTGCTGTGCTCGGGCATCGCGGACCGCTTCGAGCTCTCGCTGATCCTCACCAACATGGCGATCGGCTTCACGCTGGTGAACATCTCGCGCGACAATCGGTCGGCCTTCGAGCTCGTGGGATCGATCAGCCCGCCGGTGTTCCTCACCTTCTTCGTGCTGGTGGGCGCGCGGGTGGACCTGGGCCTGCTCCCGAGCATCGGCGTGATCGGGATCGCGTACCTGGTCATGCGGGTGATCGGCAAGACGGGCGGAGCCTACCTGGGCGCTTCCGTCTCGAAGGCGCCGGACACGGTGCGCAAGTACCTCGGACTCGGGCTGCTCTCGCAGGCCGGTGTCGCGATCGGTCTGGCCATCGACGCCTCACACACGTTCGCCCCATACGGCGGGCACGGCGCCGAGGTGGGCATGCTCGCGGTGAACGTCATCGCGGCGACGACCTTCGTCTATCAGCTGATCGGTCCCACGCTCACCAAGATCGCGATCTTCAAGGCGGGCGAGGTGCCCGAGGCCTATCGGGACTCGTAGTCCGAGGTGCCCGAGGCCTCGAAGCGGGACGACGCGATCCACACGAGCACTCCCGCGCCGAGTCCCGCGCCCGCGACGTCGACCAGCCAGTCGAGGACGTCGGGGGTGCGCTCCGGCACGAACGCCTGATGGATCTCGTCGGTGATGCCGTAGAGTGACGCGATGAGCACCCCGGCGAGCAGTGCGGCGGCGGGGGCGTTCGTGCGCAACGCCGCGTAGGCGACCAGGCCTCCGAGGACCGCGTACACGCCCAGGTGGGCGAGCGGCGCCGGGCCGCTCGGGACGTCGGACCCCGTGAGCGACGACAGGTAGAAGATGAGCGCCATCCACAGGAGCGCCGAGATCCATCGGGAGACCGCGCGGGAGACCGCGCCCGCGCGTCCCGAGACCGCGCCCGCGCGTGCGTCGCGGGTGCGCCGGGAGGGGTCGGTCGGTGTGTCCGCTCCTTCAGGGGTCATCGTCGAGGCATCATATATCATCGGGCGTCCGTGGGATCATCGGATGCTCGCAGGACCGGGCGCTCGCGGGGCCGGGTGCCGGATGTCGGTGGGAGGATGATGGGAGAGACGCATACGCGGGACGAGGCGACGGCGGACGCGGCCAGGGGGCACGCGGCCCGCGAGCACGCGCTCGCGGCCACCGTGGTCTCCGCGTTCTGCTTCGGCACGCTCGCGGTGCTGGGCGCGCTCGCGTATCGGGAGGGGGCCGAGCCGCTCCCGCTCCTCGCGTGGCGCTTCGTCACCGCGTCGCTGCTGCTCGCCGCGTACCAGTCGGTCCGCGCGCCGGGCTCGCTGCGGGTGCCGTTGAGGGACGCCGGGCGCTTCGTGCTCGTCTCCTGGGCTGGGCACGGCCTCGCCTCGATGTGCTTCTTCCTCGCGTTGCGTCACGCCGACGCGTCGATCGTCGGGGTGCTGCTCTACACGTATCCGGCGATCGTCGCCGTGGCGAGCGCCGTGCTGTGGGGCGAGCGCATCGGGCTCGGGCGGACGCTCGCGCTCGTGGTGACGTTCGTCGGGTGCGCGCTCGTCGTGGGAGCGTTCGGCGGGGTGGAGGCCACCTCCGTGCCGGGGATCCTGCTCGGGCTCGGCGCGGGTCTCGGGTACGGGTCGTTCACGCTGCTGTCGAGCCGGTTCCGTCGCGGGCATCCGCGCTCGGTCATGCTCACGTACGTGCTCGCGGCCGACGGGGTGCTCACCCTGACCGCCGCGCTGCTCACGGGCGCGGACCTCTCGCCCGTCGGATGGAGTCCGGCGCTGTGGGGCCTGCTCGCCGCGATCATACTCGTGCCCACGTTCGCCGCGCTGCTGCTGTATTTCGAGGGGATCGACCGGCTGGGCGCGTCGCAGGCGGCGATCGTGTCGACCTTCGAGCCGGCGTTCACGGTCCTGCTCGCATGGGTGCTGCTCGGCGAGCGCCTCGGGGCGCTGCAGCTGCTGGGCGCCTTCCTGGTCCTCGCCGGCGTCGTCCTCGCCGAGCGGCGCGCCGCGGCGGCCGCTCGGCCCGCCGCCGTCTGAGGGACGCGCCAGGGTTCGAGGGGCGTGCGCGGTCTCGCCGGGGCAGCGGGGGGATGTCCGCGTGATACCATCGAGCCGATGCGACCTCCCGACGTCCGCCGTTCACCTTCCGACGTCGGCCACCTCCGTCGTGTCCGCATCGAGGCGCCGCGCTGGAGCACCGCACCGAGGAGGGAACGGGTGGACCACTACCAGGTCCTGCACGTGAGGAGAGACGCCGATCCGGCGGTCATCGAGAAGGCCTACAAGGCGCTCTCGATGAAGTACCATCCCGATCGCCTCCCGGCCGAGGCGCGATCGGAGGCCAACCGTCGGATGCAGCGGATAAACGAGGCGTACGAGGTGCTGCGCGACCCGCGTCGCCGGCGAGCCTACGACAGGATGCTGCCGAGCGAGGGCGCCTCGGGCAGCGGGTGGGAGCGCTTCCTCGAGGACGGGCTCTTGGGGCTGTTCGAGGACTGGCGGCGGACCCGGATCTGAGCGCCGGGTCCGAGAACCGGTCCGAGCGCCTGGCCCGAGCGTCTGGTCCGAGAGCCGGGCCCGGGTCCGAGCGCCTGGCGGATCAGGCCTCGGCGCCGTCGGTCGCCGACAAGCGCGAGTCGACCGCCCGCAGGATGGCGGGGTAGGAGACCGCGCCGTCGTAGAGCGGTCGGCCGTCCACCACGGTGACCGGCCAGACCAGGTTCCGGTCCTGGATGGCGCGGACCGTCTCGTCCCTGCCCTCGCGCGAACCCTCGTTCGTGACGTCTATGTAGTCGATCCTCGCCGAATCGCCGTATCGGCGTTCCAGTTCGACGCGGATCATCGCCGTGAGCTCCTCCGGAGTCCAGGACGGCCCTCAACCACCGCTGAAGCAGGCTGTCTGCTGCGGGAAGTCGTAGACCTCCACGATCACACCCGGTTCCATCGGTCGCCTCCTCTCGCCGGTTCCGGGACGGCCATCGAGACCGCGCCCATCGGACAGGCCCGGACGCAGATGCCGCATCCCGTGCAACGCGACTCGTCGATGGTATAGCCCGGCGCTCCCGGGTAGGATCCGCCCTCGATCGGCATGATAGCCCCTCGGGGACACACCCGGCGTGCCGGGCATGCCGGGGAGCGGTCACAGAGTTCGGTGGTCATGCGCGCTACCTGCAACGTGGTCCCCCTCCTCGCGTATCGTACCTGAGCGTATGGAACGTATGCGCACTATACCCCATAGGGTATGAGTCCGCAAACTCGGGGCTCCGCTCGCACCCTACTCCGATCCTACTGCTAGAATCGGTCCGACCCGAGGGGCGCGGGTCGGAACATGTCTCGACGACTGGGAGAAGATGTGGCCGTCTCTACCCGAACGTCACTCCGCGACAGCAGCATCAGCCGTCGCTCGTTCGGCCTCACGATGATCGCG
>CAYOSP010000017.1:3875-27580 GCA_964406675.1 uncultured Eubacteriales bacterium | reverse complement strand
CGCGTGCTCAGCATCATCGAGGAGATCGCCGAGCA
The DNA here is from genome assembly GCA_964406675.1 of uncultured Eubacteriales bacterium. Classification (GTDB taxonomy): domain Bacteria; phylum Actinomycetota; class Coriobacteriia; order Anaerosomatales; family JAUVQN01; genus CAYOSP01. Next base: position 27,545 of record CAYOSP010000017.1, on the reverse strand, counting down.
GACGAGGATCCTCGCGCTCAACGCCGCGATCGAGGCCGCTCGCGCCGGAGAGGCCGGCAAGGGGTTCTCGGTGGTCGCCGAGGAGATCAGACAGCTCGCGGATTCGGTCACCGAGTCCACGCAGGAGATCTCCAGGGTGGTGCGCGAGATACAGTCTTCGGCGTCGTCGCTGGTCATGGCCACCGAGAAGACCGCGAAGAAGGTGGACGAGGGCAAGCAGCTCGCCGGTCGGACGGGTGACTCGCTCGAACTCATCGTCACCCAGGTGGAGGACACCACCGATTCGGCGAAGCGGATCTCGGTGGCGACCCAGCAGCAGCGGTCCGCCTCGGACCAGGTGGTGCAGTCGATGAAGGAGATATCGACGGTGAGTCGGCAGTCCGCCGAGGCGGCGCGCCAGATCTCATCGGCGATCGACGAGCTCGCGAAGCTCACCGGCGAGCTCGATCTCGGACCCGCCGGAGGTTAGACACCCGTGACCCGTCCGGCGCTCGACGATCGGATCTCCTGAGCAGGACCGGGCGCACCCGTGTCGAAGGAGTCACCACACCCGCGGCGAAGGAGTCATCGTGGTCCGACGCCGGGCACGTGCGTCGGTGCGACGAGGGGCCCGTGGAAGGCGGCGTTCAGCGTCGCATACAGCGCCGCATACAGGGTTTACGCGTTCGTAGGGTTGGGATATCGTTCACGAAGTGGTGGGATGCGTTCCTGACTGTCGGAGTCGCATGCGGAGGAGTCGAGTGCCTATGCCGAAGATCTCGCTATCCGGATTCAAGGATCCGTTGCGTCGTCCGCGCTACATCATCTGGTCGGGGGTAGTGGTAGTAGCACTCGCGGCCTTCGTGGTCGTGGCGCTCGGGGCGACATCGAGCTACTGGTTCTGTGCCGAGGTGTGCCACAAGGTGCAGGACGACGCGATCAACGCCTATGACGCGTCGACCCACTCCGAGATCTCGTGCATGTCGTGCCACATGCCGGCCGGCGCGGACCCGATCACTTTCGTGCTGCACAAGATGGAGGCGCTCGGTGAGGCGTACCTCACGATCACCGACAACTTCGAGATACCGCTGAACGCCGATTCGCACCTGGCGATGGACCCGCATCATATGCCCTCCAAGCAGTGCACCCAGTGTCACAGCGACAACCGTGACGTCACGCCGAGCGAGGGCATCATCATCGATCACGTGGTGCATGAGGAAGCCGGTGTGACCTGCACGATGTGCCACAATCGCGTGGCGCATCCCGAGGATGAGATCGAGCTGGTGCTCAGCGATCCGCAGACCGGTGAGGCCGCGCATCCCCATCCGGACTTCATGGAGATGGACGCGTGCTTCCGCTGTCACGGGCTCGAGGAGGACGCGAACGCTCCGGGCGCCTGCGGCGCCTGTCACCCCGAGGACTTCGAGCTCAAGCCGGAGAACCACCTCCAGCCCGACTTCTACCCGTCCGGTCACGCCGAACTCGCACGCGAGGAGGCGAGCCGGGTCGCCGAGGCCGCGGGAGGCCACGGTGAAGAGGACGATCACGGTGAAGAGGCCGACCACGGTGAAGAGGCCGACCACGGTGAAGAGGCCGATCATGCCGAGGAGGACGGGCACGAAGGAGCCGGCCCCGACTTCGAGATCCTCGATATCGCTCAGGTCAACTACTGCGATACCTGTCATAAGGACGAGTTCTGCTCGAACTGCCACGGCATGGAGATGCCGCATCCGCAGGAGTTCATCGAGGAGACACATCCCGAGCTCGTGGAGACGAGCTACGACAGGTGCGTGATGTGTCACGCTCCCGAGGCGGCCGGCGCCGAGGAGCTTCCCGAGCAGATCGGCTTCTGTGACGCCTGCCATCACGGCACCGAGGTGGACTGGGACTACGATCCCGAGATCGCCTGGACCACCCAGCACGCGGCGACCGTCCGTGACACGGGCGTCCAGACGTGCCTCGGCGTGTGTCACGAGGAGCAGTACTGCATCGACTGCCATGCGGCCCAGAACCCGGTGCCGTCGTCGCACCAGGCCGGTGACTGGCGGATCATCCCGACCCGCGACGACCTCGGTCAGCATGCGGGCGCCGCACGCTCCGAGATCACCGCCTGTGAGATCTGCCACGGTCAGGGCGGCACCAACGCCGACTTCTGCATGAACTGTCACGGGCTCGAGGTGCCGCATCCCGGTGAGTTCACCGAGTTCCACGCGGCGACGGGTCGCAGCAACCCGGACGTGTGCCGTCAATGCCACACCTTCAACGAGCTGTGCAGCGACTGTCACCACGAGGGCGCCGAGCGTGACGTCCCGTGGCTGCAGGTGCACCCGCGGACGGTGGCGGACACCGGTGCGCAGGGATGCTTCGAGCAGTGCCATCAGGACAAGCAGTTCTGCGTGACCTGCCACAACGAGATGGACGCGCTGCCGTCCTCCCACCAGCAGGCCGGCTGGACGAAGCGTCCGACGCTGACCGAGCCCGCCCTGCATCCGACGGCCTATGAGGAGGCCTCGGTCAGCTGTACGTACTGTCACGGCGACGGCGGCACCGAGGCGCAGTTCTGCATAAGCTGTCACCAGATCGAGATGCCGCACCCCGAGGGCTACGGCGCCGAGGGCGACGGCGGCATCCACGCCACCGGCTTCTCCGAGGGCGAGCTGAACAGAGCCACGTGTCAGAACTGCCACGCGAACCAGTTCTGCAACAACTGCCACCACCCCGGCTCGACGGGCCGGCAGCCCTGGCAGCAGGAGCACCCGGATGTCGTCGCCGAGAGCGGCGCGAACCCGTGCTTCGACTGCCACGAGCCGACCTTCTGTTCGTACTGCCACGTACGGCTGGTCAGCCAGGTGCCCGAGGACGGAGCGGCGGAATAGTAGACGCCGATCGTCGTCCATAGCGTTCGACAGAGGGCCCGGCGTATGCCGGGCCCTCTTCTTTCGCCGCGGCTCATCAGCGGTCTCGGAAGCGTTCCGGATGCGGCCGCTCCGCCCTTTGCCTCGCCCTGCCGAACGTGTATAGTACGTGCGCGTCGGGACGTGGCTCAGCTTGGTAGAGCGCTGCGTTCGGGACGCAGAGGTCGTGGGTTCGAATCCCGCCGTCCCGACCATCCAAGGACTCACGGCAGGTGCCGTTCGTGCGCCTGCCTTCTCGTATACGGACCCTCCTGCAGTGCCGGCGGACGTCCCCGGGAGGCGGCATGTTCGACGAACTGATGCATCTCCTGGGCTTCGGCCTCTGCCATCAGCTGCCCGAGCGGTCGCTGTTCGGCGGCGCGCATCAGCTCCCGGTGTGCGCCCGTGACACCGGCATCTACGTCGGTTTCGCGCTCTCGATCCTGCTGATCTCGCTGCTGGAGCGGAGGCGGAGGCCCTCGGAGATGCCGCCGTGGCCGCTGATCGTCGCCGGGGTGGGGTTCGTCGTCGCCATGGGGGTGGACGCCGTGACCTCGTACGCGGGCGTGCGCGAGACGACCAACACGCTCAGGGTCCTCACCGGCACCATGACCGGATTCGCGCTCACGCTGGCGATCGTGCCCATCCTCAACGGTCAACTCTGGCGGAGGCCCGGGAACGGACGCCTGCTCGCCGCCCCATGGAAGGTCGCCGTCTGGTTGGGCGCCGTGGTGCTGTCGTTCCCGCTGATGCGATACGTGCTGCCGCTCACCGGCTTCGTGTATCCGATCCTCGCGTCGCTCGCCATCCTGTTCACCTTCACCGCCACGAACCTCGCGGTCGTCTCCCTGCTCCCGCCGTTCGAGCGCAGAGCCGAGCGCTTGCGCGACGCCTGGCTCGCTATCCTGATCGCCCTCGGCTTCACGGCCGTCGAGCTCGTGGCCGCGGGCATGCTGCGGAGCTTCCTGGAGTCGCTCGCGTCTTGAGCCGGCGGTGCTCCGTCCCGCGGATCGCCCAGCCGCGGACAGGCACATGGTGGTAGAGTCTAGGAGGGCAAGGTCATCCATCTTCGGGGAGTCCGGGGAGGCGGTCGCGTGTACACACAGAAGGACACCGTGCTGGCCATCATCTATGGGAACGTCTTCCGCATCCGCGGAGAGGTGCACATACTCAGCGGCAGCAGGCTCACGGACGCGCTCAACTCCAAGGCGAAGGACTTCATCGCGGTGACGGACGCGCGGATCATGGACCTCCACGAGGACCGGGTGATAGAGGAGGTCGCCTTCGTGGCGGTCAACCGGGACGCCATCATGGCGATCTATCCGCTCGAGGAGATCTGAGCGCGCGACGGGTCACGTTCGACAGGGACCGTCTCCGCGGAGGCCGTGCTCGCCGGGGGTCAGGGGTCATCCGTCGGATATCAGGGGTCAGCCGCCGGATACCGCGTGCATCACCATGCCGGTCTCGGCGTCGAAGATCCACAGGCGACGGTTGTCGAGTCTGCCGCCCTCCTCGCCCCAGGCCTCCCAGATCAGCCACGCGTCCTTGCCCTGGATCTCGCCGCGCTCCACTCGTACCGGCACCGCCGGCGTGGACTCGGGGAAGCCGGTGGTGAGCAGGTCCGCCACCTCGGATCCGCCGCTCTGCTCCCTGATCGAGACGAGGACCGTCCGTCGCTGTTCCGCGGCATCCTCGTAGGGTATGTCGGAAGCGGGGCCGTAGTCCGCGTCGTCCAGCAGTCCGTCGACCTGCTCGGTGGTGTAGCTCCCTCCGTCGAGGACGTACGTGACGTCGGGCTCGTCACCGCATCCGGGTGAGGAGATCAGGACGCCGAGCGCGATGAGCGATACGAGCCACCGGATCCGGGTGGTGGGGAGCGTCCGGGTCGCGGGGAGCAAGGATCGCATGGTCCTCGAGACACCTCCCCGGATCGGCGGCCGAACGACGGGCCTGGGCCCACCGAGGGTATCGTACCCCACGTCGTGACGGTCATATAGTGGACGTGGGACGCATGGTGGACGAGGGACGAGTGTCCGCGAAGGGAGAGGCCGTGACGTGTACCAGCCGGTGATCTGCTTCTATTCCGACTTCGGCCTGGATGATGCATGGGTGGGGGTGTGCCACGCGACGATACATCGGTCCTCGCCTCAGGTCCGGGTGGTGGACATGACCCATCAGGTGCCGCCCTACGACATCTGGAAGGGCGCGGCGGTGGCGACCTCCGGGGTGTGGCAACTCCCGACGGCGATACATATGGTGGTGGTGGATCCCGGGGTCGGTGGTGGCCGGAACGACCTGTGCCTCGTGACGGGTACCGGGACCCGACTCATCGGACCCGACAACGGGGTCCTGCTGCCGCCGGCGGACTGCATGGGAGGCGTGGCGGAGGCGTACGTCATCGACCCGCGGCTCCTCGGCGCAGCCCCGCCCTTGGCCACGTTCCTGGCGCGGGACGTCATGGCTCCGGCCGCCGCCGCCCTCGCCAGCGGTGTCGACGCCTCCAGCCTCGGCAGCCAGGTCGATCCCGCGATCCTGCGGCCCGCGCCGTTCGAGCAGGCCCGCCGCGAGGGCGACCACGTAGCGGCGATGGTGGTGGACGTCGAGCACTTCGGCTCGGTCAGGCTGACCGTCCGGTCGGACCGGCTTCGGGACCTCGGCCTCGACGCGCCCCGCCTGCAGATGACCGTGGGACACCACTCCATCGAGGCCCCGCTGGCCCGGACCTTCTCGGACGTGGAGCGCAAGGAGCCCGTCTTCATCTTCGACTCCTCAGGCTGGCTCACGCTCGCCGTGCGTGAGGGGAGGGCGGCGGAGCGCTACGACCTGGAGGTCGGCCGATCGGTCCTCCTGCAGTCCTGCGAGGGATGATCCGCGCCGTCGGGGGCGCCTGCTACAATCTGCGCGTCGCATGTCGGCGTGGCACGTCGGCGGCGAGCGTCCGAGTGGTCTATCGCGGGACCGCGTGGGAAGCGGGAACGCGTGGGAGGAGAGCGAGATGACGGAGCGTCGAGCCGAGATAGGGGTGTTCGGCGGGAGCGGGTTCTACTCACTGCTGGACGATCCCGAGGAGATCGGTGTGCGGACACCCTTCGGGGACCCGTCTTCGCCGGCGATGGTCGGCGAGATCGACGGCAGGCGTGTCGCGTTCATCCCCCGACACGGCAAGGACCACTCGCTCCCGCCGCACATGATCGACTACCGCGCCAACCTGTGGGCGATGAAGGAGCTCGGCGTGACCCGGATCATCGGCCCGTGCGCCGCGGGATCGCTGCAGGAGCACGTGAAGCCCGGTGACTTCGTGGTGAGCGACCAGTTCGTCGACCGCACCTCGGGTCGCAAGGACACCTTCTACGACGGCCCGATCACCACGCACGTCGCCGCGGCCGAGCCGTACTGCCCGACGATGCGGGGGGTCGCGATAGAGAAGGCCCGCGCGCTCGGCATCGACGTGCACGAGACCGGCACCGTCGTCGTCATACAGGGCCCGCGCTTCTCCACGCGCGCGGAGTCCGAGTGGTTCGCGGCGCAGGGCTGGGAGGTCATCAACATGACACAGTACCCCGAGGGCTACCTCGCCCGCGAGCTCGAGATCTGTTACGTGAACGTCGCGCTCATCACCGACTACGACGCCGGTACCGCGGGCGCCGAGCCGGTCACCAACGAGGAGGTCATCCGCGTCTTCAGCGAGAACAACGACAAGCTGCGGGACCTGCTCCACGAGATGATCCCGGCCATGCCCGAGGCGCGCGATTGCCCCTGTGCCCATGCGCTCGAGGGCGCACGGTTCTGAGGGCGCGTGGCCCGGAGGGGGCCGCGAGAGGCCTGACGGTGGAAGGGTACTAAGACGGTAGCCACCGGAAGGAGCCCGCGTGTTCGACCTGCCCTCTCTGCGTATCGGCCGCCTGTTCGGCATCCCCATCGAGATCAACGCCTCGTGGCTGCTGATCTTCGTGCTCGTGGCGGTGACGCTGTCCTTCACGTACTTCCCGACGGCCTACCCGGGCCGGTCGCTCACGGTCGACGTGGTGAGCGGTCTCGTGACGTCGGTGCTGTTCTTCGCCTCCATCGTCCTGCACGAGATGTCGCATTCACTCGTGTCCATCGCCGGAGGCGGGCGCATCAGCAAGATCACGCTGTTCGTGTTCGGCGGGGTCGCCCAGATGGAGGAGGAGCCCGAGGGCCCCGGCAAGGAGTTCGTGATGGCCCTCGCCGGCCCCGGGATGAGCGTGGCGCTGGCCGCGCTGTCCTTCGCGGCCGCCGTCGCCATGAGCGCGGCGGGGCTCTCGAGCGTCTGGACGGCCCCGATGCAGTACCTGGCCACCATCAACCTGGCCGTCGCCGTCTTCAACATGCTGCCTGGATTCCCCTTGGACGGCGGGCGCGTGTTCCGGTCCATCCTCTGGAAGCTGACCGGCGATCCGCTCGAAGCGACCCGGTGGGCGAGTGGGGCGGGACAGCTGATCGGTTGGCTCATGGTCGGGGTGGCGGTCGTCGGTCTCGTCCGGGGCACGTTCGACTTCGTGTGGTTCGGCGTGATCGGCTGGTTCCTCACCACGATGGCCAAGGGCGCGTACCGCCAGGAGTTCGCGAAGCAGCGGCTGCACCGGCGTACCGTGCGGCAGGAGATGTCCAGTCCGGTGGTGGTCGCGCCGGGCGGGATCACCCTCGCGCGGATGGCCGACGAGTACTTCCTCGGAGGGAAGCACCCGCAGTATCCGGTCGTCGAGGGCGGGCGCTTCCTCGGACTGCTGCACATGGACGACCTGCGCGAGGTCCCGAGAGAGCGATGGGGATCCACCCGGGTCGCCGACGTGGTGCGTGACGGCTCCCGCGCGAGGTTCGTCTCCCCGGACACGCCCGTCGACGAGGTACTTCCCGAACTGGGCTCCGAGGGCGGGGCCCTGCTCGTCGTGTCCGATGGGAGACTCGAGGGGATCATCACGCGCTCGGATGTGATCAGGGCACTGCGCAGCGCGTGACCGCCCCGGGCTTCTTGTAGTACTTTGTAACAGCAGTTACGAAGTCTGGTGGGAAGTACGCGCCGATGCTCCAGCCCGACGTATCCAGCTTACGCAGGGACCAGATACCCGAGGGCGTCATCGAACGCCTCCCGCTGTATCTGAACGTGCTCATCCAGCTTCGCCAGGACGGGCAGGCCACCGCCTCTTCGGCCACGCTCGGCGAGCTCACCGAGATCAATCCCGCGCAGATCCGCCGTGACCTCACCCACTTCGGGTCGTTCGGCAAACGCGGCATCGGCTACGACGTGGTGACGCTCATCGACCGCATCCAGCACATCCTCGGGTCCGATCACACCCACCGTATCGCGCTGGTGGGCGCCGGGAACCTGGGTTCGGCGATCGCCTCCTACGACGGGCTGCGCAAGCACGGATTCCTGGTCAGCTGCGTCTTCGATCACAACCCGGAGAAGGTCGGCGCGAGGATGCGCGACGTGGTCGTCCAGCCGATGACCGAGCTGAGACGTGCCATCGAGGACCAGTCGATACGGATCGGGATCGTCGCGGTGCCGCCCGGCTCCGCGCAGGAGGTCACCGACCTGCTGGTGGACTCCGGGGTCCGGGTGATCCTCAACTACACGCCGCAGATCGTGAGGGTGCCGCCGGGGGTCACCCTGCACAACACCGACCCGGTCAAGGAGCTGCTCCACACCCTCTACTACCTGTCACGTCTTGATGGAGTGGCACGGGTCTAGGTAAGCTGGTCTCCTGACAGTGGTCCCGGCACCGGTATGCCGGGAAGGCGAAACCGACTCCCCTCCGGCTGCTGGGATCCGGACGGGGCGGAAACGGAGGATCGGATGGCTGCGCTACCGCTCGGTATCGGCCCCATGGAACTGATCATCATCCTGGTGATCGTGCTCATCCTGTTCGGGCCCAAGCGTCTGCCCGCGCTCGGCAAGTCCATCGGCAAGACGGTGAAGGCGATCCGCGAGGGCGCCGACAGCGACGATGAGGACGACGAGGACTTCGAGGACGAGGAAGAGACCCCCAAGCCGAAGAAGAAGCCGAAGAAGAAGTCGTCGGACGAGGAAGACGAGGCGGACGAGGAGGAGTAACGCGCGCAACACCTCACACGGTCGCCTCACTCGTCCGTCCCACCCGAGACGAAGGACACGATAGGAGCCCTCCGGTCCACTGACCGGGGGGCTCTTGTCACGGCATCGACCTGCGTTATACTACCGTGGACATTCAGCCCCCGGTGACGTGGAAGTCGCGGTCATCCGGTCGAAGAGCGCATGTCGGAGGCGGTATCCGGCCTCCGAACGCGACCACCCCGAAGGAGCCTCGCCGATGCCCAGACAGGAACTGCTCACAGAAGAGGGCCAGCAGCAGCTGCTCGAAGAGCTCACCCACCTGGAGACCGTCCGCCGCCGTGAGGTGGGGGAGCGGATCAAGGAGGCCAAGGAGTTCGGCGATCTCTCGGAGAACTCGGAGTACGAGGACGCCAAGAACGAGCAGGCGTTCGTCGAGGCCCGGATCGCGGAGATCAACCAGATCCTCTCGCGCGCGGAGATCATCTCCGGACCGAGCGGGCGGGTGACCAAGGTCGCGCTCGGATCGCACGTCCAGCTCAAGGACCACGAGACCGACGAGGTGCACACGTACCGTCTCGTCGGTTCCGCCGAGGCCGATCCCGCTCACGACAAGATCTCCAACGAGTCCCCGGTCGGGAAGGCCGTCATCGGCGCCAAGAAGGGCGACGTCGTCAAGGTGACCGTCCCGTCCGGCAAGGTCCTGGAGTATGAGGTCATGTCGGTCCGGAGATGAGCCGCCGAGAACACCTGGATTCCCTGCGCGCGGCCGGACGCGACCCGTACACCGCGCGCTGCGGGATCACGCACCGGGCGGCGGAGCTCGCCGAGCGCTACCGGGAGCTCGAGACCGGGGGGGAGAGCGGGGACACGGTCACGGTCGCCGGGCGGCTCATGATCCGTCGCGACCAGGGCAAGATGCTCTTCCTCGTCATCCGGGACGCGACCGGGGACCTGCAGCTGTTCTGCCGCTCGAACGCCATGGACCCGGAGGTCTTCGAGGAGCTCTCCTCGCTCGACATCGGCGACTGGGTGTGCGCGACCGGCGAGGTGATGCGCACCAGGCGCGGCGAGTTGTCGGTGGCCCCCTCCGAAGCGTCGCTCGTCTCCAAATCGCTGCGCCCGCTCCCGGAGAAGTACCACGGCCTGCAGGACACCGAGACGCGCTATCGCCGGCGCTACGTCGACCTCATCGTCAACCCGGAGGTCCGCGAGACGTTCGCGAAGCGGTTCGAGATCATCTCGGCGATGCGGCGCCACATGGAGTCGCGCGGTTTCCTCGAGGTCGAGACGCCGATGCTGCACCCGGTCCCCGGCGGGGCTACGGCGAGGCCGTTCGTCACCCACCACAACGCGCTCGACATGGAACTCTACCTGCGCATCGCGCCCGAGCTGTACCTCAAGCGACTGCTGGTCGGCGGCTTCGAGCGCGTGTACGAGATCAATCGCTCGTTCCGCAACGAGGGCATGTCCCCGCGGCACAATCCCGAGTTCACCATGCTCGAGGCGTACCAGGCGTTCACCGACCTGGAGGGCATGGCCGACCTCGTCGAGGGCCTCGTCGTGGAGGTCGCCCGCGAGGTGCTGGGGACGCTGCTCGTCGAGTACCAGGGCCGGCAGGTGGACCTCACCCCCCCGTGGCGCCGGACGACCATGCTCGGGCTGGTCTCGGAAGCGATCGGGGAGGAGGTCTCCTTCGAGCGCGGCGAGGACGGTCTGAGGGCGCTGTGCGAGGAGCGCGCGGTACCCGTGGAGGACGGTTGGGGGCCCGGTAAGCTGATCGCGGAGCTGTTCGAGAAGCTCGTGGAAGGCGATCTCGTCCAGCCGACGTTCGTGTTCGACCACCCGCTCGAGACCTCGCCGCTCGCCCGCAAGAAGGCCGAGGAGCCGCGGCTGACCGAGCGCTTCGAGGTGATCGTCACGGGTCGCGAGATCGCGAACGCGTTCTCCGAGCTCGCCGATCCGGACGACCAGCGGGAGCGGTTCGAGGCGCAGGCCGAGGCGAAGTCGGGGGGCGACGAGGAGGCCATGGGGTACGATCGCGACTTCCTGCGCGCGCTCGAGTACGGCATGCCGCCGGCCGGCGGGCTCGGGGTGGGTGTGGACCGCCTGGTCATGCTCCTGACCGACTCCCCGTCCATCCGTGACGTGTTGCTCTTCCCCCACATGCGTCCGGAGGCGGACTGACCGCTCGCGGCGGACCGGTCATCGGCCGGTGCGTCTCGCGATCGCGGATCCGGGGGAGAGGCGCGGATATGAGTCCCTCACACTCATATCGTGTGGCACCCCGGTTGCTTGTACACGCTCAGCACATCACGCCGTCGCGCCGATAGTCACCTTTAGGGGCGGCTCCGGCGAGGTATACTCATCTTGGGACCCCGGCGTCGCCGGGGATCCGGTTCACGGATAGGAGGTCTCCGGCTCATATGTTCGAGCGATTCACGGAGAAGGCCCGCAGAGTGGTGGTGTACGCGCAGGAAGAAGCGCGCATGCTCAACCAGAACTACATCGGCACCGAGCATCTCCTGCTCGGTCTCATCCGCGAGCAGGACGGGGTGGCCGCGAAGGCGCTCGAGAGCCTCGACATCTCGCTGGAGGACGTGCACGTGCGCGTCGAGGAGCTCATCGGCAAGGGGACGTACGTCCCCACAGGTCACATCCCCTTCACGCCGCGCGCCAAGAAGGTCCTCGAGCTGTCGCTGCGCGAGGCGCTGCAGCTGGGGCACAACTACATCGGCACCGAGCACATCCTCCTGGGCCTCATCCGTGAGGGCGAGGGCGTGGCCGCCCAGGTGCTGCTCGGACTCGACGCGGACCTGGAGAAGGTGCGCAGCGCGGTCATCCAGCTGCTCTCCGGCTACTACGGTCGTCAGGCCGAGTCCGCCGAGGAGGTCCCGGGCGGCCGTCAGCCGGCAGCGGGCGGGATGCTCGACGAGTTCGGGCGCAACCTCACCCAGCTCGCCGTGGACGACAAGCTCGATCCGGTGGTCGGACGCGAGATCGAGATCGAGCGCGTGATGCAGATCCTGTCCCGCCGCACCAAGAACAACCCGGTGCTCATCGGCGAGCCCGGTGTCGGCAAGACCGCCGTCGTCGAGGGGCTCGCCCAGCGCATCGCCGCGGACGAGATCCCCGAGACCCTGCGAGAGAAGCAGCTCTACACGCTCGATCTCGCGGCGCTCGTCGCCGGATCGAAGTACCGCGGCGAGTTCGAGGACCGGCTCAAGAAGGTCATGAAGGAGATCCGCGAGCGCGGCGACATCGTGCTGTTCATCGACGAGATGCACACGCTGGTGGGCGCCGGCGCGGCGGAGGGCGCCATCGACGCGGCCTCGATCATCAAGCCCGCCCTCGCGAGGGGCGAGCTGCAGACGATCGGCGCCACGACCCTCAACGAGTACCGCAAGTACGTCGAGAAGGATCCGGCGCTGGAGCGGCGCTTCCAGCCGATCCTCGTCGGCGAGCCCTCCGTGGGCGAGACGATCGACATCCTGCTCGGACTGCGTGACCGCTACGAGGCGCACCATCGCGTCTCGTTCAGCGACGAGGCGATCGAGTCGGCCGCCGAGCTCGCCGCGCGCTACATCTCCGATCGCTTCCTGCCCGACAAGGCGATCGACCTCATCGACGAGGCCGGTTCCAAGGTCCGGATCGGCACCATGATGACCCCGCCGGACGTCCGCGAGGTCGAGGACCGACTGAGGGCGGTGCGCAAGGAGAAGGAGGCGGCGATCGAGGCCCAGGAGTTCGAGAAGGCCGCCTCGCTCCGCGACGACGAGAAGCGCATCCTGGCCGAGAAGCGCGCCAAGGAGGCCGAGTGGCTCCGCCCCGAGACGCCTCGGGTGGTGGAGGTCACCGACAAGGAGATCGCCGAGGTCGTCTCGATGTGGACCGGCATCCCCGTCTCCAATCTCACCGAGGCCGAGACGGAGAAGCTGCTGCGCATGGAGAGCAGCCTGCACGAGCGCGTGGTGGGCCAGGACGAGGCGGTCACCGCGGTCTCGCGGGCGATCCGTCGCGCGCGCGCCGGGCTCAAGGACCCGAGGCGCCCGTCGGGCTCGTTCATCTTCCTCGGCCCGTCCGGTGTCGGTAAGACCGAGCTCTCCAAGGCGCTGGCCCGGTTCCTGTTCGGGACCGAGGAGGCGCTCGTGCAGCTCGACATGAGCGAGTACATGGAGAAGCACACCGTGTCGCGCCTGATCGGCTCGCCGCCGGGCTACGTCGGTTTCGAGGAGGGCGGACAGCTCACCGAGCTCGTGCGCCGCAAGCCGTACTCGGTCATCCTGTTCGACGAGATCGAGAAGGCGCATCCGGACGTGTTCAACGTCCTCCTGCAGATCCTCGAGGAGGGTCACCTCACCGACGCACAGGGCCGCAGGGTGGACTTCAAGAACGCGATCATCATCATGACCTCCAACGTCGGCGCACGCGAGATCACCAAGGGCGCCTCACTCGGCTTCACCGCCGAGGCGGAGGGACGCGGCATGCCCTACGAGAAGCTCAAGGAGCGCGTCACCGGCGAGCTCAAGAAGATGTTCCGTCCGGAGTTCCTGAACCGTGTCGACGAGGTCATCGTCTTCCATGAGCTCACCAGCGAGGAGATCGAGGCGATCGTCGACCTCATGGTCTCCCGCCTGCGCGATCAGCTGCTCACGCAGCATATCGGCATCGTGCTCACCGACGAGGCCCGCAAGCTCCTCGCGAAGGAGGGTTTCGACCCGGCTCTGGGCGCCAGACCGCTGCGCCGTGCCATCCAGCGTCTCGTGGAGGATCCGCTCTCGGAGCAGATCCTCGCGGGGCAGTGGAAGGCCGAGGACGTGGTGGAGGTCGGCGTGGAGGGCGGCGTCGAGGGCGGCGTGGAGGGCGAGGAGATCGTCTTCTCCAAGAGCGACCTGCGCGCCTCCTCGTTCGAGCGGTCCAGGGCGGCCGTGCGCGAAGGTACCGACCCGTCGCCGATGCTGCCGCCCGGCAACCAACGCGGCGGCGGTCAGGGCGCGGGCGGGGTGGCCGGAGCCTAGTTGAGCGCCCGGCCCCGCACCCTATGGCGCTGCCGCGAGTGCGGGTACGGCGCTTCACGCTGGCTCGGGCGGTGCCCGGACTGCGGGGAGTTCGACGTGTTCGTCGAGGAGGCCGAAGCCGCGGCGGCTCCGGCCTCGATGGGAGCCTCGGGGGTCGCCCGCTCCGGCGCTGAGGCCGGGACGGCACGTGCTCCGGTTCGTCTCGCCGACGTCTCGGCGGACGCGGAGACGCGCATCTCCACGGGCATAGAGGAGTTCGACCGGGTGCTGGGCGGCGGCTTGGTGCCGGGCTCGGTGGTGCTCCTCGGCGGGGCGCCCGGGATCGGCAAGTCCACGCTGCTGCTGCAGGCGGCCCACCGCTTGAGCTCCGCGGACGTCGACGTGCTCTACGTGTGCGGCGAGGAGTCGCCGTCGCAGGTGCGGCTGCGAGCCTCTCGACTCGGCGCGGACTCCGACATCCTCCTCCTGCCGGTCGTCGACGCCGCCGACGTCGTGGCGTCCGCGCGCGAGTCGGCGCCGACGGTCCTCGTGGTGGATTCGGTGCAGACCCTCGCCGATCCCGACCTCGCGGGCGCTCCGGGCGGCGTCGGGCAGGTCAGGGCGAGCGCCTCGCGCCTGGTGCGTCTCGCCAAGGAGACCGGCATCGCGGTCGTCGTGGTGGGGCACGTCACGAAGGAGGGCGCCCTCGCCGGGCCGCGTGTGCTCGAGCACATGGTGGACACCGTACTCAGCTTCGAGGGCGACGACAGGCACACCTTCCGCGTGGTGCGCGCGACCAAGAACCGCTTCGGCTCGGTGAGCGAGATCGGTGTCTTCGACATGACGGCCTACGGGCTCGAGCCCGTCGGATCGCCCTCGCACGCGCTCCTGGCCCAGCGGCCGGAAGGGGTCAGCGGTTCGGTGGTGGCGGCCACGGTGGAGGGTACGCGCTCGGTGCTCGTCGAGATCCAGGCGCTGGTCACGGAGTCGTACCTCGACATGCCCAGGCGGCTGGCGACCGGCGTCGAGCGCAGTCGTCTGCAGCAGGTGCTCGCCGTCCTCGAGAAGCGGGCCGGCATCTCGTTCGGCGGTCACGACGTCTACGTCTCGGTCGCCGGCGGGTTCCGCATCCTCGAGCCCGCGGCGGATCTGCCGCTCGCGCTCGCCCTGGTGTCGGCTCGCCGCGACGTGATCGCGCCCTCCGACCTGGCCGCGTTCGGCGAGATCGGCCTCGCCGGCGAGGTCCGTCCCGTGCCTCGAGCGGAGGCCAGGCTGGCGGAGACGGGTAGGATGGGGATGGCGCGTGTGGTGAGCGGCCCGCAGGACGCGGCGGCGCCGGAGGGCCTGCGGCATCTTCGGGCGAGGTACCTCACCGAGGCGATCGAGATACTCGAGTCATCCGGGTCGACGGGTAGCGAGCCCTGAGGCTCGCTGAGACTCGCCCGGACGAGGCGCTGACAGGGGGCGCGCCTGGACAGGGCGCTGACAGATCGCGCGCCGAAGTGGCACAATCGGGATACGGCACCCACATCCGCATAGGAGGAGCAGCGTGCAGGCACCGCCGGTCGAGTTCATGGAATCCGCCCTGGCCATGGTCGCGCCGGGGACCGCGCTGCGCGAGGGCCTCGACTCGGTGCTCGCCGCCCGGACCGGTGCGCTCATCGTGATAGGGGACAGCGAGAACGTCGAGTCCATCTGCAACGGCGGTCTCCTCGTGGACGTCCCGTTCGAGGCCGAGCGGCTCTTCGAGTTGTGCAAGATGGACGGCGCGATCATCCTCGACCAGGACGCGGAGCGGATCCTTCGGGCGAACGTGCACCTCGTGCCGGACCCCCACCTGGAGACCTCCGAGACGGGCATACGGCATCGCACCGCCGAGCGCGTGAGTCTCCAGACCGACGCGCTGGTGATAGCGATATCCCAGCGGCGGGGGATCATCAGTCTGTACCGCGCGGGAGAGAAGCTGATCCTCGAGGACATCGACGTGGCCCTCGCCAAGGCGAACCAGGCGCTCCAGACGCTGCAGCGCTACAGGGTGCGTCTCAACGAGGTATCCGCGCGGCTCACGTCGCTCGAGTTCGAGGACATGGTCACCCTCGACAACGTGGTGATGGTGATCCAGCGCTCGGAGTCCATGCAGCGGGTCTCCCGGGAACTGGCCCGCTACATCCTGCAGCTCGGTGTGGAGGGCAGGCTCGTGAGGATGCAGTCGGACGAGCTGATGCTGAACGTCGAGGAGGACTACCAGATGCTCCTCCGCGACTACACCATGGATTCCAGGCCGCGGAAGATCACGGCGGTGAAGAACCAGATCGCCGAGCTCGAGCAGGACCAGCTGCTCGACGGGACGGTGATCGCTCATCTCCTCGGGTATCCGGCCTCGGCCGACGTCCTCGAGCAGCGCGTGGAGTCGCGCGGCTACCGGATGCTGAACCGCATCCCGCTGCTGCCCGGGCCGGTCGTGCATCGGCTGATCGAGCGGTTCGGCGATCTCAGCAGCGTGCTCAAGGCCGACGAGGACGAGCTCAACGACGTGGACGGCGTGGGAGATCGTCGCGCCTCGGCGATCCGCGAGGGCCTGCGCCGGATGGCCAAGCAAGGGACCGTGTAGCCGATCGGTCCGTGGGTCCCGCGTGAGGCCCGGGTGAGGCCCGCGTGAGGCCTACGTGCGGCGCGCGCGAGGCTTGAGCCGACCCCCTCACCTGACGATACCTTCATCAGGAGGCGGGCGCGGCGCCCGCTTCGGCTCGTATCCGTATCACGCACACGGACGGAGGTGGAGGCGCTAGGCGGAGGATTCGAAGCTTAGACGTCGGATGACATGATCGTACAGCTCGCCCGCTTCGTGCTGTTCACGGCGGGGGCGCTGGGCGGCTTCGAGGTCTCGGGCTTCATCGACTGGTCACGAGAGGTGGGCTTCCCGGAATATCTCGTCATCATCCTATTCGTCATACTGGGAGGCTCCATCGGCTTCCTCCTCGGAGGGATCCTGGGCCGGGCGCTGGAGCGGGGCGTCGAGCAGTTCGGCGAACGAGTCGAGGAGACCCCGTTCCTCGACATGGTCCTCGGCGCGGCCGGCATGTTCGCCGGCCTACTCTTCGCGTTGGTGGTATCGACGCCTCTGCGGGTCATCGAGCCCGCTTGGGTGTCGGTGCTGTCGATCGTCGCGCTCTTCCTCGTGTCGGCGTACGTCGGCATGCAGGTCGCGCTGCTCAAGCGTGCCGAGTTCGCGGCGCTGTTCGGACAGGGTCCACGAGCCGAGGATACGCCCGGCGGCACACTCAAGCACCTGGATACGAGCGCGGTGATCGACGGGCGCTTCGCGCAGCTGGTGCGCGAGGGCTTCCTGGAGGGCCGTGTGGTGGTGCCGGCGTTCGTCGTCTCGGAACTGCAGACGCTCGCCGACTCGGCGGACGACACGAAGCGCGCTCGCGGCCGGCGCGGGCTGGATACGCTCGACCGGCTGTCCGACCTCTCCGTCGACGTCTTCGACGCCGACTACTCCGACATCAGGGATGTGGACGCCAAGCTCCTGCGCCTCGCGCAGGAGACCACCGGCGCGGTGGTCACCGTGGACTACAATCTGACCAAGGTGGCGCGGGTGCAGGGGATCCCGGTGCTGAACCTCAACGAGATCGCCACGGCGCTCCGCCCCGACGTGCACGCCGGCGACGGCTTGCGGATCCGTCTCGTGAAGCAGGGCAAGGAGGCGGGACAGGGCGTCGGCTACATGGAGGACGGCACGATGGTCGTGGTGGAGGAGTCGGACGATCGCCTCGGCGAGGAGGTCGACATCGTCGTCCACTCGGTCTTCCAGAGCTCGGCCGGCCGGATGGTGTTCGCGAGATTGCAGGGGAACTGATGGACGGCGCGATCGTGGTCGCCGGTGGCCGAGGCGAGCGCTTCGGCGCCGGGGACGGCAAGCAGTTCGCCACGGTGGCCGGCAAGCCGCTCGTGGCGCATGCGCTCCTCGCCTTGCAGGCCTGCGACGCGGTGGATGCGGTCGTGCTGGTGATCGGCTCGGATCACGTGGACGCGGCCCGGACCTCGCTCGTCGAAGGCTTGGGCCTCGACAAGGTCGTGGCGGTGGTGGCCGGAGGAGCGACGAGACGCGATTCGGTCGCCGCAGGTCTGGCCGCGATGCCGGAGGACGCCGAAGCCGTCGCGGTGCACGACGGCGCGCGCCCGCTGGTCACCCCGCAGGTGTTCGAGGAGGCGTTCCGGGCGCTCCGGACGCGCGGGCTCGACGGGATCGTCGTCGGCCACCCGGTGGTCGATACCGTCAAGCGCGTCGACGAGAGCGGGATCGTCGTAGGGACCCCGGAGCGCGCCGGCCTCTGGGCGGCGCACACTCCGCAGGTGTTCGTCGCCACCGTGCTCCGGGACGCGTATGCTCGTGCCCTCGAGGACGGCGCGGAGGCGACCGACGACGCCGCCCTGGTGGCGCGCTGCGCGGGAGAGGTGGGTATGCTCAAGGGGCCGCGGGACAACCTCAAGGTCACGGTGCCCGAGGACATCCCGGTGGTGGAAGCGGTGCTCGCGCGCCGCGCGGGCGGCCACGAGGAGGCGTGATGTCGGAGTTGCGGGTGGGGCTCGGGTACGACGTGCATCGCTTGACCGAGGGGCGACGGCTCGTCCTGGGAGGCGTCGAGGTGGAGCACGAGCTCGGACTCGACGGCCATTCGGACGCCGACGTGCTCACGCACGCGCTGATGGACGCGCTGCTGGGAGCGATGCGCGCGGGTGACGTGGGCGAGCACTTCCCGGACGACGACGACCGCTGGGAGGGCGCGTCGAGCATCGGACTGCTCAGGCGCGTGTCCCGCATGCTCGAGGACGCCGGCTACCGCCTGGTCGACGCCGACTGCGTGATCTCCGCCGAGCGCCCGCGGCTCTCGGGGTACCGCGACGAGATGCGGCACAACCTCGCTTCGGCGCTCGGCGTGGAGCTGAGCCGTGTGGGTCTCAAGGCCACGACCACCGAGGGACTGGGACCGGAGGGTCGGGAGGAGGGCATCGCCGCCCGGGCCGTGGTGCTGGCGGAGAGGATCCGCGTGGGTCCGGTCGGGGAGATCGGCGAGTGACCCGTCCGGCGAGCACGCAGGGTCCGACACTCGGGCTGGTCGAGGGTCGTGAGCGCGTCTATCCTGCGGTAGGGTCTCGGTAGGGCCACTCCCGCGTCCCGCAGGCTCCCGAGAGGTGGACGATGTTCGGTCGCATCAAGGACGACATACGCTCCGTGAAAGAGCGCGATCCAGCCGCGACCTCGACGGTCTCGGCGATCCTGAACTACCCGGGGCTGCACGCGATCTGGGCGCATCGCTTCCACCACTGGCTCCACCGGCACGGCCGGTTGGGGATCGCACGGACGCTCAGCCAGTGGGTGCGCTTCCTCACGGGGGTGGAGATACATCCGGGGGCCACCATCGGCGACCGTTTCTTCATCGATCACGGCATGGGCGTGGTGATCGGCGAGACCGTCGTCATCGGGAACGACGTGACGCTCTACCAGGGCGTGACCCTCGGCGGGACGGGCAAGGAACGAGGCAAGCGGCATCCGACGATCAAGGACTGCGTGGTCGTCGGCGTGCGCGCCACGGTGCTCGGCGACATCACCATCGGCGATCACTCGAAGGTCGGCGCGGGGGCGGTCGTCGTCAACGACGTGCCTCCGAACTGCACCGTGGTCGGCATCCCCGGTCGCGTGGTGGTGCGTGAGGGCGAGCGTGTGGAAGCCGTGGACCTGCACCACGAGGAACTGCCCGACCCCGTCATCGAGATGTTCCGCGTGCAGCAACGGCGCATCGACCGGCTCGAGACGCGGTTCGCCCGCTTGGAGGACGGACGGCGCGAGCGGGAGAGCGCGAGCGGGCGTGAGGACGCGAGACGCGAGGACACGAGACGCGAGGACACGAGACGCGAGGACACGGGAAGCGGGGAGCGTGCGTGAGCATCCGCCTGTACGACACCATGCGGCACCGGAAGGTGGATTTCGAGCCCCGGGACGAGGGCCGGGTGAGCATGTACGTGTGCGGTCCGACCGTCTACAACCATATCCACATCGGCAACGCGCGCACGTTCCTGTCGTTCGACGTGATCCGTCGCTATCTCGAGTACGTCTTCGGCGAGGAGCACGTCACCTTCGTGCGGAACATCACCGACGTCGACGACAAGATCATCGACCGTGCCGACGAGGAAGGACGTTCCCCGGAACAGGTGGCGCGGGAGTACACGGACGCGTTCCACGAGGCCATGGACCGCCTGGGCGTGCGCCCTCCCGACATCGAGCCGAAGGCCACCGAGACCGTCGGGGACATGATCGCGATGGTCGAGCGCCTCGTCGAGAAGGGGTACGCCTACGAGGTCGAGGGGGACGTGTACTTCTCCGTCCGGTCCTTCTCCGGATACGGCAAGCTCTCGGGACGTGACGTCGACGAGATGCGTTCCGGCTCGCGCGTGCGGGTGGACGAACGCAAGCGCGACCCCCTCGACTTCGCGCTGTGGAAGTCGGCCAAGCCCGGCGAGCCGTCGTGGGAGAGTCCGTGGGGACCGGGTCGGCCGGGATGGCACCTGGAGTGTTCGGTGATGTCCACGGACAACCTCGGCGAGTCGTTCGACATCCACGGCGGCGGCGCGGACCTGGTGTTCCCGCACCACGAGAACGAGGTCGCGCAGTCAGAGGCCGACACCGGCGAGCCCTTCGCGCGCTACTGGCTGCACGGCGGGATGCTGCGGATCGATCAGGAGAAGATGTCGAAGTCCCTCGGAAACTCCCTGCTGCTCGAGGACGTGCTCGACCGCTTCCCCGCACCGGTGATCAGATTGCTCATGTTGCAGACCCACTACCGCAGCCCGCTCGACTTCTCCGACGATCGGCTCCGCGAGGCCGAGCAGGCGTATCGGGCGTTCGTCGGGCCGTGGACGGATCTGTGGGACGAAGAGGGGCGTGACGCTCCGGTCCGGGCGGCGGACGAGACCGGGCCGTCGGACGACGCCGGGCTCTCGGACGCGGAGGACCTCTCCGAACTGCGCGAGGCTCTCGATTCGCAGCGCCGCCGGTTCCGCGAGGCGATGGACGACGACTTCAACACGCCGCGCGCGCTCGCGGCGGTGTTCGACTTCCTGCCCGAGCTCAACCGGCGGCTTCACGCCGGGGTCGAGTGGTCGGACGAGCACCGCGCGCTCATGGGCGAGGCGGCGGAGACCGCCCGCGATCTGCTCGGCGTGCTCGGCATCGACATCGTACCGCTCGAGGGGGCGATGCCCGAGGGTGTCGTGGACGTGGCGGCGGACCTGCTCGGCTACGAGGGCGAGGACGTCGCGGTGGCCGCGGAGGCGCTCGTGGCGGCGCGCGATCAGGCGCGCGCCGAACGCGACTGGACCAAGGCGGACACGATACGCGACCGTCTCATCGGTCTCGGTGTCGAGGTGCAGGACACGCCGGAGGGCACCGAGCTCGTCCCGCCGAGGCGCTAGCGATGGCGCTCGTCGAGGGGCGGAATCCGGTGCTCGAAGCGCTGCGCAGCGGGCGCGAGGTCACCGAGGTGCTCGTGGCGCGCGGCGTCGAGCGCGGCGGGCCCGTCGCGCGCGTCCGCGAGGAGGCCGACCGTCGCGGCATCCCCGTGAAGGAGGTCTCTCGGTCCGAGCTCGATTCCATGAGCGCGCGCGGCGTCCATCAGGGCGTGGTGGCGCGAACGGCCGGATTCGCCTACACCCCGCTTGAGGAAGTGCTCGCGGCGGGATCGGATCGCCCGGACAGCTGCATCGTCGTGCTCGACCACGTGACCGACCCGGGCAACCTCGGCGCCGTGGTGCGCTCGGCGGAAGCGTTCGGCGTCGCCGCGGTGGTGATCCCGTCCCGCAGGGCGGCGTCGATGGACTCGGTGGCGCTCAAGGCCGCGGCGGGCGCCGCCGAGCACGTGCCGGTCGTGCGGGTGGTGAACGTGGCGCGCACCCTCGAGGCGCTCAAACGGCACGGGTATTGGGTCGCCGGGGCGTCCGAGCACGCATCCGACGACAGTGCGAGCGCTCCGCTCGACGGCCGGATCGCTCTCGTGGCGGGAGCGGAGGGGGAGGGGCTGTCGCGGCTCGTGACCGAGCGCTGCGACTTCCTGGTGCGCATCGAGACACCGGGCAGGACGCCGTCGCTCAACGTCGCGCAAGCGGTGACCGTACTGCTGTACGAGCACCACCGGCGCGGGTGAGGGACGGTGGGCCTGCCGCATCTCATCGTCGACGGCTACAACGTGATCGCACAGGACGAGGAGCTCTCGGCGCTGTTCGAGCGCGATCCGGATACCGGGCGGGCGCGGTTGGTGGACCTGGTCGCCTCCTACGCCGCCGGCACGCATCGCGCGAGCATCGTGTTCGACGGCTCCTCGAACCCGCTGTCGGACGGCGCGCCGCATCACGTCGCCAACGTGATCGTGCTCTTCTCGCCGCACGGCACGGACGCGGATTCGGTGATCGAGCGTCTCGCAAGGCGCGCGAGCGACCGGGGCGAGCCGGCGGTGGTCGTGACCTCGGACCGGGAGATCCAGTGGGCGGTGATGCGGGCCGGGGTCCTTCGTACGCCGTCGAGGGAGTTCCTCGAGGTGGCGCGCCGGCAGGCGCGGGACGGGCTGGAGCAGCGCGGAGCCGGGCGGGTGACGGGGAGGGTCGAGGAGCTGGTGGACGAGGACACGCGGAGGAAGCTCTGGCGTTGGGCCCGCAGCGGGCGCGGGGGCTCGCCGGAAGATTAACGAACCTGCTGTTTATCCTGCTGAGAAGTACTGTTATGTTCTAATCGACTCGTCTGCCGGCGAGCCACATGAGCCGCCCGAGGTGCCGGCCGCCACCTTCACCTCCTAAGGGCGCTTGTCTGGCGGGAGGTAAGTGAATGGGCACACAAGCAAAGGTAGACCCGCAACGCACGTGGGGACGCGAGGACGACGGGGATCTGATCCTCGCGGCCCAGAGAGGTGACGACGCCGCGGTCGCTGAACTCGTCACCAGGTACCGGAGCTTCGTGAGGTGCAAGGCGCGCTCCTACTTCCTCGCCGGGGGCGAACGCGACGACGTCATCCAAGAGGGGATGATCGGGCTCTACAAGGCGATCAGGGATTACCGGCCCGATCGTCAGGCCTCCTTCCGGTCCTTCGCGGAGCTCTGCATCACGCGGCAGCTCATCACGGCGATCAAGACGGCCACACGCCAGAAGCACTCGCCACTGAACACGTATGTCTCGCTCAACCGCCCGACGTCCTTCGACGACGAGGGCGACCGCGTGCTCTCGGATATCCTGGCCGCCAAGGAGATCTGCGATCCCGCTGAGATCGTCATCTCCGAGTGGGAAGCGGCCAGCATCCGGGACGGGTTCACCGCCGCGCTCTCGGGGTTCGAGACCGATGTGCTGCGGTTCTACGTGGAAGGCAAGTCGTACCGCGAGATCGCGGGCATGCTCGGGCGCGGCGTGAAATCGGTCGACAATGCGCTGCAGCGCGTGAAGCGCAAGGTCGAGATGCAGCTGAAGGTGCACGAGGTCAGCTGACGCCGTGCGACCGGCACGCTACAATGGCGGGCAGCCGCTGGCGTAGCTCAACCGGTAGAGCAGCGGTCTTGTAAACCGCAGGTTGGGGGTTCGAGTCCCCCCGCTAGCTCCACGTGTCCGAAGGGCCCCGGCCGGGGCCCTTCTCTTCTCTCGGGCTCGCGGGTGTCCGGGCCGCCGGAGCGTCCGGGCCGCCGGAGCGTCCGGGCCGCCGGCGGGTCA
>CAYOSP010000017.1:0-3775 GCA_964406675.1 uncultured Eubacteriales bacterium | reverse complement strand
GTCCGGGCCGCCGGAGCGTCCGGGCCGCCGGAGCGTCCGGGCCGCCGGCGGGTCAGGCCGAACCGCCGATCGCATCCTCGGCGTCCTGCGGCTCCACTCCCGAGCCGCTCATCTCGCTGCGAGGGCTCCGCGGTTCTTGCCTGTCGGCCCAGAGGACCTCCCGGACGTCGAGCGGCTCCGCGATGTTCTTGACGTGGTAGGGGCCGTGATCGAAGGTCCGCGGTCCGCCGGGCGACCGGTCGACCACGCTCTTGGTGGCGAGGATCTGCCCGCCGTCGGCCAGGTCCATGATGCGCGCCGCCCGATTGAGCGCGTCGCCGATGAACGGGCGACCTCGCTTGTCGACCACCACCTGTCCCTCGGCGATGCCTATGCGTATCGACACCGCGCGGTCATCCGGATGGCGGGCGTTGTGGTCCTCGAGAGCCGCCTGTATCGCGACCGCCGCCGCCAGTGCGTCGCCCGGACGATCGAAGCGGGCGAGCAGCCCGTCGCCGCCGGTGGACTTACCCTTGCCCCCGTGCTTGCCGATGATGGGCAGCAGCAGGTCGCGGTGCCGCTGGATGGCCTTGGCGGTGATCATGCTCCCGTCGACCTCGGTCATCCTCGAGAAGGACTTCATGTCGGTGATGAGCACCACCGCGTCCGCCGTGTGCTTGGCCGCGAGCGCGTCCTCGGCGTCCGCCATGGCTCGGAGCAGTTCGTCGACGTCGGCGTCCTCGGCCCGCAGGCTGCGCTCCGCCCGACCGGACGATGTCTCCGCGACAGGCCTGAACAGCACCTCTGAGACGAGGACGACCGGTATCGCCGGCAGCAGGGACGCCACCGCTCCCAGGGCGAACGTCCCGCCGCTCGGCGGACCCCCGAGGATGGCGGCCGCACCTGCGCTCACCGCCGCCGCGACCGCTACGCCCGCGCCCACTGCGCCGAGCGACTTGAGCACGCGCTCGGGGTCGTCGGCCGCCGGGCGCAGCGAGCCCGCGAGCGCGGCCGCACCGGCCCACACGAGGGGCTGGGCGACGACCCTGCCGAGTCGCTCGATCCCGCCGAACACCGCCAGCGTCGCCGGTACGTCGATCTCCCCGAACGCGGGCGCGAACCATCCGAATCCGAGCGCGGAGTACGTCTCGCCGGCCACCCGCACCTCGCCGGGCGCGAGCGTCGTCGGATCCAGCAGCGGGGTCGTGCCTCCCGTGGCCAGGACGCCGATCGCCTCCCTGCCGAGGGCGATACCCGCGAGTTCGAGACCCGCGCAGGCGGCGAACGCGACGATCGCCCCGTCTCCGGCGCCGATCGCGTAGCCGGCGAGCGCCACGAGTCCCCAGGACGCGTCCACGAGCATCGCGAGTCCGGCGAAGCCCAGGATGAGGAACGGCGCGCCGGAGCGCCGGCCGAGGAACTGGGATATCGCGATGCCCACGATCAGGAAGACGAGACCTACGAGCAGGTCGGCCGCCATGAGCGGAAGGGCGAAGACGAGCACCGCCGCGAGCACGGCCAGGGGTGCGGAGAACAGCGCGAGTCCTCCCACCGCGAGGGCGAGGACCGGGACGAGCCCGGACGGGTAGAACGGTACGCGGGTGAGGAAGGCCAGGGTGAGGATGACGAACCCCAGCGTGCGCACCCACGGCAGTGCTCTCGCGTTGCGTCTTCTCGCGTACGTGGTGGTCATGCCGACGCTCCCCTCACCGCGTTCCGTCCATGACGAGTATCACGATCCCGGTGGCGACATAGGCGAACAGACACAAGGCCAGGCCCACCGTCGCCGCCGGCCATCGGCGCGCGCGCACGGCCGCTCCGCCCCGCACCGCCGACACGACGCGCGGCACGAAGGGGACCCATATCAGCGCCGGTTGCCAGAGCGCCAGGCCGTACGCCGAGGCGCGTTCCAGTATGCCCGCGATCCGCGCCGCGTCGAAGCGCAGCACCTCGCCCTTCCCCGGTCCCTCCGGTGCGACGAGGTTCACGGCCTCGAACACGAATATCGACCCGAAGAGGGAGACGAAGAGGGCCCCGGTCCAAGCGGCCAGGACCGTCGTCCTCAGTTCGAACCCGAACGCCGAGGCCCGCGGGTCCATCGACCACGCGCCGGTCAGCACGACCGCCGCCACGATCGAGAGGACGTGCAGCGTCTGGTCGAGCATGAGCGTGAAGAGACCGCGCGTCCGTGTGCGCTCGTAGGTGGAGACGGTCAGCGGCTCGACGAGCAGGTGCGCGATCGTGGCGAGCAGGACCGCGGGCCAGTACTCGCCGAGGCGGTCCCACACCACCGATGCCATGGCCGCGCCCACGATGCTCGTGTGCAGGAGGAGCGCGGAGACGCGCGAGCGCTTGGCGAGCACGAGGCTCCCGGGCTGGAGCAGGAAGTCGCCCAGCATGTGTCCGATCAGCAGATCCAGCGCGAGCCCCATGACTCCTCCGTAGCGGCGCGTCCCGCGGCGCGTCCTCGCGGCCCCCGATTCTCAAGTCGGCTAAGCCGATGATATCCTTGATCGTGAGCATCCGTGTCAGAAGATGACAGCCCGCGCGGGGGGAGACCGTATGTCGACGACCGAGTTCCTGGCGAAGGTCCCGTTGTTCGCCTCCTGTACGCCCGAGGAGATCGAACGTATCGCCTCCGCGGCGCAGGAGAACGACTTCGACGCCGGGCAGCTGATCATCACGCAGGGAACGCCCGGCCAGGCCTTCTACCTGACCCTGTCCGGCCGGGTCGAGATACTCCGGGACGGGAGGTCGCTCGGCGCCTATGGTCCCGGCGACTTCTTCGGCGAGATGTCCCTCCTGGACAACGCCCCCCGGTCGGCGACGATCAGGGCTCTGGATCCGACCCGCTGCCTCATGCTCTCCAGCTGGGACTTCAAGGCGCTCCTCGAGGAGTATCCGTCGATAGCGGTGAAGCTGCTCGAGGTGCTCAGCCGCAGGCTGCGAGTCGCGGACGAGCGCCTCAGCCGCTGAGTCCGCCCCGGGCTTCCGCTCGGGCTTCCGCGCGGCCTTCCGCGCGGGCTTCCGCCCCGCGTCACGCCGTGTGCGTATCATGGCTGTGGCCTGCGATTATGTGCCACAGCGGGTAGGCACTCCCGGCCCCGTGGTCGTCGTTGACACCCTCAGAGGGTATCGAGTAGTATGCACCGTGCCCTTCGCCGGGCTGCAGCTTGAAATCGCAGATAGCGGAGCTTTTTTGTCTCTGGGAGTGTGCCCGAGTGGCTAAAGGGGACGGGCTGTAAACCCGTTGGCTAACGCCTACCCAGGTTCGAATCCTGGCGCTCCCACCAGACACCGATCAGGAGCGGACGGCACGCCGTACCGCTCCTGTCGTTGCGCCCACATAGCTCAGTGGTAGAGCACTTCCTTGGTAAGGAAGAGGTCACCGGTTCAAGTCCGGTTGTGGGCTCCAGGGTCGCGATCGCCGGCCCCGTTCGCCCGAGGCGGCGGGGCCGGTCGTGACGGCGGTGTAGCTCAGTGGTTAGAGCACACGGTTCATACCCGTGGAGTCAGTGGTTCGAATCCACTCACCGCTACCAGTGGGATCCATCCGGGACGGCGGGTCCCGGATCGGATATATAGAAGAGTCGGCCGTCACATCGGGGCCGGCGCAGCCGGACGAGAAGGACGGACGGGCCCGCAAGGGCGGAAGGACACCGGACTGACCGCTCGCCGATACGGGAGTGCTCGACTCCCGCGGTACGTCGGCGTCGCTGGGGGGTCCCCGAAGGAGGAGACACATGGCCAAGAAGAAGTTCGAGCGCACCAAGCCGCACATGAACATCGGCACGAT
>CAYOSP010000016.1:26223-49288 GCA_964406675.1 uncultured Eubacteriales bacterium | reverse complement strand
TGGTGGGCGCTACAGGATTTGAACCTGTGGCCTCTTCCGCGTCAAGGAAGCGCTCTCCCCCTGAGCTAAGCGCCCGTTTGTGGTTCGCCGCGACGAGCGCAGCGCACCCCATTCTAGCGAAACGCTTGCCGAAATCCACCCCGTGTTCCGCCTCTGGATCGGGGCCGCGAGACGGCAACTACGCAGGCACGGCGTTTGTTGCATGGGTATCGACCGATTGGTAGACTACCGCTTGCGCATGCGGACGTAGTTCAGTGGTAGAACACCACCTTGCCAAGGTGGGGGTCGAGGGTTCGAATCCCTTCGTCCGCTCCATCGCACCTTCCAAGGTCAGCGCCGAGCGCGTTGACCTTGCTTTTTCACCCGGCCGCCGGTGCGGTCGGCACAAGGCGACGTGGCCAAGTGGCAAGGCAGGGGCCTGCAAAGCCCTCATCCCCGGTTCGAATCCGGGCGTCGCCTCCAGAGAACGGACGAGAGCCCGGCCGGGGTGGACGGCCGGGCTCTCTCGTTGTCCGACCGCGCGACGACGCCTTGCGAGCCGGCGAGCTCGGCGCCGCACGCGGTCCGGTGGATGACTGGATCGCGTGTCGCGACGCCGCGTCAGACGCCGTACTCGATCTGCAGCTGCCTCGCCTGATCCAGACGGAAGAGTCCCCGCTCCAGATCCTGCCGGTCGGGGATGTTGTCGAGTGCCCAGCGGACGATCTCCTCGGGCACGTGGGGGAAGCGCTTGCGCGCCTGCCTCAGGGTCATCACTACCACTCCTCTGCTGCGACGATGACTGCGACTACTGCTGTGATGTGACCCGTGCATCCATATTCTGCGGTAATCCTACCGCCGAGGTCAACTACCGACCCGGCCTCACTCCCCCCAGCGGGTGAACAGGTCGTGCTCGATCCCGAGCGCGTAGAGCGCTTTCCCGACGACGAAATCGACCGCGTCGTCGAGCGTGCGGGGCTTCTGGTAGAAGGCCGGCATCGCCGGGAGGATCACCGCGCCCGCCTCCGCGAGCGTGGTGAGGTTGCGCAGGTGGATGACGTTGAGGGGCGTCTCGCGGGGGACGAGCACGAGGGGGCGACGCTCCTTGAGCATGACGTCGGCCACCCGCTCGGGCAGGTCGGACGCGAGACCCGCGGCGATCGAGCCGCAGAACCCCATCGAAGCGGGGATGACGACCATCCCGGCCACCGGGTGCGAACCGGAGGCGAGCCGGTCGAAGATGTCGTCGTGCGCGACCATCCGCAGCACCGCCTTCGGCGGCGCCTCGAGGTATTCGAGCAGCTTCGCGACCGCGTCACTCCCGATGTCGTCGCGCCCTTCGGGCAGGGACACGCCGAGCTCGTGAGCGAGCACGTCCCGGCCCGCGGGGGTGGCCATGAGCGCGACCTCCTCGCCTGCGGCCAGGAGACGCTCCGTGAGCTTCATGCCGTACACGGAGCCCGAAGCCCCGGTGATCACCACCGCGTACTCGGCCATGCCGGTCCCCTCTCGTCGCTCTCGGTGCGCTGTGCGGTCCGCTCAGGCGAACATCCGGTCGGCGAGCGCCCCGGCGAACACCACGATAGCGATGATGCCGTTGACCGTGAAGAAGGCCGCGTCCACACGCGACAGGTCGGTGGGGCCCACGATGGAGTTCTCGTACGCGAGCAGTATGGCCGCCACCGCCACCGCCGCGAAGAACGGCCACCCCGCGCCGACGCCCCATCCCACGAGCGCGAGCAGCGCCACGGTGAGCGCGTGCACCACTCTCGTCTGGAGCAGCGCGGCGGCCACACTGTGATCCGCGGGCATGCTGTGCAGGCCGTCGCGCCGGTCGCAGTCCAGGTCCTGCGTCGCGTAGATCATGTCGAAGCCCGCGGTCCACAGCGCCACGGCCACACCGAACACCCACGGCCGCCAGTCCCCCACCTCGCCGGTGACCGCCACCCACGCGCCCACCGGCGCGAGCCCGAGGCACAGGCCGAGCCAGTAGTGCGCGAGCGCGGTGAACCGTTTGGTGTAGGGGTAGATCACGAACGCCGCGATCACGATCGGCCAGAGCAGGCGCGTGATCGGGTGCAGCCGCCACACCGCGACGAGGAACAGCGCGAACACCACCGCCGCGAACGCCCAGAGCTCGCCCGCCTTGACGCGTCCCGACGGCAGCGCGCGGCCGGCCGTGCGCGGGTTGCGCGCGTCGATCTCCTTGTCGACCGCGCGGTTCACCACGAACGCGAAGGCCCGCGCGCCGACCATCGCCACGGTGATCCACACGAGTTCCGCCCACGACGGCCACTCCGGCACGGTCGCGTACAGCGCCCCGATGTAGGCGTAGGGCAGCGCGAAGATGCTGTGCTCGAACTTGACGAGCTCGCCGAACGTCCTCAGCTTGCCGAGCAGGCCGCCTCGCTCCCGGATCGCGCCGTCGGACACCTCGGCCTCACTCGAGCCCGAGCTCGTCCCAGAGCTCGTCGACGCGGCGCACCACGTCCGGGTCCATCTCGAGCTCCTCGGGCCACTCCCGGCCGTGCCCTTCCTCGGGCAGCGGCTTGGTGGCGTCGATCCCCATCTTGTGCCCGAAGCGCTCGTGCGGGCTCGAGTGGTCGAGCACGTCGAGCGGCCCCTTGCTCACGAGGACGTCGCGCACCGGATCGACGTTGTTGAAGCAGCGCCACGCCACCTGCGAGTAGTCGTGCGGGTCCACGTGCTCGTCCACCACGATCACGAACTTGGTGAACATCATCTGCCCCATCGACCAGGCGAAGTTCATCACCCGGAACGCCTGGCCGGGGAAGTCCTTGCGGATCGAGAAGATCACGCAGTTGTGGAACACGCCCTCCAGCGGCATGTCGTAGTCGACCACCTCGGGCATCATCGCCTTGATGACCGGCAGGAACAGGCGCTCGGTCGCCTTGGCGAGGTAGTCGTCCTCCATCGGCGGCGGCCCGACGATCGTGGTCGGGTAGATCGGGTCCTCTCGCATGGTGATCGCCTCGACATGGAAGACCGGGTAGTCGTCGGCGAGCGAGTAGTAGCCGGTGTGGTCGCCGAACGGCCCCTCGCGACGGCGCTCGCCGAGCTCGACGTAGCCCTCGAGCACGATCTCCGCGTGCGCGGGGACCTTGAGATCGCTCGTCACGCACTTCACGACCTCCACGGGCTCACCCCGGATGATGCCGCTGAACAGGTACTCGTCGATGATGGGCGGGACCGGCGCGGTCGCCGAGTAGATGGTCACCGGGTCGCCGCCCAGCGCCACCGCCACCGGCATCCGCTCGTGCCCGGCCGCCTCCCACGCGCGCATGTTCTTCGCGCCGTCGTGGTGCACGTGGATGTGCATGCCGGTGGTGCGCTCGTCGAAGACCTGCATCCGGTACATGCCGAGGTTCGGCCGCCCGCTCTTCGGGTCGGCGGTGACCACGAGCGGCAACGTGATGAACGGCCCGCCGTCCTGAGGCCACGTGGTGAGCACCGGCAGCTTCGTGAGGTCGATCTCGTCGCCTCGCAGCACGCGCTGCTGTACCGGCGCCTTCGACGCCTTGATCTCCTTGGCGCCCGCCCCTGCGAGGTCCTTCAGGCCCGCGAGCGCACTCATCTTGCCGCGCATCGAGGCCGGTCTATCGAGCGGGAGGAGCTCCATGAGGCGCTTGCCCACCCCGTCGAGCCCGTACCGGGAACCGGCGCCCTCGTCCACCCCGAGCGCCCACGCCATGCGGTCGAAGGAACCGAACGCGTTGATGAGCACCGGGACGGCGCTCACCACGCCGTCGGTCGTCGGCCGCTCGAAGAGGAGCGCGGGGCCGTGTCGCTTGGAGACGCGGTCGGTGACGTGGCCGATCTCCAGGTACGGGTCGACCTCGGCCGAGACGCGCTTCAGCTCGCCGCGCTCCTCGAGCAGGGCGACGTACTCCCTCAGGTCCTTGAGCGCCATCTACTCCTCTTCCGCGGTCGGGGTCTCGGACGCCGTCCTCGGATGGTACCGGCCGACCAGCCACGTGACCAGCACGCCGAGCACCGCCGCCACGCCGAGCGCCGTCGTCTGCACGAGATCGAGGTCGAACTTGAAGCCGGTCCGCAGGTCCGGGATGAGCCACGTCGTCTCCACACCCCAGCGCCAGAAGAACCACGCTTCCTGGATCAGCAGCGTGAGCTGTACGAGGAGCACCGTCACCGCTCCGAGGGTGAGCCATCCGGGCAGGTAGCGGCCGTGCGGCCCGCGCGGCTCGGAGCGCAGGGACACGTAGACGAAGCCCGCGACCGCCGCGGCGACCAGCCCGGCGAGCAGCGCCTCGGCCATGCGCGCGTAGAAGAACGCCTGCAGGAGGTCCTCGGAGTCGAACGCCGAGAGCGACCACCGGTGGCCGTGCACGACGAAGAACAGCCCGCCGTAGACGACGTAGTAGGCCGCCACCCCCGCGAGCGCCGAGGCGAGCGCGCGCCATGAGATCACGCCCACGAGCGCGAACACCGCGAGCGCGACGAGCACGGCGACCGCCGCGACGGGCAGCCGCCGGGACCGGTCAGCCGAGAGGCGCTCGTCGCGCGCCGTCTCGATGGTCTCGGCGAGCTTGCCCGACTCCATCTCGGCGAGCCGCACCACCGACGGCGCGTCTCCCGAGATCGCCTCGAGATACGAGGCGACGAAGGTGGCCCGCTGCAGGCGGACCGGCTCGAAGCTCACCTCCGCCGAGGTCGCGATGACCGACTCGAGCGCGGACCCGAACGCGTGGCGCGGCGAGGGGACCCCCGCGAGCGTGGCCACCGTCGGGGCGAGGTCGCGCTGCAGCCCCTCACCCTCGGCGAGCGCCACGCCGGCGCCC
Organism: uncultured Eubacteriales bacterium; assembly: GCA_964406675.1. GTDB lineage: Bacteria > Actinomycetota > Coriobacteriia > Anaerosomatales > JAUVQN01 > CAYOSP01. The sequence continues at coordinate 44,489 of CAYOSP010000016.1, read as the reverse complement.
GCGAACACCGCGGGGGTGCGCCGCACCTCGTCCTCCCAGCCGCCGTGGCCGCCCGTGGCGACGTGACCGTGGTCGGCCACCACCACGAACGTGGTCCGGCCGTCGCCCTCCAGCTCGCCTACCAGGCGGGAGAGGTCGCCGTCCACCCGCTCGACCATCGCCGCGTACTCCTCGGAGGCCGCGCCGTAGTGGTGCCCCGCCTCGTCGAGGTCGGGCAGGTGCAGCAGCACGAACTCGGCCTCCCGCTCGTCCGCGAGCCGGACGGCGGCGTCCACCAGCTCCTCGGACATGTAGCGGTCCTCCTGCCGGTCCACGAGGTGCGTCGCGCCCGCGCGCCGGGCGTCGTAGAGCTCCTCGAAGCTCGTCGGCCCCACGACCACCAAGTCCTGGCGCGCGCGGAGCACCGTGTCCAGCAGCGTCTCGACCCTCACCGGTCCCTCGAACCAGTTCGTGGTCACGCCGCTCACCTGCGGGGGCGCGCCCGAGAGGATGGTCGTCCAGGTGGGATACGAGAGCGAGGGTTCGTCGGTGAGGAGCACGAAGTCGCCTCCGTAGGCGCGCAGGCCCTCGAGCGAGCTCATCTCGCGGGAGGCCTCATCGGTCATCCCGTCGACGATGACCAGCACGACGCGCGAACCGAGCACCGGGCCCGCCGACGCGGGCGGCAGACCCTCGTCCAGGAACGGGCTCTCGTAGTCGACGATCTGGTCCCATGCGTAGTCCGCGCCGACGTACGCTCCCGCCGCCAGCGCGACGGCCGCCACGATCGTGACGGCCGGCATGACCCATCCCAGCGTCCTGCCCATCGAGGCTCCTCGCATGCGGACCCGGCTCGCCTAGATCCCGAGGGCGTCCTCGAGGGCGTCGAGCGTGGTGACCACCGGCACGTCGGCGGGAGCGTCCCCGTCCCCGTGCCGATCGATGAGGACCGGGGCGAGACCGGCGGTGCGCGCCCCGATCACGTCCGCGTAGTAGTGGTCGCCGACGTGGGCGGAGCGATCCGCGCGGACCCCGAGCCTGTCGCAGGCCAGCTCGAATATGCGCGGGTCAGGCTTGTGCAGTCCGACCTGCGCAGAGGATATCACGGCGTCGACCGCCGAACCGAGACCCAGCCCGATGAGGATCCCGGCGAGGCGCGTGTCCCAGTTGGAGATGATGCCGATCCTCACCCCCCTGGCGGCGAGGCGCTCGAACGCGACGGACACGTCCTCATAGGGCCGCCACCGGTGCGCGTGCCCGAACTCGTCGTACACCCTGCGCGCGAGCACCTCCGCGTCGGCGTGTATGTCCAGCTCCCGGCAGAGCAGCGAGTACATGCCGACCCACACGTCGGAGGTCTCCGACTCATCGGTCCAGAAGGTGTCGTCGGCCTTGTAGCGGTCCTCGTAGTACGCGTCGACCACCGGCATGTAGCGGTCGATCTCGTCGACCGTGAACCGGTGCCCGGCCTCTTCGAGGACCTCGAGCACGACCGCCGGGACGCTCGGGAACGGGTACAGCAGCGTGTTGCCGACGTCGAAGAAGACGGCCTCGTAGGCTCGCTCGTCGGCCCCGTCCCGCATCCGGTCGTCGGTCTCTCGAGGCGCTTCGCCCGACGCCGTCGACCGGCTCACTCCACGAAGGTGACGACGTCGTCCCGGCGCGGCTGCATCGGCGGCGACTCGGCCGGTACTCCCAGCAGGACGAGAGAGACGATCTCCCGATCGTCCGGCACGCCCATACGCTCCGCGAGCTGACCCCGCAGCCAGTACGACCACGTCACGGCACAAGTGCCCAGACCGCGCGCGTACGCGGCCAGTTGGAGGTTCTGGATGGCCCCGCCGATGCTGATGCACGTGGTGATCCGGTTCATCTCGTCGTCGACCACCGGAGCGGAGACGGCCACGATGACCGGCGCCCCGCCCAACTCGGCGAAGAAGTGCTCCGCCACCTCGGCGTCCTCGGGATCCAGCGTGGCGAGATACTCCTCGACGAATCGGGTGGTCTGCGAGAGGATCCCCGCCACGTCGGCACGCGCCTCCCCCATGACCACGTGGAAGCGCCAAGGCTGCAGGTTGTGTGAGGACGGAGCGTGGGACGCCGCCCGCAGGAGATCGGTGATGGTCTCCTCGGACACCGGCTCCGGCTTGAACGCACGGACCGATCTGCGCTGTTCGATCGCCTCGCGAAGCTCCACTCGTCGTTCCCTCCCAGTGCGTCGGCGACCAGTGCACCGGCGACACATGCGCCGCCGGGGCTACCCGGGAGAACCCCCACCGTGATCGCGGTCGTGATCGCGGTCGTGATCGACGCCGTGATCGCCCAACCGCTTCATCAGCTGGACCACGGTCCCGCCGCCCTCCCCATCGCTGCGGAAACTCACCTCGTCCATGAGCGCTCGCATGAACAATACGCCACGACCCCCCGACGCGTACAGGTCCGTGGTGGGCACGTGCGACGGGTCGAAGCCGCCACCGGTATCACGCACCTGGATCACCACCCTGTCCGAATACAGCGTGACGTCGATACGCACCTGGTCTGCGCCGCCACCGGGAGAACCGTGTCGCACCGCGTTGGCGAGCGCCTCCCCCACCGCCACCTTGACGTCGAAGCGGGCGGACTCGGTCAGTCGGACCGGTCCCAGCATGTCGCACACCGCCTTGCGCACCTTAGCGAGAGAAGAGACCTCGGCAGGCAGCACGATGGACTCGGACCACCGCAACGCTCCGCCCGCCGGCGCCTCACCGTCCAGGCTGTCCACCGCCTCGTCCACCGAATCGCTGGTGCCGATGGTGGGAGCCACACCCACCAGCCCCGACAACTCGAGGATCCGCTCCACGTCCCTGGAGGCTCCGGCCATCACGAGTCGTCCGTCGGCGGGCGCCAGCTTGTGATCGAGCCAGACGATGAGACCGAGCGCGCTGCTGTCCACGTACGTGACCTCACGCAGGTCCAGCACCACCTGGCTGTGGCCGGGGATCAGACAGCGCTGCTCGAGTCGCTCCCGGATCAGATCGACGTTGGACACGTCGACCTCTCCCCCGAGACGCACCACGCAGGCGCCGCTATCGGTGATGTCGATGTCGATATCCATGAGGGCCGGGGTGAGGGTCTCCTTCCACGTCCACTCCGCCGGCTCTCCGTCTCGACCGGATCTCGGCTCGGCCGGCTGTCGGCTCGACCGACTCTCTGTCCGGTCGGCTCCATCAAGGTGCATACCCTTGCGACCTGCTCGGTCAATCCTCCGAGGGAGCGCTCCGCTCCAGGCGTACGGCGAGCACGGCGATATCGTCCCGCAAAGCCCCGCCGGTATAGCGGCGCACCGCCTCGAGGAGCCGCGTGACGATCTCCTCGGGCTCGCCCCCCGCTTCCAGCACGCCGCGGACGCGCGCCTCTCCGAACAGTTCGCCGTCGGTGCGCGCCTCGGTGACACCGTCCGTGTAGATCAGCAGCGTGCTCCCGTCGGCTATGACCCGGCTATCCTGCCCGTACTCCGCGACGCCGACCGCGCCCAGTATCGGTCCCGTCGGCTCGAGCGCCTCGATCTCCCCGTCCGGCAGGAGCAGCAACGCGGGCGGGTGTCCACCGTTGACGTACGTCGTCTTCCCTGTCTCCGGATCCACGTATGCGACCCACACGGTGACGATGTCGGCGATGTCGCCCATCTCGGTGACGGCGGTGTTCAACTCCTCCAGGGCGACCGCCGGCTCCAATCCGGCGGCGACCAGACCGCGCAGCGTGTACTTGATCATCGAGGTCCTCGTCGCGGCGTCCACGCCCTTGCCGCACACGTCGCCGACGGCCAGGACGACCCGGCCGTCCGGAGCGCGGAACACGTCGTAGTAGTCGCCCCCGATCTCGGCCTCGGCCGACGCCGCCTCGTACTCGCTCGCGAACCGCATGCCCGGGATCTCGGGCAGCCTCCCGGGGATGATGCTCGACTGCAGCACGGAGGCGATCCTGTGCTCGCGGCCGAACAGTTCCGCGGTGTCGATGGCCAGCGCCCCCTGCGAGGCGAACGTCGCCATCAGGTCGACGTCCTCCTCTCTGAACGCGCCGGTGTGCTCGCTGAACGCGTTGAGCACGCCGATACTGCGGCCACGCGCGATGAGCGGCACCGCGAGCCAGGAACGGAAGCCCTGGGCCCGCAGCATGTGCGACACCGGTGTATCCACACGCGCGACGTCGTCGATGCGCACCGGCTCCTTGCTCTCGAAGACGGCGCCGGGGACGTCCTCCCCGGATCCCAGCACCAGATCGAGCAGGGAGCGGTCCCGCAGGCCCCTGGCCATCGCCGTCGTCATCGCATCCTGGTGGGGATCGAACCGCAGCAGCGCGACCCCGTCCGCGGTCAGGATCTTCTGCACGACGTCGAGCACCCTGTCGAGCACGACCGACGACTGCAGGGAGAGGCTCACCGCCTGACTGATGCGGAACACCGTCTCCAGGTTCTCCGCCCGCTGAGCGGCCTGCTGGAAGAGAGAGGCCGACTCGAGGGCCACCGAGATCGTCTGGACCGTCGCGCGAGCGAACGCCCGCTCGGTATCGCCCAGCACCTTCGTGCCGTCCGCGCATTCCAGGACGAGCACGCCGCGCAGGCGATCACCCTCGTGCATCGGGATCATGAGCACCGAGTCCACGTCCTCAGGGAGCCCGCTCCCCATCTCGGTGCCGCGGTATCTCTCGAGGTCCCGCACCAGGAGGGGCTCGTCCTCGAGCACCGGTCCCGCGAGCTGACGCTCGTGCGCCCACAGACGCCGGTACGTGTGCTCCCGCTCGGGGTCCTGAGCCGGCGGCATCATGAGGTCGTCCCTGTCGCGGCTACCGACGACCACGGAGCACGCGCTGAAGCCGATGGCGTGCGCCGCGATCTCACCCACCCGCTGCAGGGTCTCCTCCAGCCCTAGCGGACTCGCGAGCAGTTCGGCCATGTCACGCAGCGACTCGGCCTCGAGACGGCTGGAGTGCTCCTCCTCGAACAGGCGGGAGTTCTGGACGGCGATGGCGGCCTGGGCGGCGAAGGTGCGCGCGATCTCCATCTCGGCCTCGGAGAAGGTCCGCCGCTCCGCCGAGAGAGCGAGCGCCACGCCCATCGGCTGTCGCCCTACCGTCAGCGGCGCCGCGAGCCCGGCCGAGACCGACCCCGGCGGGAACGCGTCCAGCGCCCCATCTCGCCGCTCGTGCTGCGGCTGGACGATGAAGGACAGCGCGGCGCCCGTCCGGAACGCATGCGCGACCCAGGAGGGGCCCGACACGGACACGGAGACCTCCCTCTCGGTGTCCTCAGCGCCCGAGGAACGGGCGAGCACGAGCCGGTCGGTGTCCGCATCGAACAGGAAGACCGCTCCCTGCGAGGTGTTCAGCAGGTGACCCATCGAGCTGAGGATCCCATCGAGCACCTGGTCGATGTCCGACGCGTTGGCGAGCACCCGCGACAGGTCCTGCAGCGAATTCAGTCGCGACGCCATCGCGTTGAAGCCGTCGGCGAGGCGCCCCACCTCGTCGCTGCGGTCCAGCTCGATGGGCTGCACGTACGCGCCGGCCGTGACCTCCTCGGCACGACGCTCGAATTCTCTCAGCGGGGTCACCAGTCGCTTCCCGAACACGTAGGCGAGCCAAGTCGCGATCAGCACGGCGGCGACCACCGTGATCGACGCCGGCAGGAGCGCCGCGCGCGTGCGCTCGAACGGCACCGAAGCGGGCTCGAGGACCATGGCCCGCCACTCGAGAGCCCCTGTCTCCACATCGGCGTAGTAGCCGGCCAGTTCACCGAGATCGGAGTCGGTCGCGGTGACCGTGCCTTTACCGCCCTCCCCTTCCCGATACTCGAAACTGTCCGGGTCCATGCGCCCCGGTCCGGGCTCCTGGACCACCGGATCCCCATCGGGTCCGACGATCGACACCCCGCGCCCTTCCTCGCCCGCGGCGATCTCGCGAGCGAGGCTCTCCAGAGGGCTCAGACGCACGACCGCCATGAGCGTGCGCGTCCCTTCCGGGCTCTCTACCGTCCTGCGGAGCCAGAGACGTTCCTCGCCGTCCTCGGACACCCACTCGTAGTCGACCTCCTCGCTCCCCGCCATGGGATCGAAGTACGGTTCGCCGGAGACGTCGGCGGGCGCCATCACCGAGGGCCAGGCAGCCAACACGTTGCCCGTCGGCCCCGCCACGATGAGCACGTCGAAGTAATCCGCGTTGCTCGTGGAGAAGCGGTACACCGACTGCCTCAGGGTCGGGACGTCCTGCAGGCCCAGCACCTCACGGGTCGCGATGGTCTCCACCACCTGTCGCGCCACGTCGAGACGGCGCATCGCGTCCTCCGCGAGGAGATCCCGGAGTACCTGCACCCGACCGGCCGTCTCTTGGCTGGCGAGCTGGTATACGCCCACGAGCGCGAACGTGGCCGCCATGAGCGCCGAGATCGATACCAGCGCGAAGGTGATCCACATGATGCGCGTGGCGAGGGTCTTCTCGGTGCCGGATCCTCTCACGTGCGCCTCTCACCCGTTCGGGGACGCCTCATCCACCAGCCTACCCGACCGCGCGCCGATACGCGCGGGTGGACGCGTCCCGGAGACGGACATCAAGAGCGCCCCGGCCGCGGCGGTACCCGAGTCTCACGAGACCGGCCCGCGCGACCCAGACCCGCCGAACGATCTATGCGCCGGAGCTCGCCCTCCGCGCCCTGAACCGACGAAGGAGGAGCGAGTTGCCGACCACGCTCACGCTGGACAGTGCCATGGCGGCGCCGGCGATCTCCGGGCGGAGCAGTCCGAGCGCCGCCACCGGGATGCCGAGCGCGTTGTAGCCGAGGGCCCAGACGAAGTTGAGCCGGATCCGGCGCATCGTCGCCCGGGACAGGTCGAGCGCGGTCACCACGTCGCGGGGGTCGTCGCGGATGAGCACCACCTCCGCGGCCTCTATCGCGACGTCCGTCCCCGCCCCCATGGCGATGCCGACGTCCGCCCGCGCGAGAGCCGGCGTGTCGTTGATGCCGTCGCCGACCATCGCCACCGTGAGGCCCCGCTCCCGGAGCTCGGCCACCGCGTCCGCCTTGTGCTCCGGCAGCACCTCGGCCACGACCCTTCCGGCCTCGATACCGAGTTCGTGGGCGATCGCGACCGCGGTGCGCCGGTTGTCTCCGGTCAACATGTATACCTCCACGCCGGCCGCCCCCAGCGCGACCACCGCCTCCCTCGCGCCTTCCTTCACCGTGTCCGCTACCGCGACGACACCGGCGAGCCGGCCTCCCCTCGCGAGCAGCATCACCGTCTTCCCCTCGTCCTCCAGGGAGCTCACCAGGTCCTCCACCGGGTCCACATCGATCCCCTCGGCGGACATGAGCCCACGGTTGCCGAACGCGGTGCGTACGCCCTCGACGACCCCCTCGACCCCGTGCCCGGGCACCGCGGCGAACCCCTCGACCTCAACGGTCGCGACGCCCCGGGACCGCGCGCCCTCCACGAGCGCCTCCGCGAGCGGATGCTCGCTCGCCGCCTCGAGCGAGGCCGCCCACGCGAGGACCTCGTCATCATCGACGCCGACGGCCTCCACGTCGGTCACGACGGGCTTGCCGGTGGTCAGCGTGCCGGTCTTGTCGACGACGATCGCGTCGACGTCCTGAGCGGTCTCCAGTGCGCCGCCGCCCTTGATCAGCACGCCGTACTCCGCGCCCTTGCCGGTCCCCACCATGATCGCCGTCGGGGTGGCCAGGCCGAGGGCGCACGGACAGGCGATCACCAGTACCGCGGTCGCGGTCAGCAGCGCCTTGACGAACGGCGTGAGGTCGCCGTAGAACGCGGGACCCACGACTTGCGGGACCACGAGGAGCCACACGACGAAGGTGACCACGGCGATGCCGACCACCACCGGCACGAACACCGCGCTCACCCGGTCGGCGAAGCGCTGGACCGGCGCCTTGGAGGCCTGCGCCTCCTCGACCAGCCGCACGATCTGCGCGAGCGCGGTGTCGGCCCCCACCTTGGTCGCGCGGAAGCGGAGACCGCCGAGACGGTTGAGCGTCGCCCCGATGACCTCGTCGCCGACGGACTTCTCCACCGGGATCGACTCGCCGGTGAGCATCGACTCGTCCACCGACGAACGCCCGTCGACCACGACGCCGTCCACCGGTATCTTCTCCCCGGGACGGACGAGGACGACGTCCCCGGGCACGACCTCCTCGACCGGGACGTCGCGCTCCTCCCCGCCCCGCAGCACGCGGGCGGTCCTCGGCGCCAGGCTCACGAGACGCTTGATGGCCTCCGAGGTGTGACCCTTCGCCCTCGCCTCGAGCAGCTTGCCGAGCAGGACGAACGTGATGAGCAGGGCCGAGGTCTCGAAATAGACGTCGGAGGCTCCCTCGATGAGGAACGCCGCCGCGACGCTGTAGGCGTACGCGGCCGTGGTGCCGACGGCGATGAGCGTGTCCATGTTGCCCGCGCGCTGCTTGAGCGCCGCCCAGAAGCCCCGGTAGTACTGCGCGCCCGCGATGAACTGGACCGGCGTGGCGAGTGCGAACATCACCAGCACCGCCGTGTCGTGCGGCAGCATGCCCATGAAGGGCGGGACCATCGCGATGAGGACGATCGGGATGGAGAACGTCGCGCTGAACGCGAGCAGTCGGCGCTGACGACGGTAGTGCGCCTCCTGGGCGACGCGCTGGACGTCGCGCGCGGACTCGTCGAGCGCACCGCCGGACGGGCGGACCGCGGCCCCGTAGCCCGCGGCCGTGACGGCCTCGATGAGCTCTTCCGCGCCGACCCTCACCGGATCGAAACGGACCTTGGCGGTGTCGGTGCCCTGGCTGACCTCGGCGTCCAGCACCCCTTCGATCCTGGTGAGCGAGCGCTGGACGATCTGCGAGCAGGCCGAGCAGGTCATCCCGGTGATCGCGAGGACGACCTCGGCCGTTCCGTCGCTCACGCGGTCCCGCCGACCGCCTCGGCCTCATAGCCGGTGCGACGGATCTCGTCGATCAGCGTCTTCCCGTCGGTCACGGAAGGGTCATGCTCGACCACCGTGAGCCCCTTCTCGAGGTCGACCTCGACCTTCTCGACACCGGGCAGTTCGGAGAGGTTCATCTGGATGAGCATCACGCAGGAGCGGCAGTGCATGCCGGAGGTCTTCAGTCGGGTCTGGACGGTGTCCGCCATGATCGGTCCCTTCGTCGCCGGTGGCTATCCCGCCCCACGTCACTCGTCGACACGAGAGCCGCAGGAGGGGCAGAGCCGCCAGGTGTCCATGACCGGCGCCCCGCACGACGGGCAACTGCGTCCGATGCTCGCGGTCGGGCCGTCGTCCATCGGTTTGGACGGCTGGCCGGACAGCACCCACAGGACACCACCGATCACCGCGCCGGCGAGTACCGGGACCCCCCAACCCGACAGACCCGCGCACGCTACGGGAGCGCTCGAGCCGCCGGCTGACGTGAGCAGCACGTAGAGCGCGCCCGCGAGGAGCGCGGTGCCTGACAGCGCGAGTATCAGTCTTCGGGTCTTCAAGGTGTGCTACCACCACGCGCCGACGTCGCCGTTCCGGATGCGGGTGGTATGCAACAGGTGTGCCAGACGAGGGGGCCACTTGCCACCGCGCACCCGGGGTGGTTGACTTCTCGTGGCGCATGCACGGGGAGGCTCTCTCGCACGTACGGGGAGGTCGAAGTGGTGGACGACGGACCCAGGGGTACGGCCGACGGCGGGGAACGGGACACCCCGTACCGGTTCTGGTTCGCCGGCCTGTTCATCGAACTCGGCGCCTTCGCCGCTTTCACCGCGGTGCTCGTCCTGATGACGCTCATCGTCGCGATACTCGTCTGACCGGTGTGGATCAGACTCGATAGATCCGATCTCGGGACCATCGTCCACTACTCCGGCATGTTCGTGGTCGGCGTCGGACTGACGATGCTCGTGCCGCTCGTGACCGCGCTGGCCACCTCGGAGTGGGATCCCGCCCTCGACTACGTGTTGGGCGTCGGCGTGGCGCTCGTGGCCGGTCTGGGCATGATGCTGATCAAGGCGCACGGACATCACATCAAGCACAACCACGCGCTCATGATCGCGGCCCTCTCGTGGCTCTCCGCTTCGCTGGTGGCCGCCGTCCCTCTTGCGTTCTCGGGGAACTACCTCTCGTACCTGGACGCGGTGTTCGACGCCATGTCCGGCCTCACCACCTCGGGGCTCACCGTGGTCGTCGACCTAGACCACATGGCACACGCGCACAACATGTGGCGGCACTTCATGCACCTGATCGGCGGACAGGGGATCATCGTCGCCGCGCTCAGCCTCGCCGTCGGCATGCGCTCCGGCGCCTTCGCCCTGTACCAAGCCGAGGGACGTGACGAGAAGGTCCGGCCCAACGTGATCCACACCGCGCGCTTCATCTGGTTCGTCACCGGCGTCTACGTGGCGGCGGGCACGGTGGCGCTCGGGATACACAACCTCGTCCGCGGCATGGAGCCCCTGCGCTCCCTGTTCCACGCGTTCTGGATCGTGATCGCCGCGTACGACACCGGCGGCTTCGCGCCCCAGTCGACGAGCGCCCTCTACTACCACAGCTGGGTGTTCGAGGGCCTCACCGTGATGCTCATGCTCGCGGGCACGCTCAACTTCAGTCTCCACGCCGCGGTGTGGCGAGGCGGCGGCCGGGAGCTCCTCAAGGACATCGAGACCCGCACCCTGGCCATCAGCATCTTCCTGCTGTCGCTGCTGGCAGCCTTCGGGCTGTCCGCCGACGGCGTGTTCACGGGTCCGTCGGAGGTCGTGCGCAAGGGGCTCTACCACGTCATAAGCGCGCATACCGGCACGGGACACCAGACCCTCTACGCCTCGGAATGGCTGGGGGGCTTCAGCGAGCTCGCGTGGATCGGTGTGGTCATCGCCATGGCCCTCGGCGGCGGCGCCTCCTCCACCGCCGGCGGCATCAAGGCGCTGCGCGTGGGGCTCCTCTTCAAGACGCTCCTCCACAACATCCGAGAGGCGGTCTCGCCGCGCAGCGCGATCGTCCAGTCCCGCTATCGCCACATCCGCGACAAGGTGCTCACCCCGGAACTGACCATGACGATACTGATCGTGTTCACCTCGTACATCGTCTCCTACGTGACCGGGGCGATCATCGGCGTCGCCTACGGCTATCCGTTCCAAGCGGCGCTCTTCGAATCCGTCTCCGCCACCGCCAACGTCGGCCTCTCGATGGGGGTCACGTCTCCTTACATGGAGACCGGCCTCAAGCTCTTCTACATCCTCCAGATGTGGATCGGCCGGCTCGAGTTCATCGCCGTGTTGGCGCTCGTCGGTCACCTCATCAACGCCATGAGGCCGAAGGAGGGCTGAGGATGGGGACGCGCGTCACCTCGCTCCTGCTCGCGCTCACCCTCTGCGTGTCGTGGGCGGCCCTGCACCCCGCAACCGCTCGAGCACGGGGCGACGAGCCGATGGAACCGGGCGCGCTCGTCCGCGAAGCCGACCGCTACGACGGTCGGGAGATACGCGTGTCCGGAGAGGCGATCGGCGACGTCCTGCACGCGGACCAGGGCGGGGTCTGGGTGAACGTCCTGGGTACCGGCGGGACCGCCGTCGGGGTGTGGGTGGACCGCGACGACGCCGAACGGATCCAGGTGCTCGGGGACTGGAAGCATCGCGGCGACGTCGTGGAGGTCGTCGGCACGTTCAACCAGGCCTGCCCGCGACACGGTGGCGATCTGGACATACACGCGACCACGCTCCGGGTCGTCCAGCCGGGCGAGCGCGTCCGGCACGACCCGCGATGGTGGCAGGGGTTCGCCGGAGGCGCGCTCATCCTCACCGCGGCGGGGATGTACCTGCTCTACCGCAAGCGACGCATCGCCGTCGACTGAGCACCGCCCTCCGGCGGCCGCCATCCGGAGGACCGCCTCGGACCCGGGCTCTCAGTCCAGGCCCAAGCGGCTCATCCGCGACTCCAGTGTCTTGGTCGTCAGGCCGAGCAGCTTGGCCGCGGCCGCCTTCTTGCCGCCGGCCCGATCCAGCGCCTGGCGCACCAGATCGAGCTCCACCTCTTCCAGGTCGCAGCCCTCATCGGGGAGCTTGAACTCGGTGATCTCGCACACCACCCCGCTCGCACCGACGCGTATCTCCGCGGGCAGGTCCTCGATCGTGATCTCTTCACCCTGCGCGAGGATGACGAGGCGCTCGATGGTGTTCTCGAGCTCTCGGATGTTGCCCGGCCAGCGGTAGTCCATGAGCGCCCGCATCGCCTCGGGGGAGATCCTCCGCTTCCCCGCCTCGTACTTGTCGAGGAAGTGGGCGACGAGGCGCGGGATATCCCCGGCGCGGTCCCGCAGGGGCGGCAGGTTGATCGGCACCACGTTGAGGCGGTAATAGAGGTCCTCACGGAACTCGTTCTCCGCGACGAGCTGCTGCAGGTCCTGGTTGGTCGCCGCGACGACACGCACGTCGACCTCGATCGGCTTCGTCCCGCCGAGCCGCTCGAAGCGGCGCTCTTGGAGCACACGCAGCAGCTTCACCTGGACCGTCGGCGGGATGTCCCCCACCTCGTCGAGGAAGAGGGTGCCGCCGTTGGCGAGCTCGAACCGGCCGGGCTTGGCCGTGGTGGCTCCCGTGAACGCGCCCTTCTCGTATCCGAACAGCTCGCTCTCCAGCAGCGTCTCGGGCAGGGCGCCCGCATGGATCTCAACGAAGCGCTTCTGGCTTCGCGGCGACAGGCGGTGGATGGCGCGCGCCACCAGCTCCTTGCCGGTGCCGGACTCCCCGGTGATCATCGCGGTGGCGTCGGCCGGCGCCACGCGCTTCACGGTATCGAGCACGGCGCGCATCTGCTCGTCGGCGGCGACGATCCCCTCGATGTCGTACTCCTTGTCGACCTCCTCGCGCAGGTGCTCGACCTCCTCGGCGAGATCGGCCACCCTCACCGCCTTGTCGATGGCGAGCTTGAGCTCGTCGAGATCGAACGGCTTCGTCAGGTACTCGCTCGCGCCCGCCTTCATCGCCTCCACCGCGGTCTGCACGTTGCCGTGCGCGGTGAGCATGATGATCGGGAACGTGAGACCCTTGCCTCTGACCTCCCTCAGCACCGCCATGCCGTCGGGCGCGGGCATCTTGTGGTCGAGCACCATGAGGTCGGGAGGTGTCTTGGATACCGCTTCGAGCGCCTCCTTGCCGTCCTTGGCCTGGATGACCTCGTAACCGTCCTTGCTGAGCGTCTCCTCGAGCACCCAGCGCATGTTCTTCTCGTCGTCGGCGATAAGGATGCGCCGCACGTCGCCCATCACTCCTTCCGACCGGCGACTCCTCCGCCGCCGATGCCACCCGGCCGCTCGGCGTGCTCGAACGGCTCGCGGATCGGGAGATGCACCCTGAACTCGGTGCCTTCTCCCGGCTGACTCTCCACATCGATATGCCCGTCATGCTCGTCGACGATGCGGTGCACGATGGTGAGGCCGAGCCCGGTGCCTTCGTCCTTCGTCGAGAAGAACGGATCGAACACCTTCGCGACCCGTGTTGCGTCCATCCCCGGACCGTCGTCCGCGACCGACGCGACCACGAACCCGTCGTCGAGATCGGTGGATATCCGGATGGTCCCCCCGCGCTCCCCCATCGCCTGCACCGCGTTGCTGACCAGGTTCACGAAGACCTGCTTGAGCTGATCCGGATCCGCCAACACCAGCGGCAGATCCCCCGAGTACTCCTCCTCCAGGTGGACCTCCGCCCTCCCCGCGAACCGACGCGTGAGCAGGACGACCTCGCCGAGCAGCTCCTCCAGGTCCACGCGCATCATCGTCGGCGCGGACGGGCGGCCGAAGTCGAGGAACGCCTTGATCACCTTGTCGAGGCGGTCGATCTCCTGCTTCACGATACCCGCCGCCTCCGACATCCGCTCGGGGTCCGTCTGGGGGTCCTCGATCATCTGCATGGTCGCGCGGATGATACCGAGCGGGTTGCGCACCTCGTGAGCGATGCCCGCGGTCAACTCACCGAGCGCGGCGAGACGATCCGCCCGGATGAGCTGCTCGGTGAGCGACTTCACCTCGGACACGTCCTCCAACGTGACCACGGCGCCCAGGATGCGCCCGGACATGTCCCGCATCCGGCTCACCGCCGCCTGGACGTGCAGGACACGGCCGTGACGGGTCTCGAGCGTGGTCTCGCGCAGGACGCGGGGCACGCGCCCGTCGAGCACCTTCCGGACGAGCTCGGTGAGCCCCCCGTCATCCTTGAAGAGCGCGCCGAGCGGTCGCGGCACGAGCATCTCCTCGCCCATGCGCATGAGCCGCTCGGCCGCCGGGTTCGCCGTGGTGATGGAGGTGTCCGGCCCGACGGTGAGCACGCCGGCGGTGATGGCCCTCAGGATAGACGACGTATACTCCTGGATGCCGACGAGCTGCACGGCGCGCTCCTCCAGTTTCGAGTACGCGTCCTCGAGCCGACTGCTCACCCACCGCAGGTCCCGGCTCCTCGCGTCCTCCAGATCGCGCAGCCAACCGAACAGCGAACCTATCAGCAGGTACATCGCGATCTCGTGGATCGCCTCGATCCGACCGAGATCCGAGCCCATCAGCGCGGTGGGCAGATACAGGAGTCCCGACGCGAACGCGATGGGCACGCCGCCCCGTACGCCGAAGACCCAGGCGGCGTAGATGATCGGGGCGTAGTAGAGCCGCCGGTACAGCAGCTGCAGGCCGACCAGGTCCACGTCCGTGTACAGGTGCAGCACCGTGACGACGACGAGCGCCGCCCCGATGATGAGCACGTCGCGCAGCGTCCGTTCCTCGACATGCCCCTTGCGCCCGCGGCCCGGGGCCATGCGTCAGCGTCGCCTCCTCGCCCAGGACGGGTCTATCCCCAGTTCGTCGCGGTACTTGGCCACGGTCCTGCGCGCCACCGACACGCCCTCCTCCTCGAGCTCGTCGGCGATCTGCTGGTCGGACAGCGGACTGTCCGGATCCTCTTCCGCGACGATGTCCTTGATGCGATTCTTCACGCTCGTGGCCGCCACGTCCATGCCCTGGGCGGTCCGGTAGCCTCCGGAGAAGAAGTACTTGAGCTCGAACAGACCGTACGGCGTGGCCATGTACTTCCCGGTGACCCCTCGGCTCACGGTGGAGAGGTGCACCCCGATCTCGACCGCGACGTCCTCGAGCCTGAGCGGCCGGAGATCGCCCTTACCGTCCTCGAAGAAGTCCGCCTGCGTCTGAAGGATGATCTCCGCGATGCGGCTCACCGTGTCCTTGCGCCGCTCCACGTTCTTGATGAAGCTCTCCGCGCCGCGGATCTTGTCCTTCAGATAGCGCACCGTCTCGTCGTCCACGGTCTCCGGGCGCTTCAGCATGCGGCGGTACCGCGGGCTCACCCTGAGCGTCGGCACCGCGTCACTGTTCGGGATGATGAGCCACTCGTCACCGAAGCGCCGCAGGGTGATGTCCGGCTCGACATAGGCCGGCGACACGCCGGAGGAATACGCTCCGGCCGGGCGTGGGTTGAGCGTCCGCAGCACCTCCACGACCTCGCGCACCCTTTCTTCCTTGACCTTGAGCGCCCGAGCGATCAGCCGGTATCGGCTGCCCGCCACGTCGTCGAGGTGCTCGCGGATGATCGGGACGAGCAGCTCCTCCTCGAGCCCGAGCGCGCCGACCTGGATCCCCAGCGCCTCACGCGCGTCCCGGGCGCCCACGCCCGGAGGGTCGAACCGCTTCACGAGTCCCAGCGCCTGCTCCGCGTCCTCGGGGTCGACACCGACGATCTCGGCGATCTCGTCCAGGTCACCGGCGAAGAACCCGTCGTCGTCGAGCGAAGCGATGATCGCCTTCGCGGCTCGTTCGACCGGTTCGCTCACGTCCATCATCGCGAGCTGACCGAGGAGGTACTCCTCGAACGTGACCACGCCGCCGACGAATTCCTCGGTGTTGACCGCCTCGGCGTTCGGATCCCGCGGCACGACGGGCTCGTAACCCTCCAGGTCCTCGTACTGCTCGAGCCACTCGTCCCAGGCCCGCTCCTCCTCGAGCTCCTCGGCCCGCTCCTCCTCGAGCTCGTCGAGCTCTTCCTCGTACTCGTCCATCTCGAGCACGGGATTCTCCGTGAGCTCCTGCTCGACGAGCTGCTCAAGTTCGGCGATCGGCATGGAGAGGATCGCCAGCCCCTGGTAGACCTGGGGGGACAGGGTGACCTTCTGTTTCGTCTCCGGTCGCTGTGTGTGGGTGAGTTCCATCGATCGGCCTCCATCCGAGGCCGCCGGATGGGCGCGCGACCTCAGCAACAATCGTACCACCACTGTCTCGTATCTTCCCGGGAACGTAGGGCCCGAACCCCGCGCCGGAGCCGGACCGGACCCCGGACCGGGCCTCGGATCGAGCGCGGGAGGGGTCCGCTCAGGTACCGAAGGGAAGCCGCACCCTCGGGATGCGACCCTTCGACTGCACGAGCACCACCGCGGCGATGACGAGCGCGCCACCCAGTAGTTGGAGCACCGTGAGCACCTCCCCGAGCAAGACGTAGGAGATCACGCCGGCCAGCACCGGCTCGAGCGTGGCGGCGACGCTCGCCTCGGTGGCGGATATGTGGTGTACCGCGCTCAGGAACGACCCGAACGGCACGAGGGTGCCCACCACCGCGACGTACACCACCAGCGCCACGCCCTCTCCGGTCGAGAGCAGGTCGAGCGCGCCCGAGACGGCCCCAGGGTAGACGAGCCAGAACACGCTCGCGGATCCGAGGCCGTAGACGAGCAGGGTCCACGGCCCGATGCGACCGGTGGCGTACTTGCCCATCAGGATGTACGTCGCGAAGAAGACGGCCGCGGCCAGGCCCCACGCGATGCCGCGCGGGGCGACGGTGAGCCCGTCTCCGCCCACGACGCCCACCATGAGCGCGCACCCGGAGACCGAGAGCGCCACGCCGGCCGGGAGCACCCAGGTCAGCCGTTCGCCTAGGAAGACCACCGCCACGACGAGGACGATGACGGGGGCCAGGTACTCGAGCAGGATGGCCGTCGCCACGTCCGTGTACTCGATCGCCGCGTAGTACGCGAGGTGCAGCATGGCGGTGCCCGCCACGCCGAACGCGACGAGGAACGGGAGACGCCGCGGCTCGACCCTCAGCCGTGCCGGATGCCTCCAGGCGAGATACATCGCGAGCAGGACGAACGCGAAGAACGCGCGCGTGGCGGAGAGCGCGAGCGCGTCCGACCCCACGGTCGACCTCACGAACAGCCACTTGGCGGTGACGCCGCCGGTCGCCCAGCTGACCGCCGCCAGTCCCACGAGCGCGAAGCCCTTGAGCCTGGCGGCGCCGTCAGGCGAAGTCGGCACCGTCTTGCCTGTCCGTCTTCTCCGACTGGTACTCGTCCAGCGGCTCGACGTGCGCGATCACGTCGACCACCGTGTCGAACTCGTCCGCGATGCGCCGCTCCACCGCCTCCGACACGGCGTGGGCGTCCCTGAGCGTGGAGTCCGGGTCGACCTGCACGTGCAGGTCGACGTAGACGTCCCCGGCCGCCCCGCGGGTGCGCACGTCGTGCGTGGCGAGCACCCCGTCCACGGAGAGCGCCGCCCGGGTCACGGCCTCCGCGGGGATCCGAGCGCGATCCGAGAACGAGCTCTCCGCGCGCTTGAACACCTTCCACGCGGCCCGCAGGATCATCGCCACCACGAGGAGCGCGATGATCGGGTCCGCCGGCTCGTATCCCATGCGCACGGCGACCAGACTGCCGATGACGCCGAGACTGACGAGCACGTCGCTGCCGGTGTGCTCGCTGTCGGCGACGAGGACCTCGCTCGACAGCCTGCGCCCGACCCGGCGCTCCCACAGGGTGACGCCGACGTTCATGACGATCGTCACCCCCATCACCGCGAACGCGAGGGGGCCGATGTCGGGGTGGACCGCCTCCCCGAGGAGCCGATCGAGCGCCTCGCAGCCCACGCTCCAGGCGGCGGCGACCAGCATGAGCCCGATGCCCACGGACGCCCACGTCTCGTACTTGCCGTGTCCGTAGGGATGCGACTCGTCCGCCGGGCGTCTCGCCACGCTCACGCCGACCAGCCCCACCACGTTCGAGAGGCCGTCGAACAGGGAGTGGAAACCGTCCGCGGACATCGCGACGGAGCCGACGAACTGACCGTACGCGAGCTTGGCGGCGGCGACCGTCAGGTTCAGGCCGAGGACGGTCCACAGGACGCGCACGACCTTCGTGGACCGCGCGTCGGCCTCGACGTCGTCGTAGCGCCGATAGCCCATCCCGGGACGTCCTCCCCTCGTCGAAAGCCGGAGTATATCGTACTCCCGGCACGACTCCCGGCACGA
>CAYOSP010000016.1:12003-26123 GCA_964406675.1 uncultured Eubacteriales bacterium | reverse complement strand
ACTCCCGGCACGACTCCCGGCACGAGCCCCGACACGACTCCCGGCACGATCCCCGGCGCGCTTGTCGCCGTTCCACGGTGCCGATACCCTTAGCGGTACGTCATGTCACCGCATCGAAGGTACCGCGACGAGCGCGCGGACAGCACATGAGGAGCGCACATGGACACGGACACCACGTCGGTCGACGCCGACAACCATCGGATAGTGAATCGACTCAAGCGGCTCGAGGGCCAGATCCGCGGGCTGCAATCCATGATCGAGTCCGGCAAGGATTGCGAGGCCGTCCTGACCCAGGTCATGGCCGCCAAGTCCGCGCTCGACCAGGTGGGCCTCCACATCATCCGGCACGCGATGCATGAGTGCCTCACCGAGGACGAGGACGTCGACCGCGACGAGCTCATCGACGAAGCGCTCGACGTCTTCCTCAAGTACGTGAACTGCGTGCGCTGAGGATCATGGCCCCACCGCGTGATCCACGAGATCGATCACGCGTCCCTCCAGCGCCGCGGCGAGCTCGTCGAGGCGGGCTCGCGGGTAGACCTGGCACATGATCGACGGCAACAGCGCCGCGACGACCACGCCTCCCTCGTCCTCGAACACGTGCACCCGCGCCGGCAGCAGCAGCTCCACGCGCGGGTCCTCGGCTTCCCGCTCCTTCTCCACCAGCTGGTAGATCCGCAGGGGCCGGATGGTGAAGCCCTTCGCCGCCAGGGTGTGGTGCACGTCGTGGAGTCCGGACACGCGGAAGCCGTGGGCCTCGATGGAGCGCTCCACGGCTTCGGTGGTCGATTCGAACGACCGGTCGACTACCCTCTTGTACGCATAGTCCACGCTTCGCCCGTCCCTACGGAACGGGAGCGGTCAGGCTCAACCGAACCCCCCTCGGGGCACGCAGCCCGCCGAGCCGGACGAGGATCGCGTCCGAACGCCGACGGGGCCGAACCCGCCGCCCACGCCCTGCTTCACGTCCCGGGAACCGCACGACGGACATACCTTGTCCTCGTCCCGGATGAGCCTCGTCATGAAACGCTCGGATCCGCTCCCGCACGACCTGCACGTCAGTTCATACGTAGGCACGGTATCACACCAGGCCGAACTGCCGCCCCATGTCGTCGGCGCCTCGAGCGCCCACGACCTGCATGGCGAGCTCTCCGCCCTCGAACTTGGCGATGGTGGGGACGCTCATGACGCCGTAGCGCATGGCGATCTCCTGGTTCTCGTCCACGTTGACCTTGACGAACTTGGCCTTGTCGCCGACCTTGGACCGCAGCTTCTCCAGCTCCGGCGCGACCATACGACACGGCATGCACCAAGGCGCCCAGAAATCGACGATCACCGGCACGTCGGATGCGAGTACCTCGCTGTCGAACTCCTGTGAACCGATGTCCTTCATATCAGCCATGATGCCGACCTCCCTCTCGTCTTCGTTCCTTTGGAAGTATACCCGTAGGGGTATACTTGTCAACGGCGCGACCGATCCGACGCCACCCGTCGGGGGCGCGCTCGCGCCCTCCTTCCGGGTATAGTGGATCGACGCCCGCTCACGGAGGTCATATGCCCGTATCGGGGTGGATCGCACTCATATCGGGGGCGTTCCTGTCGGGGTCGGCGTTGGTGCTGATCATGGCGGGTCCGCAGAGGATGGAGCCGGTCATCATCCCCTCCGGCGGCCTCGCCTTCCTCGTCTCGCTCGCGTCCGTGGTCGCGCTCACCGTCTACACGCCTCAGGCCACCGTAGCGCTCCTCGCCGCTCTCCTCGGCATGCTCACGTTCGCTCTGGGCTACGTCCTCGCCGCCCAAGCGGTGAGCTCCATCCCGGAGCGCGACGCGACTCCGATCCGCACCGACGTCCGTCACGGCTCCGGCGTAGCGGTCATCCTGTTCGCCTGTGCAGAACCGGAGGAGTACGGCCCCAGAACGGTCAAGAACGCCCTCGAGGCCTTCGACGAGGCCGGCCTCGACGTCCCCGGCCCCACCGCGCGGCCGGTGCTCTTCGCCGCGGTCAAGGCCCGATACCGGGCCGCCGGCGGCCGGAGCCCCGCCCGCGCCTCGATCCGGGGCCTGCGGGGCATGGTCGCCGAACGACTCGAAGGCGACGGACGGATCGATTCGGTGACGACCTGCTGGTGCACTCCCTCGGACTCGCTCGCCGTCGCCGTCGAGAGCGCGCTCTCCCAAGGCACCGCGCGCTTCGTCGTGGCGCCGGTCGCCGTCACTCCGAGCTTGATGCACCATCGCGCCGAGGCCGAGTGTCGGCGTCGCGTCGGGGACGCGTGGGACCACATGGTGATCGCGCCGCCGCTCTGGGGCTCGCTCCCGGTGGCTGAACGGCTCACCCAACGCATCCTTCGCGCCATGGGTGACTCGCGCCGCGACACGGTGGGGGTCGCCCTCGTCGGCGCAGGACACCCGGATGGATGGTACGGCAGTCGCGAGTCTCGCGAACACGAGATGTTCTTCATCCAGCGCGTCAGGTCGATGCTCGTCGAGGAGGGATTCGAGGCCGATAGGGTACGCCCGGCCTGGCTCGAGTGGGACGACCCCGATCCCACGGAGGTCGTCCGGCACCTCGCGGCACTGGGCGCCGAACGCATCCTCGTGGTACCGGCCACCATGCCCGCGGACGGCACGGCGACGCTCGTCGAGCTCAAGCAGGCGACGCGGCTCGCGCTCGTCGACGAGCACGTGAGGGTCACCCAGCTCCCCGCCTGGGGCGAGGACGAGGTGGTGGCCGATGTGATCGCCGACCGGGTGCGCGAAGCGCTGGACGAGGTGGAAGAGCAGGTCTGACGCGGGCCTACGGCTTGCAGCGCTCCCAGTTCCACGCCTGCTGGCGACGGATGCTCGGGAAACGCAGCATGTAGCGCACCGCCATGGCCAGGTTGCCTCGACCCGCCTCGGCGCGTGTCTCGAGGCGAGCGATGCTCTCGCGCAGATCCTCGGCCGTCTCTCCCCGGAACCGGGTGCTGCCCTTGCCGATGGCCTTGAGCATGTGCGCGTCCGATCCCCCCACGCACGCCACGCCGCGACCGGCGCCGAAGGTCCTCGAGGCGACGCTGTTCGCGTACACGAGGAACGGCATCGAGTTGTAGACCTCGAGGGCGCTGAAGGCGAGTTCGCCTATCTTGTCCGTGATCCCCCTGAAACCGAGAGGTCCGAAGACCCCCTGTGCGGAGAACGGATGCGGGATGATCGCCACACCGCCCTGGGAGTCGATCTCGGCGATCGTCTTGACCGCGGACATGCCCGCGGGCACGTGCTCCTCGATGAACAACCCGATCACGTGACCGTGCTTCGAGGAGATCTCCTCGCCCATGACGACCTCGAAGTCATATAGGTCCTCGAGGGACTTGGCGAAGCGAGCGCCCTCCATGGTGTTGTGGTCCGTGATGGCGATGACCTTGAGATCCGTGTGCTCCTGGACGTGATCCATGATCTCGGGGATGCGTGCCAACCCGTCACTGTGGTCGGAGTGGATGTGCAGGTCGGCCCTGCTCCAGGTATCGCTCACGGATGCACCCCCGCGTCGTCGGTTCGTGTGGCCCCTAGCCTCGGAAAGCCCAGCCTCCGAAAGGTGAGCAACATACGTGCCGTCCCCCAAGGCGCTCCCGGTGACGAAGGACCGGCTCGATCGCCCTCGTCGGATCCGGGGAGGCTCACTGAGGCCGCGTCGATACTCATATCGGCTCAGGAGAGCTCGCCCTCAAGGACCGCTCTCTGGATCAGCGTCATCTCCGCCTTGTCGCGGACGTATTCGCCGCAGATCCGCTGGAGCTGGTCCGTGGTCTGGCGAAGACGCGTCCCGAGCGACTCGATCACGCGCAGCGCGAACTCGGGATCCTCTCGGATGGAAGCGACGAACGTCTCGCGGTCGTACAGCGCCAACTCGGTACCGTCCTCCGACGCGACCGCCGAGGCAGAGTGCGGCTGGGTGTCGATGAGCGCGAGCTCGCCGAACATCTCGCCGGGGCCGCATTCGGCGAGTACCGTGGTGTGGAACTCCCCACTCTTGCGGATATGCACGCCCCCTTCGCGGACGATGTAGAGGCTGTCCCCCTCGTCGCCCTCCCGGAAGACCACGTCGCCCTCATCGAACCGCAGCAGCCGGCCGCCACTCCGCTCCAGATCCATCGTGGAGGTCCCTCCCTCGCTTCAGCGACACCCGTCGCAGCGACACCCGTCGGCGCCGCGGGTGCCAGTATACGCACAAGCCGCTACCAACCCGGCACCGGCTCGCCCGCGCGCCAGGCGCGCATCCGCTCCACCGCGAGCTCGAGGCGATCGAGTCCCGTCGCGTAACTGAAGCGGAGGAAGCCCTCTCCCCCTTCACCGAAGTCGATGCCCGGAGCGGCCGCCACGCCCGCCTCGTCGAGCAGCCGGCCGGCGAGGGCGAGCGAGTCCTCGCCCCACTCGCGCGCGTCGGCGAACACGTAGAACGCTCCGGTCGGCTCGGTCGCGATCCCCAGGCCGGACCCACGCAGCGCGGGCACGAGATAGCGTCGGCGCTCGTCGTACGCGACGCGCATCTCGGCCATGTCCCGCTGGGCCAGCGTGAGCGCCGCGACCCCCGCGACCTGCACGAAATGGTTGGCGCAGAGGAAGAAGTTCTGCTGGATGCACTCGGCCGGTCGCACGTAGTCCTTCGGCGCGATGAGGTAGCCCAATCGCCACCCCGTCATCGCGTAGGCCTTGGAGAAGCCGTTGAGCACGAAGGCCCGGTCGGTGTACTCGAGGATCGAGTGCGACTCCCCGCCGTAGTCCAGGCCATGGTATATCTCGTCGCTCACCACCCATAGGCCGTGTTCCTCGGCGAGCGCGGCCACCGCGCGCAGATCCTCCTCGCCGAGCACGGATCCGGTGGGGTTGGACGGCGAGTTGATCATCACCGCTCGCGTACGTGGCCCCACGGCCCGAGCGAGCTCGTCGAGCCGGAACCGGAAGCCCTCCTCGGCGCGCACCCGGATCGGTACCGGCGTCCCGCCGAGGAACGTCGCATAGTTGCGGTACGCCGGGTAGCACGGGTCGGAGACGATCACCTCGTCCCCGGGGTCGAGCAGGGTCCCGAACGTGAGCAGCATCGCGGGAGACGTGCCCTGGGTGACCACCACGTGCGCCGGGTCGACGGTCACCCCGTAGGTCCGCGCGTAGTGCTCGGACACGGCGTCGCGCAGGTCGAGCAGCCCCAGGGACTCCGTGTAGCCGGTGTCGCCCTCCTCCATCGCCCGTTCGGCCGCCTCGGTGACCGCGGGCGGGGTGGGCATGTCCGGATCGCCGATCTCCAGGCGCACCACGTCGCGGCCCTCGGCGATGAGCCGCTTCGCCTTGGCGACCACGTCCATCACCACGAAGGGGTGGATCTGACGCGCCCTCGCCGACACCTCGTCCCTCATGACCGCCCCTCCGCCGTGGCCTCGTACGTCCGCTTCAGCGCGAGCGAGAGCACCTCCGCACGCCGGAGGTCCGGATACGTCGCCTCCTCGGTGCACACCACCTCGTGGGGCGGCTCACGGTCGAAACGCAGTCCCAGCTCGTCCGCCCGGATCCATAGATCGGTCCCCGGCAGCACGTGCAGGGTCGAGGTCTGCACCTTCCCGGGGTCGAGACCGAACACGAACCGGAGACCCGCCACGAAGTGGTAGACGGTGTCGCCCGGGAGGCCGACGATGAGATCGCACTCGACCGAGATGCCCTCAGCCCTGAGCAGGCGCACCCCACGCCGGAACCGTTCCGGGTCGAATCGTCGCCGGCACACCTCCAGGGCGGTCGCGCCCACCGATTGGGGCCCGGTCTCGACGGAGGCCACACCGGCGCGCCCGAGCAGGCCGGCCTGCTCTTCGTCCACGCGCTCGATATCGACCTCGATCGTGTGTAGGCGCACGCCCTCGCGCGCGAACGGCTCCATGAGTCCCGCGAGCCGGCGCAGCCGCTCGGGGGTCAGGTTGAACACCGAGTCGATGAACGAGAAGCTGTCGACGCCCGGCGCGCCGGTGACGGCTTGGATCTCCGCGGACACCCGCTCCTCGGAGAACGACCGTATCGTGCGCAGGCCCTTCCCCTCGAAGCAGTATCCGCACTGGTGCGGGCAACCGCGGTACGTCTCGATGTACGCCCCGCCCTGTCGGGGTGCGAGCACCCCGGTCAGATACGGGGACGGCAGGTCGTCGAGCACCTCCACCGGCGGGCCGTCCGGCGCGGCGACGATCCGCTCGCCGTCCCTCGCGGTCACGCCGGGGACCTTCCACGGCGTCTTCCCGGCGAGATAGACGCGCAGCAGCTCGGCGAAGGTCACCTCTCCCTCGCCGCGCACCACCGCGTCGATCGCGGGGCAGCGCTCCAGGACCCACTCCGCGTCCGGGCCCACCTCGGGACCGCCGAGGACCACGCGGATATCCGGGCGAGCCGCCTTGATGACGCGACATGCCTCGAGGACCTCCCTGCCGCACCAGCACGTCACCGAGAGACCGACGACGTCCGGGTCCATCGTGAGCACGCGATACGCGACCCACCAGGGATCCAGATCGGTGGTGAGGTCCAGGGTCTGGAACGCCACACGACCCTTCAGTTTGGGGTCCGCCTCCGCATACGCCCGTATGTAGCCCAGCGCGAGCGACCGGTATCCGGGCCGGTTGAGCGCGACGAGGGCCACCTTCAAGGGACCGCTCATCGTTCCACCCTCCTCACTCCGGCACCTCCCACGCGATCGCGAGCATGCGGGCGAGGTGCTCCGCGGTCTCGGGCGGCCCCAGCCTTCCCTTCACCTGGCCCGCCGCGCCCGCCGGCACACCCGGGCACCATCCGGTGAGCGGACAGCGCGCGCAGGCGGGAGCCTTCGCGCCTTCGGACACCTCACGGACGGTGGATCCCACGTGCAGCGCGTGCTCGGGAACCGCGCAGTACGGTACGCCGCGCAGACCGACCCAGGTCACGTTCACCGTCCCGGTGTCGCAGCCCGCGCCGAACCACGGTCCCGCCGTGACCACGTCCAGTCCCGGGTCCACCACCTCCAGCAGGACCTCCTGCGCCCCGGTCTCCGCCGCGGCGCTCACGATGCCGGGCACGTCCTGCACGCAGTGCCGGCAGACCGGCACGTATGCGGATATCGCGACGGTGGCGGAACGCTCGTCGGCGCGGCGGCGGTACGCCCGCACCCCCGCTCGCACCTCGTCGAAGTGTCCGCGGCGCCCCACGAGCCGGTCGTGCGTATGCGCGGCGCCGCCGAGGAGGCGGAACCGCAGCGATCTCGCCCCGGCGCCGATGAGCGCGTCGGCGTCCTCCTCGGAGAGACCCGCCGCGTCCGTGCGGATCCGCACGCGAGCCGCCCCCGCGGCGACCGCCTCCTTCGTCGCGGCGAGGAGGCGCACCCGGTCCGGACCGCCGATCTCGACGTTGTGACCGGTGGGATCGTCCGACGCGCGCACCGCCGCGGCCACGTCCTCGCCGTGGGGAGCCGCCGGAGCCGGGCCCGTCGATCCGCAGGCACGGCAGACCGGCCCTTCCTCGCCGAGCACGACCATCTCGAAATCGAGCATCTCCTCAGGACTCCCCCTGGACGCGACGGCCCGGCGGGACCTCCGTCGGGGCCACCGGCGGGACGTCCGCCGGGCGCCCCCACAGGATACCGCAGGCTCCCGACAGAGAAAGACCCCCGCCGAGGCGGGGGCCGTTCGTCGTCTTGGTGTCGGAGGGGGGATTTGAACCCCCACGAGGTTGCCCTCACTAGCCCCTCAAGCTAGCGCGTCTGCCGTTCCGCCACTCCGACGTGTCCGCACGTCCCACGGACCGAGGACCACCCTCGCCCCGTGACACGCAGGACGGCAGTATAGCAGGCGGGATAGTGGCTGACTACCCGCCTTCTTCCTGCTCGCCGTACCCGTGGACGGGCCCGCCGTGACCCGCTTCGTGACCCTCTCCCGAGCCTTCCAGTTCCTGGCCTCCCACCACCGAACCGGCGCGCGCATGCACGTGCGCCTCTCGCTCCACGGGGATGGGGTGCGCGGCGGCGAAGTGACACGCCGCACGATGACCCGGCGCGACCTCGGACAGCGGCGGCTCCTCCTCGGAGCACTTCGGGAAGCGTGCGATCGGGCACCGGGTGTGGAACCGGCAGCCGGTCGGCGGGTCGATCGGGCTCGGCACGTCGCCCTCGAGGATGATGCGCTCTCGAGAGCGCTGCTTCTCGGGGTCCGGCACCGGCACCGCGGAGAGCAGGGACTGCGTGTACGGGTGATGCGGGCGGTCGTAGAGGGCCTTCCAGTCGGCGAGCTCGACGATCTTGCCCAGGTACATCACCGCGACCTGGTCCGAGATGTGGCGCACCACCGAGAGGTCGTGCGCGATGAACAGATACGCGAGCCCGAACTCCTCCTGCAGTTCCTGGAGCAGGTTGAGGACCTGCGCCTGGATGGAGACGTCGAGCGCCGAGACCGGCTCGTCGCACACGATCAGCTTGGGGTTGAGCGCGAGCGCTCGCGCGATGCCGATGCGCTGACGCTGGCCGCCCGAGAACTCGTGCGGGTAGCGGTTGATGTGCTCGGGATTGAGACCGACCACCTCGAGCAGCTCCTGGACGCGTCTTCGCGCCCCGCCGTTCTTCCCTTCCCCGTGTATCTTCAGCGGCTCGGCGACCAGCTCGGCGATCGTCATCCTGGGGTTCAGCGACGCGTACGGGTCCTGGAAGATGATCTGCACGTGACGGCGATACGCCTTGAGCGCCGAACGCCGATGCTGGAGCATGTCCTCTCCCTCGAAGCGCACCTCGCCCGACGTCGGGTCGTGCAGGCGCATGATGAGGCGACCGGTGGTGGACTTGCCGCAGCCGGACTCGCCCACCAGACCGAGCGTCCGGCCGGCCTGCACGTCGAAAGAGACGCCCTCCACGGCGTGCACCTTCGCGCCGAATCGTCGGCCGAACACGCCGCGGTCGATCGGGAAGTGCTTGACGAGGTCGCGTACCTCGAGCAGCGACACCTAGCTCACCTCCGCGTGACGGCGGGCGAGCATCTCGTCGCGCTTCTCGAGGAACTCGGGATCGCCGGAGAAATGGCAGGCCGACCTCCGGCCCTTGCCCGCGATACCGATCTCCTCGAGCGTGGGCACGTCGGTCACGCACACCTCGCGGCGATACGGGCAACGGGGGTGGAACGGACAGCCGCTCGGCACGTCGATCAGGCTCGGCGGCGCGCCCTCGATGGGCACGAGTATGCCCTTCTCGTCCACGTCGTGACGCGGCAGGCTGTCGAGCAGCCCCCACGTGTAGGGATGCAGCGGCCGGTAGAAGACGTCGTCGGCCGTGCCGCGCTCCACGGGCCGTCCCGCGTACATGACGAGCATCTCATCCGCCATGTCCGCGACGATGCCGAGGTCGTGCGTGATCATGATGATCGCGGTGCCGGTGCGCTCCTGCAGTTCCATCATCAGGTCGAGGATCTGCGCCTGGATGGTCACGTCGAGCGCGGTGGTCGGCTCGTCCGCGATCAGGATGTCCGGGTCGCAGCTGAGCGCCATGGCGATCATCGCGCGCTGACGCATGCCGCCCGAGAACTGGTGGGGGTAGTCACGGACGCGCGTCTCGGGATTCGGGATGCCCACGATCTCGAGGAGCTCCACCGCCCGGGCCAGAGCCTGCTTCTTGCTGAGACCCTGGTGGATGCGCAGCGACTCGCCGATCTGCCGGCCCACCCGGTGGACCGGGTTCAGGGACGTCATGGGGTCCTGGAAGATCATCGCGATCCGGTTGCCGCGCATGCTCCGGACCTTCGGCATGCTCATCTCGAGCACGCTGTCGCCGCGGAACCGTATGTCGCCCGCCACGATCTCGCCGGGGGGCTCCGGGATGAGCCGCATGATCGACAGCGCCGTGACCGACTTGCCGGAGCCCGACTCCCCCACCACGCCGAGCGTCTCGCCCTCGTGCAGGTCGAAACCCACGCCGTCGACCGCCTTCACGACGCCGTCTCGGGTGCGGAAGTGCGTCTTGAGACCCTCTACGTGCAGCAAGGGAGGCATGGCTCAGTCCTCCATCTTCACGTCGAGCGCGTCGCGCAGACCGTCGCCCATGAGCACGAACGAGAGCACGGTGGTCAGGATCGCCGCTCCGGGGTAGATCATCAGCCACGGCGCGCGCTGCATGAGCGCCCTGGCCTCGGAGAGCATGAGACCCCACGAGGGCGTGGGAGGCTGGACGCCGATCCCGAGGAAGCTCAGCGCCGCCTCGGACAGGATCGCGCCGCCGACGCTCATCGTCGCGTACACGATGATGGGCGCGATGGCGTTGGGCACGATGTGCCGGAACAGGATGCGCAGGTCCGAGGCGCCCATCGCGCGGGCCGCGTCGACGTACTCGTTCTCCTTGACGCCCAGGATGGAGCTGCGGAACACGCGCGCGATCGTCGGCCAGCCGAGGATGCCGATGGCGATGAAGACGTTGACCAGCCCCGGACCCAGTACCGCGATCATCGCGACCGCGAACAGGATGTACGGGAAGGCGAAGAAGACGTCGGCGAGACGCATGATGAGCGTGTCCCACCAGCCGCCGTAGTAGGCCGCGAGCGCCCCGGTGATCAGACCGATGAGGATGCTGATGGACACGGCGATGAGCCCCACCTGCAAGGACACCCGCGCGCCGTAGATCACGCGCGAGAGCACGTCGCGGCCGAGCTTGTCGGTGCCGAAGGGGTGCTCGACGGAGGGAGGCTGCAGCGACTGTCCCACGACCGTGGAGGTGTCGATGGTCTCCGGCTCACCGAAGGTCTGCGGGACCCACAGGTCCGCGGACAGGGCGAACAGCACCACTATCGCCAGCCACACCAGGCCCGCGATGGCGAGCTTGTTGCGCCGCAGCCGGAACCAGGCGTCGCTCCAGAGCGTGCGGGAGGCCTTCCCGGTCGGCTCGCCGCCCTCCGGGTCGTTGAGCACGGTCGTCTCGAATTCCTTGCTCTCGTCGTCTCTGTGGGTCATCTCGCCTTCCTACTCCGGTCCGCCGTACCTGATGCGCGGATCCAGGAAGGCGTAGCTCAGGTCCACCAGCAGGTTCACGACCATGAAGGCGATCACGATGACGATGACGCCGCCCATCACGATGGGCCAGTCGCGCTGCCCGATCGCCAGGAAGATCTCGCGGCCGACGCCGGGCCAGTTGAACACCGTCTCGGTCAGGATGGCCCCGCTCAGCATCACGCCGAGGTCGATGCCCATGAACGTCACCACGGGGATGAGCGCGTTCTTCAGCGCGTGCTTGCGGATGACCGCGCCGTGCGGCAGGCCCTTCGCCTCGGCGGTCCTGATGTAGTCCTGGCCCATCACCTCGAGCATCTGGCTGCGCATGATGCGCGCCGCGTACGCGGTGGAGACCGACGCGAGGGTGACGGCGGGCAGGAGCAGATGGACGAAGTCGGGCGGATCCCCCATCCCCGATATCGGGAGATACGGCAGGCCCCACTCCTTGAACTTGATGCCGAACAGGATCTGCATGAGCATGCCGAGCCAGAACACCGGCATCGACACGAGTATGGACGTCGAGAGGGTCACCAGGACGTCCCAGAACGAGTAGCGCCTCACCGCCGATATGATGCCGGCGCCTATGCCGATGATCACCTCGATGATGATCGCGGCGACGGTCAGGCGGATGGTGTTGGGGTACTTCTCCGCGAGGATCTCGGTCACGGGGCGGTTCCTCTGGAACGATTCACCGAGGTCCCCCTGAGCGAGGCCCTTCACGTAGTGGTAGTACTGGACGTGCAGCGATTCGTTGAGGTGGTGCTCCTCTTCGACCTGCGCCCGCAGCGCCGGAGAGAGTGCCCGCTCACCGGTGATCATCCGCACCGGATCGCCGGGAAGGACTCCCGGAGCGCGCAGGATGAACAGGAGGACGGTCACTCCGATGAAGACCGGGATCATCTGGAACAGGCGTCGGATGAAGTACTTGAGCATGGGTGTCTCTCTCGCGGAGCGTCAGGGAGCCGGTCTCGCTTCGGCGATATCGGTGCCGGGGCGACCCGGAGGCCGCCCCGGCACCGGATATCGAAGCGATGCGGCTACTCGGCGGCGTCAGCCAACCAGAGTTCGCCGAAGTTCATGAGGCTCTGAGCACTGAGGTATCCGTTGCGGACACGCTCGGAAGCCACACGGGTGTGGCGGTAGAACATGATCGGAGCGACCGGAGCGGCCTCGCCGATCGTGACCTCGGCTTCCTGGTACATCGCTACGCGCTCGTCCTGGTCCGTCGTCTGACGGGCCTCCTGGAGGAGCTCGTCCACCGCAGGATCGCTGTAGAACGCGAAGTTGTCCTGGCTGCCGGTGGTGAACAGCGGGTACAGGAAGTTGTCCATGATCGGGTAGTCGGCGATCCAGCCGAGACGACCGGCCTGGTAGGTGCCCTCGAGCAGCTTGTCGAGGTACTGCGCCCACTCGGTGCCGACCAGCTCTGAATCGATCCCGACGGCGTCGAGGTCCTGCTGGACGAGCTGCAGGATGTCCTCGTGGCCCGAACCGGTGTTGTACTCGAGATTGATGGTCGGGACGCCCTCACCCTCGGGGTATCCGGCCTCCTCGAGCAGCTGCGCGGCCATGTCCGGATCGTACTGGGAGTAGGCCCACGCGTCGTCCTGGAAGCCCACGATGCCCGGGGGCACGATGCCGGTGGCCGGCGAGCGAGTGCCCTCGAAGACCACGTCGCAGATCGCCTGGCGGTTGATCGCCAGCGAGAACGCGCGACGCACGGCGGGATCCGAGAGGACCTCGTCGTTGTTGTTCATGAGCAGGTAGTAGGTGGCGACCTCTTCACCCAACAGCACCTGGTTGCCGGGGCTGATGGAGTAGCCGTCCTCGGACTCGCCGTAGGTCTCGATAGCAGACTCGATCTGGCCCACGGGGAGTTCGGTGAAGTCCAGGTTGCCCGCCTCGAACTCGAGGAAGGCGGTGTCCTGGTCGGCGAAGATCTGGAAGTCCACACCGTCGATGTACGGCGCGTCGCCGTAGTAGTCATCGAAGCGCTCGACCTTGACGTACTGGTCGTGCGCCCAGGGCTCGGACATCATGAACGGACCGTTGCCGATGGGCATCTCGGAGAAGCCCTCATCGACCGCGCCGCTCGGTATCGGTGCGAGG
This sequence comes from uncultured Eubacteriales bacterium, assembly GCA_964406675.1. Taxonomy (GTDB): domain Bacteria; phylum Actinomycetota; class Coriobacteriia; order Anaerosomatales; family JAUVQN01; genus CAYOSP01. The sequence continues at coordinate 13,019 of CAYOSP010000016.1, read as the reverse complement.
GCCGGATGACCCACGACGTACTCGAAGTCGGCGAACGGATAGCTGAGCGTCACCTCGAGGGTCGTGTCGTCGACGGCGACCACGCCGGAGAGCTCGTCGGCTTCCTCGGCCTGCATCGCGTCGTAGCCCTCGACCGCGGAGAGATGGTACGAGATCTCGGACTCGTTCACCGGGTTGCAGATGCGCTCCCACGCGAACTTGAAGTCCGCCGCGGTCACCGGATCGCCGTTGTGGAACGTGGCGCCGGGGACCAGGTTGAACGTCCACACCGTGGCGTCCTCGTTGGACTCCCAGCTCTCGGCCGCGGCGGGGATGACCTCGTTGGTCTCCGTATCGAACGCGACCAGGCTGTCGAACACGGTCTGGCCTACCTGCGTGCCCTCGGACTCCTGCAGGTTCACGGGATCGATGAAGGCGGGCTCGTTGATGTAGAAGGCCATGGTGCCGCCGGTCTGCGGCTGATCCGCGTCGGCGTCTTCGTCGGTTCCTTCGTCGGTGTCCTCGGAGACGTCGGTGTCCTCGTCTCCGGTGTCCTCCTCCGCACAGCCGCCGACGGCGAACACCGTCAGAGTGAGTGTGAGCGCGAGGAGGAGCGCCAGGATGGTACGGAATCGGTCAGACAACTTTCAGCCCCTTTCCTGAGACTACAGGTCCGGATCGGTCGCGACGCGCACGTCCCCCTTCCGCATATGCCGGTTGCAGTATGGCGCCGTATCCGAACGGGGACGGTCCGGAACCGTCCTGGTCCGGGGTCCCATCACGACCACAAGTCTCCCCCTCTTGGAGCACTGATGCAACCCGCCGACGAGCGGGTTTCCACCGTGGTCGGACGCACGGGCCGAGGCTGTTGCGGACACACGCATACCCCTGCCCTTCTATCCGGATCAGGCGCATATTCGCGGGGATCGACGGCGCTCCCTCGAACGCGGGACGACACCGGGGAGCATCGGGCGACCCCGCGATCCGTGAGCGGACCGAGGAACTGTGAGGCCCTAGGAGTCGTGAGGCCCTAGGAG
>CAYOSP010000016.1:0-11903 GCA_964406675.1 uncultured Eubacteriales bacterium | reverse complement strand
GTGAGGCCCTAGGAGTCGTGAGGCCCTAGGAGCCGGGCCGGTAGGTGAGCATCAGGATCAGCGACGTCAGGGCGAAGCCGGACGCGAGGCCGATCGTGATGCGGTCGAGGTTCTTCTCGATGAGGCCGGTGCCGACCGGCGAGGTGGGCATCGCGCCGCCGAACATCGATGAGAGCCCGGTGCCCTTGCCCGAGTGCAGCAGGATGAAGGCGACGAGCGCGACGGACAGCACCACGTGTATCACGAGCACGATGTAGACGAGAGCGTTCACTAGGATCTCCTGATCCGGGTAGTCGTTCGCACGAAGGTGCAGTATAGCGGCTCCGGGGGTGTCGGCTCAACCCGAGGTGACCGGCCCGCCGGTCAGGCCCGCTCGATCAGCGAGGCGCCGGTCCAGTCTTCGGGCGGGTCCAGGGCGAGGAGGTCGAGCACCGAGGGCGCGACGTCCGCGAGCTTGCCGCCTTCACGCACGGCGCTCACCTCGTCGCAGACAGCGATGAAGGGTACCGGACCGACCGTGTGCGCGGTGAACGGCGTCTCGCCGTCCTCGTCGATCATGCGCTCGGCGTTCCCGTGGTCGGCGGTCACGAACGCGCACCCCCCGGCCTCGTCCAACGCCGAGAGGACCTCGCCCACCGCCGCGTCGACCGCTTCCACCGCCTCCACCGTGGCGTCCATGTCCCCGGTGTGACCGACCATGTCGCAGTTCGCGAAGTTGACGACGTAGAGGTCGGCGGCGTCCTCGCGGATGGCTTCGGCGAGACGGCGCGCCACCTCGGGAGCGCTCATCTCGGGCTGCATGTCGTAGGTGGCGACCTTCGGGCTCGGAACGAGGATGCGCTCCTCGCCCTCTTTGGGCGCCTCGGCACCGCCGTTGAGGAAGAAGGTGACGTGCGCGTACTTCTCGGTCTCGGCGATGTGCAGCTGGCGAAGACCCGCTTCCGACACCGCGTCCGCGAGCGTGCAGCACGGCAGGTCCTTCTCGAAGGCGACCGGCGCGTCGATGGTGGGATCGTACTCGGTGAGGCACACGAAACGCGTGTCCGGCCGGCGAGAGCGGTCGAAGCGGGAGAAGCCCTCGTCGGTGAACGCACGGGTGAGTTGGCGTGCCCGGTCGGGGCGGAAGTCGAAGAACACGACCGCGTCCCCGTCCTCTATGACGGCGAGGGGGGATCCTCCGTCGTGGATCACCACCGGCTCGACGAACTCGTCGGTCACGTCCTGATCGTAGGAGCGCTCGACCGCCTCCACGGGATCGGTCGCCTCCACGCCGTCTCCCAAGACGAGCGCGCGCCAGGCCCGCTCCGTCCGCTCCCACCTGTTGTCGCGGTCCATGGCGTAGTAGCGCCCCTGTACGCTCGCGATGCGCCCGATCCCCGTGCGCTCCATCTCGTCGCGCAGACCGCTGAGGTATCCCGCCCCGCTCCTCGGCGGGGTGTCCCTGCCGTCCAGGAACGCGTGCACGAAGACCTCGTCGCCCTCGGCCCCCTGCCGCTCCGCGAGCTCGAGGAGCGCGTGCAGGTGCTCGACGTGACTATGCACCCCGCCGTCGGAGACGAGTCCCATGAAGTGGACCCGCCGCCCGTCCCGGACGGCGCCGCCGACGGCGTCGATCAGCACCGGGTTCTCGAAGAAGGAACCGTCGCCGATCGCCTTGAAGATGCGGGTGATCTCCTGGTAGACGACGCGCCCGGCGCCGATGTTGAGGTGCCCGACCTCGGAGTTGCCCATCTGTCCCTCGGGGAGGCCGACGGCCAGGCCCGCCGCGTCTATCAGCGCCCAGGGCCTCTCGGCGAACAGGCGGTCCATCGTCGGCGTGTCGGCTTCCTCGACCGCGTTGCCGGCGCCGTCGTCGCGCAGCCCGTAACCGTCGAGGATGACGAGCGCGACCGGCCGCCGCGACCTCCCCTCGCCGGTCCTCCCCTCGTCGAGCCGGCCCTCGTCGAGCCGCTCCGCGTCGACCCGCCCTTCGTCAGCGTGCGGCATGCGCGATATCGGCGAACGAGCGGGCCTCGAGCGCGGCGCCCCCCACGAGCGCGCCGTCGATGTCGGGCTCGGCCATGAACATGGGCGCGTTCTCGGGCTTCACCGAGCCGCCGTACAGCACCCGCACCCCGCGCGAGATCTCGGCGCCGAAGAGCGCACCCATGGTGGCTCGGATCGAGCGGGCGACGTCGTTGGCGGATTCCGGACTCGGCGTACGGCCGCTCCCGATGGCCCAGATCGGCTCGTAGGCCACGATCACCCGCGACGCCCGACCCGCTTCGAGTCCGTCCAGCGCGGCACGGACCTGCCCGCGCACGAAGGACTCGGTCTCACCGTCGTCCCGCACACCGAGGGACTCGCCCACGCACAGGACGGGGTCCATGTCGGCGTCGAGCACGGCCCGCAGCTTCTCGGCGACGACCTCATCCGTGTCGCCGAAGATCCCGCGACGCTCGGAGTGTCCGACCACCACCAGGTCGACGCGCAACTCCGCGAGCATCCGCGGTGAGACGGCGCCGGTGAACGCGCCCTCACTCTCCCAGTGCACGTCCTGGGCGCCGAGCAGCATGTCCAAGCGGTCCAGCTCGATGACCGTGGACACCGCCTTCAGCGCGGTGAACGGAGGGATGACCGCCACGTCCACCTCGCCGACGATGTCGGAGACCAGCGGCGCGATGTCCTGCACGAGGATCGCCGCCTCCCCCGAGGTCTTGTGCATCTTCCAGTTGCCTGCGATCAACGGCTTTCGGCTCATGATCCTGCGTTCCCCTTCGTCCGCCGGATATCTTCGAGTGTCAGGCGTCGTCGAGCGACTCGACCCCCGGCAGCGCCTCGCCCTGCAGCAGCTGCATGGACGCGCCGCCGCCCGTGGAGACGAACGTGATGTCCTGCTCGAGGCCCCACTTCCGCAGCGCGGCGTCGGAATCGCCTCCGCCCACCACGGTGGTGGCCCGGGTGTTGCGCGCGATCGCCTGAGCCACCTTGCGGGTGCCCGTCTCGAACGGCTCGACCTCGAACACGCCCATCGGCCCGTTCCAGAAGACCGTGCGGGCCCCGAGGACGGCCTCGTTGAAGAGCTCGATGGTCGTGGGCCCGATGTCCAGGCCCATCATGTCGTCGGGGATCTCCTCGCGACCCACGATACGCGTCTCGGCGTCCTCGGCCACCTCCTCGGCGACCACGAAGTCCACCGGCAGCGAGAGATCGACGCCCTTCTCGGCCGCCTTCTCCAGCATCCTGCGACAGGGCTCGACCCACTCCTCCTCCACGATCGAGCGGCCGACGTCCACGCCCCTCGCGACGAGGAAGGTGAAGCACATCCCCCCGCCGACGAGGACGGCGTCCACGAAGTCGAGCAGGCGGTCGATGACGGCGAGCTTGTCCGAGACCTTCGAGCCGCCGAGGACCGCCACGAACGGGTGCTCGGCCTCCTCCAGCATCCGCTGGAGCGTACGGACCTCCCGCGAGAGGAGCATGCCCGCTGCGGACGGGAGGTGGTCGGCGACACCCGTGGTCGAGGCGTGCGCCCGGTGCGCCGCGCCGAACGCGTCGTTCACGTACAGGTCGGCCAGTCCCGCGAGCTCGCGGGCGAACCCCGGATCGTTCGCCTTCTCCCCGGGATGGAACCGCACGTTCTCGATCATGAGCAGTTCACCGGGGACCATGCGCTCCACGGCCTCGGTGACCTCCTCGCCCACGACGTCCTCGACGAACACGACGTTGCGCCCGAGCAGACGGGCCAGCACGCGGACCACGGGCCTCAGGCTGTACCGCTCGTCCGGCTCGCCCTTCGGACGGCCGAGATGACTCGCGATGATGACCTCGGCCCCGTGGTCCACGAGGTAGCGGAGCGTCGGCAGCGCGGCACGGATCCGCGTGTCGTCGGCGACCGCGCCGGCCTCCGTCAGCGGGACGTTGAAGTCCACGCGGACGAGGACGCGCTTGCCGTCGACGTCGAGGTCCTTGACGGTGCGCTTCGAGAGCATCGGCTACACCATCTTCTTGATGAGGTCCTTCACTCGCTTCGAGTAGCCCCACTCGTTGTCGTACCAGGCGATCACCTTGACCATGTCGCCCATGGCCATCGTGGCCGCGCCGTCCACGAGCGAGGACGTCGGGTCTCCGACGATGTCGACGGATACGACCGGGTCCTCGGTGTAGGTCATGTAGCCGGCCAGCGGGCCGCTCTCCGCCGCCGATCTCATCGCGGCGTTGACCTCGTCTACGGTCACCTCACGATCGAGTTGGCCGACCAGGTCGATGACCGAGCCGTCGGCGGTCGGCACGCGCATCGCCATGCCGTCGAGCTTACCCTTCAGTTCCGGGATCACCAGGCCTATCGCCTTGGCCGCGCCGGTCGACGTCGGGATGACGTTCACGGCCGCGGCACGGGCGCGACGCAGGTCCTTGTGCGGGAAGTCGAGCAGCGACTGGTCGTTCGTATACGCATGGATGGTGGTCATGAAGCCGCGCTTGAGCCCGAACTCGTCGCGCAGCACCTTGGCCACCGGGGCGAGACAGTTCGTCGTGCACGACGCGTTCGATACGATGCGGTGCTTCTCGGGATCCAGCTGGTCGTCGTTCACCCCGAGCACCACGGTGATGTCCTCGTTCTTCGCGGGTGCGGTGATGAGCACCTTCTCGGCTCCGCCGCCCTCGATGTGCGCCTTGGACCGCTCGGCGTCGGTGAAGACGCCGGTGGATTCGACCACGAGCTGGACGCCGAGGTCCCGCCAGGGCAGAGCACCGGGGTCACGCTCGGCGAGGACCTTCACGAACCGGCCGTCCACGCTGATCCCGCCCTCGGACCGCTCGACCTCACCGGGGTACCTCCCGTGCACCGAGTCGTACTTGAGCAGGTACGTGAGCGTCTCCGCGTCCGTCAGGTCGTTGACGGCGACGACCTCGATGTCCGGGTCGTCCGCCATCGCCCTGAACGCGAGCCGTCCGATCCTCCCGAACCCGTTGATCCCTATCTTGATCGCCACTGGTCTTCCCCTCCTAGTCGTAGATGACAGTCATCCGGCCTCGAGCGCCGCGCGGTCCGCGCGCCCTACCCTTCACTTTCCCCATCGGGCAGCTCCCGGTCGGCGAGTGCCTCTATCCGCCGGATGCGATGGTACACCGCCGACTTGCTGATCGGCGGATCGGCGAGTTGACCGAGTTCCCGCAGGCTGAGCTCGGGGTGCTCCAGCCGCAGGTAGGCGAGTTCCGTGAGCGCCGGAGGGAGCCGCTCGAGGCCCCGCGTGGCCGCGAGCACGTGTATCGCCTCGAGCTGCTTCATCGCCGCCTCGGCCGCCTTCAGCACGTTCGCTGTCTCGGCGTTGACCAGGCGGTTGACGTCGTTGCGGACGCTCTTCACGATGCGCACGTCCTCGGCGCGCAGCAGCGCCCGATGCGCGCCCACCAGCGCCAGGAAGTCGACGATCGGCTCCGCGCCTTTGAGGTAGACGGTGTGCAGGTTGCGACGCCGGGTGACCCGGGCCGGCAACTCGAATCGCTCCATGAGCCTCCGGAGGCTCTCGGCGAGCTCCTCGCTCTCCGAGGTGAGCTCGAAGTGGAAGTCCCCATGCGGATCGGCGACGAAACCACCTCCGAGGAACGCGCCTCGGAGGAACGCGACCGCACAGCAGTCGTCGGCGGTGAGCCCCGCGGGCACCGCGTAGCTCACGTGCAGTCCCTCGTCCACGATGCCGAGACGGCCCAGCACCTCCGGCAGCGCGCCCTGCGCGGGGACGGTGATCAGGTAGTTGGTCGCCTTGTGCAGCACGGAGCGCCGCACGGTCAGCTCGGTCTTCAGATCGAAGGAGTCGTGCATGAGCCGGATCGTCTTGCGAGCCACGGGAGCGGTCTCGGTGGCGACCTCCAGACGATAGCGACCGGGGCCCGTGACGTGCAGCGTCCCCTCCACGCGCACGATCGCCGACAGCTCCGCGGCGGCGCATCCCGGCTCACGGGGCTCGACCCGCGAGAGCTCGTCCTTCACCTCCGCGGTGAACGACATCAGGACCCGCTCCCGGTATCACGGACCGCTACGGGATCGCCGGCGGCCGGATCGCTCATGCCGCCCAGCATCCGCACGAGCGCCTCGGCGTCGTGGTGCAGCGGGTCCTCCGGATCGGCCAGATCCGCGGCGACCACCTCGTATCCGCGCTCCGAGATCGCCGCGCGCACCGGCTCGGAGGCGTCCACGGTGTGAGAGGCGTCCACGGTGTGAGATGCGCCCCCGTCCGCGTGCACGACCACCGTGTCGATCGACCCGCGGAGGCCGTGACGCTCCAACGCCTCCACGTGACCGAGGGCGTCGAGACCCTCGGTCTCGCCTCGCTGGTTGGCCACGTTGCAGAGGTAGACGCGCCGCGCGCGACTCTCGGCGAGCGCGGCCGCCATGCCGTCGACCAGGAAGTTCGGGATGAGGCTGGTATAGAGGCTGCCCGGACCGATCACCACGAGGTCCGCCTCGCGCACCGCGTCGACCGCGGGCGGATGGGGGGCGGGATGCGAGGGCTCGAGGGCCACCGTGTCGATGGGCACCGGGCTGCGGGCGATCACCGCCTGTCCGGAGACCGGCGCGCCGCCCTGGTCCACGGCGATCAGACGCACGTCCTGGAGCGTCGACGGGAGCACCCGGCCGCGAGCCCCGAGCCATCCCGCGGCCACGTCCAGCGCCGCACCGAGGTCCCCCGCGACGTCGGCGAGCGCCCCGAGGATGAGGTTGCCCACCGCGTGACCGGCGAGCCCCTCGCCCTTCTCGAAGCGGTACTGGAAGACCCGCGCGAGATCGCTCTCGGGATCGCTCGACATCGCGACGAGGCAGTTGCGCGCGTCCCCGGGCGGCAGCATCCCGATCTCGCGGCGCAGCGTCCCGGAGGAGCCGCCGTCGTCGGCCATGGTGACCACCGCGGTCACCTCGTGACCGAGCTCGAGCAGCGCGCGGAGGACCTTGGGGAGACCGGTACCGCCCCCTATCGCCACCGCGTCACTCATCCGGCGTCCTTCCTCGGCACCCTCGCTCGGCACCACTCACTCGGCGTCCTCGAGTCCGCGCGTCGTGTCCTTCTCGATGTCACGGTGGTGCACGGTGACCCGGTAGCCGGCGTCGCGCAGCGCCTCCGAGGTACGCTCGGCGAGCACGACGCTTCGGTGCATGCCGCCGGTACAGCCGAAGGCCACCGACAGGTACGACTTGTCCTGCTCGTGGTAGCGCGGCGCCAGGATGAGCAGGAGCTCGCTCCAGCGCTCGAGGAAGTCCTTCGCCTCGGGCCTCGCCAGCACCCAGTCCGAGACCGGGCGATCCAGGCCCGTGAGGGGCCGCAGACCCGGGTCGTAATAGGGGTTCGGGATGAAGCGGCAATCGATGACCACGTCGGCGTCGAGCGGCAGGCCGTACTTGTAGCCGAACGACGTCACGTTCACGTTCAGGACGTCCTCGCCCTCGACCCGCAGGAAGTCCTCCAGGATGACCTCGCGCAATCTCCGGGGGAGCATGTCGCCGGTGTCCACCACCAGGTCGGCGCGCCCCCTCAGGTCGCGCAGGACCTTCCGCTCCCGCTCGATGCCCTCGACGATCGACCCGTCCTCGGCGAGCGGGTGCGGGCGCCGCGTCTCCTTGAACCGCTGCACGAGCACGCGGTCCTCGGCTTCGAGGAAGAGCAGGCGCAGCCGGTACCCCTCCTCCTCGAGCTCGTCGATCGCGTCGGTGAGCTCGTCGAAGAACATCTTCCCGCGCACGTCGCACACGACGGCGACGTCGTCGATATGCGCTCCGGGGCGCATCGCCTGCTGAGCGATCTCGGCGATCATCGTCGGAGGGAGGTTGTCTATGCAGAAGTAACCCTGGTCCTCGAACACGTGGATCGCGGTGCTCCGACCCGCGCCGGACATGCCGGTGATCACGACGACCTCCGGGCGTTCACCCTCAGTCATCGTCGACCACCGCTGCGGCGATCGCGGTGACGATCGACATCATGACCGCGACGAGGACGGTCTGCCACCAGCCGACCAGGCCGAACCCGGGGACGATCCAGGCCACGAGAGCGAGCATGGCCGCGTTGATGACGAGTCCGAACAGGCCGAGCGTGAGGATGCGCAGCGGCAGGGCGAGCAGGCGGATCACCGGCCGTATCGTGGCGTTCACGACCGCGAGCAGGAACGCCGCGAACAGCGCCGGCGGCAGCTGGTCGACGAACCCCTCCCCCGCGAGCGTGACGAGCGCGCCCTCCGAGAGGTACGCGATGCCGATGAGCGCGGCGGCGGAGACGGCGAGGCGGATCAGGAATCTCATGCGTGGAAGCTCCCCTTCGGTCGGCGTGTGAACGTGCCGAGAGATGGCACGCAGTATATCAGTGACCGGCGTCCGCTTCGGCTTCCCCGGCGCCCTCTTCGGCTTCCCCGCCGTCCACCACGCGCAGCGCCGCCGCCACGTCCTCCGCCACCTCGCGGGTCACGCCGCGCACCGCCGCGATCTCGTCGACGGAGGCCTCGCGCAGCCGCTTGAGCGAGCCGAACTCCCTTAGGAGCCGCTTCTTGCGGGTCGGGCCCACTCCGGGGACCTCATCCAGCACGGAGGACGTCATCGCGCGGCCACGCAACCTGCGATGGTAGTCGACCGCGAACCGGTGCGCCTCGTCGCGCACCCGCTTCACCAGGTACAGCGAGGCCGACCCGGAGGGGAGGCGGACCGGCTCCTCCCAGCCCGGGACCCAGAGCTCCTCCTCGCGCTTCGCCAGCGCGGCGAGCGGGACGTCCACGCCGAGCTGGGCGAGCGCCGTGGAGGCGGCGGAGAGCTGCGGCTTACCGCCGTCGACGATGACGAGGTCGGGACGCTTCGCGAAGCTCGAGCGACCCCTACCCGCGGCCGCGACCTCCGCGACCTCCGCGACGGACGCGGCCTCCGCGGCAGCCTCCTCCTCAGCCGCTGCCGCGCGCGCGAACCTCCGGGAAAGGACCTCCCGCATCATCGCGACGTCGTCGGCCTCACCGGTATCGAGGCGCACCTTGAAGCGCCGGTACCGCGAGGGCTCCGCCCTGCCCCCCTCGAACACGACCATCGAGCCGACGGAGTGCCGGCCGTGCAGCGTCGAGATGTCGTAGCACTCGATGCGCAGCGGAGGTCCGGGAAGGGCGAGCGCGCTCTCGAGCTCGAGCAGCGCGCGGTTGAGGCGTTCCTCGTCGTAGCGGGTGCGGAACCTGTACCGAGCCAGGAAGTGCTCGGCGTTCTCGCACGCGAGCCGCAACAGACGCCGCTTCTCGCCACGCTGCGGCACCACGAGGCGCACCTTCGTACCGCGCAGGGAGCTCAACCACTCCTCGACGGTCTCCGTATCCTCCGGCGGATCGGGCAGTATCACTTCGCGCGGGATGTGGGTGGCCTGTCCGTAGTAGCGGAGCAGGAAGCCCTCCACGAGCTCCTCGACCGGCACGTCCATCCCCTTGTCGAGCGGGAACTCGTTGCCCGCGAAGATCCTCCCCTCCCGCACCAGGAAGACGTGCGCGGCGGCGATGGTCTCCTCGCGCACGATGCCCACCACGTCGACGTCCAGCGGCCGGTCCGAGACGACCGCCTGCTTCTCGAGCACCTTCTCGACCGCCTCCATGGCGTTGCGCAGACGGGCGGCGCGCTCGAAGTCCAGCTCGGCCGCGCGCTCCTCCATCTCCTCGCGCAGCTCGTCCACCAGATGGGTCTGTCGGCCCTCGAGGAACTCGGCGACGCGTGCGACCGTCTCGCGATACTCGTCGGTCGTGATCGCGCCGACGCAGGCGCCGGGACCCTTGCCTACGTGATGGTCGAAGCACGCCTTCTCGAGCGGCTCGCCGCCCTGCCTCGTCATCCGACGCCAAGAGGCGCAACCCGCGGTGCAGATCGGATACACCTTCCGCACCGCTTCGATGGTCCGACGAGCGGCCCGGGCATCGGTGTACGGGCCGAAGTAGCGGGTGCCCTCCTTGTGCTTCTCGCGGGTGAACTTGATGGCCGGATACGGGTCGTCGAGGGTGAGCGCGATGTAGGGATACGACTTGTCGTCGCGATAGTCGACGTTGTACGGGGGCCGGAACTGCTTGATGAGGTTCGCTTCGAGGATGAGCGCGTCGAGCTCGGTCTCCGTGACCATGTAGTCGAACGTGTCCACGGAGCGCATCATCGTGTCGATCTTGGGACGGTCGTCGTGGCGGGGCGACAGGTAGGAGCGCATGCGGGAGCGCAACTGCTTCGCCTTCCCGACGTACAGGACCCTCCCGTCCGCGGCCTTCCACAGGTACACGCCCGGGCTCATGGGCACGCGCGCGACGGCGGCCTTGAGCTCCTCGAAGGTCATCCGCGATCCATCGTCATCCGAGGTCGTACACCTCCACGATGCGTCCCACGTGCCCGACGTCGACGAGCGCCCCCGACGGGACCGTGAACGCCCAGCCCCGAAGCGTCGTGTCGGTCACGGCCACGTCGGCGTCCTCACCGGGCCGCCAGTAGAGCGCGCCGGCGGGCGAGCGGTACGCGCGCAGCGTGTCGAAGGCGACCTCCGTCCGCCCCGCCTCCGTGCTCCAGGAGACGGTGCGCCTGCCCTCGGCGGTGCGTCCGCCGGCCCGTTCGAGCACTCGCGCGACCACCCCGCCGGATGCCGAGGCCGCTACGTCCTCGTCCTCTACGCGCTCGAAGCGCTCGAGATCGTACGCCTCCTCCGGCGCGCTCGGATGCCGTGCCTCCGCCAGTACCGCCTCGGCCACCGACCCCTCCATGGGGACCGGGGCATCGAGGACCTCGCGGGCGAGGCCGGCGGCGGCGGAGAGCCCCGCGCCGGGGAGGGCCGGAGCGTCGGCGGCGCCGACGGCCAGCTCCACCGCGCGAGCGGCCTCGGAGAGCTCCTTCAGACGAGGCGCCGGATCCGACGCGCTCGCGGCGAGCCGGTCCAGCGAGTCACGCACGGAGGCGACCCCGTCCGACGCGCCGGCCGACGCGCCGTCCGACGCGCCGGCCTCGTCGAGCGCGACCAGTGAGTCCGCGAGCCGGGCGCCATAGAATCGGACGCGCGACACGTCGGCCGGGGCCACCGGCCGCGCGGTCGCCGCCGCGACACCCTCGAGCGCCTCGGCCGCCGCCTCCGCCTTCTCCGCGACGGCCGAACCCGCCTCGCCGGCGAACGCCGCCTCGTTCTTCGCATCCAGATAGCGACCGCCCAGATCCGCGTACATGCGCACCGCGTCCTCGGGAAGCGACTCGCCCCCACGCGGCACCGCCGCGGCGAACTGCCGCGCCTCGGCGCTCCACACCTCCGACGAGGACGGCGCCCTGGGCGTCCGGTCGCTCAGCCCCGCCGCGACGTGGGCGAAGAACCCGTCCGCCGGAAGCGCGTCCGGCCGCTCGAGGATCTCGGTCCCCGGATCGTCCTCCGCCACGAGCTCGAACGTCGCCGCTCGCTCGAGACGGCCGGCGGCGTCGTCGTCTACCGCCGAGCGGACCTCGTCGCCGTCCGCACTCACCGACAGCAGCGGCCCGTGCACGCCGTAGAGCTGCACGACGTATCCGTCGGCGTCGGGGAACGCCTCGGCGAGCGTCGCGAACGCGATCCTCCACGCCGTCACCACATGACCCGGCGTGGGGGTCTCGGGCATCCGGAGACGCACGATGGCCGTCCCGCGATCCTCGCCCACCGCGGCGAGATCGATCCCGGCGAGCCGCAGGGAGCGCAGCGTCGCCTCCTCCGCCGTCGACGCCGCCGGCGGGTGTGGCGTGTCGTCGCCGAGACCCGCCGCCCACGCCGGCAGCGGACCCCCTCCCCGGACGTACAGGACGAGCGCCGCTGTCGCCACGACGAGGACCGCGAACACGCCGAGTGCGAACGCGACCCTTCGGTCGGCCCACACGGGACCGGTGGCGGGTGGGCCGGTGGCGGGTGGGCCGGTGGCGGGTGGGCCGGTGGCGG
>CAYOSP010000015.1:43770-49854 GCA_964406675.1 uncultured Eubacteriales bacterium | reverse complement strand
CCCTGCCGACGCTTCCTGGACGTGCCGTACGTCAGCGGTTATACTGTGCGCTTGCGACTTGAGCCCGGCTGGAGGAGGAACGCCCCCACGTGGCAAAGAAGGAAGACGCCATAGAGATGGAGGGTACGGTCGTCGAACCGTTGCCCAACGCGATGTTCCGAGTGGAGCTCGAGAACGGCCACAAGGTGCTCGCGCACATCTCGGGGAAGATGAGGATGCACTACATCCGCATCCTTCCGGGCGACAAGGTGACGGTCGAGTTGTCGCCGTACGATCTGTCGCGCGGCCGGATCACCTACCGGTACAAGTAGAGGGCCGGGGCTACGCCCGGGCCCGTGTCCGCTCCACCGGGACGGTGCGGCGCCGGGCGGTGCGGTGAAGACGACGCGCCTGCGGCTGGGCGCTCCGAATACGTAAGGGACCAGAAGAGAGAGGGACGGGACGACATGAAGGTGCGTCCATCCGTCAAGAAGATGTGCGAGAAGTGCAAGATCGTCCGGCGCCGAGGCAAGGTGCTGGTCATCTGCGACAACCCACGCCATAAGCAGCGTCAGGGTTAACGACTCCCGGAAGGAGCCGAGGTAAGTTGGCGCGAATAGCCGGTGTCGACCTTCCCCGCGAGAAGCGGGTGGATGTCGGTCTCACCTACATCTACGGGGTCGGGCCGTCCACCAGCCAGCAAGTGCTGCGTGAGACGGGCATCGATCCGTCCACCCGCGTGCGCAACCTCACCGAGGAGGAGGTCGTGCGGCTTCGAGAGCACATCGACCGCAACCTCCAGGTGGAGGGCGACCTGCGTCGCGAGGTGAGCCAGAACATCAAGCGCCTGATGGAGATCGGGAGCTATCGGGGGCTGCGGCATCGCCGCAACCTCCCCGTGCGCGGACAGCGCACGCACACGAACGCGCGGACCCGGAAGGGCCCGCGTGCCCAGATCGGCGCGAAGAAGAAGGGCAGGGTGTAGGGGATGGCCAAGCCGAAGAAGGCAGGACGCTCCCGCACACGCCGCTCGGAGCGCAAGAACATCGCCGTGGGCCAGGCCCACATCAAGAGTACGTTCAACAACACGATCATCTCGATCACCGATCCGCAGGGCAACGTGATCGCATGGCAGTCGTCGGGCACCGCCGGCTTCAAGGGTTCGCGCAAGTCGACCCCGTTCGCCGCACAGCTCGCGGCCGAGGCATGCGCACAGGTCGCCCAGGAGCACGGTGTGCGCAAGGTCGCCGTCTTCGTGAAGGGCCCGGGCTCGGGTCGCGAGACCGCGATCCGCACCTTGCAGGCGTCCGGTCTGGAGATCACCAGCATCCAGGACAAGACGCCGGTGCCCCACAACGGGTGCAGGCAGACCAAGCGTCGCCGCGTGTGACGGTCGGGACGATCCGGTAGGAGGAAACCAGCGAGATGGCACGCTATACAGGGGCGGACTGCAAGCTCTGCCGTCGTGAGGGGATAAAGCTCTTCCTCAAAGGCGACCGCTGCTATTCGGACAAGTGCGGGATCGAGCGCAAGCCGTATCCGCCCGGTGAGGCGGGACGGCGTCGCATGCGCGACTCCGAGTACAGGCTGCAGCTCCGCGAGAAGCAGAAAGCGAGAAGGATCTACGGTCTGCTCGAGAAGCAGTTCCACAACTACTACGAGCTCGCCAATCGGCAGAAGGGGATCACGGGTGAGAACCTGCTCCGCCTGCTGGAGAGTCGCTTGGACAACGTCGTCTACCGCCTCGGTTTCGCGGCTTCCCGCGATGAGGCCAGGCAGCTCGTCCGCCACGGTCACTTCACCGTCAACGAGAAGAAGGTCGACATCCCTTCGTATCGGGTGCGTACCGGTGACGTGGTAGCCGTCGGCGAGGGCGCCGGCGACTTCGGCGTGATCAAGGCCGCCATCATCTCGTCCGCCAAGGTCGAGGTACCCGGCTGGCTGGAGGTCGACGTCGAGAACCTGAAGGGCAAGATCCTCTCGCTCCCGGAGCGGGAGCAGATCGACCTGCCCGTCAGGGAGCAGCTCATCATCGAGCTCTACTCGAAGTAAGCATCGACCCGCTGAAGCCAAGGAGGCTGTGCGCATGACCGAGTTCATGAGGCCGGAGGTGCACGTCGAGGAGATCGGCGACGCCACCGCTCGCTATATCGTCGAGCCCCTGGAGCGAGGGTTCGGGTACACGTTGGGCAACTCCATGCGCCGCGTGCTGCTGTCCTCGCTTCCCGGAGCGGCCGTGACCTCGATCCGTATCGAAGGCGTCCAGCATGAGTTCTCGGCGATCGAGGGCGTGCGCGAGGACGTCACCGACATCGTGCTCAACGTGAAGGGTCTGGTGTTCAGGGACACCGGCGTGGGCGAGGGCGAGGCCGTGGCCACGCTCTCCGCAAAGGGTCCCGGCGAGGTCACCGGAGGGGACCTGGAGGTCCCGTCGGAGTTCGAGCTCGTCAACGAGGACCATCATATCGCCACCCTTTCGAAGGGCACGTCGCTCGAGATGAGCCTGCGCATCGGTGTCGGCCGCGGCTACATGTCCGCCGACCGCAACAAGCGCTCGGACGATCCGCTCGGCGTGGTCACCGTCGATTCGCTGTTCAGCCCGGTGCGCCGCTGCACCTACATGGTGGAGAACACCCGTGTCGGCCAGCGCACCGACTACGACAAGCTCACCCTCGAGGTAGAGACGAACGGCGCGATGGATCCCGGCGACGCGGTCGCGCACGCGGCCAACGTCGTCGAGGAGCACACCGCGCTCTTCGTCCGGCAGGCTTCCGAGGAGCTGCCCGCGGAAGGCATCTTCATGCAGGAGAAGGACGAGAAGGACGAGCTCGGGGAGACCCCCATCGAGGACCTGGAGTTGTCGGTCCGCTCGTACAACTGCCTCAAGCGCCAGGGCGTGAACACCGTGGGTCAACTCGCCGAGTGCTCGGAGACCGATCTGCTCAACATCCGCAATTTCGGCGCGAAGTCGATCGAAGAGGTCAAGGACAAGCTGCAGGACCTGGGACTCGGGCTCGAGGAGTAGCCTCGCGGGACGAGGAGCCTTCGAGAACGAGGACCGGTACCGCACGCTGGACGCTAGGAGTCGTAAGCGATGAGACACGCCAAGAAGGGTCGTAAGCTCGGCACCGACGCGAGCCACCGCAAGGCGATGCTGAGGAGCCTCGCCGCGTCCCTGCTCACCCACGAGCGGATCAAGACCACCGAGGCGAAGGCCAAGGAGGTCCGCCCCCTGGTGGACGACATCATCACCTGGGGCAAGCGCGGCGACGTGCATGCTCGGCGTCTCGCCATGGCGGAGTTGAGCGACAAGGCCCTCGCTCACAAGGTGTTCGACGACATCGCCGAGCGCTATGAAGAGCGCGACGGCGGTTACACCCGCATCCTGAAGCTCGGCCCGCGCAAGGGTGACGGCGCTCCGATGGTCATCATCGAGCTCGTCGACTGAGTCGGCGGGACCCGGGACCGCGCTCGGACGTCGGGCGGGCGGACGGGTGACTGCAGGGACCCGAGGACCTCGCGCCGCACGGTGCGGGGTCCTTTCGTCTGCGGGTATCGTATAGTGGTCGGCCGAGCTGTCTGCGGAAGGGAACGCCGTGATCGGGTTCGAGGGCGTCTCATACGCGTATCCCACACCCGAGGACGGGTTCGTCGCGCTGCGCGACGTGGACGTCACGCTCGAAGCCGGCGAGTCCGTGGCGGTGGTCGGTCCGAACGGCTCGGGCAAGTCGACGTTCGCGCGTCTATGCGACGGTCTCCTCATGCCGAGCGAGGGGACGGTCACCGTCGACGGTCTGGACACGTCCGATGAGGAGACCGTCTGGGACGTGCGCGAGCGGGTGGCGCTCGTCATGCAGGACGCCGACACGCAGATCGTGGGCACGAGCGTGGAGACCGACGTGGCCTTCGGGCCCGAGAACCTGGGGCTCGCGCCCGAGGCGATCCGGGAGCGGGTGGCTTCCTCCCTCGAGGCGGTCGGTCTGCACGGATACGGTTCGGTCGAGCCGCACCTGCTCTCGGAGGGGCGGAAGCACCTGCTCGCCGTGGCCGGCGCACTCGCCATGCGCCCGTCCTACCTCGTGGCCGACGAGCCGACCGCCATGCTCGATCCCGTCTCCCGCTCCCGGGTGCTCCGGCTGCTGGACCGGCTCGCGGAAGAGGGCCTCGGCATCGTGCTCGTCACCCAGCGTGTCGAGGAGGCCGTGCGGGCCGACCGGGTGATCGCGTTCCTCGAAGGACGCGTGATCGCCGACGGTGCTCCCGAGGACGTCCTCGCGGATGTGCGTGCGGTCGAGGCGCTGGGCCTGTACGTGCCGCCGCTGTGGCGATTGGCGGATCGGCTTCGGGAGGCCGGCGTACGCCTCGGAGGACCGGACGTCACCCCGGCGGAGGTGGTGGGCGCGCTGTGGCCCTGACCTTCGATTCGGTCGCGCACACGTACGATCAGGGCCGCCCGCACGCGCGGCGCGCGCTCTCAGCGGTGGATCTGACGGTCGAGCCGGGTGAACTGGTCGTGGTGGCCGGGGTGTCCGGATCGGGCAAGTCGACGCTGCTGCGCCTGGCCGCGGGCGTCCTGACGCCGACCGCCGGCCGCGTCCTGGTCGACGGCCGCCGGCACGGTGCGGAGGTTCCGGCGGGCAGCGTGGGTCTCGTGTTCCAGGACCCGGAGACGCAGCTGTTCGGCGAGACGGTGATCGAGGACGTGGCTTTCGGACCCCGCAATCTGGGCGCCTCGCGGGCGGAGGCGCGGAGGATCGCCGCCGTCGCCCTCGACCGGGTGGGTCTGGACGACGAGCGCTTCGCCGAGGCCTCGCCGCACACGCTGTCCGGGGGCGAGGCGCGCCGGGCGGCCATCGCCGGGGTGCTCGCGCTGGAGCCCGCGTACCTGGCGATGGACGAGCCGACGGCGGGCCTGGACTCCGCGGGGCGCCGGTCGGTGAAGCGCGTGGTCGGAGAAGCGAGGTCGCGGATGGGCGTCCTGCTCGCCTCGCACGATCTCGACGAGTGGATCGGCCTGGCGGACCGGGTCGTGCTGCTGGCCGACGGCGTGTCGGAGCAGGCGCCGGAGGACCCGGCGTCCCCGGCGGCGAGCGAGGTCTACGCCCGGGCGGGTCTGCCGCTGCCGGCGCTGGTACGCGTGGCGATGGCCGCCAGGGAGAGGGGCGCTCCGGGGCTGCGACCCTCGCCGGACGTCGAGGTGTTCGCTCGCGACCTGCTGGACGCGGCGGGATGGTCGCGATGAGAGCGCTCAGAGGCATGGGCAGGTACGTCCCCGGCGAGAGCCTCGTGCACGGTCTGGATCCGGTGGCCAAGACGGCCGTCGTGCTCGTGTTCGCCGTCTGCGTGTTCCTCGTCGACGGATTCGCGGGACTCGCCGTGCTCGCGCTCGGGGTGGCGGGCGTGGTGGCGGTCGCGCGACTGGGGCCGCGCGACGCCTTCGTGGGGATGCGGGCGGTCTCGATCCTGCTCGCCTTCACCGTGCTCGCCCACGCGCTGCGGTGGCGACCGGCGACCGAGGCGCTGCTCCGTCTGGGGCCGGTGGCGGTGGACGGCGACGGGCTGATCGCCGGCGCGTTCTTCGCGTCGCGCATCGCCCTGCTGGTGGTGGGCACGTCGCTCCTCACCCTCACCACCCCCATGATCGCGCTCACCGACGGGATCGAACGGATGCTCGGCCCGCTCGCTCGTCTGCGGCTGCCCGTGCACGACCTCGCGATGATGCTGTCCATCGCCTTGCGCTTCATCCCGACGACCGCCGAGGAGGCCGAGCGGATCATGGTGGCCCAGGCGGCTCGCGGGGCGCGGTTCGACAGGGGCGGCCCGCTCACGCGGGCGAAGGCCTATCTGCCGGTGATGGTCCCGCTGTTCGTCGGCCTGTTCCGCCGCGCCGATCGGCTCGCGCTCGCCATGGAGGCGAGATGCTACCGTGGCGGCGAGGGTCGCACCCGGATGGAGCGTGGTGTCATGACCGGTCGTGACGTCACGGTGGCCCTCGGTGCGTCCGCCGCTCTGGTGGTGGTCGCCGCACTGCTCTGAGCCGAGCGCCACGCACCACGGACCACGCACCAGGGACCACGCACCAGGGACCACGCACCACGGACCACG